>NZ_CP047176.1:1312956-1969434 GCF_009834225.1 Rathayibacter sp. VKM Ac-2759
TGCTGATCATCGGCGGACCGGTCCCCGCGCTCCTGGCCTGCGTCGCGTTCCTCGGCTCGCTGATCCCGCTGGTCGGCACCATCTCGGGCGCCGTGATCATCTCGCTCGCCTGCCTCCTGGCCTCGCCGGTCACCGCCCTGGTCGCCGCGATCTACTACCTCGTCTACATGCAGGTCGAGGCGTACGTCCTGAGCCCGCGGATCATGAACCGCGCCGTCTCGGTGCCCGGTGCCGTCGTGGTCATCGCCGCCGTCGCGGGCGGCACGATCGCCGGTGTGCTCGGGGCGCTCGTCGCGATCCCGGTCGCCGCCTCGGTCATCATCGTCGTGCAGAAGGTCGTCTTCCCGCGTCAGGACGCGAAGTAGCGGCTACCGGAACGCGGGTGCCGCCGAGTCGACCGCCTCGATGAAGGCGGCCACCGACGGCGGCACGTGCGCGTCGGACCCCGGCGCGGCGACCGGCGCGAGGGTGCGGGTGACGACCGGGACGACCCCGGCCCAGACCCCGTCGGTCTGGGCGTCGTCGTCGGACGGCCCGGCCGCGCGCACCTTGACGCTCGCCTCCTCGAGCGGGAGCTGCAGGACGAGGGTCGCCGCGATCTCGCGCGGTGTGCTCGGGCGCACCTCGCGCTCGCGACCGGGGAGCAGGCGCGCGGAGAGCAGCTCGAGCGCTCTCGCCTTCTCCGCCCCCTCGACCGTCCGGGCGGTGCCGAGGATCATGGCGGAGCGGTAGTTCATCGAGCTGTCGAAGGTCGACCGGGCCACGACGAGTCCGTCGACCAGCGTCACCGAGACGGTGAGCGGCGCGCCCTGGGCCGCCGCCCGCAGGAGCCCGCCCCCGCTCGAGCCGTGCAGGAGGAGCCGGTCGCCGTCGCGGGCGAAGAGGATCGGCAGCACGATCACGACGCCGTCGCGCACGACGGCGACGTGCGCGAGGAGGGCCTCGTCGAGGATCGCGTCGAGCGCACCCCGGTCGGTGACCTGGCGGTCACGGAGGCGGGTGACACGGGTGCGGTCAGTGGCGGGGAGAGTGGTCATGGCCTCATCCTCATCGCCGCTCTGGATCTGTCAGAATGCCACTGGGGCGCTATCCGAGTGGTCCAGTACGGAGGGTCGCATGGCATCGGGTGATCTGGAGCGTCCGCTGCTGCACGAGCCGGCGGCGCGCGGCCGGGTGCGGGCGACGCTCGCCGAGGCGCTGCGCGCGGCGGTCCTCGACGGGCGGTACCGAGCGGGCGACCCCCTCCCGTCGAGCCGCGTCCTCGCCGAGCAGCTCGGCGTCTCGCGCGGCAGTGTCGTCGCCGCCGTGGACCAGCTCGTGGGGGAGGGGTACCTCGTCGCCCGGCCCCGTGCCGGGGTGTCGGTCGCGACGGACGGCATCGTCGTCCCCGCCCCGGCGCCGCCGGCGGCAGCGGAGGCGCGGCCCGCGTCGACCGCCGATCCGCGGCTCGATCTGCGGCCGGGCCGCCCCGACACCCGCGGCCTCGACACCCCGGAGTGGCGGGCCGCCTGGCGACCGGCGCTCGCCGCACCTCCCTCCGCTCTGCCCGTCGCCACGGGCGACCCCGGACTGCGCGAGCAGATCGCCGACCAGCTGCGGCGCTCGCGCGGCCTCGCTGTGCACGCGGCCGACGTGGTCGTGACGAGCGGCACGGCCGACGCGGTCGCCCTGCTCGTGCGGGCGGCGAGCGGCGCGCTCGGCCGCGCGGTGCGCGTCGCCGTCGAGGACCCGGGCTACCCCGCGGTCCGCAGGCGCCTACGGGCGGAGGGGCACGAGGTCGTCGGCATCGCCGTCGCGGGCGACGGCATCGACCTCGCGGCACTCGACGCGGTGAGGGCGGACGTGGTGGTGGTCACTCCGTCGCACCAGTACCCCACGGGCGGGCGACTCGGCCTCGCCGACCGCCTCGAGCTGGTCCGCCGCTCGGCCGCCGGGCGGATGCTGGTCATCGAGGACGACTACGACAGCGAGTTCCGCTACGTCGGCGCCCCTCTGCCCGCCCTCGCCTCGCTCGACACCGCCGGGGGAGTCGCGCACGTCGGCTCGTTCTCGAAGACCGTCTCGCCGTGGCTGCGGGTCGCCTACCTGGCCCTGCCCGCCTCCTCGTGGCTGCGGCCGGCCCTCGCCGAGCTCGACGCGGAGCGCGACGCCTCCGTCTCGGGGCCGACGCAGGAGGCGCTCGCCGCGTTCATGGCCGACGGAGCGTTCCGGCGCCACCTCACCCGCTCGCGCCGCCGGTACGCGCACCGCCGCGAGCTCGTCCGCCGCTTCGCCGAGGGCATCGACTGGGGGTCGGCGAGCGGTCTCGACGGCGGCCTGCACGTCGTGCTCTCGGTGCCGCTGCCCGCGGGGGAGGTCGCGGCGGCGCTCCTCGAGGAGGGGCTGCGGGTCGCGACGCTGCACGAGTACGCCCTCTCGGGCCGGGCCGAGGAGGAGGCGCTCGTGCTGGGCTACGGCGGAGCGAGCGATCTCGAGCTGGCGGAGGCGCTCGGCGTCCTCGACCGGACGGTCCGCCGGCTCACCGGGTCGGCCGGATCGCCGGGTGTCCGTGGTATCCCTGGAGGATGACCGCCGCACCCGCCCTGCACATCACCGACGACGCCGACGCCGACGCGCTGCTCAGCCGCGACCCGCTCGCGCTGCTGATCGGCATGCTCCTCGACCAGCAGGTCGCCATGGAGACCGCGTTCTCCGGTCCGCTCAAGATCGAGCAGCGACTCGACGCCGAGGGCGCCTCCTTCGATGCGGAGTCGATCGCCGCGTTCGACGAGGACGCGTTCTCCGAGCTGTGCCGCACGCCGCCGGCGATCCACCGCTACCCGGCCAACATGGCCGGGCGCGTGCAGGTGCTCTGCCGCGCCCTCGTCGACGAGTGGGACGGCGACGCGTCGACGATCTGGACCCGCGACGATCCGGACGGGCGCACCGTGCTCGCGCGGCTGAAGGCCCTCCCCGGCTTCGGCGATCAGAAGGCGCGGATCTTCGTGGCTCTGCTCGGCAAGCAGCGCGGCTTCGACGGCGCGGGCTGGCGCGAGGCGGCCGGTGCGTACGGCGAGGAGGGCTCGTTCCGCTCCGTGGCCGACATCGTCTCGCCGGAGTCGCTGACGAAGGTCCGCGAGACGAAGCAGGCCGCGAAGGCCGCGGCCCGCGCTTCCAAGAAGTAGCCGCCGCCCGGCTCCGCCGCCCCGCGAGGAGTCAGGCGCACGACCGATGCGAGCGGGTCATCGCGGCGGCAGCGGGAGGCGCAGCGCCGTCAGATCCGGTCGGCCAGGGCCGCGATCAGTGCGGCGCGGTCCTCGCGGAGGATCGACGCTCCCGCGCCCGGGACGGTGCGCACCTCGACGCCGCGGCCGGTCAGCACGGACGCGAGCGAGGCGTGGCCCAGCGGGTCCTCGGGGAGCACCGCGAGCGTCGGCACGGTGAAGCCCTCCGGGGCGTCCGCGGCGTCCTTCGCGGTGAGCCCCGATGCCGAGGCCGGATCCCAGAGGCGGTGCGCCGAGACGTCGAGCTCGATCTGCTCGTCGGTCCAGATCGGGTGGCGGCGGCGCACGTCGTCGGCGTCGCCCTTCTCGACCTGCACGAGCGAGCCGGCCCGGTGCAGCGCCCCGCCGAGCCCTCGGGAGTCCGAGAAGGCGGGGTCCAGGAGGACCAGCCGCTCGGGCCGGTAGGCGTCGGCGAGCCGTGCGGCGACGACGGCGCCCAGGCCGTGGCCGATGATCAGGTCCGGAGTCTGCAGCACCGACGCCCGCACGTCGCCCGCCCAGCGCTCGGACGAGTAGGACGGCGACTTCGGTGACCCGCCGTGCCCGGCGAGGTCGGGCGCGATCACCCGGTAGCCGTGCTCTTGCAGCGTGGGGACGAGCGCGTACCAGACGCGCGAGTCCGAGGCGAGTCCGTGCAGCAGCAGCGCCACCCGCTCGCCCGATCCGCCGTAGTCGCGCACGTAGAGCTCGAGCGGCTCGGCGGGCCCGGCCGCGAGCGCCTTCCGCTCGGCGCGGGTGGGCTCGAGGACCAGCGCGTTCGCGAAGACCTGCGGGGCGGGGCCGAAGGCGTCGCGGGCGCTCTGCACGACGCGGCGGCCGAGCATCGCGTTGCCGACGCCTCCGATGGCCGCGCCGATGCCGAACGGCATGGCGCGCCCGACGAGCCCGGCGCCCTGCTGGGTGAGGAAGTGCCGGGTGAAGGAGCGCTTCGCCCGGTCGGCGATCTCGCCCACGAGGAAGGACGGCAGGCCCTTCGTCACGACCGATCCCCAGTACTGGTTGAGACCGGCCCCGCCTCCGGTCGCCTGCCCGGCGACCTGGCGCACGAGGTCGCTGCCCGAGGAGCCCATCATCAGGGTGAGCACGAGCGCCCGCGCCCGCTCGGGGTCGACGAGGGGGATGCCGTGCACCTCGGTCACCGACTGCGCGAAGAGCGCGCTGGCCTCGAGGAAGCCGGCCGCGCCCGCCCCGGACAGGGCGACGGAGGTGACGGTGCCGAGCCCCGGGACGACCGCGGTGGCGCCGATGGCCGCGCCTCCGGCGGCGACGCTCGCAAGGTACTGGCGCTCGAGCGAAGTGATGAGCTGCTCCGGAGTCGCGTTCGGCCGGCGGCGGCGCAGGGCGCGGATGTTCGCGAGCACGGCGGGACGCTGGACGGCGAGGAGCCGATCGAGCATCCTGGCGAGCTGCGCGTTCTCGACCTGGGCGTCCGAGCCCGACGTGTCGTCGATCCGCTTCTCGAGGTCGCGCGTGCGCTTGCGGTCGGCCATGTCCTGCTACTCCTGCGTCGTCTGCCGACCGCGGGATGGCGCGACGCGACGTCAGTCGGCGGCGGCCTGCGGTTTCGGCGCGTAGTCCTCAGCGTAACGGGCGAGCACCTGCTCGATCGGTGCGTCGAGCACCAGTCGGCCCTTGTCCAGGTAGAGCCCGCGCGTGCAGAAGCGGCGGAGGTCGCGCTCGTTGTGCGAGACGAAGAACAGCGTCCTCCCGGAGGCGAGGAGCTCCTCGATCCGCGCGTAGCACTTCTCGCGGAAGGCCTTGTCGCCGACGGCCAGCACCTCGTCGACGAGGATGATCGGCTCCTCGAGCCGTGAGACGACCGAGAAGGCGATCCGCACCTTCATGCCGCTCGAAAGGTGCTTGTAGGGGGTGTCGAGGAAGTCGCCGATCTCGGCGAACTCGACGATCGAGTCGAAGCGCGCATCGACCTCGCGCCGCGACATCCCGTGCAGGCCCGCCGTCAGGTAGACGTTCTCGCGGACACTGAGGTCGGCGACGAAGCCGCCGGTGATCTCGATGAGCGGAGCGACTCCGCCGTGCACCTCGACGACGCCCTCGTCCGGCAGAACCACTCCGGCGACGAGCTTCAGGAGGGTCGACTTGCCCTGGCCGTTCCGGCCGACGACGCCGATCGCCTCACCGGCGCGCACCTCGACGTCGAGCCCGCGGAGGGCCCAGAACTCGCCCGGGCGGGAGCGGCGCGAGCGGCCGGCGAAGAGGTCCTTGAAGGAGCGGCGACCGCGGCGGTTGCGGCGGAAGCTGATCCCCAGACCGCGGCAGGCGATGACGACGGGCGACGAGGCGGGCGACGCCATCACAGCTCCTTCAGGACCGCGCGCTCGGAGCGGCGGAAGACGATCAGGCCCGCGACGAGCAGCAGCACCGAGATCAGCGCCGAGGTGAGGATCAGCTGCACGTCGAGCTCGCTCGCGAAGAACGTCGACCGGTACAGCGCGAAGATGCCGCTCAGTGGATTCAGCGCGGCCCACGGCCGGATCTCGGCGGGCAGGTTGGCGGTCGAGTAGATGATCGGGGATGCGTAGAACAGGAAGCGCAGCACGAGCTTGATCACGCGCTCGAGGTCGCGGAAGAAGACCACGAGCGGCGCGACCAGGAGGCCGACGCCGAGCGTCAGAACCGCCTGCAGCAGGATCGCCACCGGGAAGAGCAGGACGGCGGGGGTGACCTCCGCGCCCGCGACGACCGCGAACAGCACCAGGACCGGGATGCTCGCGACGAACTCGATGCCCTTGGAGAGCACGATCCGGCCGACCCAGATGGTGCGCGGGATCGACGTCGAGCGGACGAGCTTCGCCTCCTTGAGGAACGCGCGCGTCGCATCGGAGGTCGCCTGGTTGAACCACATCCAGGGGAGGAGCCCCGCGAGCAGGAAGACGATGTACGGGTCCTCGCCGACCGTGCGGTCGAAGACGACCGAGAAGACGAAGTAGTAGATGCCCGACATCACCAGCGGATCGAGCACCGACCAGAAGTAGCCGAGCGCGCTCGTGGCGTAGCGGACCGTGAGGTCGCGCTTCGTCAGCAGCCACAGCGAGTGCCGGTAGCGCCACGCTCGCGAGCGGCGGTGGCGGACCGCCGCCTCGGCCGAGGCGTCGGATGCCGCTGCTGTGCTCATCGCGGGTGACTCCTCCTGGCCGTTCGAGCCGGCGGAGGAGCCGCGAGCGTCAGACGAAGAGGTTCGCGCGCTCGAGGTCTTCGGCGAAGTCCACCTCGACGGCGTAGAGGTCGGAGATGTCCATCGGCTCGACGAGCAGTCGGTCCTGCTCGATCGCCAACTCTATGCCACGCTCGAAGTAGTCCTGAGCGTCGACGCGGGCGAGCTGGCGGATGAGCGCCGGCTTGTCGGCGGCCGAGACGTAGTTGATGCCGACGGCCTCGCCGAGGCCTCCGCGCACCGTCTTGGAGAGCTGGTCGATGTAGCCCTCGGCGCTCGTCGTGTACTTGACCTCCTCGTCCGACACCTTGGCGGTGTTGACGGTGACGAAGGAGGTCTCCTTCGCGATCAGCGCGGCCGTGCGGTCGAGGATGCGCGGGTCGAAGACGACGTCGCCGTTCATCCAGAGGACGCCGCCCTGGCCGGACGCCTGGAGGGCGCGCAGCAGGCTCTTGGAGGTGTTGGTCTGGTCGTACTGCTCGTTGTAGACGAACGACGCCGACGGGAACGCCTCGATGATGTGCTCGAGCTTGTAGCCCACCACGATGCTGACCGGCGTGGTCGTGCCGAAGGCGTGGTGGATGTTGTCGAACTGCTGCTGCATGATCGTGCGGCCGTCGCTGAGCGGGGTCAGCGGCTTGGGGAGGGAGCGGCCGAGCCGGCTGCCCATGCCCGCGGCGAGGATGACGACCGAGGCGGGGGTACCGCTCGTGCTGCTCCGTGAATCCGAGTGGATCGCCATGTCTTCTCCTCGTGTTAACCGCTGCGTATCGATCTGATTGCTCCCTGGGTCAGGACTTAGTGTACAGTTCCCGATCCCTCAGGCCAGGGTGGTTGACGTCTCGACGTGTCGCGGGCCCCGTCCGGCGCCGGGCGACTTGGTACCGTAGCCGGATGACGTCCGCGACGAACGCCGAGGGAACCGAGCCGGAGGCAGCTCCCCCCGCGGAGTCGCCGATCGCGGAAGAGGCGCCGGGCGCCGAGGAGGCGCTCGTCCAGGAGGCGCCGGAGGAGCAGCCGGCCGACGAGGCCTCGTCCGCCGTGTTCGCCCTCCGCGGCCTCACCCGCACCTTCGGCCGCACGGTCGCCGTCGACCGCATCGACCTCGAGGTGAGGGCCGGCACCTTCTGCGGCATCATCGGGCCCAACGGCGCAGGCAAGACGACCACCCTCTCGATGATGACGGGGCTCCTCCGCCCCGACACCGGTCAGGTGCTCGTGCACGGCGTCGACGTCTGGAAGGACTCCGCCGCGGCGAAGCGGCTCATCGGGGTCCTGCCCGACCGGCTCCGCCTCTTCGACCGCCTGACCGGCGCGCAGTTCCTCTACTACTCCGCCTCACTGCGCGGGATCGACCGCGCGACGGCGAAGCAGCGCATCGTCGAGCTCGCCGAGGCCCTCGGGCTGACCGACGCGCTCGAGCGGCTGATCTCGGACTACTCCGCGGGCATGGCCAAGAAGGTCGCCCTCGCCGGCGCCATGATCCACGCGCCGCGGGTTCTCGTGCTCGACGAGCCGTTCGAGTCGGTCGACCCCGTGTCGTCCGCGGCGGTGATCACCGTGCTCCGGCGCTTCGTGGCGGGCGGAGGCACCGTGGTGCTCTCGAGCCACGGCCTCGACTTCATCGAGCGGGTCTGCGACGACGTGGCCGTGATCGTCGGCGGCAGGGTGCTCGCCTCCGGGTCGGTCGCGGAGGTCGCCGGCACCGCGACCCTCGAGGAGCGCTTCCTCGAGCTCGCGGGCGGCAAGCAGATCGCCGAGGGGCTGCAGTGGCTGCACGACTTCTCCGGCTGAGGCTCGACGTCCTGCTCGGGGCGTTCCGCTCCGGGCCCGCGGCGAGTGCCGGGGCGGTGCTCGGCGTCCTCGTGGTCATCGCCGCGACGGCGGGGCTGGTCGCCGCCCTCGGCGCGCTCGAGCCGTCGTCGGCGCTGGCCGGCGACGCGGTGGTCACCGGGGGATCGCTCCTGACCCTCGGCTTCCTCGCGCTGCCCTTCCTGCTCGGGCCGGTCGACCCGATGGACCCGCGGGCGTTCCGGCTCTTCGGCATCCCGAGCGGCCCTCTCGCGGCGGCCCTCGCGCTCACGGGGCTGGTCTCGGTGCCGGTCCTGGCGCTCGCCGTGCTCGGAGCGGCCCTCGTCCCGGTGTTCCCGGAGGCGGGGCTGCTCGCCGTCGTCGGCCCGCTCCTCGGGGTGCTCACCAGCGCGCTGCTCGCGCGGATCGGGCTCGCCGCCTCGGCCGCGCTGGTCCCCTCGCGGACGGCGCGGGAGCTGCTCGCCGTGCTCGGGCTCGTGCTGATGCTCGCGGTGCCCGTGGCCCTGGTCCTCGTCACGGGGCTCGACTGGGGAGGCGCGGGCTCGCGCGCCCTCGGCGCTCTCGCCTCCTCGCCCTTCGGCGCCGCGTGGGCGATCGCTCCGGCGGCCGTCGCGGGCGACCCGGCACCGCCGCTCCTGATCGCGCTGCTCACCCTCGCGGTCGCGGCGGGCCTCTGGTGGCTGATGGTCCGGCTCCTCACCGAGCGACCGGAGCGCACGCACCGCCCCGCGCGCGGGGTGCGGCTCGGCTGGTTCGATCTGCTCCCCGCCTCTCCCGCGGGTGCGATCGCCGCCCGGAGCATCACCTACTGGGCGCGCGACCCTCGCTACCAGGGCTCCCTCGTCGCCGTGCCGCTCCTGCCCGTCGTGACCCTCGTGCTGCTGGCGGTCGTCGGCGTGCCGTTCCCGCTTCTCTCGCTGCTGCCGGTGCCGCTCGTGGTGCTCTTCCTCGGCTGGTTCCTGCACAACGACGTCGCCTACGACGGCTCGGCGTTCTGGCTGCACGTGGCGGCGGGAGTCCGAGGCCGTGCGGACCGCCTCGGCCGGGCGTTCCCGACCCTCCTGCTCGGGCTGCCGATCGTGCTGCTCGGCTCGCTCGTCAGCAGTGCGACCTCGGGGCTCGACGGCTCCTTCCCCGTGCTGCTCGCCGCCAACACCTGCCTGCTCCTCGTGCCCGCCGGAGTCGCCAGCGCCGTGTCGGCGCGCCTCGCCTACCCGGCGCCGCGGCCGGGCGACAGCGCCTTCGTGCAGCCCCAGGCGCCGGGCGCGAGCGGTGCCGGACCGCAGGCGCTCGCCTTCGGGCTCGGGCTGCTCCTGGCCGCGCCGACGGTCGTGCTCGCGATCCGCGCGCTGTTCGTCGATCAGGAGGCGGTGTCGACCGCGGTGCTCACCGGGTTCGGCAGCGCGGTGGTCGTGTTCGTGCTGGGAGTGCTGCTGGGCGGGTGGCTCTTCGACCGGCGAGCGGCGGAGCTGGTCTCGTTCACGAGCCGCTACTGAGCCTCCCCGGCAGTGCCGCGCGTAGAATCCTCGCCATGACGACCCTCCCCACGAACAAGAGCTCCGACCCCCTCGAGGGCGGAGGAGGAACCGCCACGCTCGACCGCGAGCTCGAGGAGCTCCTCAACCAGGAGACCATCGAGCCCGGCGACCACGAGCGCTTCTCGCACTACGTGCCGAAGGACAAGATCCTCGAGAGCGCCCTCACCGGCAAGCCCGTCCGCGCCCTCTGCGGCAAGAAGTGGCTGCCGGGCCGCGACCCCGAGAAGTTCCCGGTCTGCCCGTCCTGCAAGGAGATCTACGCCCGGATGAAGTAGCCGGGCTCAGGCGTAGCGCGTCGGCAGCACCGGGTCTCCCCGGCCGAGGCGCAGGGCGTCCTGCGGCAGCTCGAGCACCGCGTTCGCGTGGTGCTCCCTGGCCGCCAGGACGCCCGCCGCGCCGAGGTGGGCCGGGAGGATCCCGCCGCCCTCGACCAGCGGCACCAGCAGCGGGCGCTCGCCCTCGCCGACGGCGCCCTCCGGTCCGGCGCCGACGTGCACGACCTCCTCGAGGGCGACGCCGTCCTCCGAGAGCAGGCGCCCCGCCGCCTTCCGGCCGCCGATCGACGCCTTCGCGATCGACTTCTTGGCCACGGCGACCCACTCGCCCGCGTCGTCCTCGTGCGCGACGAGCTTGTAGACCATGCCGGCCGTCGGGTGGCCGGACCCCGTGGCGACGGAGGTGCCGACCCCGTAGGAGTCGACGGGGGAGGCGGCGAGGGCCGCGATGCCGTACTCGTCGAGGTCATTGGTGACCGTGATCCTCGTGCCGGTGGCCCCGAGGCCGTCGAGCTGCGCGCGCACGGCGGCCACCTGCTGGGGGAGGTCGCCGGAGTCGATCCGGACGGCGCCGAGGCCGGTGCCCGCCACCCGGACGGCCAGGTCGACCGCTGCCGTGACGTCGTAGGTGTCGACGAGGAGGGTCGTGCCGGGGCCGAGCGCGGCGACCTGCGCGCGGAAGGCCGCCTCCTCCGAGTCGTGGAGCAGGGTGAACGCGTGCGCGGAGGTGCCCATCGTCGGCACACCCCAGCTGCGACCCGCCTCGAGGTTCGAGGTGGCGCCGAAGCCGGCGATGTAGGCGGCACGGGCGGCGGCGACGGCCGAGCGCTCGCCTGCGCGGCGCGAGCCCATCTCGGCGAGAGGACGCCCGTCGGCGGCCGACACCATGCGGGCGGCGGCGCTCGCCACCGCGCTGTCGTGGTTGAGGACGCTCAGCACGAGGGTCTCGAGCAGCACCCCCTCGGCGAAGGGCGCCTCGACGATCAGCACGGGGGAGCCGGGGAGGTAGACCTCGCCCTCGTGGTACCCCCAGACGTCGCCGCGGAAGCGGTAGTCGGCCAGCCAGTCGAGCGTGCGGGAGTCGACCACGCGGTTCTCGCGCAGCCAGTCGAGCTCCGGCTCGCCGAAGCGGAAGCGCGAGATCAGCTCGAGCAGGCGGCCGGTGCCCGCCAGCACGCCGTAGCGGCGGCCGGCCGGCAGGCTCCTGGCGAACACCTCGAACATGCAGCGCCGGTCGGCCGTGCCGCTGCCCAGAGCGCCCTCGACCATCGTGAGCTCGTACCGGTCGGTGAGGAACGACGTCGCATCCATCCGATCAGTGTTCCACGAGCCCGCGGGTAGGCTCGTCTCCCGTGACGGACGCACCCATCGGCATCTTCGACTCCGGGGTCGGCGGTCTCACCGTCGCCCGCTCGGTGATCGACCAGCTGCAGAACGAGTCGATCGTCTACCTCGGCGACACCGCGCACTCGCCCTACGGGCCCAAGCCCCTCGCCGACGTCCGCGCCTACGCCCTCGACACGCTCGACACGCTCGTCGACCAGGGCGCGAAGCTGCTCGTGATCGCCTGCAACACGGCGTCGGCCGCGATGATGCGCGACGCCCGCGAGCGGTACACGATCGGCCGCGGCATCCCGGTCGTCGAGGTCATCCAGCCCGCGGTGCGCAGCGCCGTGCGCGACACCCGCAACCGCAGGGTCGGGGTCATCGGGACGGTCGGCACCATCCGCTCGCGCGCCTACGACGACGCCTTCGTCGCCGCCCCCGACCTCGAGCTCGTGACCGCGGCGTGCCCGCGCTTCGTCGAGTTCGTCGAGGCCGGGATCACCTGGAGCGACGAGCTGCTGGCGCTGGCCGAGGAGTACCTCGCCCCGCTCAAGGCGGCCGGAGTCGACACCCTCGTGCTCGGCTGCACCCACTACCCGCTGCTGCGCGGCGCCATCGCCTACGTGATGGGCCCCGACGTCCGCCTGGTGTCCAGCGCCGAGGAGACCGCGCTCGACGTCTACCGGACGCTCGTGGCGCACGGCCTGCAGCGCACCTCCTCCGCCCCGCCGAGCTACCGCTGGGAGGAGACCGGATCGAGCGACTTCGTCCGCCTCGCCCGCCGGTTCCTCGGCCCCGAGGTCTCGAGCGTCGATCTCGTCGAGACCGGAACCATCAACCTGCGCGAGCTCGACCGGGCCGCGCCGCAGACAGGGAGCCCCCAGTGACCGACAGCACCGCCAGCACTGCCGCGAAGCGCAAGGACGGCCGCGCGGCCGACGAGCTGCGCACCGTGACCATCGAGCGCGGCTGGAGCACTCAGGCCGAGGGCTCGGCGCTCGTGTCGTTCGGCAACACGAAGGTCCTGTGCACCGCCTCCTTCACCAACGGCGTCCCGCGCTGGCTGCAGGGCAAGGGCAAGGGCTGGGTGACCGCCGAATACGCGATGCTGCCGCGCTCGACCAACTCGCGGATGGACCGCGAGGCGGTCAAGGGCAAGGTCGGCGGGCGCACCCACGAGATCTCGCGCCTGATCGGCCGCAGCCTCCGCGCGGTGGTCGACATGAAGGCGCTCGGCGAGAACACGATCGTCATCGACTGCGACGTCCTCCAGGCCGACGGCGGCACCCGCACCGCGGCGATCACGGGCGCCTACGTCGCTCTGGTCGACGCGATCGAGTGGGCGCGGGGCAAGAAGTACGTGGGACAGAAGGCGACTCCGCTGATCGACAGCCTCTCGGCCGTCTCCGTCGGCATCATCGACGGCGTCCCGATGCTCGACCTCGCCTACGTCGAGGACGTGCGGGCCGAGACCGACATGAACGTCGTCGTCACGGGCCGCGGTCTCTTCGTCGAGGTGCAGGGCACGGCCGAGGGCGCGCCCTTCGACCGCCGAGAGCTCGACGCGCTGCTCGACCTCGCGGTCGCCGGCTCCGCCGACCTCGCCCGCATCCAGGCGGAGGCGCTCGCCGCGGAGCCGTCCGCGTGAGCCTGGATCTCGTCCTCGCCACCCACAACGCGGGCAAGGTCGAGGAGTTCCGCGCCATGCTCTCCGGGGCGCTGCCGGGAGTCGGCGTGCGCGCCTACGACGGGCCCGAGCCGGTCGAGGACGGCGTGTCGTTCGCCGAGAACGCGCTGATCAAGGCGCGCGCGGCGGCGGCGCACACGGGCCTCGTCGCGCTGGCCGACGACTCCGGGATCTGCGTCGACGTGCTCGGCGGCGCCCCCGGCATCTTCTCGGCGCGCTGGTCGGGCCGGGCGCACGACGCCACCGCGAACCTCGAGCTGCTGCTCGCTCAGCTCGCCGATGTGCGGGCCGAGCACCGCGGCGCGCACTTCAGCTGCACGATCGCGCTGGTCGTCCCGGGCTCCGTGATCCCGGGCGGCCAGGAGATCGTGGTGGAGGGACGCTGGGACGGTGAGATAGCCGCCGCCCCGCGCGGCACCAACGGCCACGGCTACGACCCGGTCTTCGTGCCGGAGTCGGGGTCCCTCACCGCCGCGGAACTGGCGCCGGAGCAGAAGAACGCCCGCAGCCACCGGGCCCGGGCGTTCACGGCGCTGCGCTCCGAGCTCGTCGCCCTGGAGTCGCGGCTGAGCTGATGAGGCTCGGTGCCGGCGCCTCCGTGCGTGCGGCGCCTCAGTGCTTGCGGCGCTTGTTGTCGAGGGCGTCCTGGTCGAGGACGTAGGCGACCGACTCGGTCGAGTCGGTCTCCTTGTCGGTCGCGAGGCGGGCCTTGCGGCGCTGCTGGAAGAAGTGGAAGAGCGTCGGCACGATCGCCAGGACCACGGCGCCGATGAGGATCACGTCGATGTAGTGCGAGACGAAGTCGGCGACCGGCGGGATGAAGGCGAGGAGCCAGCCGAGGAGGGTCACGCCGCTGCCCCAGAGCAGGGCGCCGATGAGGTTGTACAGGCTGTACTTGCGGTAGTTCATGTGGGCGACGCCCGCGGCGATCGGCGCGAAGGTGCGCACGATCGGCACGAACCGCGCGAGGATCACGGCGAAGCCGCCGAAGCGCTCGAAGAACGCGTTGGTGCGCTTGACGTTCTCGATGCTGAAGAAGCCCGACTCCTTGCGCTCGAAGATGCGCGGGCCGGCCTTGTGGCCGATCAGGTAGCCGACCTCGCCCCCGAGGAACGCGGAGAAGCCGATCGCGAGGCAGATCAGCCAGATCGGGACGCCGAGGCCGCCGTTCGCCGCGTCCTCGTGCGCCAGGAGCCCGGTGATGATGAGGAGGGTGTCGCCGGGGAAGAGGAAGCCGATCAGCAGACCGGTCTCGGCGAAGACGATGAGGCACACGACGAGCACGCCCCACGGCCCGAACGAGGTGAGGATCGTCTCCGGGTCGAGCCAGGGGATGAGGGCGGCGTGGTTCAACGGATCTCCAGTCGTCGGTGCGCTCAGCGTACCGGTGGACTCCGTGCGGAAGGAGGGACTCGAACCCTCATGCCTCTCGGCACAGGAACCTAAATCCTGCGTGTCTGCCATTCCACCACTCCCGCGAGTGCGGACTCAGTCTAGGAGCGGCCCCCGGTGCGGCACGTAGCGCGGGATCCAGCGCGCGAGCGCCGCGGCACCGGCGAGCCCGAGCACTCCCATCGCCCCCGCGGCGAACGGCAGCGAGACCACGGCGGTCAGCACCGACACGACGATCGGCGCCGCCGCGTTGCCGGCATCGCCGGTGAAGCGGAACGCGCCGAGGAACGGCGCCGGGTCGTCGGGAGGAGCGAGGTCGGCTCCGATCGTCATGAGGATCCCCGAGCCGATCCCGTTCGCGGCGGCGAGCAGGCAGGCCACGGCGACGAACCACGGCACGGGGTCGCTCGCGAGCAGCGTCAGCACGAGGACGAGGTGCCCCACGCCGAGGCCGATCATCGACGGGATGGCCGTGGCGCCGCGGCCGAAGCGGTCCATCAGCTGGCCGCCCGCGTAGAAGAGGGCGAAGTCGATGGCGCCGGCGATGCCGATGATGATCGCCGTCTGCGTCTCGGCGATGCCGATGCTCACCGCCCACAGGGGGAGGATCAGCGTGCGGCTCGCGCGGAGGGCGCCGATCACCGCGGCCCCCGACCCCATGCGCGCGAGGACGCCCCGGTGCTCGCGGAGCGTCCTGACCAGGCCGTGCGGCGACTCCGGGACGAGCGCCGCCTCGTCGACCGGGCCGGCGGCGGCCTGCGCCCGGCGCAGCACCGTCGCCGGATCGGGGACCAGCAGCAGCACGACCACCGCCGCGACGCAGCAGACGATGTGCACCCAGAAGACCGACTCGACCGAGCCCGTGAGGTGCACGACTCCCGCCGCGAGGAAGGGGCCGATCAGCCAGCCCGCGCGGAACGCCCCTGCCAGGGCGCTGAGCGCCCGGGCGCGGTGGCTGATCGGGACGAACGACGTCATGAACGCGTGCCGGGCGAGGGCGAAGACGGCCGTCGCGAGCCCGATCACGAAGACGCCGATCGTGAGGCCGACCCACGAGGTCGACAGCAGGCAGATCACGAGGCCCGTGATCGAGGCGGCGGACGCGCCCAGCATCGCGCCGCGCTCGCCGATGCGCGAGACGATCCAGCCGCTCGGGATGTCGCCCGCGAGCTCGCCGATCATGATCATCCCGGCGACGAGACCGGCCAGAGCGAGCGTCGCACCGAGGTCGCCCGCCGCCGCGGGGAGCAGCGGGATGATCGCGCCCTCGCCGATCGAGAAGAGCAGCGTCGGCAGGAAGGTGGACAGCAGGAGCGGGCCGACGGGGAAGGGGCGCTCAGCGGGGACGGTCACCGTCTCCATGCTAGGACGGAGCCGGTCCCCGGCAGCCCCCGTCGACTCCCCGGTAGTCTGAGAGGACCATGCTGGACAACGACTTCACCGAGCAGATCACTGCTCTCCGCTCCACCTTCACCGACATCCGCGCCGTGATCGACATCGACTCCCTCCGCGCGAAGATCGCCGAGCTCAGCGAGCAGGCGGGCGTCCCCGACCTCTGGGACGACACGGCGAACGCCCAGAAGGTGACGAGCGCCCTCAGCCACCGGCAGTCGGAGCTCGCGCGGATCACCGCGATCGAGCGCCGCCTCGACGACCTCGAGGTGCTGGTCGAGATGGCGAACGAGGCCGAGGACGCCGAGTCCGAGCAGGAGGCGATCGCCGAGCTGGCCGCCCTGCAGAAGACGATGGGCGAGCTCGAGGTGCAGACGCTGCTCGACGGCGAGTACGACGACCGCCCGGCGGTCGTGACGATCCGCGCCGGCGCCGGGGGAGTGGACGCCTCCGACTTCGCCGAGATGCTGATGCGCATGTACCTGCGCTGGGCCGAGAAGCACAAGTACACCGCGACCGTGATGGACGCGAGCTACGCGGAGGAGGCCGGCATCAAGTCGGCGACCTTCGAGATCGACGCGCCCTACGCCTTCGGCACGCTCTCGGTCGAGGCCGGCACGCACCGCCTCGTCCGGATGAGCCCCTTCGGCGCGGCGGGCAAGCGCCAGACGTCCTTCGCCGCGGTCGAGGTCATCCCGCTGATGGAGGAGGCCGGGGCGGTCGAGATCCCCGACAACGACATCCGGGTCGACGTCTTCCGCTCCTCCGGACCGGGCGGCCAGTCGGTCAACACCACCGACTCCGCCGTGCGCATCACCCACCTGCCCACCGGCACGGTCGTGTCGATGCAGAACGAGAAGAGCCAGATCCAGAACCGCGCCGCGGCCATGCGGGTCCTGCAGTCGCGGCTCCTGCTGATCCAGAAGGAGCAGGAGGCGGCGACCAAGAAGGAGCTGGCCGGGAACATCACGGCGAGCTGGGGCGACCAGATGCGCAGCTACGTGCTCGCGCCGTACCAGATGGTCAAGGACCTCCGCACCGACCACGAGGTCGGCAACCCGTCGCACGTGTTCGACGGCGACATCGACGGCTTCATCGCCGCCGGGATCCGCTGGCGCAAGTCCGCCTGATCGCCGTGCGGCTCGACGCGCCGCACGCTCGCACGACCGACTCTCCGAGATCGTCGTTTACCCTCGGTACGACATGATTCGCTTCGACAACGTCTCCAAGCAGTACCGGGGCGGCACCAGACCCGCCCTCAACGCCATCGATCTCGAGATCCTCCGGGGCGAGTTCGTCTTCCTCGTCGGCGCCTCGGGCTCCGGCAAGTCGAGCTGCCTCCGCCTGATCCTGAAGGAGGAGCGCCCCTCCTCCGGGGCGATCCACGTGCTCGGGCAGAACCTGGGCAAGATCTCCAGCCGCAAGGTGCCGTACTTCCGCCGCAACATGGGCGTGGTGTTCCAGGACTTCCGCCTGCTGCCGAACAAGTCGGTCTTCGACAACGTCGCCTTCAGCCTCCAGGTGATCGGCAAGTCGAAGGGCTACATCCAGGAGGCGGTTCCCGACACGCTCAAGATGGTGGGCCTCGCGGGCAAGGCGTCGCGCCTGCCGCACGAGCTCTCCGGAGGCGAGCAGCAGCGCGTCGCCATCGCCCGCGCGGTCGTGAACAAGCCGGCCGTCCTCCTCGCCGACGAGCCCACGGGAAACCTCGACCCGACCACGAGCGCCGGCATCATGGCGCTCCTCGAGCGGATCAACGCCGGCGGCACGACCGTCATCATGGCCACCCACGAGGCGGGCATCGTCGATCAGATGAAGCGCCGCGTCATCGAGCTCTCGGCCGGCAGCATCGTCCGCGACGAGAGCCAGGGCGGCTACGGCCAGACCGAGAGCATCACCGTCGTCCACGACGGCGTCGTGGTCGTCGCGGCCGACGACCACAAGGTCGCCGAGACGACGTCGATCCCGGTCATCACCGAGAGCGCGCTCGCGCCCGCCGAGGTGCCCCAGGTCGACCTCCGGCGCTCCGCGCCTCCGCTGCCGACCGCCGCCGACCCGCACGGCGAGTCCTTCACCCGACCGCGCGTCTCGCAGACGGCGGCGCAGCCGGTCGTCCCCGAGGGCCGCCGCTCGGCCGCCGCCCCCGAGACCCACGTCACCGCCGCGCACCCCGTCGTCCCCGCGCCCGCACCGGAGGCGCCCACCGCCCCGCGCGTCGTCGAGCTCGCGAGCCAGACCGGCCCGATCTACCTGCCCGCCGACACCGGCGCGCTCCCGGAGGAGTCGCTCGCGGCCCGCCTGGGACTGCGCGCCGCGAGGGAGGACGGCGACGAGACCGGAGACGACCAGCAGAACGTAGGACCCGTCAAGTGAGATTCGCACTGATCTGGTCGGAGGTCTCGAGCGGCCTCCGACGCAATGTCTCGATGGTCGTCTCGGTCATCCTGGTCACCTTCATCTCGCTCACCTTCGTCGGCACGGCGATCCTGCTGCAGATGCAGATCGGCCAGATGAAGAACTTCTGGTACGACAAGGCGCAGGTCGCCGTCTACATGTGCACCGCCACCTCCGGCGGCTCGAACTGCAGCGGCACCGACGCCACCGAGGAGCAGATCGACTCGGTCGAGGCGCAGCTCGACGGCGCCACCCTCGCCCCGTACATCGACGCCTCCTACTTCGAGGACCACGACCAGGCCTACGCGAACTTCCAGCAGCAGTTCGCGGGCAACCCGGTCGCCGAGTACGTCACTCCGGATCTGCTCAACCAGACCTTCTGGATCAACCTGAAGGACCCGACGCAGTCGGACGTGATCGTCGAGAGCCTCTCGAGCGTCTCGGGGGTCGAGAGCGTCACCGACCAGCGGCAGTACCTCGACCAGATCTTCTCGATCCTGAACGCGGCCAGCTACACGGCGATCGGCATCGCTGTGCTGATGCTCGTGGCGGCGGTGCTGCTGATCGCCACGACGATCCGGTTGTCGGCGTTCTCGAGACGCAGGGAGCTGGGCATCATGCGGCTCGTGGGAGCGTCGAACCGCTTCATCCAGACACCGTTCATCCTCGAGGGGGTG
Source organism: Rathayibacter sp. VKM Ac-2759 (assembly GCF_009834225.1). NCBI lineage: Bacteria > Bacillati > Actinomycetota > Actinomycetes > Micrococcales > Microbacteriaceae > Rathayibacter > Rathayibacter sp. VKM Ac-2759. The sequence continues at coordinate 1,331,888 of NZ_CP047176.1, forward strand.
TTCGCGGCGCTGCTCGGATCGATCCTCGCGGGAGTCGCGGTCATCGCGATCGTGCAGTTCTTCGTGCAGGGGTTCCTCGCGTACCGCATCCCGCTGACGTCCTTCGTGGGCCTCGACGACGCGCTGATCGTGTTCCCGATCCTGGTGGTGGTCGGCATCGTGCTCGCGGCGGTCTCGGCCAACGTGGCGATCGCCCGGTACCTGCGGGTCTGACCGCACCCGCCTCACGGCCGTATACTGGTGGGCTGTCCCGATCGGGGCAGCCCATCGTCGCTCTCGGAGAGGAGCCGCCGTGCCCAGGGAACAGGGACAGAAGGTCGTCGCGACCAATCGCAAGGCGCGCCACGACTACCTCATCGAGGACACCTACGAGGCGGGACTGGTGCTCTCGGGCACCGAGGTCAAGTCGCTGCGGGCGGGCCGGGCGTCGCTCGTCGACGGCTACGCCTTCGTCGACGGCGGCGAGGCGTGGCTCGACGCGGTGCACATCAACGAGTGGGCGCACGGCACGTGGACTAACCACCCGCCCCGCCGCAAGCGCAAGCTCCTGCTGCACAAGGCGCAGATCCTCAAGATCCACAACAAGGTGAAGGAGGGCGGGTACACGCTGATCCCGCTCTCGCTCTACTTCAGCGACGGCAAGGCCAAGGTCGAGCTCGCGGTGGCGAAGGGCAAGAAGGACTACGACAAGCGCCAGGTGCTCCGCGAGCGCCAGGACCGCCGAGAGGCCGATCGCGCGATGTCGACGCGCCGCCGGCTCGGCGAGTAGGCCGGACGTGACGACCGACAGTGCTCTCAGCCCCGCCGAGGAGAAGACCCGCTGGCGGGCCTTCGCGATCAGCGTCGCGGTCGCCGCGATCACCATCCTCGACCTCTCCAAGGTCAACGTGGGCCTTCCCTCGATCGAGAAGGCGCTCTCGGCCGATGCGAGCCAACTGCAGCTGATCGTCGCCGGGTACGCCCTCGCCTTCGGACTCGCGCTCGTGCCGGCGGGCCGGCTCGGCGACATCCGCTCGCGCCGACTGCTCTTCCTGATCGGCCTCACCGCCTTCACGGTCACGAGCTTCGTCTGCGCGATCGCGCCGAGCATCGAGATGCTGGTCGTGGCGCGGTTCCTGCAGGGAGTCGCCGCCGGGATCCAGATGCCGCAGGTGCTCGGGTTGGTGCAGCAGATGTTCACCGGGGCGGAGCGGGCGCGGGCCTTCGGCGTGTTCGGCGCGGTGATCGGCCTCTCGACCGCGTTCGGACCGACGCTCGGCGGGCTCCTCATCGCGATCGGCGGCGACCAGGACGGCTGGCGCCTCCTGTTCTGGATGAACATCCCGCTCGGTGTCGTGGCGCTGGGCTTCGCCTGGCGGCTGCTGCCGAGGACACACCGGAGACCCGGCGCGGACACCTCGCTCGACCCGGTCGGACTGCTGCTGCTGGCCGTCGCGATCTTCGCCTTCATGCTCCCGTTCCTGCTGACGACGGGGAGCTCCTCCGATTCGCCGTTCCGCTGGTTCTGGCTGCTGCTGGCCGCGGTCGCGGCCTTCGCGTTCGTGCGCTGGGAGGCGCACTACGCGGGTCTCGGGCGCACCCCGGTCATCGACTTCCGGATCTTCCGCACGACCTCGTACCGCAACGGGATCCTCGTCGCGACGTCGTACTTCGCGGCGATCCCCGCGACGTTCCTGCTGACGACGCTGTTCCTGCAGCAGGGCCTCGGCCTCGCGCCCGTGTTCGCGGGCATGGTGAGCATCCCGTTCGCGCTGACCTCGGCGGTGACCGCCTGGTACGGCGGCAGGCTCGTGCAGACCTACGGCCGCGCGCTCGTGGTGCTGGGCATCGTGCTGGTCGTCATCGGCTTCACCCTCGTGCTGCTGGCGGCCGAGCTCCTGCCGGCCGAGACGGCGGCGTACGGCATGGGAGCGGCGATGCTCGTCGCCGGAGCGGGCGGCGGCTTCGTCGTGTCGCCGAACCAGACGCTCACCCTCGCCGAGATCTCCCCGGCGCAGGGAGGCGTCGCGGGCTCGGTCGGACAGCTCGGCCAGCGCGTGGGCACCGCGGTCGGCACGGCCTGCGCCTCCGCCGTGTTCTTCGCCACGCTCGCGAGCGAGCAGGGCATGGCCGAGGGGCTCGACCGCTACCACGACGCCTTCCGCAACGGCTACTTCGTCACCCTGGGGCTGATCGCGCTGGCGCTCGTGCTCGGGCTGCTCGATCTGCGCCGACGCCGTGTGAGCGCTCGCGACGCGGGGTAGACTGGTCCCTTGTAACTCAACAGTGTGCGACGACGACCCACTCCACAGGAGTGCTCGCGGGGATGATCGGTTTCGACATTGCCTGCGAAACTGCGAGAAGCGGGTCGAGGATCCAGGGTTATCTCGTTAACGATCTCTGGAAAACACAGGTGCCGAACAGAAGCGCACCGACTTCGCTCTCGCTGCCTAAGCCAGAGTAGATAGTCCGTCAGCCCGTGGGTGCGTCCTCGCCCCGGATCCTGGCGTCATCTAGAGGACTTGCTGCGTCGTTACGCCTGAGGGCGACGCGGGACTTGCACTCGGGCTGGGCCCGTCGACCGATGCGCCGATGGTAACGGTCGGGGCCGAGCAGAACGCTCTCATCGGCTACACCCGTAGAAGGCGCAGAATCACAGCGATGGACGGGGGTTCGATTCCCCCCATCTCCACCACCGGTCGTCGTCGCACACGTCGAGTCACGCCGAAGAGGCCGTCCAGCAGGGCGGCCTCTTCGGCGTTCCGGCGCGCTCTGTGCCGCCCCCGCTCCTCGCCAGGCTCCGGCGCCGCTTGCTCGGGAGAACTTAATAAAGAAAGTTTGGAAAGTTGTGGCGCGGGCGCCGATCCGCGCGTACAGTCGCCCCATCGGACGGCATCAGCCCCGCACGACAGGCGGTCATCGGCACCACCGCGCGCGGGCGAGCGATCCACCACGCCACAAAGATGTGAGAGAAGGAACACGATGACGAAGTTCAGGTTCGGAGCGGCAGTCGGCCTCGCCGCGGCAGCAGCGCTCGTTCTGGCGGGCTGCAGCGGGACCGACTCCGGTAGCGACGCCTCGGTCGAGGCCAGCGATTCCGGCGAGGTCACCTGGTGGGGCTGGACCCCCGACACCCCCGTCGCGGAGCGCTACATCGCCGCGTTCAACGAGGAGTACCCCGACATCGAGGTCACGTACAAGAACTTCGAGAACGTCGACTTCCGCACCACGATCACTCCCGCCCTCGACTCGGGCAAGGGCCCCGACGTCTTCGACCTGTCGCCCGCCGGCGGCTCTCCCGATCTCTGGGGTCCGTACGCGATCGATCTGGCCCCCGTCGCCGAGGAGGCGCTGGGCTCCGACTTCGAGTCGAAGCTCGGGGACGGCTACGTCGAGCAGCTCACCGACTCCGAGGGCCGGCTCGTCTCCCTCCCGCTCGGCGGGATGGCGGCCGGCTTCCTCTGGTACAACCAGGACCTGCTGACCCAGGCCGGCGCCGAGGTGCCCACCGACTACGACTCGTGGGTCGACACCTGCGCGAAGGTCACCGCTCTCGGGAAGACCTGCTTCACGATGGGCGCCGGGGGCGAGGACACCTTCCCGAGCGAGATGTACCACTCCATCGCGAACTCGGTCGACCCCGACTTCTTCATCGAGGCGGCCACCGGACAGGCGAAGTGGGACGACCCCCAGGGAGTCGAGACCCTCCAGATCATCCAGGACATGAAGGACGACGGCATCATCTCGGCCGATGCGCTCGACGGCACCCAGTACCCCCTCGCGAACGAGCAGTTCATGAAGGGCGACGCGGCGATGGTCCAGATGGGCTTCTGGTACACGCAGTACTCCGGTGCCGAGTCGTGCAAGGCGGCCCGCGAGGCCGCCGGTGTGAGCGATCCGACCTGCTTCGTGCAGCTCCCGGCGCAGTTCCCCGACGTCGCGGACAAGGGCAACGGCTCGGCGGTCTTCGGTGAGGCCGACTACGGTCTCGCGATCAATGCCGACTCGCCGAACATCGGCGCGGCGAAGACCTTCGTCTCGTGGATGACCATGTCCGAGGCCGGGCAGCAGAACGTCGCGAACGCCCTCGACCTCCTCCCCGCACTGCAGGGCGTCGCTCCGGACTGGTCGAGCATCGAGCTGGTCGACCAGGACGTGCAGCAGGCCGCGATCGAGTCGCTCATCGCCGACAGCTCGGCCGCCGAGCAGTCGCGTCAGTGGCAGACCTCCGAGACGACCCTCGACGCGATGGTGCTGGCGATCCAGCAGATCCTCGACCCCACGATCGACAAGTCCGTCGAGGAGATCGCCGCCGAAATGCAGGCGGGCTCCGAGGCGACCTCCATCGGTCTCGACTGATCCCCGATCGGAACCCCCTCATGACGGTCACGGCACCCCCCGGGACTCGACCGGCGAGCCCCCGGGGCGACGACAGGCGATCAGGACGGCCCGCCAAGGCGTCCTCCCACCTCGTCCCGGGCGGCATCGCCTGGATCCTCCCCGGTTTCATCCTCTCGGTCGGTCTGATCTACTACAGCATCGTCTACTCCGGCTACCTCTCCTTCTTCGACTGGGGCGGCGGACGCCAGCGGATGACGCCGGTCGGCGTCGGCAACTACGTCGAGGCGCTGACCAACCCCACGTTCTGGACGGCGCTGCGGAACACCGGCATCTACTTCGTGGTCGTCTTCGTCGTGCAGGTCGTCGGCGGAGTGCTCTTCGCCGCGGCGATGCACTCGCGGATCCTCTTCGCCAACGTCTACAAGGTGATCGTCGTGATCCCCGTCGTCGTCGCTCCGGCCACGCTCGCCCCGGCGCACCTGCAGGTGTGGCAGACCGACGGGACCCTCAACCGGATCCTCGAGACCGTCGGCCTGGGCTCGCTCGCCCAGGGCTGGCTCGGCCAGTCGACGACGTCGCTGCTGGTCGTGGTGGCGGTCGGCTGCTGGGGATCGGTGGGCTTCGGGTTCATCCTCTTCTACGCCGGCATGGCGCAGATCGACCCCGAGATGCTCGAGGCCGCGCGGATCGACGGAGCCGGGAACCTCCGGATCCTGTTCTCGATCGTGCTGCCGAGCCTGCGCCCCGTCACGGTGTCGCTGGCCATCCTGAACTTCATCACCGCTCTGAAGCTCTTCGACAACGTCTGGCTCATCACCCAGGGCGGCCCGGCCCACTCGTCCGAGTTCCTCGGCACGATGATCTACGCCGAGACCGCGGGGTCCTCCCGCAACCTCGGCTACGCGGCGGCCCTGTCCATCATCCTGCTCGTCATCGCGCTCGTGACCTCGGTCGTGATCCAGCGCCGAGGACGCGAGCGACCCCCGGTGCTCGAGGAGGAGCTGCCCCGTGTTTGAGACCCGGTCCCTGCGCTCGAGGCTCGTCCTCCAGCTCATCGTCACGATCGCCGTCGTGCCGTTCGTCATCCCGATCTACGCGATGCTCTCGCGGTCCTTCGCCGGCTCGGGATGGGGCAACTACGCGGCGGTGCTCGCGGTGCCGGGCTTCGCCCGCTTCTTCCTGAACTCCGCGATCGTCGCGGGCGGCTCCATCGTCCTGATCTACCTGACCACGATGATGGCGGCGTTCGGCTTCTCGAAGCTCCGGGTGATGCGCAAGGAGGTCTACTTCTGGATGATGATGGCGGCCCTCACGCTGCCCGAGGTCGTGCTGATCGCGCCGCTCTACGCGACGGCGGTGCGGCTGGAGCTGCTCGGCACGTTCTGGTCGGTGATCCTGCCGATCGCGGCGCTCCAGATCCCGTTCACCGTGCTCATCACGCGCGGGTACGTCGACGGGATCCCCGACTCGCTCTTCGAGGCGGCGCGGCTCGACGGGGCGGGGACGATCCGGATGTTCTGGTCGATCCTGCTCCCGCTCGCGCGGCCCATGGCGGTCGCCCTGACCGTCCTCGTGCTGATCAACGCCTGGAACGCGTACCTGCTCCCCAAGGTCTTCCTGACCAGCGAGGACATGGGCGTCGTGACGCTGCTGCCGGAGTTCTTCCGGCGCCAGTACAACGACGACACGCCGAAGATCCTCGCAGCCGCCGTCATCACGGCTCTTCCCACGATCGTTGCCTACGTGGCGCTGCAGAAGCAGTTCGAGCGCGGCATGGCCGCGGGCGCCATCAAGTAGGCGCCGGTGACAGGCGGAGTGGAGAGGGACAGCATGCGGAACGGGAACGCGCGAGCGGAGGAGGAGCGGTGAACGGGATCGGACTCGCGGTGGCGCGGAGCAGGATGGACGACCGGTTCGTGCTGTCCCTCGTGCACGCGCTCGCCGACCCCCTGGTCGAGGAGGGGCTCAGCCTCACCACCGCCGTCGTCGACGACGCCGCGGCGGAGGAAGCGGTGTACCGGCACTGGGCCGAGGTGGGCGGGATCGGCGGGGTGGCGCTGCTCGGTGTCGAGCAGGACGACCCCCGGGTCCCCCTGCTCGCCTCCCTCGGCTTCCCGGTCGCCGGAGTCGTCGACTCCGCCGTCGAGACGGACATCCCCGCGGTGGTCGTCGACTTCGATGCGTCGATCGACGTCCTCCGCGCGTTCCTCGACACGCGGCCGCCGAGGCGCATCGTCTTCATCAGCGCCACGCTCGAGGGCGAGCCCGCCGACGGTCGTGCCGCAGCGATGGAGAGCGCCGAGCTCGGCGGGACCTTCGGCGTGGTGCGCACCGAGCACAGCACCGCGGCGGCGGTCGCGGCCGGTGCCGCTGCTCTCGCCGACGGCCCGGTGACTCTCGTCTTCGACAGCGACGTCCCGGCGGCGGCGGCGCTCGAGTCGTACACCGCGCAGGGGCTCCGGGTACCGGAGGACGTCGCGATCGTCTCGTGGACCGACTCCGCCCTCTGCCGCAGCGCGAGCCGCTCCCTGACCGCCATCGACCGCCGGGGCAGCGAGATCGGGGCGCTCCTCGGCACCCGGGTGCTCGCGGCGGTCGCCGGCGACCGGACGACCCGCGTGCGGGCCCCGCGTCCGTTCGTCGTGGCGGGGGAGACGGCATGAGCGGCATCAGGAGGCTCGGACCGTCCTCCGAGAACACGCGCAGCGCGATCCTCGACATGGTGCGCTCCAGCGGCACGGTCAGCCGGATCGAGCTGGCCGAGATGTCGGGGCTGACCGCGACGTCGATCACGAAGATCGTCAAGTCGCTGCTCGACGACGGCCTGGTCATCGAGACGGGATTCGGCGACTCGACCGGCGGCAAGCGCCGCAGTCTGCTCGAGCTGAACCCCCGCGCCCGCTTCGCCGTCGGGCTCTCGCTCGACGACGCGCGACTCACCTACGTCGTCACCGACCTCGGCGGGACCGTCGTCGGCCAGCTCGTCTCGCCGGGAGTCGGCCGGGCGGCGCCGAGCGTCGAGATCCAGCGCATCGCCGAGGAGCTCGAGCAGCTGCTGCGCCGCCTGCACATCCCCGCGGGCGACGTCGTCGGCGTCGGGGTGGCCGGAGCGGGACTCGACCTCGGAGCGGGGGCCGAGCGGCTCTCCGTCACTGCCGAGGACTGGGACTCGTTCGCCGTCCGCGAGGCGCTCGAGAGCCGCATCGGACTCCCCGTCGTGCGCGACAACGACGCCGCCTGCGCCGCGCTCGGCCAGTTCTGGGTGGGGCGGATCCCGGCGACGCAGGACTTCGCGACGCTGTACATGTCGAACGGGTTCGGGATGGGCCTGATGGTGGGCGGCAGCATCGCGCGCGGCGCCTCCTCGAACGTCGGCGAGATCGGCCACATGGTGCTCGACATCGACGGCCCCGCCTGCTGGTGCGGGTCGCGGGGCTGCCTCGAGATCCTCGCCGCCCCGAGGGCGGTCGTGGCGAACGCGATGCGCGACCCCCGGCTGAGCGCGGATCTCGGCCTGACCGGCGAGCACGCCGGGCTGCGCCACGACTTCGGTGCGATCAGCCGGGGTGCCGCCGGCGGGGAGGAGCGGTGCGTCGCCCTGATCGAGTCGTCGGCCCGCTACGTCGGCGCCGCCGTGCTGTCCGTGGTCAACCTGCTCGATCTGGACCGCGTCTACCTCCAGGGCCCCGGATTCGCCGATGCGGGTGCGCTCTACGTGCGGACCATCCGCGGCCTCGTCACGCGGCTGGCCCGCACCAGGACCATCCACTCCGTCTCGGTCGAGCTGGCGGACCCCGGCCTCACGGCCGCGGCGGTCGGGGCCGCGACCCTGGTGCTGCAGCACGTGCTGACCCCCCATACGCGGCCGGAGCGCACCGAGGTCCACGACTCCGCGCCGCGGCCGATCACGGTCGTCTGAGCTCCCCTCCGATCCTCACCGTCTCCACGCTTCCGCGGCTCGCGAGCCGCGTTCCCGTCTCACTCCGAGACCCCGCGGCTCCGCCGTGCCCACGAGCATCCGCTCACCCTCAGAAAGGACTGGCACCTGTGGCCATTCGATCCGTCCTCCTCAACGTCGCCGACATCGACCGCTCGGTCGACTTCTACACGCGCTTCCTCGGCGCGGAGGTCGTCGAGGCGAGCGACCGCACCGCCGTCCTCGACGTCGTCACCGCGACGCTGCGCCTCACCCGCCTCGACTCGGGCGAGGGCAGCACCTTCGTCCCGGACGATCTGCAGGCGGGGTTCCGCCACGTCGGCTTCAAGGTCGCCGACCTGGACGCCCGGGTGGAGGCTCTGCAGGCCGCCGGCGTCCCCTTCCAGCTGGAGCCGATCCACGCCGAGGGCGACGTGCGGATCACCTTCTTCTACGACCCGGACGGCACGCTGCTCGAGCTCGTCGAGGGCCCGCTCCAGTACCACGAGGTCTACGACCGCGACGCGGTCGACCGCGACTGGGGACTCGGGACCCCCGACCGTCCCCGCTTCGACCACGTCGCCGAGACCGTGTCGGATCTGGATCGCACGATGGAGTACTTCGCCGCCCTCGGCTACCGCCGGATGGCCGGCATCCACCAGCCGAGCGACCCCCGCGGCTTCGAGATCGACTTCCTCCGCGACGCCGACAGCTCGCTCGAGATCTTCACGTACGAGCGGGCAGAGAAGTCGCGTCGCGAGCCCCAGCTGGGTGCGCCCGGCTTCGTCGCGGCCGAGTTCGCGGGCAGCGTGCCCGCGTCGGCGGAGCCGGTCGGCACCGTCGGGGGAGTGGACTTCTACAGCGACGCGGACGGTCTCGTCCACGCCGTCGTGCCGGAATGACGTCGCCGGCCCCCCTCCGGCCGCTCGGTGCGACCGGCCTGCTGGTCGGTCCGATCACCCTCGGCGGCGCTCCGCTCGGCAGCATGCCCGAGAACTTCGGCTACGAGGTCGCCGAGAGGGAGGCGATCGACCTCGTCCGCGCGGTGCTCGACAGCCCGATCAGGACGATCGACACCTCGAACGGGTACTCGTCCGGCCGGAGCGAGCAGCGCATCGGCGCCGGGATCGCCGAGCACGGCGGCCTCCCGGACGACGTCGTCGTCATCACCAAGGTGGACCCGCGCGGCGAGGACTACAGCGGCGACCGGGTGCGGCGCTCCCTTGAGGAGAGCCGCGCGCGGCTCGGCATCGATCCGCTGCCGCTCGTGCACCTGCACGACCCGGAGTTCCACGACTTCGCGACCCTGACGGCGCCCGGCGGCGCGGTCGCGGCCCTCGTCGAGGCCCGCGAGCGCGGCGAGATCGGCTCGATCGGTCTCGCCGGCGGGGACGTCCGCGAGATGCGCCGCTACCTGGATCTGGGCGTCTTCGACGTGGTCCTCGTGCACAACCGGTGGACGCTCGTCGACCGCAGCGCCGGGCCCCTCCTCGACCGCGCCGCCGAGCTGGGCGTCGGCGTCATGAACGCCGCCGTCCTCGGCGGCGGCATCCTCGCCGATCCGACCGGGAGGAGCACCCGCTACGGCTACCGGGAGGCGTCGCCCGCGACGCTCGCCGCGATCGAGACCATGCGCCGGGTCTGCCTCGGCTGGGGCACCGACCTCGCGACGGCCGCCGTGCGCTTCTCCACCCGGCAGGAGCGGATCGGCTCGACCGTCATCGGCATCAGCCGGATCGAGCGCCTCGCCCCGACCCTCGCCGCCGCCCAGGCCGATCTCCCCGACGCGTTCTGGGACGAGCTCGAGTCGCTCGTGCCGAGCGCCGAGCACTGGCTCGACGCACCCCTCACCTGATCTCCGGCACTCCCTCCTGCGATCCGCAGCACCCCTCCTCCGCCCGACCTCTCACGAATCGAGTCACCATGCCTCTCGTCCGCATCGACCTGCACCAGCCCCTGGCCCACCTCCGACCGCAGATGAGCGCCGCGATCCACAGCGCGCTCGTCGACGGCTGGGAGATGCCGGCCGACGACCTCTTCCAGATCTTCCAGCTCCACGAGGAGGGCGACCTCTTCTACAGCCGCACCTTCCCCGACGCCGACCGCAGCGACATCGTCTTCGTGCAGATCCTGGCCTTCACCGGCTACAGCCCCGAGGTGAAGCAGCGCGGGGCGGCCCTGATCGTCGACCGGCTCGCCGAGCTCGGCATCAAGCGCGACGACATCCTGATCGCGCTCAGCGAGAACGGCGACGGCGACTGGCTCGCTCCGTCGAAGGAGGCCTGAGATGCACCGCACCGATCTGCCCGACGACTTCGTCTGGGGGACCGCGACGGCGGCGTACCAGATCGAGGGCGCGGTGTCCGAGGACGGCCGCGGCGACAGCATCTGGGACGCGTTCGCCCGGCGTCCCGGCGCGATCGCCGACGGTCGGACGGGCGCCCCGGCCGACGACCACTACCACCGCTTCGGCGAGGACACCGCGATCATGGCCGATCTGGGGGTCGACGCCTACCGCTTCTCGATCTCGTGGTCGCGGATCCAGGCCGACGGGACGGGGCCGGGAAACGTCGCCGGTCTCGACTTCTACCGGCGGCTGGCCGAGGGACTGCTCGAGCGCGGAGTGACTCCGTGGGCGACCCTCTACCACTGGGACCTCCCGCAGGCGCTCGAGGAGCGCGGCGGGTGGCTCGAGCGGGACACCGCCTCGCGCTTCGCCGACTACGCGGCGATCGTCGCTGAATCGCTCGGCGACGTGGTCGGCGACTGGATCACGCTCAACGAACCGTGGTGCTCGTCGTTCCTCGGCTACGCCGCCGGAGTGCACGCACCGGGCCGCACGGAGGGAACGGCGGCCGCCCGCGCGGCGCACCACCTGCTGCTCGGCCACGGCCTCGCGCTGCCGCGCCTGCGGGAGGCGACGCCCGGCGCCTCGGTGGGCATCACGCTCAACCTCTACTCCGTGCGCGCCGCGACCGGGAGCGCCGCCGATCAGGACGCGGCTCGCCGGATCGACGGTCTCGGCAATCGGCTGTTCCTCGATCCCGTGCTGACCGGCGCCTACCCCGAGGACGTCCTGGCCGACCTCGGCGAGCAGGAGTGGTTCGCCGAGCACGCTCCGGCGGAGGACCTCGCCGCGATCTCGGCGCCGATCGACTTCCTCGGGATCAACTACTACAGCCGCCACACCGTCCGAGCGGGCGAGCCGGCCGCCGAGGCCAGTGCGTACCCCGGCAGCGAGAGCGTCGAGTTCGTCGACACCGGCGCGGCGAAGACCCGGATGGGGTGGGAGATCCACCCGGACGGGCTGCTCGACGTCCTGGACCAGGCGCACGCGCTCGCGCCCGCCCTGCCGCTGTTCGTGACCGAGAACGGCTCGGCGTACGACGACGACGTGGCTCCCGACGGCTCGATCGACGACCCGGAGCGGACCGCCTACCTCGAGCAGCACGTCGCAGCCTGTCGCGCAGCGGTCGAGCGGGGCCTGCCCCTGCGCGGCTACTTCGTCTGGTCGCTCATGGACAACTTCGAGTGGGCCTGGGGCTACACCCGGCGCTTCGGGCTCGTGCACGTCGACTACGGGACCCAGCGCCGCACGCTGAAGACGAGCGCCCGCTGGTTCGCCCGGTTCCTGGGCGGGAGGTCGGGAGAGGACCCGGCCTGATCAGCGGGCCGCCCCGAAGAGGCTGCCGGCGGCCGGGCCCGTCGTCGGATCGAACACGGCGCAGAAGACGGTCCGGTCGCCGTGGCGCCAGCTGACCTCGGAGGGGACGAAGCTGCGGTACTCGAGCACCGAGTCGCCGTAGGGGATGCCGATCGTGAGCGGGAACTCGGGCTCGCACGCGGCCGCGGCCTGCGCGAGGAGCGTGTTCGTGCTGGTGAAGTCGGCTCCCGGCTGGGCGAACGCGTGGAAGACCTCGAGGTCGTGCACCTCGGCGCAGGGGACGAGGTCGACGTCGGCCACCCGGTCGCCGTCCGGCTCGCGTAGGCAGTCGCCCTTGCGGATCGAGAACGCGTCGCCGACGCCCGCGGTCACGACGGCTCCGCTCTCGTCGCGCACCGCCTCCGGCGCGTCGGAGCCGACCACGGAGGAGCAGGCCGCGAGGGGCACCGAGAGGGCCACGGCGACGAGGACGCCGGCGAGGCGCCTCATCGGCGTGCCGCGATGCGCAGGACGGCGTCGTGCAGCACGCCGTTGGTGGCGAGGGAGCTGCCGTGCCAGGGCCCGGGCTCGCCGTCGACGGAGGTGAACCGGCCGCCCGCCTCCTCGACGATCGGGATGAGCGCGGCGAGGTCGTAGGGCTTCACGTCGAATTCGCCCGCGCCGTCGATGAGGCCCTCGGCGACGAGCATGTACGCCCACGCGTCGCCGTACGCGCGGTCGCGGAACACCGAGCGGGCGAGCTCGAGCAGCTGCTCGAGGCGGCCCGCTCCGTCCCACTGCTGGATGCTGTTGTAGCTGAAGGTCGCGTCGGCGAGGTCGGCGACCTGCGAGACGCGCAGTCTCCGCGGCTCGGCGCCGTCGAGGACCCAGGCGCCGGAGCCCCTGGCCGCCCACCAGCGCTTGCCGAGCGCGGGGGAGGAGACGACCCCGACCACCGGGACGCCGTCGACGGCGAGCGCGATCAGCGTCGCCCAGATCGGGACGCCGCGGAGGAAGTGGGCGGTGCCGTCGATCGGATCGAGGATCCACTGCCGAGGGGAGTCGCCGGAGGTGCCGAGCTCCTCCCCGAGGATCGAGTCCTCGGGACGCTCCGCGGCGAGGATCGCGCGGATCGCCTCCTCGACCGCGCGGTCGGCGTCGGTCACCGGCGTGTGGTCGGGCTTCGTGGTGACGACGAGGTCCATGGCGTGGAAGCGCTCGCGCGAGATCGCGTCGGCGGCGTCGGCGAGGCGGAGGGCGAGGCGGAGGTCGTCGTCGAGGGTCACGGCTCCACGATACGGTGCCCGCCGCGAACAGCTCGATTTGACGAACCGGGGGGAGCCACTGCTAGTGTGATCCCTCGGTTCGGCATGCAGTATTCGCCGGGTCGAACGCACCTCTAGCTCAATCGGCAGAGCAACTGACTCTTAATCAGTGGGTTCTCGGTTCAAGTCCGAGGGGGTGCACCCCCAGAAACGCTCGCACTCGGCATCACCGCCGGGGCGGGCGTTTCGTCGTTCAGCGTCGAGCTCCGCATCGCCTGCGTGCAGGCTCCGCCGAACGAAAGGCCCTCCATGCCCGAAGACACCCTCTCCGAGATCGGCTCGATCGCCCTCGCCGTCCTCATCGCCGTCGTCGTCGCGATCGTGGTCACCGCCGTGGTCGCGCTCGTCATCCGCTCGATCGGCAAGCGTAAGACCTGGGCGAGGCTGCTCATCCGCCGCGTCCGCATCCCCTTCCGGGTCCTCCTGATCACCATCGCCGTCTGGGTGGCGCTCGCCGCCACCGTGTCGGGCGAGGTCTGGCCGGGCCTCGTCGACCGCATCTTCCAGATCGCGACGATCGGGGCCGCGGCCTGGCTGGTCGGGGCGCTGTTCGTGTTCCTCGAGGATCTCGGCGCCGAGCGGTACCGCACCGACACCGCCGACAACCGGCGCGCGCGGCGCCTGCGCACCCAGATGACGATCATCCGGAGGGTGGCCGTCGCCGCGGTCGTCGTGGTCGCCCTCGGGGCGTCGCTGCTGACCTTCCCGGAGGCGCGGACGGCGGGCGCGAGCGTCCTCGCCTCGGCCGGTGTGCTCTCGATCGTCGCCGGCCTCGCCGTGCAGTCCAGCCTGACCAACATCTTCGCCGGGATGCAGCTCGCCTTCAGCGACGCGATCCGCCTCGACGACGTGGTGATCGTCGAGAACGAGTGGGGGCGGATCGAGGAGATCACGCTGACCTACGTGGTCGTGCACCTGTGGGACGACCGCCGCCTCGTGCTGCCCACGAACCACTTCACGACCCAGCCGTTCCAGAACTGGACCCGCACCGGATCGGAGCTGCTCGGCGCCGTCGAGCTCGACCTCGACTGGCGCGTGCGGCCCGACGAGATGCGCGAGGAGCTGCACCGGATCCTGGAGGAGACCGACCTCTGGGACCAGCGCGTCAGCGTGCTGCAGGTGACCGACGCCGTGGGCGGTTACGTCCGCATCCGCGTGCTCGTGACGGCGCGGGACGCGCCGACCCTGTTCGACCTCCGCTGCTACGTGCGCGAGCGGCTCGTCACCTGGCTGCACGAGAGCGACCCCGTCGCCCTGCCGCGCCAGCGCGTCGAGATGCAGCAGCCCCAGGAGCACACCGCCGGGGTCGCGCCGCGCACCCACGTGCACTCGTCGCCCGACAACCTCTTCTCCGGCGACCGGGCGTCGGACGAGCGCGGTGCGCTGTTCACCGGCCTGATCGACCTGCGCGACACTCCCCAGCGCGACTGAGCGGGCTCAGGAGGCGGCGAGGAACGGCACGAGCGCGCCCGTGATCGCCCGGTCCGCCTCCTCGTGGCTGATCGTCGCCGTGCCGTCGCCCGGCTGCGGGCCGTACCAGCCGAAGCCGGCGTGGTTCGCTCCCTCGATCTCGACCATCTCGGCCGAGTCCGGCAGCAGGTCGCGGGCGGCGTCGACCTTCTCGGGCGTGCTGAGGCCGTCCTCCGACCCGCTGACGCTCAGGACCGGCAGTGCCGACTCCGACAGGTCGTTCGCGCAGTAGCTCCCGAGCAGCACGAGGCCGGCGACCCCGGGGTCGCCCGCCCACTGGCAGGCCTTCACGCCGCCGAGGGAGTGGCCCCCGACGAGCCAGCGGTCGACGCCCTCCGCCTGCTCGGTGAAGCTCTCGAGCGAGCGCAGATCGAAGAACGCGAGGTTGAGGATCGGGCGGGTGATGACCACCGCGGCGCCGTCGTCGACGAGCGGCGCGAGCGTCGCCTCGTAGGACTCGGCGTCGACCTTCGCTCCGGGGACGAAGACGAGGCCGACGCCCGCCAGGTCGCTGCCCGCGGAGGCGGCCGTCGGCGTCATCACGACGGCGGAGGCGGTGCGCTCGACGCTCACGCCCGCATCGGCCCGCACCCGCGCCAGCGCGTCCTCGTCGGGGCCCATCACGATCGAGGACCAGGTGAGGAACCCGAGGACGGCGACGGCCGCGAGCCCGCCGACGATCAGCAGGGCGAGGCGCGGCCACCGGCGCCGGCGACGCGCGCTCACCGGTTCGCCGCGATCGCGTCGGCCGCCTGGACGAGTGCCAGGTGCGAGAGCGCCTGCGGAGTGTTGCCGGCGTGCCGCTGCTGCTCGACGTCGTACTCCTCGGACAGCAGGCCGACGTCGTTGCTGAGGCCGACGAGCCGGGTCATCAGCGCCTCCGCGTCGTCGAGGCGGCCGGAGTACGCGTACTGGCGCACGAGCCAGAAGGAGCAGGCGAGGAACGGGTGCTCGCCGCCCGCGAGGCCGTCGACGGAGGACTCGGTGCGGTAGCGGTGCAGCAGGCCCTTCTGCAGCAGGGCGCGCTCCAGCTCGGCGACCGTGCCGAGCATCCGCGGATCGTCGGCCTCGACGAAGCCCACCATCGGCAGTACCAGCAGCGACGCGTCGACCTCGGTCGAGCCGTACGACTGCACGAAGTGACCGCGCTCGGAGTCGAAGCCCTGCGCCTCGATCTCGGCCCGGACCCGATCGCGCAGCGCCTCCCAGGTCTCGACCGGCCCGTCGAGCCCGCACTCGCGGACGGCGCGGACACCGCGGTCCAGCGCCGCCCAGATCATCACGCGCGAGTGGGTGAAGTGCCGCGGCTCGCCCCGGATCTCCCAGATGCCGTTGTCG
Source organism: Rathayibacter sp. VKM Ac-2759 (assembly GCF_009834225.1). Classification (NCBI taxonomy): domain Bacteria; kingdom Bacillati; phylum Actinomycetota; class Actinomycetes; order Micrococcales; family Microbacteriaceae; genus Rathayibacter; species Rathayibacter sp. VKM Ac-2759. The sequence goes on from NZ_CP047176.1 coordinate 1,347,900, forward strand.
GGCCGCTGCCAGTTGCTCTCGACGAAGCCGAGCAGCGCGCGCTGCAGGGGCCAGGAGAACTCCGTCTCGTCGACTCCGGCGCCCCGGGCCTCGTGCAGCGCGACCATCACCTCGCCGATCACGTCGGCCTGGTACTGGTCGACCGCCGCGTTGCCGATCCGCACGGGCGAGGCTCCGTCGTAGCCGGGCAGGCTCGGCATCGTCCGCTCGAGCAGATCGCGCTCGCCCGCGAGGCCGTACATGATCTGCACGTCCTCGGGCGCTCCCGCGACCGCGCGCAGCAGCCACGCCCGCCACTTCTCGGCCTCCTGCTCGAAGCCGTGCGCGAGCAGCGCCTGCAGGGTCAGCGCCGCATCGCGCAGCCAGACGTAGCGGTAGTCCCAGTTGCGGCTCCCGCCGAACTGCTCGGGGAGGGAGGTGGTCGCGGCGGCGACGATGCCGCCGGTCTCGTCGTCGGTCAGGGCGCGGAGGGTGAGCAGCGAGCGGACGACCGCGTCGCGGTGCGGCCCGTCGTAGCGGATCGACTCCGCCCAGGTGCTCCACCACGAGATCGTGCGCTCGAGGGCCCTGTCGACGTCGAGCACCTTCGGGGCCCGGCGGTGCGAGGGGAACCACGCCATCGAGAGGTCGATCGTGGAGCCCGCCGCCACCTCGAACTCGGCGGAGTGCACGTGGTCGGTGGCCGTCAGCCGCATCCCGCGCACGACGACCGCGTCGGGCCCCGCGACCGCGACGAGCAGCGGATCCTCGTCCGTCCCCTCCTGACGGACCCAGGGGAGCGTGCGGGCGTAGTCGAAGCGGATGCGCAGCTCCTGGCGCATCGGGACCGAGCCCGAGACTCCGCGGATCCGGCGCACCAGCTCCGCGCGCTCGTCGCGCAGCGGCATGACGTCGAGCACCTCGACGACCCCGGTCGCGGTGGTCCACCGGGTCACCAGGGCGAGGGTGTCGCCGAGGTAGTGGCGCTCGGCCGTGGCATCGGCGTCGAGCGGGCGCAGCGACCAGCGGCCCTGATCGTCTCCGCCGAGCAGCGCGCCGAACACCGAGGCGGAGTCGAAGCGGGGGAGGCAGAGCCAGTCGATCCCGCCGTCGCGCGAGACGAGGGCGGCGGTGCGGCAGTCGGAGAGGACGGCGTAGTCCTCGATCGGGGAGACCATGGGCTGATCCTCTCAGCACCGAGCTGTGGTCTCCCAGTCAAGGCCGAGCGACGCGCTGCGACCGCGCTCTAGGGTGAGCCGCATGCCTCACTCCGTCTCCACGCTGCTCATCCTCGGCGCGACGGGAGACCTGTCCTCCCGCCTGCTCCTGCCCGCCGTGGGTCAGCTGCTGACCCGCGAGCCCGACCGCCGCCTCCAGCTGGTGGGGGCCGGCCGCGAGGACTGGACCCAGGAGCACTGGCACGAGGTCGTCGCCGCCTCGTTCGGGACCGAGGAGTCGACCGGCGCCGGCATCGACGAGCTCGTCGCGGGGACCCGCTACCAGCAGATCGACGTGACCGACGCGGAGGCGCTCGCCGCACTGCTCGCGAGCTGCGACGGCCCCGTCGCCGTCTACTTCGCTCTGCCTCCCGCGATCGCGGCGAAGGCCTGCGACGCCCTGGCCGAGCACGAGCTGCCGGAGGGGACCGTGCTCGCCCTCGAGAAGCCGTTCGGCACCGACGAGGCCGGCGCCCACGCGCTCAACGAGCGCCTCGCCGCCCTGGTGCCCGAGGACCGCATCCACCGCGTCGACCACTTCCTCGGCCGCGCGACGGTGATGAACATGCTCGGCCTGCGCTTCGCGAACCGCATCCTCGAGCCGCTGTGGTCGTCGGAGCACATCGAGAGCGTCGCGATCGTCTACGACGAGCAGCTCGGACTCGAGGGGCGCGCCGGGTACTACGACGGCGCCGGGGCCATGATCGACATGATCCAGAGCCACCTGCTGCAGGTGCTCGCGGTGGTGGCGATGGAGCCGCCGTCGACGCTCGACGCGGCCGACCTCCGCGACGCGAAGGGGATCGTGCTGCGCGCCACCCGCCTCCGGGGGGACGACCCGGCCGAGAGCTCGCGCCGTGCCCGCTACACCGCCGGCACGATCGACGGGCGCGATCTGCCCGCCTACGTCGACGAGCAGGGGGTCGATCCCGAGCGCGGCACCGAGACGCTCGCCGAGCTCACCGTCGAGATCGACACCTGGCGCTGGTCGGGAGTGCCCTTCACGCTGCGCTCCGGCAAGGCGCTCGGGAAGCGCCGCCGCGAGGTGGTCATCCGCTTCAAGCCCGTGCCGCACCTGCCCGCGGGCTTCCACGGCACCGAGGAGGCGTCGGTGCTCCGGCTGTTCCTGGCGCCCGACCAGATGTCGCTCGAGCTCAACATCAACGGCCCCGGCGACCCCTACTCGCTCGAGCGCGCCTCCCTCGAGGCGACCTTCGGCGCCGGCGAGCTGCTCGCCTACGGCGAGGTCATCTCGGGCATCCTCGACGACGATCCGTCGCTGTCGGTGCGCGGTGACGCGGCCGAGGAGTGCTGGCGCATCGTGCAGCCCGCGATCGACGCGTGGCGCTCGAACGCCGTGCCGCTCGACGACTACGCCGCGGGCAGCGCCGGCCCGGAGGCGTGGCCGAGCGTCTGAGAGGGAGTCAGCGAGCGGAGTCGGCGGACGCGGGGGCGTCGGCGCGATCGGTCGCGGCGGGCTCGGCCCAGACCGCGATCGGCTGCGGCTGCCACGTCAGGGCGGCGGGCTCGGCGGCGACCAGGTCGTCCGACGTGACCGGGGGAGTCGACGCGGTCATGACCGGGATCGCCTCGGTGATCGGGCTGGAGGTGGCCTCGACGCCCGCGCGCAGCTGCTCGGCCTGGATCGCGGCCGACAGCTCGTGCGCGAGGGAGCGGGCGAGCATGCCGTGGAAGATCGGGTCGCGGTCGTCGTGACTGCGGCGCGTGACGACCCACGCGCCCTGCTCGCCGACGAAGGCGGCCAGGCGCTCGTGGACGACGGCGAACAGCTCGTCCTGGGTGAGAGCGGGGGCCGCGACGACCTCGGGGGCCGGCTGGCGGCGCCTCAGACGAAACCTCATGACGAACCCCGTTTCCCGTGCACCTGGCAGTGTCGCGCCCAGTCTCGCCGGGGCGCGACACGAAGCCGTGCTGACACGCCGCGGGCGGGTCAGCGGTCGCGCTTCTTGCCCTTCGACTCCTTCGCGAGCTCCTTCGAGTCGTACGAGACGGAGCCGAGCGCCACCGCGACCGAGATCGCCCAGCTGACCCACTGCAGGGCCAGACGCCAGTCGCGCGGACCCTTGCGGGTCGTCTGGAGAATGGACCAGCCGCCGACCATCGCGCTGATGACGCTCGAGTTGAGGATGAACTTGCGCATCGATTGCCTCCTGTGTTCATGACGACGGTAGCGGGCTGACCGGGCTCTCAGGAACGGTTGACACCGCGCCCTGCTCCCGCCCGCTACGGTGAACCGCCACCCCGGACGGTCGGCACCGAGAGGAACGGGGACGACATGCGCACGGCTGTGATCGGGGCGGTGCTGCTCGTGCTCGGAGCCGTCGCCGTCGCGACCGGGGTCCTCCCGCTCGACGCCCTGGGCGAGCTGGTCGAGCGCACGGCGCCGATCCTCGCCTTCGTCGTCGCCGTGACCGTCGTGGCCGAGCTCGCCTCCGAGGCGGGGGTGTTCACCGTCGTCGCCGAGCGCGCCGCCGTCTGGGGCCGCGGGCGCACCGCCGTGCTGTGGCTGCTCGTCGTCGTGATGGCGATCGTCAGCACCGTGTTCCTCTCGCTCGACACGACCGCGGTGCTGCTCACCCCCGTCGTGGTCCTGCTGGCGGCGCACGTCAGGGTCTCGCCGCTGCCGTTCGCGATGGCGACGGTCTGGCTGGCGAACTGCGCGTCGCTCCTGCTGCCCGTGTCGAACCTGACGAACCTGCTCGCGGAGCGGCGCCTCGGGGTCGACGGCCCGCTCGAGTTCGCGGCGCTGACCGCGCTGCCCGCGCTCGTCGCGGCCGCGGTGCCGGTGCTGATCCTGGCCGTGCGGTACCGCCGCGAGCTCGCGGGCCGCTACGTGCCGGGGGAGCGGACACCGGTCGAGGACCGCGTGCTGCTGATCGGCGCGGGGATCGTCGTCGCGCTCCTGCTGCCCGCGCTCGTCTCGGGGCTCGAGGTGTGGATCCCCGCCGCGGTCGCCGCCCTCGCCCTCGTCGTGCTCTTCGCCGTCCGCCGGCGCGGGGCGCTGCGGCTCCCACTCCTGCCCTGGCAGCTGGTCGTCTTCGCCTCCGGTCTCTTCGTGGCGATGGAGGCGGCGCACCAGCTCGGCCTCGGCGCGGCGCTCGCCGTGGTCGCGGGCGAGGGGAGCGGAGTCGGCGACCTGCTGCGCCTCGCCGGCTCCGGTGCCGTCGCCGCGAACCTCGTCGACAACCTGCCGGCGTACCTCGCGCTCGAGCCCGTCGCCTCCGACCCGGTGCGCCTGGTCGCGCTGCTGATCGGCGTGAACGCGGGTCCGCTGATCACACCGTGGGCCTCGCTCGCGACCCTGCTCTGGCACCAGCGGCTCACCGCTCTGGGCGTCGCGATCTCGTGGCGCCAGTACGCGCTGCTGGGCGCCGTCGCGGTCGTGCCGACGGTCGGCGGAGCGGTGCTCGCGCTGGCGCTCACCCGGGCCTGAGCCCCGGCACTCGTTCGGGAGGGGCTGCTACCCTCGCCGCGTAAGAGACGGCTCGACCGACGATGGGGAACACCATTCTTCCGAACACTGCCTCCGACCCTCTCGAGCGCGCCGCGGCACCCCGCAACGCGTTCGTGGTGGTGTCCAACCGCCTCCCCGTGGACCGCGTCGTCGCCGACGACGGGACCGCCTCGTGGAAGACCTCGCCCGGCGGCCTGGTCACCGCGCTCGAGCCGGTGATGCGCGCGAACGCCGGTGCGTGGGTCGGCTGGCCCGGGGTCGCCGACGAGGAGGTCGCCCCGTTCGAGAACGACGGCGTGCTGATCGTCCCCGTCGCCCTCAGCGCCCAGGAGCTCGAGGACTACTACGAGGGCTTCTCGAACGACACCCTCTGGCCGCTCTACCACGACGTGATCGCGCCGCCCACGTACCACCGCGACTGGTGGGACGCCTACGTGCGCGTCAACCGGCGGTTCGCCGAGGCGGCCGCCGCCGTGACCGAGGAGGGCGGCGTCGTCTGGGTGCAGGACTACCAGCTCCAGCTCGTCCCCAAGATGCTGCGCGAGCTCCGGCCCGACGTGACCATCGGCTTCTTCAACCACATCCCGTTCCCGCCCTACGGCATCTTCGCCCAGCTCCCGTGGCGCAAGCAGATCGTCGAGGGCCTGCTGGGCGCCGACGTCATCGGCTTCCAGCGCCAGGGCGACGCCGGCAGCTTCCTCCGCGCGGTCCGCCGCCTGCTCGGCTACGACACCCGCAGCACGCTGGTCGAGGTGCCGGTCGAGGAGGAGGCGGTCGTCGGCACCCGCCGCGTCAACCGCTCCCGCCGCGGAGCGAGCGTGCGGCCCGTCGTGGCCAAGCACTTCCCGATCTCGATCGACGCCGCCTCCTTCGAGGAGATGGCGCGCAGTCCCGAGATCCAGGAGCGCGCGCGGCAGATCCGCCACGACCTCGGCGACCCGCAGACCGTGATGCTCGGCGTCGACCGCCTCGACTACACCAAGGGGATCGGGCACCGGCTGAAGGCCTTCGGCGAGCTGCTGGCCGACGGGCGCCTCAGCACCGACGACGCCGTGCTGGTGCAGGTCGCGAGCCCGAGCCGCGAGCGCGTCGAGACGTACAAGCAGCTGCGCGACGACATCGAGCTGCAGGTCGGCCGCATCAACGGCGACTACGGCACGATCGGCAACCCGGCGATCAGCTACCTCCACCACGGCTACCCCCGGGAGGAGATGGTCGCCCTCTACCTCGCGGCCGACGTGATGCTCGTGACCGCCCTGCGCGACGGCATGAACCTCGTCGCGAAGGAGTACGTCGCCTCCCGGTTCGACAACGACGGCGTGCTCGTGCTGAGCGAGTTCACCGGCGCCGCCGACGAGCTCAAGCAGGCCGTGCAGGTGAACCCGCACGACATCTCGGGCCTCAAGGACGCGATCGAGCAGGCGGCGCGGATGCCGCGGGTCGAGCGCTCCCGGCGGATGCGGGCGCTGCGCCGCCGCGTCCTCGAGAACGACGTCGCCCGCTGGTCGGCCAGCTTCCTCGCGGCGCTCGCCGAGCACGCCGAGGGGCAGCAGCTCGACGTGCGCCCCGCCGCGCGGGGCCAGGAGGCGCCGCTCGGTCAGGAGGCCGAGCACGGCCAGGACGCCGCGCACGGCCTGGCCGCGGTCGCCCGCGAGGCCGAGGACGCGCGATGAGCACGCTCACCCCGACCCCCGGCGTCCCGCACCAGCCCGGCGTTCCCGACCGCCTCGTCGTCGCGTTGCGCGAGCTCGCCGCGACCGAGCGGCTCCTCGTCGCCCTCGACTTCGACGGCACTCTCGCCCCGGAGGTCGACGAGCCCGCCCGCGCCCGCGCGCTGCCCGAGGCGCGCGAGGCCGTGCTGCGCCTGCTCGCCCTGCCCGGCACCCGCGTCGCCCTCGTCTCGGGGCGCGCCCTCGAGAGCCTCGAGGAGGTCGCGCAGCTGCCCGACGAGGCGCTGCTCGTCGGCTCGCACGGTGTCGAGATCCGCCTCGACCCCGACGAGGACGCCGTGCGCCTCGACGCCTCAGAGCGGGCGAAGGTCGATGTGCTCGAGGACGTGCTGAAGGGCATCGCCCGCGGCATCGACAACGTCTGGATCGAGGACAAGCCCGCCGGGTTCGCGCTGCACACCCGGCTCGCCACCGACCGGCACAGCCGGGTCGCCCACGTCGTCGCCCTCTCCGAGGCGCGCGCCGAGGTCGAGGGCGTGCACGTGCGCGAGGGCAAGAACGTGCTCGAGTTCTCGGTCCGCTCCACCACGAAGGGCGAGGCGGTCGAGCACCTGCGCCGCTACACCGGCGCGACCGCGGTGCTCTACGCCGGCGACGACGTCACCGACGAGGACGCCTTCGCCGTGATGCGCACCGGCGACGTCGGCATCAAGAGCGGAGCGGGCACGACCTCGGCCGCCTACCGCGTCCGCGGCCCCGAGCAGGTCGCGCACGCCCTGTCGCTGCTGGCCGACTTCCGGGGCGCCGCGGAGTGAGCTCCGCACCCCGCTGAGAGCCGGAGCACCGCGCGCGAGGCGGTAGCCTCGTCACATGCCGGAAATCGATTGGAAGCCTCGTTCGCGCACCGTCACGGACGGCATCGAGGCCACGACGTCGCGCGGGATGCTGCGGGCGGTCGGAATGGGAGACGACGACTGGGAGAAGCCCCAGATCGGCATCGCCTCCTCCTGGAACGAGATCACCCCCTGCAACCTCTCGCTCGAGCGCCTCGCGCGCTCGGCCAAGGAGGGCGTGCACTCGGGCGGCGGGTACCCGCTGCAGTTCGGCACCGTCTCGGTGTCCGACGGCATCTCGATGGGCCACGAGGGCATGCACTTCTCGCTCGTCTCGCGCGAGGTCATCGCCGACTCCGTCGAGACCGTGATGATGGCCGAGCGCCTCGACGGCACGGTCATGCTCGCCGGCTGCGACAAGTCGCTCCCGGGCATGCTGATGGCGGCCGCGCGGCTCGACCTCGCCGCCGTGTTCGTCTACGCCGGCTCGATCGCACCGGGCTGGGTCAAGCTCTCGGACGGCACCGAGAAGGACATCACGATCATCGACTCCTTCGAGGCGGTCGGCGGAGTCAAGGCCGGGATCATGTCCGAGGAGGACGCCAAGCGCATCGAGTGCGCGTTCGCACCGGGCGAGGGCTCGTGCGGAGGCATGTACACCGCGAACACGATGGCGAGCGTCGCCGAGGCGCTCGGCATGAGCCTGCCGGGCTCGGCCTCGCCGGCCGCGGCCGACCGCCGCCGCGACTACTTCGCCCGCAAGTCGGGGGAGGCGGTCGTGGAGCTGCTCCGCAACGGCACCACCGCGCGCGACATCCTCACGAAGAAGGCGTTCGAGAACGCGATCGCGGTCGCGATGGCCTTCGGCGGCTCCACCAACGTCATCCTGCACCTGCTCGCGATCGCGAACGAGGCTGAGGTCGACCTCACGATCGACGACTTCAACCGCATCGGCGACACCATCCCGCACATCGGCGACCTCAAGCCGTTCGGCAAGTACGTCATGAACGACGTCGACCGCCACGGCGGCGTCCCGGCCGTGATGAAGGCGCTGCTCGACGCGGGCCTCCTGCACGGCGACTGCCTGACCGTCACCGGGAAGACCGTCGCCGAGAACCTCGCGGCGATGGACATCGCGCCGCTGGACGGCGAGGTCATCCGCACGCTCGACAACCCGATCCACGCGACCGGCGGGCTGACGGTGCTCAAGGGCTCGCTCGCCCCCGAGGGCGCGGTCGTCAAGACCGCCGGCTTCGACGCCTCCGTCTTCGAGGGCCCCGCCCGGGTCTTCGAGCGCGAGCGCGCCGCGATGGACGCGCTCACCGAGGGCCTCATCAAGCACGGCGACGTGGTCGTCATCCGCTACGAGGGGCCCAAGGGCGGACCGGGCATGCGGGAGATGCTCGCCATCACCGCGGCCATCAAGGGCGCAGGCCTCGGGAAAGATGTACTACTCTTGACCGACGGACGATTCTCAGGCGGCACAACCGGCCTGTGCATCGGCCACATAGCTCCCGAATCGGTGGACGCAGGTCCCATCGCATTCGTGCGCGACGGCGACCCGATTCGGGTCGACATCGCCGCTCGCTCGATCGACCTACTCGTCGATGACGCCGAGCTCGCCGCCCGCCGAGAAGGCTGGGCGCCCCTCCCCCCGCGCTACACCCGTGGTGTCCTCGCCAAGTACGCCAAGCTCGTCCGCTCCGCCGCGGTCGGCGCCACCACCGGGTAGTCCGGGACGGCCCGCGCACTCGCGCCTCCCGCCGACGCACTCCCTCTCGAAGGAATCGACACCCGCATGACACCGGACCCGTCCGCCGTGCACGCCGCACCGACGCCCCAGCCGCCCCGCCCCGCCTCCGCGACCTCCGGATCGGTCTCCGCGACCGAGACCCTCACGGGTGCGCAGGCGGTCGTCCGCTCGCTCGAGATGCTCGGGATCGAGGACGTCTTCGGCCTGCCCGGCGGCGCGATCCTCCCGGTCTACGACCCGCTGATGGACTCGTCGAAGATCCGCCACATCCTGGTCCGCCACGAGCAGGGCGCCGGCCACGCCGCCGAGGGCTACGCCGCCGCGACGGGCAAGCTCGGCGTCTGCATCGCGACGTCGGGCCCCGGCGCGACGAACCTCGTCACGGCGATCGCCGACGCCTACATGGACTCGGTCCCGATGCTCGCGATCACCGGTCAGGTGTTCTCGACGCTGATGGGCACCGACGCGTTCCAGGAGGCGGACATCGTCGGCATCACGATGCCGATCACCAAGCACTCCATCCTGGTGACGCGACCCGAGGACATCCCGCAGGCCCTCGCCTCCGCCGCCCTGATCGCGACGACCGGCCGCCCCGGCCCCGTGCTCGTCGACATCACCAAGGACGCGCAGCAGAACGAGGCCCCGTTCCTCTGGCCGCCGAAGATCGACCTGCCCGGCTACCGCCCCGTCACCAAGGCGCACGGCAAGCAGATCCAGGCCGCGGCGCAGCTGCTGGCCGAGTCGAAGAAGCCGGTGCTCTACGTCGGCGGCGGTGTCATCCGCGCCCGCGCGGCGGCCGAGCTGAAGGCGTTCGCCGAGGCGTCGGGCGCCCCGGTGGTCACCACGCTGATGGCCCGCGGCGCGTTCCCCGACTCGCACGAGCAGCACCTGGGCATGCCCGGCATGCACGGCACCGTTCCCGCGGTGCTCGCGCTGCAGGAGGCCGACCTGATCCTCGCGCTCGGCTCCCGCTTCGACGACCGCGTGACCGGCAAGGCGGCGCTGTTCGCGCCCAAGGCCAAGGTCGTGCACGTCGACATCGACCCCGCCGAGATCTCCAAGATCCGCACGGCCGATGTGCCGATCGTGGGCGACCTCAAGGACGTCCTGCCCGACCTCACCGACGCGTTCGCGAAGGCGATCGACGGCGGCCGCCCCGACACCGCCGAGTGGTGGACCTACCTCAAGGGCCTCCAGGAGGAGTTCCCGCTCGGCTACACCGAGCCCGTCGACGGCCTGCTCTCGCCGCAGTACGTGATCAAGCGCATCGGCGAGATCACCGGACCCGAGGGCGTCTTCGCCTCGGGCGTCGGCCAGCACCAGATGTGGGCGGCGCAGTTCATCCAGTACGAGCGCCCCAACGCGTGGCTCAACTCCGGCGGCGCCGGCACCATGGGCTACTCGGTGCCCGCGGCGATGGGCGCGAAGGTCGGCGAGCCCGACCGCACCGTGTGGGCGATCGACGGCGACGGCTGCTTCCAGATGACCAATCAGGAGCTCGCCACCTGCACGATCAACGACATCCCGATCAAGGTCGCGGTGATCAACAACTCCTCGCTCGGCATGGTGCGCCAGTGGCAGACCCTGTTCTACGAGGGCCGCTACTCCAACACCGACCTGAACACCGGGCACGACACCATCCGCGTCCCCGACTTCGTGAAGCTCGCGGAGGCGTACGGCGCGCTCGGGATCCGGGTCACCAAGCCGGAGGAGATCGACGACGCCATCCGCCTCGCGATCGCCACCAACGACCGGCCCGTCGTCATCGACTTCGTCGTCAGCCGCGACTCCATGGTCTGGCCGATGGTCCCGCAGGGCGTCTCGAACAGCTACGTCCAGTACGCGAGAGACCACAGCCCGACCTGGGACGACGAGGAGTAGACCGCCATGACCCACCACGTCCTCTCCCTGCTCGTCGAAGACAAGCCGGGACTTCTCACCCGTGTCGCCGGGCTCTTCGCGCGCCGCGGCTTCAACATCGAATCTCTCGCGGTCGGACCGACCGAGCTCGAGGGGCTCTCGCGCATCACGGTCGCCGTCGACGTCGAGGACCTGCCGCTCGAGCAGGTGACGAAGCAGCTCAACAAGCTCGTCAACGTCATCAAGATCGTCGAGCTCGATCCCGACCAGTCGGTGCACCGCGAGCACCTGCTCGTGAAGGTGCGCGTCGACAACGTCACCCGCTCGCAGGTGCTCGAGGCCGTGAACCTCTTCCGCGCCCGCGTGGTCGACGTCGCGACCGACGCCCTGGTGATCGAGGTCACGGGCGACTCGGGGAAGACCAACGCCTTCCTCCGCGTCATCGAGCCCTACGGGATCAAGGAGATCGCGCAGTCGGGCCTGCTCGCCATCGGGCGAGGCTCGAAATCGATCACCGAGCGCGTCTTCAAGAACTGACCACCGCACGCTCCTGCACTCTCCACGACAGAAAGCCCCCCGACAGAAAAGGAGTCACTCACGTGACTGAGCTCATCTACGACGCCGACGCCGACCTCTCCATCATCCAGTCGAAGAAGGTGGCCGTCGTCGGCTACGGCTCGCAGGGCCACGCCCACGCGCAGAACCTCCGCGACTCCGGCGTCCAGGTCGTCATCGCGCTCAAGGAGGGGTCGAAGTCGACCGCCAAGGCCGAGGACGACGGCTTCGAGGTCAAGAGCGTCGCCGACGCCGCCGAGTGGGCCGACTTGATCATGATCCTCGCGCCCGACCAGCACCAGCGCGCCATCTACAGCGAGCAGATCGCGGACAAGCTCACCGAGGGCAAGACCCTCGCGTTCGCGCACGGCTTCAACATCCGCTTCGGCTACATCGAGGCCCCCGAGGGCGTCGACGTGATCCTCATCGCGCCGAAGGCCCCCGGCCACACCGTGCGCCGCGAGTTCGTCGCCGGCCGCGGCATCCCCGACATCATCGCCGTCGAGAACGACGCGTCGGGCACCGCCTGGGAGACCGCGAAGTCGTACGCGAAGGCCATCGGAGGCACCCGCGCCGGCGTCATCAAGACCACCTTCACCGAGGAGACCGAGACCGACCTGTTCGGCGAGCAGGCCGTGCTCTGCGGCGGCACCTCGCAGCTCGTCCAGTACGGCTTCGAGACCCTCGTCGAGGCGGGCTACCAGCCCGAGATCGCCTACTTCGAGGTGCTCCACGAGCTCAAGCTGATCGTCGACCTCATGTGGGAGGGCGGCATCGCCAAGCAGCGCTGGAGCGTCTCGGACACGGCCGAGTACGGCGACTACGTGTCGGGCCCCCGCGTCATCGACCCGAGCGTCAAGGAGAACATGAAGGCCGTTCTCGGCGACATCCAGAACGGCGCGTTCGCGAAGCGCTTCATCGCCGACCAGGACGCCGGAGCCCCCGAGTTCCAGGAGCTGCGCGCCAAGGGCGAGAAGCACCCGATCGAGGAGACCGGCCGCGAGCTGCGCAAGCTCTTCGCCTGGAAGCAGACCGACGAGGACTACACCGACGGCAGCGTCGCGCGCTAGTCGCGCCCAGCGCGGAAGAGGGGATCCCGGTTCGGGGTCCCCTCTTCTGCGTTCAGTAGCCGAGGTCGCGGGCGAGGCGGCGCAGGCCGCCCTTCGGAGGCACGACGACGGGGTCGGGCCAGCGCGGGGTCAGGTGGTCGCCGAGCGTGACGCGGCGGAGCTTGCGGCCGACGAGGGGGAGCAGCCAGTCGGCCGTCCAGCGGTGCTGGTCGCGGAGCCACTCGAGGGCCGTGAGCGGCTCCGGCGCGTCCCACGGGCCCGCCGAGACGGTGTGCGGGACGCCGAGGATGTCGAGCACCCGCGCGGCGAGGAACCGGTGCCCGCGCTTGGAGAGGTGCATCCGGTCGGGAGACCACATCATCGGCTCGCGGAACGCCTGCATCCGCCAGTAGTCGACGAGGATCGCGCCGCGCTCGCGGGCGATCCGGCGGACGGCTGCGTTGTAGACGCGGTTGCGGCGCACGAACATCCGCGGGGCGGGCAGGCCGGGGATGTCGAACCCGGTGAAGAGCACGAGGGAGGCGCCGGTCGTGGCGAGTGCGTCGACCAGGCACTCGTAGTCGTCGACGAGCACGCGCATGTCGGTCTTGAGGTCGAGGATGTCGTTGCCGCCGGCGTAGAGGGTGACGAGGGTCGGCCGCAGCGCGAGGGCGGTGGGCAGCTGCTCGGCGCGGATCTGCGCCAGGCGCTTCGAGCGGATCGCGAGGTTCGCGTACTCCCAGCCCGGCTCGGCGCGGGCGAGACGGTCGGCGACGCGGTCGGCCCAGCCGCGGACTCCGTTGGGCAGGCGCGCGTGCGGGTCGCCGACCCCCTCCGTGAAGGAGTCGCCGATCGCGACGAAACGGCGGCCCGCTCCCGCGTCGGTGCGATCAGTCATCCGCCGAGCATCCCGCGCCCGCGGGACCGGACGGTGTCCGCCGGGTGTCGCGGGGGTGTCGGCTCGCTCCGAGGTTCCCGCGAGGACCGCGCGGATAGGGTGTTGCGGTGATCGAGGACAGACCAGGGCACGGCAGTGCCGACGACGGTGACGGCGACGACGACGCTCTGAGCTGGGCGGGAGAGGGCGCCGACCCGACGCTGGCGGGAGTCGCACCGCGCGCGGTGCGCTCGGCTCCGACGGTGCGCGCCTCCCGGGCGGGCGACGCGGACGACGACCTCCCGGACGAGTTGCGCGAGGACGGCGAGGACGACGACGAGACCTCGGAGGCCGAGGCGGCCGCCGCCTCCTCCGTGCTGCTCGTCGCGACCGGTGTCACCGCCGGGCTCTACCTCCTGTACACGATCGGCTGGATGATCACGGCGACCCGCCAGAACGCCACGATCACCGCCTCCTTCTCGGGGGACGCTCTCGGTGGTGCGCTGTACGGGCTCGGTCTGTGGCTCGCCGTCGCGGCGCCCGCGACCTGGTTCGCGGCGGTGCTGCTGGGCACGCGCGACTCCCGGGTGCGCACCCGCGTGGTGTGGCTCGTCGCCGGGCTGGTGCTGCTCGCCCCGCTGCCGTTCCTGAAGGGGGCGTGAGCATGACGGACTCGCTGTCGGCGAAGGCGACCCTGGGCGACGGGCGACGCGACCGGCGCGGACGCCGGCTCGCCGCCTCCGTGCTGATCGCGCTGGGCTTCGCGCTGCTCTTCGCGTGGGACGTGTGGGAGGCGATCGGCAACCTGGTCGGGCTGCGCACCTACGCGGCCTCGCTCGGGACCGATCTGAACCCGACGGGATGGACCGTGCTCGTGCTCGGGCTGGTGCTGCCGGTCGTCTGCTTCGTCGCGGCCGTCCTGCTCGGGCGCCGGCGGGGAGTCCTCGCGCGCACCGGGCTGCTCGTCGCGGCGCTCTGCCTCTCGGCGGCGCTGTCGCTCGACGTGCAGCTGATCCTCGGCTTCGAGAGCCTCGTCGACCTCGGCTGAGCGCGACGTCACACGGCCGGGGCGCCCGCTGGGCCTCCGCTACCATGGCGGGGGCTCGCGGACACCCGCGCCCGAGCCTCGTCCGTCCCCTCTCCGAAGGAAGCGTCTGTCGTGACAAAGCCGGTCGTCCTGATCGCCGAAGAACTCTCGCCCGCCACCGTGGACGCCCTCGGTCCCGACTTCGAGATCCGCTCCGTGGACGGCACCGACCGGCCCGCGCTGCTCGAGGCGCTCGGTGCGGCCGATGCGATCCTCGTGCGCTCGGCGACCCAGGTGGACGCCGAGGCGATCGCCGCGGCTCCGTCGCTCAAGGTCATCGCGCGCGCGGGAGTCGGACTCGACAACGTCGACATCGCGGCGGCCACCACCGCGGGCGTCATGGTCGTCAACGCGCCGACCTCCAACATCATCTCGGCCGCCGAGCTGACCGTGGGGCACATCCTGAGCCTCGCCCGCCACATCCCCGCCGCGCACAGCGCCCTCGCCCAGGGACTGTGGAAGCGCTCCAAGTACACCGGCGTCGAGCTCTACGAGAAGACCGTCGGCATCATCGGCCTCGGCCGCATCGGCGCCCTGATCACCGCGCGCCTGCAGGCCTTCGGCGTGAACGTCGTCGCCTACGACCCCTACGTGACGAGCGCCCGCGCGCAGCAGCTCGGCGTCACCCTGCTGACCCTCGAGGAGCTGCTCGCCCAGAGCGACTTCATCTCCATCCACATGCCCAAGACCCCCGAGACGACCGGGATGATCTCGGACGAGCAGCTCGCGCTGATGAAGCCGACCGCGTTCATCGTGAACGTCGCCCGCGGCGGACTGATCGACGAGGACGCCCTGCACCGCGCGCTCGTCGCGAACACCATCGCCGGCGCCGGTCTCGACGTCTTCGTGAAGGAGCCGCCGACCGGCTCGCCGCTGCTCGCGCTCGAGAACGTGGTCGTCACGCCGCACCTGGGCGCCTCGACGGACGAGGCGCAGGAGAAGGCCGGCGTCTCGGTCGCCAAGTCGGTGCGCCTCGCGCTCTCGGGCGAGCTCGTGCCCGACGCGGTCAACGTCGCCGGCGGAGTCATCGACGAGTACGTGCGCCCGGGCATCCCGCTGGTCGAGAAGCTCGGCCAGGTGTTCTCGGGTCTCGCCGACTCGCCCGTCACCTCGATCGACATCGAGGTCCGCGGCGAGCTCGCCGCCTACGACGTCAAGGTGCTCAAGCTCGCGGCGCTCAAGGGCGTCTTCACGAACGTGGTCTCGGAGTCGGTGTCGTACGTGAACGCGCCGGTGCTCGCCGAGCAGCGCGGCATCGAGGTGCGGCTCATCACCGACTCGGTGTCGGATGAGTACCGCAACGTGATCACCCTCCGCGGTGCCCTCTCCGACGGCTCGCAGATCTCGGTCTCGGGCACGCTCACCGGCACCAAGCAGGTCGAGAAGCTCGTGGCGATCAACGGCTACGACGTCGAGGTGCCGCTCGCGAAGCACCACGTCGTGATGAGCTACATCGACCGGCCCGGGATCGTCGCGGTGTACGGCCGCGAGTTCGGCGACGCCTCCGTCAACATCGCCGGGATGCAGATCGCGCGCACCGAGGCGGGCGGCAAGGCCCTCTCCGTCATCACGATCGACTCGCCCGCGCCCGACGGCCTGCTCGAGAAGGTCCGCGTCGCGATCGACGCCGACCTGATGCAGGAGATCGACATCACCGAGCAGTAGGGGTTCCCATGGTCTCGCGGAGGTTCGCACAGGTCGACGTGTTCGCGGCGGAGGCGTTCCGCGGCAATCCCGTCGCGGTGGTCGTCGACGGCGACGGGGTCGCGGACGCCGACATGGCGGCCTTCGCGCGCTGGACGAACCTGTCGGAGACGACGTTCCTGCTGACGCCCACTGCGCCCGAGGCCGACTACCGGCTCCGGATCTTCACCCCCGGCGGCGAGCTGCCGTTCGCGGGGCACCCGACGCTCGGGAGCGCTCACGCGTGGCTCGGCGCCGGGGGAGTGCCGCGCGTCGAGGGCTCGCTCGTGCAGGAGTGCGCGGCCGGGCTCGTGCGGCTGCGCGTGACGGAGGCGGGGATCGCCTTCGCGGCGCCGCCGCGGCTGCGCTCGGGGCCTGCGGACGAGGCCACCGTGGAGCGCGCGGCGGCGGCGCTGCGGATCCCGCGCTCCGAGATCCTCGGGCACGAGTGGGTCGACAACGGTCCGGGCTGGCTCGCGGTGCGGCTGGCGTCGGCGGAGCGGGTGCTCGAGCTGGCGCCGGATCAGGCGCTGCTCGCGGGGCTGCCGCTCGGTGTCGTCGGACCGTACCCGGACGGTGCCGAGTGCGCCTTCGAGGTGCGGGCGTTCATCCCCGACGTGGGAGTGCTCGAGGATCCGGTGACGGGGAGCCTCAACGCGGGGATCGCGCAGTGGCTGATCGGCGCGGGGCTCGCTCCGGAGCGGTACGTCGCGGCGCAGGGCGCAGCGCTCGGGCGCGCGGGGCGCGTGCACGTCGAGCGGGTGGGCGAGGACGTGTGGATCGGCGGGGCGACGACGACGCTGATCGACGGGGTCGTGCAGCTCTAGGACGGCGCGGGCGTGATCGCGGGTCGAGGAGACCGGTGTCGCGTCTTCGGTGCGTCGCGCGTCGGGGCTGTGGTATCGGACGCGTGCTCGCGCCAGGGGTGCGGTCGCCGTGGCGGCGTGATGGTGCGCCGTGCTGAGCGACGCGAGGTTGTCGAGGGCGACGCGCGGGCATGCAGGAGGGCGGGTCTCTTCGGAGTGGGCGGCGAAGGCCTGCTGGTCGACCGGCTCCGCAGGGGCGTATCGAGACCGACCTGCCTGTGAGCGCGGTCTGTCCGCGGGCCGGCGGAGGCCGGACGGAGCGGGAGCGTCAGAACGGGGCGGATCGTCCGTGAAACGCGGGGTGGTCCACCGGGCGGTGCCGTCGGGGCGGAGGCGGTAGGTCCAGCGGTCGCCGTGGTGGTAGACCGGGCAGAACGACGAGACGTTGTCGAGGACGGCA
This sequence comes from Rathayibacter sp. VKM Ac-2759, assembly GCF_009834225.1. Lineage (NCBI taxonomy): Bacteria > Bacillati > Actinomycetota > Actinomycetes > Micrococcales > Microbacteriaceae > Rathayibacter > Rathayibacter sp. VKM Ac-2759. The sequence goes on from NZ_CP047176.1 coordinate 1,365,204, forward strand.
CGCCGGCATGTGGGAGGGCGTCCACGCGGAGTGGACGGTGGATGCCTGCTGGTCGAGTAGCCCCGCAGGGGCGTATCGAGACCGACCTGCCTGCGGACGCGGTCTGTCTGCCGGCCGGCGCGGACGCCGGACGGAGCGGGTGGGTCAGAACGGGGGTGGGTCGTCGGTGAAGCGTGGGGGTGGTACGGGCGGCCTGCCGGGGAGGGCGGGTGGTCGGGTGGTGACGTGGCGTCCGGTGGGGGTGGTCCAGTCGGTGGTGCCGTCGGGGTGGAGGCGGTAGGTCCAGCGGTCGCCGTGGCGGACGTGGTGGTGAGCGGTGCAGAGGGACGCGAGGTTCTCGAGGGAGGTCTGGCCGCCGTGGCGCCATTCGATCGTGTGGTCGGCTTCGCTGGTGGACGCGGGGCGGGTGCAGCCGGGGAACCGGCAGGTCTGGTCGCGCAGCTGGAGCGCGAGGCGCATCTGCGGGGGTGGGACGCGGTGGGTGCGGCCGACGGAGACGACGGTGCCGGTGTGGGGGTCGGTGAGGACTCGGGTGATGGTGGCGGCGACTCCGGCGAGTTCGCGGGCGATGGTGGCGGGGATCGCTCCGTAGCCGTCGAGGTCGGCGGGAGCGTCGTCTGCTCCGGAGGCGGTGCTCGCGGGGAGCGTCAGGCGCACTTCGGCGCGGATTCCGGGGACGAACGTCGGAGGGGTGTCCTGCGGGCTGCTGACGGGGGTGGTGCCGGCGATGTCTCCGTCGCAGAGGAGATCGGTGAAGGCGTCGGCGCGCAGCTGGGCGAGAGTCCGTTCATCGCCCGAGGCCCGGGAGTCACCCGCGGGGCCGGCGCCGTCGCGGAGGGAGTGCGCGATGCGATCGAGGCGGTTGTAGACGCCGACCGCGGCCGCCGCGGGGAGGAGGGCGGAGAGTGTGGCCATCCCGTCGATCTCGGGGGTGAGCCACACGCCGCGGTCCTGCACGGCGCGGTGGTGTCGTTCGGCGAGGGGCTCGGTGTGGAGTTGATCGCGGAGCCGGTCGACGGCGCGTCGCAGCTGGGTGGGGGTCTTCGACAGGGCGAGGTCGGCGGCGCGCTCGTCGAATTCGGCGCGGGACTCCTTGGGCAGTGTCGTGGCGGCGGAGCAGATCACCTCGCCGGCTCGCCAGCGGATCCTGGCCGCCGCGAGCAGGGCTCGGGTGAGCGGAAGATCCTCGACCAGCAGGTGCGCGCGTTCGAGGTCGCGGGAGAGCTCCCGTTCGGACACTCCGGCGCCGGTGGCGAGTTCGGCGCGGAGGGAGCGTTCGACGAGGTCGCTCGACTCGCGACTCGACAGGCCGCCGCGGGCGAACGCGAGCGGGATCGTGAGGCCGTGCCGGTAGACGTCGTACAGCTTCTCGGCGGACGCGAGCAGGTCGAGGGAGGCGTTGCGGGCGAGGCGGCCGACCTCGTCGGCGCCCTCGCGGACGTCGTCGAGTATCGCCTCCGTGGGTCGTGTCTCTGCTGCAACTGCCATACGGATATTGAATCAGGGACCACCGACACCAGGGCGCGGACAGCGGCCGAACGGGACAACTCACGCCCAGAAGAAGCCTGTGGAGGAACCGTTCTCGCCGGGGGAGCGCTCTGAAGCACTCGCCTTGTAACGCGGGCAGGTCTCGATACGCCCCTGCGGGGCTACTCGACCAGCAGGCAGGGCAGGCGGGCGAGGCGTGCAAGCGGGCGGGCAGGAAGGTGGGTGGGCCGTGGAGAGGCGTCCTCCTGCTCTCGCGCTCGCTGATCGAGTAGGCCGCGCAGCGGGCGTATCGAGATCCGCGACCCTCAGCGAGGGGGGGTCGGTGGGCTGGCCTGCTGACGCGGGTGGGTCTCGATACGCCCCTGCGGGGCTACTCGACCAGCAGGCAGGGCAGGTAGAAGGGCGGGCGGCCGGCGGCCAGGAGGCTGGGCCTTCAATCGGGCGGGCGGTAGGCCGGGCGGGTGTCAGGCCGGGCGGGCGGTGGGGCGGGTGTCAGGCCGGGCGGGCAGGCGATACGGGCAGTCGGTGCGGGAGGGGCGAGCGGCAGGCAGTGCGGGCAGGCGGGCGTCAAGCGCGGCGGGCAGGCGGGCAGGGGCAGGCAGTGCGGGCAGGCGGGCGTCAAGCGCGGCAGGCAGGCAGCCAGCCAGCCAGGCCGCAAGCCAGGCCGGCAGCAAGGCGGGCCGCCCGCCCCAGGGACACTCCGCATCCCGCGCTCCCCGTCGCTGCTCGAGCAGGCCGCGGAGCGGGCACGTCGAGATCCCCGATGTCAGCGGAGCTCCGCTGCTCGAACAGGCCGCGGAGCGGGCACGTCGAGATCCCCGATGTCGGCAGCGGAGCTCCGCTGCCCGCACAGCAGGCGCGGCGGCGGCCGGCTAGCGCTGCAGGAGGCGGTCGATGACCGCGAGGACGTCCTCGGCCTGGCCGCGGGGGCCGTCGTCGGTGGGGAGGAGGGCCGAGTTGTAGTACAGGCCGTCGCTCATCAGGACGATGGCGCGCGCGATCAGGGGGTCGCCGACGGCCTCGGTGACGACGGCGTTCCAGCTGTCGTGGATCCGGGCGAGGCCGGCGCTCGCGCGCTCGTCGTGGCCCTGGGCGATGCGCGAGACCGCGAGGATCGTGCGGTCGAAGGGGGTGTCGGCGGCGAACGAGGTGCGGATCAGGTAGGGGACGACGCCCTCGTCCGAGGTCGTGATCCGGTCGATGTCCTCGGCGAGGCGCTCGTCGAGGCGCTCGACGAGGCCGTCGACCAGGGCGTCCTTCGACGGGAAGTGGTAGAGCAGCCCGCCCTTCGAGACTCCGGCGGTGCGCGCGGTGGCGTCGAGGGTGGCCGCGCGCTCGCCCTGCTCGATCAGGAGCGCCTCGAACGCGTCGAGGACGCGGTCGCGGGCGGGGGCGGGAGGCATGCGCTCCATTCTACGGAGCGGGTCCCGCCTCGCCTCTCGACTACTGTACCGGCTGGACGGTATACTCCTCCGAGTCGTCCCTCGAAAGGAAGTACCACCGTGTCCGCCCGCACCGCCCCCGTCGCCGTCCGCCTCCCTGCCTCCGAGCCCGCCACCGATCGGGTCGGTCGTCGCGCCTGGTTCGCGCTCGCGGTGCTGATGCTGCCGGTGCTGCTGGTCTCGGTCGACAACACCGTCCTCAACTTCGCGCTGCCCTCGATCTCGGAGGACCTGGGGCCGTCGGGCACCGAGCTGCTCTGGATCGTGGATGCGTACCCGCTGGTGCTCGCGGGACTCCTCGTCGCGATGGGGAGCCTCGGCGACCGGGTGGGCCGGCGCAGGCTGCTGATCATCGGCGCGATCGGCTTCGCCGTCGTGTCGGTCGCGGCGGCCTTCGCCCCCACCGCGGGCGCGCTCATCGCTGCCCGCGCCGCGCTCGGCCTCTTCGGCGCCACCCTGATGCCATCGACGCTGTCGCTGCTCCGGAGCCTCTTCCCGAACCGCGATCAGCGCCGCCTCGCGATCGCGATCTGGGCGACCGGGTTCGCGGTCGGGTCGGCGGTCGGTCCGCTGGTCGGCGGCGTCCTGCTCGAGAACCACGCCTGGGGCTCGGTGTTCCTGCTCGCGGTGCCCGTGCTGCTGCCGCTCGTCGTGCTCGCTCCGCTGCTCGTGCCGGAGTCTCGCGACCCGCGGCCCGGCCCCGTCGACGTCGTCAGCATCGTCCTCTCGCTCGCGACGATGGCTCCGATCGTCTACGCGGTCAAGTCGGCGGCCGAGCACGGGATCGACGCGGTCGCGATCGTCTCGCTCGTGGTCGGCGTGACGAGCGGCGTGCTGTTCGTGCGCCGCCAGCAGCGCCGCGCGGTGCCGATGCTCGATCTCTCGCTCTTCCGCCGCGGCTCGTTCAGCGCAGCGATCCTCGTCAATCTGCTGAGCGTCGTCGCGCTCGTCGGCGGGCTGTTCTTCGTGTCGCAGCACCTGCAGCTCGTGGTCGGGCTCTCGCCGCTGGAGGCGGGCCTCGTACTGGTGCCCGGACTCGCGGTCATGATCGTGGCGGGGCTCGGCGTCGTGCCCGTCGCCCGGAGGATCACGCCGCGCCTCGTCGTGCCGGCCGGCCTCGTCGTCTCGGCCGTCGGCTACGCGCTGCTCGCGATCGGCAGCCAGGCGCCCGGCGGGGCCTCCGCGCTCACGGTCGCCGTCGCCTTCGCGTTCCTCGGGCTGGGGATCGGCGCGGCCGAGACCGTGTCGAACGAGCTGGTCCTGGCGAACGCTCCGGCCGACAAGGCGGGAGCCGCCTCCGCGGTGTCGGAGACCGCCTACGAGCTCGGCGCCGTGCTCGGCACGGCCACGCTCGGCACCGTGCTCACCGCCGCCTACCGCAGCGGCGTCGTGCTGCCCGAGGGCCTCGACGCAGGCCAAGCGCAGCGCGCGGGGGAGACCCTGGGCGGGGCCGTCGCCGTCGCGGGCGAGCTGCCCGCCGACTCCGCCGCGAGCCTGCTCGCCTCGGCCGGCGCCGCGTTCGACGCGGGCGTGGGCGCCTCGGCCTGGATCGGCGCCGGCCTGGTCCTGCTCGCGGGCGTGCTGGCGGCGTGGCGGCTGCGCCGGAGCTGAGCCGCGCTCCTCAGGCCGAGGCGCGCGCTCGCAGGGACCTCTCCGAGCGTCCGACCAACGCCATCAGCACGACCGCGGCGACGACGCACGCGAGGATCAGGACGAAGGTCGTGTCCCAGCCGTAGGCGTGGACGACGAGGCCGACGCCGGTCGAGGCGAGCGTCGCTCCGAGGACGTAGCCGAACAGGCCGGTGAAGCCCGCCGCGGTACCCGCCACCTCGCGGGGGCTGAGATCGAGCGCCTGCAGGCCGATCAGCATCACCGGCCCGTAGATGAGCCCGCCGATCGCCACGAGGGCGGCGAGGGAGACTCCGAGCGGCCAGTCGATGGGCGAGAGCCAGTAGACGAGGATCGCGGCGCCGACGGCGAGCAGGAACGCGATGCCGGCGGGCGAGCGGCGGCCGCGGAACACCCGGTCGCTGATCCAGCCGCACAGCAGCGTGCCGGGGATGCCCGCCAGCTCGAACAGCGAGAAGCCGGCGATGCCCTCGCCGAGGCTCGCTCCGCGCACGTCGGCGAGGTAGACCGGTGCCCAGACGAGGGCGCCGTACCGGAGGGTGTAGACGAAGACGTTGGCGAAGGCGAGCCCGATCATCGTCGGGTTCAGGAGCACGTGGGTGCGCAGCATCGCCCAGGTCCCCTCGTCGCCCGGGGCACTCGAGACCGGCGCGGGATCGGAGCGGTACTCCTCGATCGGCGGGAGCCCCTCGGACTCCGGGGTGTCGCGCAGGAGGACGAGGGCCAGAGCGGCGACGCCCAGGGCGACGAGGGCGGGCATCCAGAACGCCGAGCGCCAGTCGCCGAACGAGGAGAGCGCCGCGGCGGCCAGTGCGCCCGAGCCCGCGCCGCCGACGTTGTGCGCGACGTTCCAGAGCGCTGTCCTCGACCCCCGCTCGGAGGTCGAGAACCAGTGCACGAGGGTGCGGCCGCTGGGAGGCCAGCCCATCCCCTGGAAGAGGCCGTTCACGACCATGACGAGGGCCAGCAGCGCGACGGAGGCGCCGACCGCCGGCACGAGGCCGATCACCAGGTTGGCGACGGCCGACAGCGCGAGTCCCAGCGGGAGGAAGTACCGGGCGCTGCTGCGGTCGCTGAGCATCGCGCTGACGAACTTCGAGACGCCGTAGGCGAGCAGGACGCCGTTCGTGAGCAGACCGAGGTCGACCGTGCTGAAGCCCTGCTCCTCCTGCAGCAGCGTCGCGACGAGCGGGACGTTGTTGCGCACGAGGTAGTACCCGGCGTAGCCGAGGAAGATCGCGACGAAGACCTGGCGCCGGAGGCGCGGATAGAGGCGCGCGATCCGGTCGGGACTCCTGCGGGGTGCGGGCGGGGGTGCGGCCAGGAATCGGGAGCGGGCCCGGCCGCGGTCGGTCGTGATCGTCGAGACATCGTCGTCGTCGTGGAGCATGGCGAGCACGATCCCATACACAGGTGACTCCCGCACAAGGGCGTGGCGCGGAATCCGGGTCGGCGGCCCGGCGGCGGCGCCGGAACCGAGCCGCGCGGCCGAGAGTACGCTGGGGGCGTCCCTGCCCCCGTACGCCTGAGGATCTCCATGCCACGAACCGTGAAGCTCGCCGTCATCCCCGGAGACGGGATCGGGCCGGAGGTGATCACCGAGGCCGTGAAGGTCCTCGACGCCGTCACCGCCGACTCCGACGTGGTGATCGAGAAGACCCCGTTCTCGCTCGGCGCCGGCCGGTTCCTCGAGACCGGCGACGTGCTCACCGACGACGATCTCGCCGCGATCGCCGCGCACGACGCGATCCTCCTCGGGGCGGTCGGCGGCGTGCCCGGCGACCCGCGCCTGAAGAACGCGAACATCGAGCGCGGGCTGCTGCTGCGCCTCCGCTTCGCGCTCGACCACTACGTCAACCTGCGGCCGACGCGCCTCTACTCGGGGGTGCCCTCGCCACTGTCGGCGCCCGGCGAGGTCGACTTCGTCGTCGTGCGCGAGGGCACGGAGGGCCCGTACGTCGGCAACGGCGGCGCGATCCGCCAGGGCACGCCGCACGAGATCGCCAACGAGGTCTCGGTCAACACGGCCTACGGTGTCGAGCGGGTCGTGCGCCACGCGTTCGACCTGGCTCGGAAGCGCCGCTCGAAGCTGACCCTCGTGCACAAGACGAACGTCCTCGTCTTCGCCGGCTCCCTCTGGAAGCGGCTCGTCGACGAGATCGGGGCCACCTACGAGGACGTGGCCGTCGACTACCTCCACGTCGATGCCGCGACGATCTTCCTCGTGACCGACCCTGCTAGGTTCGACGTCATCGTCACCGACAACCTCTTCGGCGACATCCTGACCGATCTGGCCGGCGCGATCAGCGGCGGCATCGGCCTCGCGGCCTCGGGCAACATCAACCCCGACGGCGCGTTCCCCAGCATGTTCGAGCCGGTCCACGGATCCGCGCCCGACATCGCCGGGAAGCAGCTCGCCGATCCGACGGCCGCGATCCTCTCGGTCGCCCTGCTGCTCGACCACCTGGGCCTCGGCGACGAGGCCGCTCGCGTGACGGCGGCGGTGACCGCCGACATCGAGTCGCGGGACGGCACCGCGCGCTCGACCTCCGCGATCGGCGACTCCGTCGTCTCCCGACTCCGCTGACCGACCTCCCGCAGGCTGAACTCCCCGAAGAAGGCACCCACCATGACCCTCCCCCTCCCGCTCGCTCAGGACCTCGCCTTCGCGGTGACCCCCAACCCGGCCCCCCGCTCGGCCGAGGAGCGCGCGCACATCCTCCAGGCGCCCGGTTTCGGCGTGCACTTCACCGACCACATGGTCGACCTCTGCTGGACCCGCGCCGACGGCTGGCACCGCCCCCGCGTGCAGCCCTACGGCCCCCTCTCGCTGGATCCCGCCGCCTCGGTGCTGCACTACGCGCAGGAGATCTTCGAGGGCATGAAGGCGTACCGGCACGCCGACGGCTCGATCTGGACCTTCCGGCCCACCGCCAACGCCGCGCGGCTGCAGCGCTCGGCCCGCCGTCTCGCGCTGCCCGAGCTGCCGACCGACCTCTTCGTCGAGTCGCTGCGCCAGCTCATCGCGGTCGACGGCGACTGGGTGCCCTCCGAGCCCGAGACGAGCCTGTACCTGCGGCCGTTCATGTTCGCGAAGGAGGCGTTCCTCGGCGTGCGCGCGGCCGAGAAGGTCGCGTACTACGTGATCGCGAGCCCCGCTGGCGCCTACTTCTCGGGAGGCGTCGCCCCCGTGTCGATCTGGCTCTCCACCTCCTACGCCCGCGCGGGCAAGGGCGGCACGGGCGCCGCGAAGACCGGCGGCAACTACGCCTCGTCGCTGCTGCCCCAGCAGGAGGCGTACGAGCACGGCTGCGCCCAGGTGCTCTTCCTCGACTCCCAGGAGTCGCGGTGGATCGAGGAGCTCGGCGGCATGAACGTCGTGCTCGTGAAGAAGGACGGCACGCTCGTCACCCCGGAGTCGGACTCGATCCTCGAGGGCATCACGCGCGACAGCGTGCTGCAGCTCGCCGAGGACCGCGGCCACCGGGTGGAGCGCCGCCGGGTGTCGATCGACGAGTGGCGCGACGGCGTGGCCTCGGGCGACGTGGTCGAGGTGTTCGCCTGCGGGACCGCGGCGGTCATCACTCCGATCGCCGAGCTCAAGGGCGACGGCTTCTCGGTGGGCCACGAGGGCGCGCCGGCCGGCGCGCTCACGATGTCGCTGCGCGAGGAGCTGACCGACATCCAGTACGGACGTCGCGAGGACACGCACGGCTGGATGACGAGGTTGGACGCATGAAGATCGCACGATTCGCCACGCAGCGCACCGGGGACAACGGTGGCGCGATCCTGTTCGGGATCGTCGACGAGGACGAGCTGGTGGTGCTCGCGGGCGACCCGATGTTCGCCGGGTTCGAGACGACCGGCGAGCGCATCCCGATCGCGGAGGCGAAGCTGCTCGCCCCGGTCATCCCGCGCTCGAAGGTGGTCGGCATCGGCAAGAACTACTCCGACCACGCCGCCGAGATGGGCGGCGACGCCCCGGCCGAGCCGCTGATCTTCCTCAAGCCCAACACCTCGGTGATCGGGCCGGACGAGGCGATCGTGCTGCCCGAGGACAGCCAGCAGGTGGAGTACGAGGGCGAGCTGGCGATCGTGATCGGAGCCGTCGCGCGGAACGTGCGCGCGGAGGACTTCGAGGAGGTCGTCTTCGGCTACACGATCGCGAACGACGTGACGGCGCGGGACCTGCAGAAGTCGGACGGGCAGTGGGCGCGGGCCAAGGGCTACGACACGTTCTGCCCGATCGGCCCGGTGATCGAGACCGAGCTGATCTGGAACGAGAGCGCGCTCGAGACCCGGGTCAACGGGCGCCGGGTGCAGTCGGGCAACACGGGGGACATGATCCACGGGGTGCCCGAGATCGTCGCCTACGTGTCGCGGGTGTTCACGCTGCTCCCGGGGGACGTCATCCTCACCGGCACGCCCGCCGGAGTCGGCCCGATCGCGAACGGCGACACGGTCGCGATCGACATCGAGGGCATCGGCACGCTGTTCAACCCGGTGATCGTGCGCGGCTGAGCCGCGACGATCACCGGGCGAGCGGTCAGTCGGCGCTCGCGCGGTCGTCTCCGACCGCACCGCTCGTCTCGTCGGGCAGGCCGGCGTCGTCGGCCATGGTGTCGCCTCCGCTGTCGCCCTCGGTCACGGCGTCGCTGACGCCGCGGTCGATCGCGGTGCCACCGGGGGCCGCGCCGGCGGCGGAGTCGTCGGTCGCGCCCTCGCCGGGCAGGACGGTCTGAGCGCCGCCGAGGTTCGGCGCCTCGGTTCCGCTCTGCTCGGGCAGGTCCTCGTTCACGTTCTGGGCCACAGCGGCTCCTCTCGTCGGTCGTCCCAGTCGAGCACGAGGCGACCGCGGCGAGCAGGGTCTTGACAGCCGGCTCGGGCGGAACGACGGGAGGCGGGTGCCCGGGGTGCTTCACCGTGCTCCCCGGAGCTGTCAAGCGGAGACACTCGCAGGGGGCGGAGTCGTAGCGTCGAGAGCATGAGCTCGACCCGCACCACGCCCAGCACCATCGACCGCATCGCCCGAGACGACTTCGGCTGGGACTCGCTCCTGCCCGGTCAGCGCGAGGCGATCGAGTCGGCGGCGGCCGGCCGCGACACCCTCCTGGTGCTGGCCACCGGAGGCGGCAAGTCGGCCGTGTACCAGATCGCCGGCGCCCAGCGCGGCGGCGTCGTGCTCGTCGTCTCGCCCCTGGTGGCACTGCAGGCCGACCAGCTCGCGTCGATCGAGGCCGCGCCCGCCGCGCCTCCCGCTGTCGCGATCAACTCCTCCCGAGGCGCTGCGGCCGTCGCCCGCGCCTGGGAGCGGATCGACGAGGGCGGCCCGCTGTACGTGCTGCTCGCGCCCGAGCAGCTGGCGAAGGAGGAGAACGTCGCGCGCCTCGCGACTGCCGGCGTCTCGCTCCTCGTCGTCGACGAGGCCCACTGCGTCTCCTCGTGGGGCCACGACTTCCGGCCCGACTACCTCCGCCTGGCCGATGTGCGCCGCGAGCTGGGCGACCCGCCCGTGCTCGCGATGACGGCCACCGCCTCCGGCCCCGTGCGCGACGAGATCATCGAGCGCCTCCTGATGACCGACCCCGAGGTGCAGGTGCACGGGGTCGACCGGCCCGAGATCCGGCTCGTGGTCCACCGCCACGAGAGCGAGAACGAGAAGCGCGCCGCGGTGGTCGAGGAGGCGCGCAGCTGGACCGCTCCAGGTCTCGTCTACGTCGCGACCCGCAAGGAGACCGAGGCGTACGCGGCCGAGATCGCCGCCGAGGGGCGGAGGGTCGCCGCCTACCACGCGGGACTCAAGGTGTCCGAGCGCCGCGACGTGCAGGACCGCTGGCGCGACGGCGGGCTCGACGTGGTCGTCGCGACCTCCGCCTTCGGCATGGGCATCGACCGGGGCGACGTGCGCTTCGTGCTGCACGCGACGACCACCGAGTCGCTCGACGCCTACTACCAGGAGATCGGCCGCGCGGGCCGCGACAGCGAGCCCGCCACCGCCGCCCTGCACTACCGGGCCGAGGACCTCGGGCTCCGCCGCTTCTTCTCGAAGCGCTCGGTCGACAGGGCGGCCCTGAAGGTCGTCTGGGCCGCCGTGACCGGGAAGCCGGGCGTGAGCGTCGCCGAGCTGGCCGGGGCGCTCGACAGGCCCGCTCGGACGATCGCCCGCCTCGTCAACGATCTGGTGGACGCCGACCTCGTCTCGACGCAGGACGGCGTGCGAGCCGTGGGCGACGCGGACGCCGATGCCGCCGTGCGCGCCGTGAAGGAGGCGCTCGCCTCGCGGGAGCGCATCGCGGAGTCGCGCCTGTCGATGATGCGCGCCTACGCCGAGACCTCGCACTGCCGCCGCCGGGTGCTGCTCGACTACTTCGGCGTGGAGGGCCCGGAGTGGTGCGGCAACTGCGACGGCTGCGAGCGGCACGAGGCTCGGGGAGAGGCGGCCGAGGAGGCGCCGGCCGACGCTCCGCTGAGCGTCGACGAGATCGTCGAGCACCGCGAGTGGGGCTCCGGCACCGTGATGAGCGTCGAGAGCGACCGGGCCACGATCTTCTTCGAGTCGGAGGGGTACAAGGTGCTCTCGTTCGCGGCGCTCGACTCCGGCGTCCTGCGCGAGCGCGAGCCCGTCTCCGTCTGACCGGGAGTGCAGAGGAGGCCGCCCCTGCGGGGACGGCCTCCTCTGTCGTGTGCGGTGCGGTCGGTCAGACCTTCGAGACCGCCGAGCTGACGTCGGTCGGCTTCTCGTAGTCGCCCTCGGGGATGGCGCGGAGCGCGTCGAGGACGTCGCTGTCGGCACCCTCCTTCTCGGCCGTCTCGACGATGGTGTCCTTCGAGGCCGGGTAGTCGATGCCCGAGAGGTACTTCTGGATCTGGATGGGGTTGGGGGCGTCCATGCTGGTGTCCTTCCGTGGTGCGGTCAGTGCTGGTGCTCTTCGGCGAAGAGCCGGTCGAAGGCGTCGACGCTGCGGTCGATCACCGTCGTGGGCGTCTCGAGGTGCACTGCGCCGCTGGGCACGAGCCCCGCGCCGCCGAAGCGCTCCATGACGCGCCACTGCGCGGCGACGTCCTCGCCGCTGTGCTCCGGGGGCAGCTGCTCCCAGAAGTCGAAGCCGCCCGCGGCCACCAGGGCGTCGCGGCGGTAGAGGACGCAGGCGCCGAGCCAGGCGATCCGGTAGGGCACCCAGCCGCCCGGGGCGATGTCCAGGCCCGCGGCGATGTGCGTGAGATTGGCGGCGTTGTGCAGGGGCCAGCGCTCGAACGGGGCGGTGCCGCGCCGGATGCGCTCCGGCTCGACCGCGTCGTGCCACGGCTCGAACGCCTCCTGCTCGTGAGGGCGGACGTCCTCCAGGTGGGACAGCCCCTGCACCGCAGAGCCGACGAAGCCGCAGGCGAGCCGCTCGAGCGCGTCGTGCAGGCGGGCGAGCGTGCCCGGCTCGAGCCAGACGTCGTCGTCGAGGAACAGCACGGCCGGCGCGCTCGAGAGCGAGAGCAGGAACTGGCGCTGCTGCGCGAGCCCGAGACGCGGCAGGTTGGAGCGCACGAGCGGCGCGCGCCCCTGCGCCTCGAGGACCCGCAGCATCGAGCGCACCGTCGGGTCGGCGGAGGCGACGCCGTCGGCGGACTGGTCGCTGACGATCACCCGGAACGGCGGGTCGTCCTGCGCCGCCAGCCCGGCGAGAGTGGCGGCGAGCTCGGAGCGGCGGCCCGCCGTCGGGATCAGCACGTCGATCACCGGAGGTGTCCCGTCGGCAGGGCGCCCCCACTCGCCCGACCAGCGGCGGCTGCTCACGACGGGCCCGGCTGCGCGGACGAGCGGATCCGCTGCACCATCTCGGTCGTGGAGTGCTCGGAGACGTAGCCCACCGTGGTGACCGTGCCGCCGTAGGAGCGCACGACCACCGCCTCCGCCAGCATGTCGGGGGCGTAGTCGCCGCCCTTGACGTAGACGTCGGGGTGCACGCGCTCGAGCAGGGGGATCGGGGTGTCGCCGCTGAAGAGGGTCACGTAGTCGACGCAGCCCAGCTCGGCGATGACGCCCGCACGGTCGCCCTCGGGGTTGATCGGCCGTCCCTCGCCCTTCAGCCGGCGCACGGAGTCGTCGTCGTTGACCGCGACGACCAGCACGTCGCCGAGCTCCCGCGCCTGGCGCAGGTAGGCGGTGTGGCCGCGGTGCAGCACGTCGAAGCAGCCGTTCGTGAAGACGATGCGCCGCCCGCGTCGGGCCTCCTCGGCGAGCACCTCGACCAGGCCGTCCTCGCCGAGCACGACGGCGCCGGGGGCGGCGAGGGAGGCGGTGAGGTCGTCGGCGGTGCAGACGGAGGTGCCGGGGCGCTGGACGACGACGTCTGCCGCCGCCTGGGCGAGGTCGACGGCGGTCGCGAGCGAGCGGCCGGCGGCGAGGGCGAGGGTGGCGGTCGCGGCGAAGGTGTCGCCGGCTCCCGAGGCCTGCTTCTCCTCGGCCGGCTGGGCGAAGGTGCGCGTGATCGAGCCGTCGGCGTCGAGGGCGGCGGCGCCGTCGCGGTCGAGGGTGACGACGACGTGGCGGGCGCCCGAGCGCTCGCGGAGGCGGTCGGCGGCGGCGCGGACGGCCGCGGCGCGCTCCGAGCCGCGGCCGAGCGTCTCGCCGAGGAGGCGCTCCGCCTCCTTCGCGTTCGGAGTCACGAGGTCGGGGCGCGCGAAGGCCCAGTCGGCGAGCTCGTGGGCGTCGATCACGAGGAGCCCGGGCCGGGAGGCGGCGAGCACGTGCTCGACCGCGGCGCGCAGGATGCCGGAGCCGTAGTCGCAGACCAGCACGGCGTCGGCGCCGTCGGCCGCCCGCACCGCCGCCTCGGCGAGCCGCTCGAGCTCGTCGTCGGCGGGACGGTGCGGCCCGGAGTCGACCCGCAGCATCACGCTGTCGCTGCCGACGACGCGGGTCTTGATCGTGGTCGCGGCACCGGTGCGCACGATGCCCGCGGTGTCCAGACCCGCCCGCAGGAGGGCCTGCAGGAGGCGGTCGCCCTCGGGGTCGCGCCCGGCGACTCCCACGGTCCGCACCTCGGCGCCGAGCGCCCGCAGATTGGCGGCGGTGTTGGCCGCGCCCCCCGCGACATCGACGACGTCCTCGAGGCGGAGGACCGGCGCCGGGGCCTCGCGCGTGACGCGCTCGGCCTCGCCCAGCCACCAGGAGTCGAGGATGAGGTCGCCGATCACCGCGACGACCGGCGGGCGCTCGCGCACCTGGGCGACCAGGGCGCTCGCCCGCTGCAGTGCCGAGCCCTCGAGGCTCATGAGGCGGCTCCGCGCAGCACAGGGAGACCGAAGTGCACGACCGTGGTGGTCGTCATCTCGTCGAGCAGCTCGGGGCCGTAGCCGAAGCCCGAGCCGCTGGTGCCGCGCGGCTGGGCGCTGCCGCCGGGGGCGCCTCCGAAGACGCCGTTGATCTTGACCGTGCCGACGGGGAGGACGGCCGCGGCGCGGTGCGCGTGCTCCATGTCGCCGGTGAGGACCGTGGCGGCGAGGCCGTAGGGGCTCTCGGCCGCGCGGGAGAGGCCCTCGTCGAAACCGTCGACGACGACGATCGGCGCGACCGGGCCGAAGGTCTCCTCGGTCATCACCAGCATGTCGTCGGTGCAGTCGGCGAGCACGGTCGCGGGGTAGAAGGTGCCCTCGCCGGGCTCGCCGCCGGTGAGGGCGCGGGCGCCCTGCCCGAGCGCCTCGCTCACGTGCTCGTGGACGGCGTCGCGCATGCGGGCGTCGACGAGGCGCGGGAGGGGGCCGGCGCTCCAGCGCTCGGCCTCGGCGACCAGCGCGGTCGTGAACGCCTCGGCGACGTCGCGGTGCACGTAGATGCGCTCGACCGACGTGCAGATCTGACCGGCGTTCGCGAAGGCTCCGAGCGCGGCCTGCTGGGCGGCCCAGACGGGATCGACGTCGGCGTCGACCACCAGTGCGTCGTTGCCGCCGTTCTCGAGGATGACGTGGGCGCCGGTGACGGCTGCGACCCGGGCGAGCGCTCGGCCGGTCGCGGTCGAGCCGACGTGGGCGAGGACGTCGACGCCCTCGGTGCGGGCGAGCGCGTCGCCGACGGCGCCGTCGCCCTCGACGAGGGTCAGCACGCCCTCGGGCAGGGCCTCGACCAGGATCCGGGTGAAGAGGGCTCCGGTGCCGGGGCTGCGCTCGCTGGGCTTGTGGATCACGACGTCACCCGAGACGATCGCGGCGCCGAGCATGCCGGCGGCGACGGCGACGGGGTCGTTCCACGGGGTGAGCGCCAGGACCACGCCGCGGGGGTGCGGCAGGGCGAGATCGACGTTGAGTGCGCCTCCGCGCAGGCTCCTGCCGCGGTGCAGCGGGCCGAGCTCCGCGTACTGCAGCAGGGTGTCGACTCCGGCGCGGACACCGCCGAGGGCATCGCCGGCGGGCTTGCCCGTCTCGTCGGTGTTGAGGATCGCGAGCTCGTCCTCGCGCGCGGCGACGGCGTGCGCGGCGGCGCGCAGCAGGGCGCCCCGCTCGGCGGGCGCGGTGGCGGCCCAGGCGGGGAACGCCGCGCGGGCGCGTCGGACGGCGTCGGCGGGGCTCGTGGCGGTGGCGGCGGGGGTCGTGATGTCGATGGTCACGGTCACCTCTCGATCGGAGGCGTCCGCTCAGGTCGCGGACGCGCGTGCCCACCCCCTGTACCCGCGCGGAGCGGGCTCAGACAGGGGCCTGGGTGAATTCGCGGAGCCGTCGAACAGGGCTGCGGAGGGTGCTCGCCCGGGGTGGTCCGGGAGGCGTCAGCCGGGGTCGCGGGGGTCGGCGTCGAGCCTCCGGGCGAGGCGGTCGAGCACCGTCGTCGCCGCCGCCAGATCGTCGTCGCCGACGTCGGTCCCGTCGGCGGAGAGCAGCCGGCGCAGGTCGCGGTGCATCGTCCGCGTCGCGTCGTGCCCGGCCGCGGTGAGCTCGAGGTGGAGGCTGCGGCGGTCCTGGGGGTGCTCGACCCGGTGCACGAGCCCGGACGACACGAGCCGGGTCGTGATCCCGGTGACCGCCCCCTTCGACACAGACAGCGCGGTCGAGAGCTCCTTGGGGGTCACGGAGCCGGCCGCGCCGATGCGGAAGAGGCAGCGCAGCTCGATCTCCGACAGCCCGTGCTCGGCGGCGAGGCGGCTCCGGTGCGCCTCGAGAGCCCGGAAGAAGCGCACCGCCGCGTCGGGGAAGCCGTCGAGCAGGTGCTGCCGGGGGGAGTGCCGGCTCACCGGTGCCGCTCGATCTCCGAATCCACCTGTCCACGGTACGCCGCCGGACGGGTTCCCGCCAGTGAATTGTTCACAAAGCGAACAGTTCAGAATGTGAACCATGATTCCCGACATCCTGACCCAGGGTCAGTACGACACCGTCTACAACGCCCTCTCGCTCGTGATCGCCTCGCAGCTGTTCACGGCCGTGTTCCTCCTGATCTCGCTGCCCAGGGTGCTGCCCCGGTACCGGCAGGCGATCACGGTCGCGCTCGTGGTCTGCGGCATCGCGGCGTACCACTACTTCCGCATCTTCGACTCCTTCAAGGCGGCCTTCGTCACCGACTCGGTCGGCGGCACCGGCGACTACACCCAGGCCGCCGGCGCCTCCTTCAACGAGGGCTACCGCTACGTCGACTGGCTCCTGACCGTGCCGCTGCTGCTGGTCGAGCTCGTCGCGGTGCTCGCCCTCGCGCGGAAGGTGCAGTCGCGCCTGCTCTACCGGCTGGTCCCGGCGTCGGCGCTGATGATCGCGCTCGGCTACCCGGGTGAGATCAGCGGGGACAACGGCGTGCGGGGGATCTTCGGGATCCTCTCGACGATCCCGTTCGCCTACATCCTGTTCGTCCTCTTCACCCAGCTCAGCCGGTCGCTGAAGAACCAGCCGGCCGGGGTGCGCGGCACGCTGGGACGCCTCCGCTTCCTCCTGCTGCTCAGCTGGGGCGTGTACCCCATCGCCTACCTGCTGCCGCTGCTCGACGTCTCGGGCGCCGACGCCTGGGTGGGCAAGCAGGTGGGGTACTCGATCGCGGACATCGTCGCGAAGGCCGTCTACGCGCTGATCATCCTCCACGTCGCGAAGGTGAAGTCGTACGACGACGACCACGCCTTCGCGGCGGTCGAGACCTCCCGGGCCGATGCTCCCGAGCGCGAGGCTCCGGTCGAGCACGGTGTCGCGAGCGAGGGCGAGGCGCTCGCCCGAGGGTGAGATCCAGACCGGTCGGCGGCTCGTGGCGGGCGGGCCGCCGACCGCCCGGCGACGGGCACGGCGCGCAGTCCGGCGCTCAGCGGAGGAAGCGGATCGCCGGGACCCGCACGGCCCGGCCGCCGGAGGCCTGCACGAGCCCGACGACCGCGACGACGAGATTGACCACTCCGAGCAGCAGCCAGACGATCACGGCGAGATCCCAGGGGAGGAAGCCGCTCGCGCGGATCGACAGGGCGACGACCCACACCACCGTGCAGGGGACGGCGATCACGAGGACGGTGAGGCCCCAGTCCGCGGCCCGTCGGCCGTTCGCGCGGGCGAGTCCGCCGGCGCGGCTCTGGTGCAGGCCGACGGCCACCATCACGATCCCGCTGATCACGAGGTTGACGAACGGGACCAGGAGCAGCCCCAGGAGCCCGAGTCCCCAGGACAGGGCCGCGGCGGGCGGCCGGACGGCGGGCGGCGGCGGTGTCGGGGCGGTCGTCACCCCCACAGGCTACTGACGGAGGGGCCCCGCGCTGCCCCTCCCGGAGCGCGGGCGGGCGGCGGGCGTTTCGGATCGGCGCCCGCGGGGAACAGGGGGGAGTGCACCCCGCCCCCGGAGACCCCGCGCCTCCGCCGCACCCGAGAGGAACCCCCGTGGTCGCCATCGCCCCGCTCCGAGACCGCTTCGACGCCGTCGAGAGGATCGCCGTCCTGCGCGGCGGCGGACTCGGCGACCTGCTCTTCGCGCTGCCGGCCGTCGAGGCGCTCGCCGCGTCGTACCCGGGCGCCGAGATCACTCTGCTGGGCACTCCGGCCCACCGGGTGCTGCTCGAGGGGGTCGACTCGCCGATCGCCGACGTGGAGGTGCTGCCGGTCGCGCAGGGTGTCCGCGACGGGCAGGGCGAGGACGAGCGCGTCGTCGAGGACTTCACCGCCCGGATGCGCGGACGACGCTTCGACCTCGCGGTGCAGCTGCACGGAGGCGGACGGTTCTCGAACCCGTTCCTGCAGCGGCTCGGCGCGCGGCACACGATCGGCTCGCGCACCGACGACGCGGCCGAGCTCGAGCGCACGATCCCCTACGTCTACTACCAGCACGAGATGCTGCGCGCCCTCGAGATCGCCGGGCTCGCGGGCGCTCCGGCGACCCGGCTCGAGCCGTTCCTGCACGTCGACCCCGAGCGCCGCGACCGGCTCGCCGCCGCGCTGCCCGCGGGCGGTCCGCTCGTGCTGATCCACCCGGGCGCGACGGATGTGCGCCGCCGGTGGCCGAGCGGGTCGTTCGCCGAGGTGGCGCGGGCGCTGCTCGAGGACGGGGCGCGCGTGCTCGTGGTGGGCGACGCCTCCGATGCGCCCGCCGCCGACGAGATCGTGGCCGCGGCACCGGGAGCCGTCTCGTGGGCGGGCGCGGTCGAGCTGCCCGATCTCGCGCCCCTGCTCTCGCTCGCCGATGTCGTGCTCGGCAACGACAGCGGGCCGCGGCACCTCGCGGCGGCGGTCGGGGCGCCGACGGTCGGGATCTTCTGGGTGGGCAACGCGATCAACGCCCAGCCCCTCGGCCGGCAGCGCCACCGCGTGCAGCTGAGCTGGACGACGCGCTGCCCCGTCTGCGGCATCGACGTGACGCAGGTGGGCTGGACGGCTCCGCGGTGCGAGCACGAGCTGAGCTTCGTCGACGACGTGCCGGTCGACCGGGTGCTCGAGGACGTGCGCGGAGTGCTCGCCGCGACGCGCTGAGGCCCGCTGAGACGCGAGGCCCGCCGAGACGCCGGATGCCACCCCGGTGCGCGACCCGCCGAGGCGGACGCACCGGAGTGGCATCCCGGGGAGGCGCGTCAGAGGATCACGGCCAGGACGGCTCCTCCTCGTGCGTGATCACGAGCTCGCGGACCTCGCAGCCGCGCGGCTGGCCGAGCACGAACATCACGGCGTTCGCCACGTTCTCCGGGTCGTTCAGGAGCGCGTCGGGGCCCGGCTTGTACTGCGCGTCGCGGTCGTCGAAGAAGCGCGTCTTCATGCCCGAGGGGATCAGCGTGGTCACGCCGATCTCGCCCTTGGTCTCGGCCGCGAGGGCCCGCGTGAAGCCGAGCACGCCGAACTTCGAGGCGCAGTAGGCGGTGGCGTCCGAGACGGCCTTGATCGCGAGAGAGGAGGCGACGGTCACGACGCGCCCGTGGGTCTCGGTCAGGAACGGCAGCGCCGCACGCACGACCGCCGCGGTGCCGAGGAGGTTGACCGAGATGACCCGCTCCCACTCCTCCGGCTCCACGTCGACGAGGCGTCCGCAGCGGTCGATGCCGGCCGCGGTGACGACCGCGTCGAGTCCGCCGTGCTCGCGGGCGATCTCGACGACCGCCTTCTCGGCCTCGCGGGTCTTCGCGACGTCGACCTGGTAGGCGGCGACGCCCTCGCCGAGCGAGGAGACGTCGCGGTCGAGGATGATCGGCGTCCCGCCGGCGGCCGTCACGGCAGCGGCGACGGCGGCGCCGAGGCCCGAGGCGCCTCCGGTGATCAGAACGCGGCCGATGGGGGTGGGAGTGGTGCTCATGGGTGTCCTTTCGAGGGGCGGAGTCAGCCGACGCGCGCGAGCGCGGCGGCGAGACGGGTGGTCGAGCGGCCCGGGTGGTAGGGCACGGTGAGGACGCGGCCGCCCCATTCGGCGACCGTCTTCGTCTCGGGGAGGGACTCGGCGGAGTAGTCGCCGCCCTTCACCCAGACGTCGGGGCGGATGCGGCGCAGCGCCTCGTCGGGCGTGTCCTCGCCGAAGACGATCACGGCGTCGACGCAGCCCAGCGCGAGCAGGAGGTCGACCCGGTCGTCCTGGGGGATGATCGGCCGCAGCTCGCCCTTGAGGCGCCGCACGGAGTCGTCGGAGTTGAGGCAGACGATCAGGCAGTCGCCGAGCGCTCGGGCAGCCGAGAGCGTGCGGGCGTGACCGGCGTGCAGCAGGTCGAAGCAGCCTCCGGTCGCGACGACCGTGCCGCCGGCGCCGCGCACGGCCTCGGCGACGCGCAGGGCGTCGACGCCGCCTCCGTGCAGGGGAGCCGTGTCGGAGGGGGCGCCGAGGGAGGCGACTCCGCCGGCGAGCAGGTAGGCGCCGGCAGCGGCGACGGCCGCGCCGACCGCCTCCGAGGGGCTCGCCCCGCCCGCGAGCGCGACGGCGGCGGAGGCGGCGAACCGGTCGCCCGCCCCGCACGGGTCGGTGGGAGGCACCGCGGCGGCGGGCACCGCCACCGGTACACCGGCGCCCCGGGAGCGCACGAGCGCGCCGTGCGAGCCCATCGTCACGGCGACCGCACCGCAGCCCCAGCGCTCGAGGAGCGTGGTGGCGGCCGACTCGGCCAGCGTCACCCCGCGGCCGGACGCGCCGGAGAAGGCGGTCGCCTCCGCGAGGTTCGGGGTCGCCAGAGTGGTGCCCGCGACGGGCGAGGAGCCGCGCGGGTGCGGATCCCAGACCAGGGGCACGGTCAGCGCGTCGAGCGCGGCGCGCAGCGACGGGTCCTCGGTGAGGCGGCGGCCGTAGTCGGCGACCACGACCGCGTCGGCGTCGGCGAGGGCCGCGAGCATCTCCTCCGTCACCGCGGGCACCGGCGGGCGCTCGCAGCCGCGGTCGAACCGCACGACGGCCTGACCGGAGGCGGCGACCCGCGTCTTCACCGGGGTGGGCGCACCGGAGGCTCCCGCCACCAGGCGGACGCCGTCGAGCTCGGCGCGCAGTTCGGCGACATCGGGGTCGGCGGCGTCGGCGAGCGCGGTGACGAGGGTGACGTCGTGCCCGTCGCGCACGAGCATGCGGGCGACGAGCCCGGCCCCGCCCGCGCGGGCGCTGCGGGCCGAGACGTCGACGACGGGGACCGGGGCGTCGGGGCTCAGTCGCTCGGCGGGCCCGGCGAGGTCGACGTCGAGCATCACGTCGCCGACCACGGCGATGCGCAGGCGAGCGCTCACGCGGCCGCCTCCGTCCGCGCGCGGATGCGCTGCTCGAACGCCCGGCAGAGCGCGTGCACGAGGACGAGCTGCGCCTCCTGCACGTTGGCGCCGTGGCCCGTGAGCGCGATCGACTCGTCGCAAGCCTCGGTCAGCGGGTTCGGCCCGTCTCCGGTGAGCGCCCAGGTGCGGGCGCCCGCGGCGCGCGCCGCTTCGGCGGCGTGGAGCAGGTTGGCGCTGCGGCCGCTCGTGGAGAGAAGGACGACGACGTCGCCCGACCGCGCGTGGGCGGTCACCTGGCGGGAGAAGACGTGGTCGAAGCCGTAGTCGTTGCCGATCGCGGTGAGGCTCGAGGTCTCGGAGTGCAGCGAGATCGCCGAGAACGGGATCCGGTCGCCGTCGAAGCGGCCGACCAGCTCGGCGGTCAGGTGCTGCGCCTCGGCCGCCGATCCGCCGTTGCCCGCGGCGAGCAGGCGCGCGCCCGAGTGGAGGCGGTCGGCCAGGTCGACGCCCCAGGTGGCGATCTGCTCGGCGTGCTGCTCGAGCTGGGCGACGACCTCGAGGGCGCGGGCCACGTGGTCGTCGACGAGACGCCGGGCGGCGCTCGTCGGGGTGTCCAGGACGGTGTCGATGGTCATCGTCGCGGTGCCGCCTTCCGGGTGGTGGGTGAGGAGGGAGCGCCGGAGGCGCCGGTGAGGACCGACTCCTCGCCGAGGCCGGCGAGGGTCGAGAGGTAGGCGCGCTCGGTGTCCGCGGCGACGCGGTCCCACGAGTAGCGCGACTCGACGCGCTCGCGCCCGGCGGCGCCGTAGGAGCGGGCGCGCTGCGGGTCGTCGATCAGGGCCGCGAGCGCGGAGGCGAGCGCCTCCGGGTCGCGCGGCGGCACGTGCACGCCGGTGACGTCCTCGACGACGGTGTCGATCAGGCCGCCGACCGAGGAGGCGACCACGGGCACGCCGCACGCCATCGCCTCGAGCGGGGTGATGCCGAACGGCTCGTACCAGGGCGCGCAGACCACGATGTCGGCCGAGCGGAGCATCGCCGGCATCTCGGTCTGCGACAGCTGCCCGGCGAAGACGACGCGGTCGGCGACTCCGAGGCTCTCGGCGACGCCGTGCAGGCGCTGGTACTCGGGGTCGGCGGTGAGCGCATCGCCCGAGCCGGACCCGCCCACGATCACCAGCTCGGCGTCGTGGCCGCCGTCGACGAGGCGGGCGAGCGCCTCGATGGCGTGACCCATGCCCTTGCGAGGCACGAGCCTCCCGATGCTCATCAGCCGCGTGCGGGCGGTGCGGGCCGCGACAGGTCCGTCGACCGAGAACCGGTCGATGTCGACGCCGCACGGCACGACGGCGATGCGACCGGTCGGCACGCCGAGGTTCTTGAGCTCGAAGGCCTCGTCGGAGCAGGTCGCGACGATCCCGTCGGCGCACTGACCGACCCCCGGCTCGAGCCAGGCGCGCTCCTCGGGGCTGGTGTCGAGGGCGCCCTGCTGGCGGCGCTTGACGACGCCGAGGGCGTGGAAGGTGTGGAGCACCGGGACGCGGCGCCCGGTGGCGCGCTCGACCCGCTCGGAGGCGTCGAGTGCGGCGACCCCCGACATCCAGAAGTGGCTGTGCACGAGGTCGGGTCGCTCCTCGAGCCACTCCTCGGCCAGATCGACCGCGAAGTCGCCCATGAAGGGGAGCAGCTCGTCCTTCGAGACCTTGGCGGCGGGGCCCGCGTCGATGTGCACGACCTCGACTCCGGAGGTGAAGGGTACGCGGCGGGGGAGCGACGGGTCGTCGCGGCGGGTGTAGACGGTGACGCGGTGACCGCGTCGGGCGAGCGCGTCGGCCAGAGCGGCGACGTGCACGTTCTGCCCGCCGGCGTCGACGCCTCCGAGCGTCGCGAGCGGGCTCGCGTGCTCCGACACCATCGCGATCGTCAGTGATCGGCTCATCGTGCACCTCCTTCTGCGGCGACGGCGAGCGTGCGCGCGGGCGTGAGCTCCGCCAGCACCTCGTCCCAGTCGCGGTGGAACCGCCCGAGCCCGTAGCGCTCGAGCGCGACCTCGCGCGCCACGGCGCCGGCGCGGGCGGCCTTCTCGGGGTCCTCGATCAGCGCCCGGGCGGCGGCCGCGAGGGCATCGAGGTCGTTGGTGACGGCGCCGGCCTCCGGTGGCACGGCGCGGCCGGCCTCGGTCACGTCCAGCGCGACGACCGGCATCCCCAGGTGCATCGCCTCGAGCAGCGCGAGGCCGAGCGAGGTCCAGCGGAAGGGGTGCAGGTAGACCCGGCGGCGGGCGAGGGAGGCGTGCATCGCCTCGGTGCGCACGTCGCCCATCACGGTGACGTCGGCGAGGCCCGGCAGCTCGGCGAGCCGGTCGGTCTTCATGCCGAACACGTCGAGCGGCGCGACTCCGGCGAAGCGCGGCAGCAGATCGGTGCCGGCGACGCGACCGCGCCGCACCGGCTCGTTGACGACCACGCCGAAGTGCGCCAGCTCGCCCGTGTAGAGCGCACCCGGGTCGTGGATCCCGTGCTCGATGACGGTGGTCCTGGTCGAGCCCGTGTCCCACATCAGAGCGTTGAAGTGGGTGACGTGCACCAGGAGGAGGTCGTCGCGGTCGGCGAGCGGGTGGCGGTTGCTCGGCACGTCTCCGCGGGGCGTGTTGTGCTCGACGTAGACGGCGGCGACGTCGCGGCCGAGACGGCGGCCCAGGAGGCGTTCCGCCTCGGCGAGCTCCTCGGGGCGCTGCAGCAGCACGACGTCGACGTCGGCGTCGTGCAGCTCCTCGGGAGCGATCTCGACCGTGTTCGGCCAGTCGCGGCCGCCGGTGCCCAGGCCCCAGCCGTCGCGGGCGGCCGTCGTCGGGAGCAGGTACTGGTGGTCGCCGCGGACGAACGCGTCCGCCCAGCCGCCGTGCACGTGCCAGAGCAGGATCCTCATGCGATCGCCTCCGTGGGGGTCGTGATGGTGCGCGGGAGTGCGCGGAGTCGCAGGGCGGCGGCGACCGCCTCCTCGGCGCTCACCCCCGCCAGACAGGGGTGCCCGGGCACCGGGCAGACGCGGGCGCGCGAGCCGGCGCACGGGGCGTGCTGGTCGCCGAGCAGCTCGACCGGGACGCCGTAGGGCGCCCATCGGATCGCCGGGACCACGGGGGCGAAGAGGCTGACGACCGGGGTGCCGACGGCCGCAGCGAGGTGGGCGGGGCCCGTGTTGCCGCTGATCACGACGTCGGCCCGGGCGAGCACCTCGGCGGCGCCCGCGAAGTCGGTCGCGCCGCCGAGGTCGATGCCGCGGGTGCCCGCGACCTCGGCGGTCAGCGCCCGCTCGCCCGCGCCTCCGGTGACCGCGACGGCGATGCCCTGATCGGCGAGCAGCTCGACGGCGCGCGCCGCGTTCGCGGCGGGCCACGCGCGCGCCGGCACGGCGGCGCCGGGGTGCACGACGACGTAGGGTCCGATGCCCTCGAGCGCGGCGGGGAGGCTGCCCTCGCGCTGCACCCGGAGTCGCCCGTCGTCGCCCTCCGGCAGCGCGAAGCCGGCCGCCGCCGCGACCGCGAGGGCGCGCTCGGGCTCGGGCTGGTCCTCCTCGAGCGTCTCGCCGGGCACCAGGCGCACATCGAGCAGGGCGCCGGCGAAGTCGACGGAGGCGCCCGAGATGCGCGCCACGCCGGCCAGCCGCAGCAGGAGAGCCAGGGGCAGGGGCGACTGGTGGAACGAGGTGAGGATCACGGCCTCGTCGGGCCGGAACTCCTCGACGATCGCCTGCAGCTCGGCGACGAGGTCGGCGTCGACCGGGCGCGAGGCGTCGCCGATCCACGGGCACCACCAGGTGCGCACCGACGACGGGCCCGGCAGCAGCGCCGCGGCGGGCGCGCCCTGCGGGCCTGCGAGCAGCAGCACCTCGGCGTCGGCCGCGATCGCGCGCACGGCGGGGCCGCACAGCAGCACGTCGCCCGCGCTGTCCAGGCGGGCGACGAGCACCCGGCGGGTCATGCGGAGTCCTCGTCGGGCTGCATCGCGAGGAGCAGCTCGACCGCCTCGAGGAGGGTCGCGGCGCGCAGGGGAGCGGCCGTCACCTCCTCCTGACGCGTGATCGGGGTGGGGACGAGCACGCCGCGCGCACCGGCGGCGGCCGCGGCGCCCATGTCGGCGCCGATGTCGCCGATCACGGCGAGGGAGTCGGCGGGGAGGCCGAGGGCCGCCGCGGCGTCGAGCACCATCCCGGGCGCGGGCTTCCGGCAGTCGCAGCCGTCCTCGGGTCCGTGCGGGCAGAGCATCCAGACGTCGAAACCGCCGAAGACCTCGTCGACCCGGCGGTTGACCGCCTCGGCCTGCTCGCGGGCGATGATGCCGCGGGCGATGCCCGACTGGTTCGTGACGACTCCGAGCGCGAGCCCGGCCTCGCGGGCCCGCGCCACCGCGTCGAGCGCGGTGGGCATCGGCTCGACCAGCGCCGGGTCGCCGTTGTACGGCACGTCGACCACGAGGGTCGCGTCGCGGTCGAAGAGGATCCCGCGCAGGCGGGGCGAGGCGGCGCCCTGCGGGTGGATCGTGTCGTTCACCTCTTCCACGTACCCCGCTCGGGGAGGTCGTAAACCCCGAGGAGGAGAAGTACTGCTTCTCGGGCGCGTCGGAGGTCCGTCCGGAACGGACGCGTCTGAGGCGCCGGCAACGGGGTACGGGAGTCGCGACAGGAAGGAGGCGCCGTGCGCGCTCTCACCGCCCCCGACGGCACCCCGGAGATCCTCGCTCTGCGGGCGCTCAAGCTCGGCGACATCCTCGTGGCCGTCCCCGCTCTGCACGCGCTGCGCCGAGGATTCCCCGAGCACCGCCTGATCCTCGCCACGACCCCCTGGCTCGAGCCGATCGTCGACCTCGTCGACGGTCTCGACGCCCTGGTGCCGACCCTGCGCGGACTCGACGAGCCGCTCCCGATGGAGGCGGGCCGCGTCGAGCTGGCCGTCAACCTGCACGGCAACGGGCCGGAGTCGCGGCTGCGCCTGCGGGAGATCGCCCCCGAGCGCACACTCGAGTTCCGGGTGCCGGCGCTCGATCCCGACGCCGGCGCCAACGACCCCCGCCCGCTCTGGATCGACGGCGAGCTCGAGCGCGCGCGCTGGGCCCGCCTCGTGAACTCGATCGGCCTCGACGCCGATCCCGAGGACGTCGCCATCGCCGTCCCGGAGGCGCCCGCCCGCGTCGCCGGTGCCGCCGTCGTGCACATCGGCGCGTTCTACGGCTCGCGCGAGTGGCCCGAGGAGCGCTTCGCGGCCGTCGCGCAGTCGCTCGCCCGCGCCGGCCACCGAGTGGTCTACACCGGAGGCGCGAACGAGGCCGATCGCGCCCGCCGCGTCGCGGAGCTCGCCGGCACCGGTGAGGTGCTGGCCGGGGAGATCGACCTGACGCAGTTCGCCGCGGTCGTGGCGTCGGCGGAGGCGGTGGTCACGGTCGACACGGGCGCGGCGCACCTCGCCTCGGCCTACGGCATCCCCTCCGTCGTGATCTTCGGACCGGCCCCGCCCGAGGCCTGGGGTCCGCCCGTGAGCGGACCGCACACCGTCCTGACCGACGCGTCGCTGCGGCGGGGAGACGTCTTCTCGGCCGAACCCGACCCGGCGCTGCTCGCCGTGCAGGTCGACGACGTCCTGGCCGCCCTCGATCTGCTGCCCGTGCGCACCGAGGCGCACCTCAGGCGGTCCGCAGGCGCACTGCCGGGCGCACCGGCGTGACGGTGGCGACGCGGGTGCGGGAGGCGCGCGGCTGATGCAGGCGCGAGGGGGCGCCGAGCCGGTCGGCGAGCTGCGCGAGGGTGCGGCGCTGCAGGCGCGAGACCTGCATCTGCGTCGTCCCGAGAGCATCGGCGATCTGCTGCTGGGTCATCTCCTCGACGAAGCGCATGCGCAGCAGCTCACGCTGCGCCTCCTCGAGCTGCGCGAGAGCGGACGCCAGGCCGTGGCTCCGGTCGATCGACGCGAGTCTCGCGTCGTCGCCGCCGAGGGTCTCGCCGAGCCGCACTCCCGCGTCGCCCACGGTCTCGTCGAGCGAGAGGGGGTGCCCCGCCGAGCGGGCGTCGGCGACCTCCGAGGGCTCGACGCCCAGACGACGGGCGATCTCGCCGTCGGAGGGGTGGCGACCGAGCTCCTGCGCCAGCTCGTCGGCGACGACGGCCGAGCGTCGGTGCAGCTCCTGCACACCGCGCGGCGGCCGGATCATCCAGCCCAGGTCGCGGAGGTGCCGCTTGAGCTCGCCGGTGATGGTGGGCACCGCGAAGGCGGCGAAGCTGGCGCCCCGCTCGGGAGTGAAGCGGCGGGCGGCCTTGACCAGGCCCACGTAGGCGACCTGGCGGAGATCGGCCCAGTCGCCGCCTCCTCGGGACACCCGTCGGGCCACGGCCTCGGCCAGGCCCAGGTGGTCGAGCACGATGCGCTCGCGGATGCGGTCGCCCTCCGTCGGGTCCGCCTCGAGTGCGGCCTGGAACAGCGACAGAGTCCGCGCGTCCTTCTCCTCGCGCGCCGACTCCGTGAGCGGCGCGGGACGGTCCGCAGTGACGAGGGTGATCGTGCTCATCGGGACTCCTTTCGGTGCTGGCCTTCTTCAGTGCCGCCGCCTTGTGGGCAGGCTGCCGCTCGGGTCCGGGGCGGCGGTGGCGCATCGCTCGGCGTCGAGCGGCCTCGGCGAGAAGCTCTCGGCCCACAGCACCACTGCTCCTGCCCGGAGGGGAGTCCGTTGACTCGGAGCACTGCTTCGCGGTACAAGTACTGATCCCTCGAACGGGGTGCGGCAGGGGTGGCTCCCGGCCCGCCGCGGCTAGAATCGGCGCTGTATGTCTGAGCTCACTCCGCCCCTGGATCGCGCACCCGACGCGCACCCGTTCACCACCGCGACCGGGAGCGACGTGCGCGTGCGCTTCTGCCCGTCGCCCACCGGCACGCCGCACGTCGGCCTCATCCGCACCGCTCTGTTCAACTGGGCCTACGCGCGGCACACCGGAGGCACCTTCGTCTTCCGCATCGAGGACACCGACGCCGCGCGCGACAGCGAGGAGAGCTTCGAGCAGATCGTCGACGCGCTGCGCTGGCTGAAGCTCGACTGGGACGAGGGCGTCGGAGTCGGCGGCCCGCACGGCCCCTACCGCCAGTCCGAGCGGAGCGACGTCTACCTCGACGTGATCGCGCGCCTGCTCGCCTCCGGTCACCTCTACGAGAGCTACTCCACGGCCGAGGAGATCGACGCCCGCAACGAGGCGGCCGGCCGCGCGAAGCAGCACGGCTACGACAACCACGACCGCGGTCTCACCGAGGAGCAGCGGGCCGCCTTCCGCGCCGAGGGCCGGCAGCCGGCGCTCCGCCTCCGCGTGCCCGACGCCGATCTGTCGTTCGACGACCTGGTGCGCGGCCCGATCACGTTCCCCGCCGGGTCCTTCAGCGACTTCGTCGTCGTCCGCCCCAACGGCCAGCCGCTCTACACGCTGGTGAACCCGGTCGACGACGCGATCATGCAGATCACGCACGTCCTGCGCGGCGAGGACATCCTCCCCTCGACCGCCCGCCAGATCGCGCTGTACCACGCGCTCATCGACATCGGGCTGACGACCTTCGTGCCGCGCTTCGGCCACCTGCCCTACGTCATGGGCGAGGGCAACAAGAAGCTCTCGAAGCGCGACCCGTCCTCGAACCTGTTCCACCACCGCGACCGCGGCTTCATCCCCGAGGGCCTCGTCAACTACCTGGCGCTCCTCGGCTGGTCGCTGACCCACGACCGCGACGTGTTCTCGATCGACGAGATGGTCGCCGCGTTCGACGTCGCCGACGTGAACCCGAACCCGGCCCGCTTCGACCTCAAGAAGGCCGAGTCGATCAACGGCGATCACATCCGCCTCCTCGCGGTCGACGACTTCACCGAGCGCACCGTGCCGTACCTGATCGCCGCGGGCGTGCTCCCGGGCGCGCCCACCGAGGATCAGCGCGCCGTTCTCGACGCGGCCGCGCCCCTCGTGCAGGAGCGCATCGGCCTGCTCGGCGAGGCGCCCGGCATGCTCGGCTTCCTCTTCACCACCGCTGACGCGCTCGAGTACGACGAGGACGCGCTGAAGGGCCTGCCCGCGAACGCCGGCGAGGTGCTGGCCGCCTCCGTCGGCGCGCTCGAGCTCGTGCCCGAGGGGGAGTGGCTGACGGCGTCGGTCCAGGAGGCGCTCGCCTCCGCCCTCATCGAGGGCCTCGGTCTCAAGCCGCGCATCGCCTACGGCCCGCTGCGGACCGCGATCTCGGGCCGCCGGGTGTCGCCTCCGCTGTTCGAGTCGATGGAGATCCTCGGCAAGGCCGAGTCGATCGCCCGCCTCGTGCGCCTGTCCTCCCGGCTCGCCTGATCATGCGCGAGGCAGTGGGAGGCCGTTACGACGTCGTCGTGATCGGCGCGGGACCGGCCGGGCTCTCGGCGGCGCTCAACCTCGTCCGCGCGCGCCGGAGCGTGCTGATGCTCGACAGCAACCGCCCCCGCAACGCGGCGACGCTCCACTCGCACGGCTTCATCACGCGCGACGGCATCTCGCCGCTCGAGCTGCGCCGGCTGGGCCGCGAGGAGTTCGAGGCGTACGAGGCCGCCGAGGTGCACAACTGCCTCGTGACCTCCGTCGAGCGCTCGGGAGGCGAGTTCATCGTCTCGGCCCGCGGCGTCCGCGGCTCGGCCGACCGCCGCGTCATGGCCACCGCCGTGGTCGTCGCGGGCGGCCTCTCCGAGCGGCTGCCCGCCCTGCCGAGCCTGCGCGCCTACTACGGCACCGCTGTGCACAGCTGCATGGAGTGCGACGGCTACGAGAAGGCCGGCGAGGCGCTCGCGCTGATCGGCGAGACCGACGATCTCGCCGAGCGCGCCATGCTGCTCTCGCAGTGGTCGACCGACCTCGTCGTCTTCACCAACGGCGTCGGAGTCGTCAGCGACGCCGACGAGACCCTGCTCGGCTCGATCGGCGTGCGCATCGAGCGCCGTCCCGTCGCCGACCTGACGGGGGAGCGGGCCGTCATGACCGGCGTCGCGCTGGCCGACGGCGACGTGATCCCGCGCACCGGCGCCTTCGTCCGCCCGGTGTGGGTGCCCGTGCTCGACTACCTCGACGCCGCGGGGCCCGAGCGCGACGCCGAGGGCTTCCTCCGCGTCGACGGCGGAGGACGCACCTCGGTGCCCGGCCTCTACGGCGCGGGCGAGGTGACCGCTCCCGGACCGCAGCAGCTGATCGTCGCCGCAGGCTCCGGAGCGCGGGTCGCCTCGGCCCTCAACCGCGACCTCGTGCGGGCCCGTCTCGGCGAGGCGGCCCCGGAGTCCGAGCAGATCGCGATCCCCGATTTGAGCAGCGTGCGCCCGTAGGGTACTGTCGTCTCTCGGCGCTGGAACTCGTTCCGGCCGCCGCCTGGTCATCGGGCTCAGCCCCGGATGACCATTGGGGTATGGTGTAATTGGCAACACGGCTGATTCTGGTTCAGTTGTTCTTGGTTCGAGTCCAGGTACCCCAGCATTTCGTCCGCTCCGTGATCGGTCGCTGGTCTGCACTGATGTCCGCAGGACTCATGGCTGGCGCCTGATCATCATCCTGGTGGTCCTCTCGCCGCTGGTCGTCGTCGCCATCGGCATCCCCGTCTCGATCGCGCAGGGCCGCGCCCGCCGCGACGCGGGTCCGGTGACGCATCCGCGGGTCGACACGCTGTCGATCGTCGCCTTCGTGCTCTCCTTCATCGTCGGGATCGCCGGCGTCGTCCTCGGCCACACGGCCCGCTCGCAGCTCCTCGACAACGGCGAGGCCGGCTGGGGCTTCGCGACCTTCGCCCTCTTCCTCGGCTACCTGTCGACGGTGCTCGCCGTGCTCGCAGTGCTCTCTGTCGTCGTCACCGTCTTCGCGATCATGGCGGCGGCCTGAGGAAGGCGTTTCGCGCCGGCCTCCATTCGGAACCTGTTCTGAATTAGAGTGGGCAGATGGCTGCCATCAAGTCCGCTCGCACGTTCCAGTCGTCCGAGCTGAGCAGGAACTCACGTGAAGTCTTCGCCGCTGCCGATGAGCACCCGATCGAGGTGACGCGTCGAGACGGAGACGACCTCGTGCTGATGTCGAAGCGCGAGGCGGAGTCTCGCGAGCGGCTCCTCGAGCTCGCGGCTCAGCTGATCGCGGTGTCGACGGACGACCGGGGCACTCTCGGCGACCGGATGTCGACCGTCTTCCCCTGGATGCTCGCCCTCACCGCAGAGGACAGGGAGTCGTGCGCCACCCAGCTCCTCGACGCGGCACGGGCCTCCTTCGCCACCGGCCAGGCGCATCTCGCGATCGCCGAGACGATCTCGTGGAAGGAGACGGCGACGGCCCTCGCCGCCGGACTCGGGACGACCCGAGTCGACTGGCTCGAGGTCGACGGCGTCGTCGTCGAACGCCCCTAGGGATGGCGAGGAACGACCGGGTGGACCGTCCGCGGAAGAAGGGCGAGTACGAGATCCGCTTCGCCTCGGTGCAGGCTCAGAGGGGCTGGACTGACCTTCGCGCAACGTCTCGGAACGCGCTCGCCGACGCGTGGGACTTCCTCGTCCGCACCCCGACGCAGACGACTCCGACGAACTACCGCCTGCGGGGCGAGCTGGCGAGTGTGACTCGCGCCGGCAGCACCCACGACCGCTGGCAGCACAAGCTGACCCAGCACGGCGACGCTCGAATCTGGTTCTTCGTGAGCGAACAGGTCGTCCACCTCGAGCAGGTGCACACCCACCATCCGAACGCGACGAAGTGATCGGCACGCACTCCCGGGCTGCGTTGCGTCTCATCGCCGACCACTCCTCGGTGTGCGCCGACCGGCACGGGCCTGCGACACGTCGGTGACATCGTTCGCCGCGTCGACCGCGGCGCGATCAGAAGTAGCGCCCGAGGTGCTGCCGCAGTGGTTCGTCGCACACGTAGACGTAGGTCCCGCGGATTCCGCGCGTCAGCAGCACCGTGTAGATGTTGCGGACGTAGGAGAGCAGATCCTCGTCGGTGTAGGTGAGGCCGAGCTTGGGGTTGTTCTCGCGCCCCTTCTTGTCGTGGTAGTGGGACCGGTCGAAGACGATGCGCTGCGCGACGGGGTCGTAGCGCAGGTCGCGGCCGATCACGACTCCGGCGTAGTTGAGGTCGTAGCCCTGGACGGTGTGGATCGAACCGACCTCGTCGATGGCTCCGGGTGAGTTGATCCAGTCGCGCTGGGTCCGGTTCCACCGCAGGGACAGTCCGTCGATCTCGATGTCGAACGCGTCCTTCTGCTTCTTCGTGACCCACTTCCACGCGTACCCGGCGACGAGTCGGGCGAGGCCGTGCTCCTGCTCTCGGAGCAGCAGCTCTCGGCGCAGGTCGCCGACGTCCTCGAAGAAGCGCAGGTCGTAGCCGCCGAACTCCTCCCGGTGCACAGGCGGGTCGTCGGACAGCACCGCCCGTACGTATCCGATGTAGTCCTTGTCGGAGGCGATGCGCATCTGAGAGTGCAGGGGATACACGCGACCGTTCTCGGTGGCCTCAGCCAGGAGGGTCCGTGTGACAGCAGCCGGGAGATCCATCGGGCGGACGGTCTGCGCCGTATCGAGCATCACGATCGTGTGCCTGCTGCGAGCGCGGATCCAGTCGAGCTGCGTGTACTCGAGCGAGTCCTGCCCGAAGAGTGCCCGGTTGATATCGGCGAACTTCTTGTTCAGCGGTCCCGACGGTTGATTCGCCCGCTGGCTGAGGCGGTGCGCTTCATCGACGAGAAGGAGGTCGAAGGGCTCTTCGCTCTGCCCGACGTCGAACGGCGTGAGCACGAGATCCCGGCTCAGACCGGGTGTCAGGGCGAAGACCCGCGCGATCGAGCCGCGGAGGGACTGCTGCGGCACCACGAGTCCGACTCGGAGCGTCGACAGCAGCTCGGCGTGACCGGGAGTGAAGAAGTCGCTGAAGACGGAATCGCTGTCCAGAGGCTCCTCCGGATCGTGTCGGCGGATGTCCTGCAGGAGCTTCAGCAGGTAGATCGCGACGACCGTCTTGCCGGTCCCCGGGTCGCCCTGCACGACGACGGTGCTCGGCTCGCCGGACTCGAGATCGGCGAACAAGCCCTCCAGGATGTCCTCGACGGCGATGGCCTGGTCGTGGTTGAGCGCCTTGAACGGCGAGAGCTTGAAGAGGTCGCTGTTGATGATCTCGGGAAGCGTCCGTCGGAACAGGTGCTCCTGGCTCCGCAGCACTTCGAACACCTCGTCGAAGGTCCTGCGGTACGAGTCGCGGTCGAAGTAATCGGCGTCGGTGATCCCCGCGTTGTGGTTCAGGACCTTCAGCCGGCCTTCGCCCGACAGCATCCGCAGGAGGAACGACTCGAGATCGAGGCAGGCGGACTTGTTGAACGTGTCGTCCAGCACGACCCTCACCCTCTCGAGTCGGCTCTTCTCCGGGGAGTCCAGGTGCTGGCGCAGGCGGCCCTCGGCGTTGAGGGACTCGCCCACGTAGACCTCTGCGGCGCTGTCGAGGACGTAGACGACGGGCCAGTTGCGGTGCCGCGGGTCGGCGGCTCCCCAGGCCCGGACCTGGTCGGAGTCGAACGGCAGGCGCTCGAGGCTAAAGCCGGTCATACTTCTCGCTTCGCCCCCGTGCCTTCTCGACGGGGTACTTCTGTCGAGTCTTACGGAGCTTCGCAAGGACGATCTCGTCCGCGTCGACCCCGAGTCGGTCGGCAAGCAGAAGACAGTAGGTCAGCACGTCCGCGAGCTCGTCGACCGCCGAGGGCAGGTCGCCCTCGCCCCACTGGAAGCACTCGAGCAGCTCGCCGGACTCGATGCTGATGCTCTTCGCGAGATTCTCCGGCGTGTGGAACTGGGACCAGTCGCGCTCCCGCACGACCTCGCGGAGCGCGGCGAGGACGTCGTCATCGGGCATGGACGCCAACCTACAGTGCACCCGGCCGCCACACCGTTCGACGTCTTCGAGCCGTACCGCTGCACACTCACCCCGGCGCTCCGGCGCTCCGCTCGACGCCGGACGCCCGTCGCTCCGCCCCACAGCGAGGCATGCCACGATGAACCTGTACATCACTCAGGAATCCGCCTCCCGCGGGTTCGGAGAAGGGGGAATCTCGTCCATGCAATCCGACCTGCTCTGGATCGTCGTCGCCGGCATCGCCGTCGGCGTGCTGCTGCTGCTCGCCATCATCGGCTTCTTCATCTTCCGTGCCTGGTACCAGGTGCCGCAGGCCGACGAGGCGATCGTGATCGTCGGTAAGAAGCAGAAGGGCGATGACGGGCTGACGTCCAATATGACCGTCATCACGGGCGGCGGTGCCTTCGTCAACAAGCTGACCCAGCGCTCCGATCGCATCTCGCTGCGCTCCCGCCAGATCAAGATGGAGCCGGTCGCGCAGACCAAGAACGGCGTGACGATCCACCTCGCGGGCGTCGCCCTCGTCAAGATCGGCTCCACGGCCGACCAGGTGCGCGCCGCCGCCGAGCGCTTCGCCTCGCAGGACCAGTCGATCGACGTCTTCACGACCGAGCAGCTCGAGGGCGCCCTCCGCGGCGTCGTCGCGAAGCTCAGCGTCGAGGAGGTCATGCAGGACCGCCAGAAGCTCGGCGACGAGATCGCCGAGGGGATCAAGGGCGACCTGCTCGCGCAGGGCCTCGTCCTCGACTCGTTCGCCATCCAGGGCGTCACCGACCGCAACGGCTACATCGAGGCGCTCGGCGCTCAGGAGATCGAGCGCGTCCGGCGCGAGGCCGACGTCGCCCGGATCAACGCCGCGCGCGAGGTCAAGGCCCGTCAGCTCGCCACCGACGAGGCGAACCTGATCGAGCAGACCGCCTACGACAAGAACACCGCCGCCGCGAAGTCCGAGGTCGGCCGAGCCAACGCCGAGGCCGAGCAGGCCGAGAACCTCGCCCGCGCCGAGCGCGAGCAGGCCGTCCTCGTCCAGCGTGCCGAGAACCGGCAGGCCGAGCTCGACGCCGACGTCAAGCGCGTCGCCGACGCCGAGAAGTACCGTCGCCAGACCGAGGCCGACGCCGACGCCTACGGCCGCGAGAAGAAGGCCTCGACCGATCGTCAGGTCGCGCAGCAGGTGTCCGACGCCGAGGCCTACGCCGTCCAGCGTCAGGCCGAGGCACGCCAGGCCTCGGCCGCTGCTGAGGCGGCCGCCCTCAGTGCCCGCGCTGAGGCCGAGGCCCACGCCCTGCGGGCCAAGGCCGGCGCCGAGGCCGAGGCCCTGCGCGCGAACGCCACCGCCGAGGCGGAGGCCATCCGCGCCAAGGGAGAGGCGAGCGCGGCTGCGATCCAGGCCGAGGCGGAGGCGCTCCGCGAGAACCAGGAGGCGATCCTGGGCCGCGAGCTGATCGGCCAGCTCCCCTCCCTGATGGCGGAGTTCGCGAAGGGCTACCAGAACGTCGGCACCGTCACCCTGATCGGAGGCGACACCGCCGGCACCCACATCGCCCGCGAGCAGGCGGCGAGCCTCGCCGCCACGTTCGACAGCGTCAAGTCGGCGACCGGTGTCGACCTCGGCGCGATCCTGCAGGGCCAGGCCTTCGGCCGCGGCGTGGCGTCGACCTCCGGAGCGTCGGAGCCCGCCGACCCGACCGTCATCCCCTCGACGAGCTGACGACCGAGGCGTCCCGCCCGCGACATCCTTGCGGGCGGGACGCCCGTCGGACCGACTCGACACTCGATCGGCCCCCGGCTCGCTGCCGCACCGGGGTCACCCGAGCGGCTGATCCCCGCGACAGCGGCGCCTCGTTACGCTCGACGGATGTTCGCAGGACTCGCAGGCTGGCACCTCGTCATCATCGCCGTCATCGTCTCGCCCGTGCTCATCGCGGCGATCGGCATCCCGATCGCCGTCGCGCAGGGCCGGGCCCGACGCGACGCCGGCCTCGTGACGAATCCGCGCCTCAATCCGCTCTCGATCGCCGCTTTCGTCTCCGCGTTCCTGATCGGCATCGTGGGTGTGGTCCTCGGCCATGTGGCCCGGTCGCAGATCCGCAGGAGCGGGGAAGCGGGCTGGGGCTTCGCCACGTTCGCGCTGTTCCTCGGCTACTGGGCTACAGCGGTCACCCTGCTCGGCGTGGTGTCGGTCGTCGGCGCGGCGCTCTGGCAGAGCTGACGCGCTCGCCGACCTCCGCCGGGCCCGCACCGGATCCCGTTCCGCGTCAGCCGAGCTCCTTGCGCATCTGCACCGCCGTCGTCTCGTAGCCGAGCGACTCGTACAGCCCTCGAGCCGCCGTGTTGAAGCCGAAGACGTTCAGCGCGAGCGCGCTGCCACCGCGGGCCGCGACGTGCTCCTCCGCCAGCAGCATCGCCGCCCGGCCCACGCCGCGGCCGCGCTCGGCGGCGTCGACCTGCACATCCCACACCCAGAAGACGCCGTCCAGGTCGCTGGGGTGCGGGCCGAGCCAGATCGTGCCAACAGGTCGTTCCCGGTCGAGGATCACCAGCACGTCGTGCCCCGGGGCCGGGGCTCCGCCCGGGAAGTACTTCTCGTACGAGGCGTCCGCGTTGCGGGTCGCCGCCGCCTCGTCGTCACCGGAGCGGATCCGGTCGGTGATGTACTCCGCGCGCTGAGCCTGCATCCAGGCGGCGAGAGCGGAGGCGGACAGGGGCGAGAGCGAGACGGTCACCCCTCCACCGTGCCACGTCGATCCGTCACGAACGGCTCCCTCCCCGCAGTCGAGGCAGCCGTTCGTGACGGATCGATCGAGCGCTACGAGCGGTCGGCGTGCGCCTTCTTGCCGAAGCGGGTCGCGAGGAACAGCACGGTGCCGACCACCGCGTACGCGAGCGCGCCGAGCCAGACCGGGCCGGTCTGCTGGGTCAGCAGCACGATGCTCGCGATGATCGCCAGGACCGGCACCACCCGCGGCACCGAGAAGTGAGCGTGGTCGACCTTGTCCTTCTTCAGCACCAGCACCGAGACGTTCGCCGAGATGAAGACCAGCAGGAGCAGCAGCACGGTGGTCTCGGCGAGCGTTCCCACGTCGCCGACGAGGCTGAGGACGGCGGTCGCGACGCCGACTGCGACGATCGACACCCACGGGGTGCGGCGCTGGGGCAGCACGTAGCCGAAGGCGGTCGGCAGCAGGCCGGAGGAGGCCAGCCCGAACCCGACGCGGCTCGCCATCACCATGAACAGCAGCGCTCCGTTCGCGATCGCGACCAGCGCGATCAGGCCGAACAGCCACGGCGGCACCGCCACTCCGCTGGCCGCGACCACGTCGAGCAGGGGCCCGGTCGACTCCCCGAGCTCGTCGATCGGCAGCACGATGACGGCGCCGAGGGCGATCAGGAGGTAGACCACGGCGGCCGTGAACAGGGCCGCGAAGAGCGCGCGCGGGTAGACCTTGGACGGGTTGCGCACCTCCTCCGCCATGTTGGCCGCGGCTTCGAAGCCGAGGAACGAGAAGAAGGCGACGATGGAGGCGGCGAAGGCGCCCTGCAGCGGTGCCACATCGGGGTTGAACTCGAAGATGCGCGAGGGGTCGCCGTTGCCGCCGCCGAAGAAGACCGCGGCGCAGACGATCACGATGACGAGACCGCTGACCTCGATGACCGAGGCGACGAGGTTCGCGGTGAGCGACTCCTTCACGCCGCGCAGGTTGATCAGCGTCAGCAGCAGGATGAAGACGATGGCGGTCGGAGCGGGCGGTACATCGAGCAGCGCCCCCAGGTAGTCGCCGGCGAACGCGTTCGCGAGCGAGGCGGCGGTCGTGATGCCCGACGCCATCATCAGGAAGCCGACGAGGAACGACAGGTACGGCTTGCCGAACGCACGGTCGACGTAGCGGGCCGCGCCGCCCGCGTGCGGGTACTTCGTGATCAGCTCGGCGTAGGTGCCCGCCGTGAGCAGCGCGATGACGAGGGCGATGAGCAGGGGCAGCCAGATGACGCCTCCGACATCGTTCGCCATCGTGCCGACGAGCGTGTAGATGCCGGCGCCGAGGGTGTCGCCGACGATGAAGGCGAAGAGGAGCGGGCCGGTGATGACCTTCTTGAGCGATCCACCGCCCTTCGAGGGAGCGGCCGCAGCGGTGTTCGTCGTTTCGGTCATCCGGCAACTCCACCGATCCGGCGCGCCGCACGCAACCCCTACCGCGCGATCGCTGCGAGAGTTCTCACGATCGAAACACGGGTGAGCGGCCCGCCCGGGGCGTCAGCGCGGTTCGACAGGGGAGCTCGGTTTCGGCGTCGAGGGCGACGGCGGCGCCGAGGTCGGTGCCGGAGCGGACGTCGCCGTCGAGGTCGGAGCGGTCGTCGGGAATCCGCTTCCCGGCTGGTAGCCGCCGGGCACCGGAGTCGGCATCGAGTACGGGCCGGCCGCCACCGTGACGGTCCCCTGCAGCACGGGAGCGTCGTCGCCGCTGATCGCGCCGCTGCCGGCGAGCGGCGACAGCGCGAAGGAGAAGGCGGTGTCCGGGCTGCCGTAGGGCCGCTGGAAGATCGCGACGTCGCTGTGGCCGGCCTGACCGGAGGCGGCGAGGCCCTGCACCGAGACGGTCCGGCTCGCACTCCAGCGCAGGCCCAGGTACCAGTTCCCCCCGTCGTTGACCCCGCCGTTCGTGATCAGTCTCTCCGGGCTGGAGGTGCGAGGGCCGTCGACGGCGCTCCACGCGCCGACCACGACTCCGGCCGACGCCGCCGGAGCGACCAGGACCGCGCTCAGCAGTGATGCGGCGAGAGCCGCGGCCTCGGCTCGGGCGGGCGCACCGTCGAGGTACTGGCCCCACACGACCGTGATGTCGACGGTGCACGTCTCGACGAAGGCGACCGACGCGGCGGGAGTGCGCCCCGCGGTCTCCTGGAACGCGAAGCCGGTGTAGTCGATCAGGCCGCCGGAGGACAGGCCTCTGCCTGCTCGAGCGGCGATGTTCCATCCGTCCTGCTCGGAGGAGGGAGACACCGAGGCGGCCGCGGCGGGAGCGGCGACGGCGAGCGCGACGACGGGCGCGCTCCAGAGGGCGAGGGCGGAGACGCTGCGGCGGGAGGGCGCGTCGAGGACAGGGTTCACGGGAGCTCCAGGGTGAGCGGGGAGGGGGCGCTCCACCGTGGCAGACGAGAACGTCCGCGGAGACCCCCTGTTAAGCACTCCGATGCGCCACGATGGGCGCACGCTCCGACGGATCGAGGACCCTGTGAACGACGTCATCCCGCGCCCCGGCATCGCCGACCGGCTCTCCCGGCTCCTCCGAGTGCGCACGGTCTCGGCCGAGCTGCAGAGCGCAGACGAGTTCCTCTCGGTCCTGCGCGAGCTCTACCCCCTGGCGCACGACCGCCTCGAGCTCGAGCGCATCACCGATCGCGGGCTGCTCTACCGCTGGCGGGGCCGCGAGTCGAGCGCGCCTCCGCTGATGCTGATGGCGCACTTCGACGTCGTGCCCGTCGAGGACCCGGACGCGTGGACGCATCCTCCGTTCGAGGGCGTCGTCACGTCCGGGTCGGTGTGGGGCAGGGGAGCGCTCGACGACAAGGGCCCGCTCGTGGTCGTGCTCGAGGCCGTCGAGAACCTGCTGGCCGCGGGTGTCACCCCGGCGCGGGACGTGCTGCTGGCGTTCGGCGGCGACGAGGAGGTGCGCGGGGCGGCCGCGCAGGCGATCGCGACGACGCTGAGCGGGCGCGGCGTCGTGCCGTGGCTCGTGCTCGACGAGGGCAGCGCGGTGGTCGAGTCCCCGCTGCCCGGGGTGGTCGGCGCCGTCGCGATGATCGGCGTCGGCGAGAAGGGGCTGCTCACGCTGCGGCTGACGGCGCGCAGCAGCGGTGGTCACGCCTCCGCTCCGCCCCGTCTGACCGCGATCGGCAGGATCTCGCGCGCGGTGACGCGGCTGACTCCCTCGACGTTCCCGGCGAGGGTTCCGGAGGCTCTCGCGAGCGCGTTCTCGCTGCTCGCCGCCCGCGCACCCGGCCGCGCGGGCGCCGTGTACCGCGCCCTCGGGTCGCGGCCCAGGCTCGCGGCTCCGGTCCTCGCGCGCCTGGGCGGCGAACCGGCCGCGCTCGTGCGCACCACGATCGCGCCGACCATGCTGCGAGCAGGCACGGCCGACAACGTCCTCGCCGCGGAGGCGTCCGTCACCCTGAACCTGCGGCTCGCGCCCGGCGAGACGGTGAGCGGCGCGGTGGAGAAGGTCCGCCGGCGCGTGCGCGACTCCGAGATCACCGTCGAGGTGGTCGCGGGGGAGGACCCCTCGCCGCAGTCTCCGAGCGACGGCGCACCGTTCGAGGCGCTGCGCGCGGCGCTCGCCGTCTCGCACCCCGGGGCGGCGGTCGTCCCCTACGTGATCAATGCGGCGACCGACTCGCGGCACGTGCACCGCTCCGCCCCCGCGGTGTACCGCTTCGCGCCGCTGGTGATGTCGCGGCAGCAGCGCGCCGGCATCCACGGCGTCGACGAGCGCGTCGACGTCGTGGCGCTCGAGCAGGGCGAGGTCTTCCACCGTGCTCTGATCTCGGGTCTGACGGCGTGACGCGCGAGCGGGTGAGCGTCGGCACCCTCGCGTCCGTGGTCGGTGTGCTCGTCGTGGTCGAGTTCACCAGCGGCGTGCTGCAGGGCTGGTACACGCCGATGCTCACCGACATCGCGCGGAGCCTCGACATCCGCGACGCCGACGTCAACTGGTTCGAGGGTGCGCAGCTGCTGCTCGCGGCCCTCGTCGTGCCGGCGTTCGCGCGGCTCGGCGACATGCTCGGCCACAAGCGCATGCTGCTCTGGTCGACCGCGCTGACGGCCCTCGCCTCCCTCGCTCTGCCGTTCGCCGGCTCCTTCGCGCCGTTCCTGGTGGCGTGGGCGCTGCAGGGCTTCTACGTCGTGTGGCTGCCCCTGCAGATCGCGCTGATCTGGTCGCGGTCGAGGAGCCTCGCGAACCGCGCCGCCGTGACGGCCGCGGCCGCGGGCCTCCTGGTCGGCGCGCTCGAGCTCGGCGCGATCACCGGCGCCCTGCTCGGCGGGGCGCTCGTCGGCGCGCTGCCGCTGCCGGTGGTGCTGCTGATCCCCGCTCTGCTGGTCGTGCTGTGCTTCGTCGTGGTGCTGATCGGCGTGCGGGAGTCGCCGGAGCCGGCCGGCGGCCGCTTCGACGGCGCTGGGCTCGCCCTCGTGTCGGCGGGCCTCGTCGGCGCGCTCGGCGGACTCGGGCTGCTCCGCGTCCTCGGCGCGGCGAGCCCGGTGCCGTGGCTGCTCCTCGCCGCAGGGATCGGAGTGCTCGCGGTCTTCGCCCGCTTCGAGCTCCGGCAGGAGGAGCCGCTGATCGACGTGCGGATGTTCCGCTCGCCGGCGCTCGGCCCCGTCTTCCTCACCGCGGGCCTCTTCGGGGTCAGCGTGCTGGGTGCGCAGGCCCCGCTGTCGACCTTCGCGCGCACCGACCCGGCCGTGCACGGCTACGGCCTCGGCACGACCGGCTTCACGACGTCGCTGATCATCGGCGTCTACCTGATCGCGATGATCGCCGGCGCGCTGCTCTTCGCGCCGGTCGCCCGCGCCGTCTCGCCGCGGCGGACCCTCGTCGGTGCCTCCGTCCTCGTGGCCGCCGGCTTTCTCCTGCTGATCCCGCTGAACGGCGCCTACGCGAGCGTGACCGCGTGCATGGTCGTCGTCGGGCTCGGCTCCGGCGCGCTCGTCGCCGCCCTGCCCGCCGCTGCCGCCGCCGCGGCTCCCGCGTCGCAGACCGGAGTGGCGACCGGCCTGACCAACTCGGTCAAGACCGTCGGCGGCGCGATCGCCTCCGCGCTGTTCGGCCTCGCCCTCGTGCAGGGCGCGTCGACCGCCACCGTCAGCCCGTTCGCCGGCTACGTCACGGTCTGGGCGGTCTGCGCGGGCACCGCCCTGGCCGCGGCGGTGCTGCTGCTGCTCGTGGTGCCGCGCGTCGCGTTCACCGACGCCTCCGCCGAGAGCAGGGCGCGATCACACTGAGATGTGGTCACGTCCGGCGTCACCCGAATCGGCGAGCAGGCCGAACCCCTAAACTGACGTCGAAAAGCGACAGGAAGAAGAGGATCGCCATGCGCATCACCCACGTGACGGCTAGTAATTGGCGGAACTTCAAGAATCTTGACTTCCCGCTCGAGAGCAGGTTGTTCGTTGTCGGCCCGAACGCGTCGGGAAAATCGAATCTTCTCGACCTCTTCCGATTTCTCGGGGACATCGCCGGAGCCGGTGGAGGTCTGACGTCCGCCATCGAGCGCAGGGGTGGGATCAGCAAGGTCCGCAGTCTGTTCGCTCGGAACAACCAGGGCGGCCGCCTCATCATCGACCTTCGTCTCAGTGATGGTGAGGACGAGTGGCGTTACCGTCTGTCGATCCGCGGCGAGAAGGGGGGGTTGAATCGTCCGATCGTTGATCAGGAGCTCGTCGAGAAGAACGGCGATGTCGTCCTGAACCGGCCGGATGTCGAAGATCGAGCCGACACTGTTCGGCTCACGCAGACACATCTCGAGCAGATCGCTGCCAATCAGCGGTTCCGAGTGCTCGCCGATTACTTCGCAAAGGTGCAGTACTTCCATCTCGTTCCCCAGATCATCAGGGATCCCGCGAGGATCGGTGCCGTTTCGGGCGATCCCTATGGAGCCGACTTCATCGCGCAGATGAATGCGGTGCCGACAGCAACGAAGAACGCCTGGCTCCGGCGGATGGAGTCGGCACTCCGATCGGCGGTCCCCGAGTTCCAATCGCTGAAACTCGAGGTGGATGCCGCGGGTCGCCCACATCTCATCGCCGGATACCAGAACTGGCGCGAGACGCCGGCGCGCCAGAGCGAAGCCGACTTCTCGGATGGGACGCTCCGGCTCATCGGACTGCTCTGGACTCTGATCAGTGCGCCTTCGAACGGCGGAGTCCTCCTCCTCGAGGAGCCGGAGCTCTCCTTAAATTCGGCCATCGTCCGCACCCTTCCGACGGTTCTCGCCACAACACAGCGCGATCGCAACCTGCAGGTCGTCCTCTCGACGCACGCTCCGGAGCTCCTGGACGACGAGGGTGTGAGGGCGGACGAGGTACTCGTCCTCCGGGTTACTCGGGACGGAACTGTTGCTCAGCTCCTCTCGGCCATCGAAGCAGTCTCCGGCGAACTTGAGGCGGAACTGCCCACGTCGGACATCGTCGACGGTCTGATCGCCCCTCAGGATCTCAAGGGCCTGATTGCCGCCGGTCAAGGGAAGAGGCGGGCGTGATCAACGTCGCGGTCGAGGGAGAGCCGGACCGAGAAGTCGCCTCGGCCGTCGTCAGGGCCGCGGGACGTTCGGTCAATCTGGTGCGTGTCGCTGGCGGCAAGACCCGTCTGGATCCGCTGATACCGAAATACAACCGTGCGTCCGTTCAGACCCCGTGGGTCGTCTTTCGGGACTCCGACTCGGTCTGCCCCGTTGCTCTGCGGGAGGATCTCGGTGCCGGGATCGCGGAGTGGCACCCCTCGTTCAGTCTCCGCATCGCCCATTCCATGTCCGAGGCTTGGCTCTTGGCCGATCCGGTGAGCTTCTCGTCGTTCTTCTCCGTACCTCGCAATCGAGTACCCGCCGACCCTGAGTCTCTGCGGCACGCGAAGAGGACTGTCCTTGCTCTCTGCGCGGGTTCGAGATCCTCCGCTGTGCGCCGCGACATGACGTACGGAGACAATCGAGTCGGACCGCTCTTCGTTAAGCGGATCAATGAGTACGCCTCGACGCATTGGAATCCAGGAACGGCCGCGGAGTTGAGTCCGAGCTTGCGGCGCGCGATCGAGCGGATCAGGACACTCGGCGTCACATCCTGAGCGCGTTCACCGACGCCTCCGCCCCCGTGCCACCAGCCAGAACAGGTACGCCCCGCCGACAGCCCCGGTGACCAGCCCGACCGGCAGCTGCAGCGGGGCGAGCAGGCGCTGCGCGAGCACATCGGAGGCGAGCAGCAGCGCCGCACCGACCGCCGCCGACGCCGTCAGCGGGATACCGGCCGAGCGGCTGGCACGGCGGGCGAGCTGCGGGGCGGCCAGGGCGACGAATCCGATCGGCCCGCTGACCGCGGTCGCGGTTCCGGTCAGGCCCGCCGCGAGCAGGAGCAG
This sequence comes from Rathayibacter sp. VKM Ac-2759, assembly GCF_009834225.1. Classification (NCBI taxonomy): domain Bacteria; kingdom Bacillati; phylum Actinomycetota; class Actinomycetes; order Micrococcales; family Microbacteriaceae; genus Rathayibacter; species Rathayibacter sp. VKM Ac-2759. The sequence continues at coordinate 1,408,870 of NZ_CP047176.1, forward strand.
CAGCAGTCGGCTGCGGCGCAGCGGGACTCCGAGGCTCGTCGCCACGTCGTCGCCCAGCTCGAGCATCCGCAGGGCGCCGCGCTGCGAGGCGAGCAGCACCGCGAGGACGCCCGCGGCGACCAGGAGCAGCACGACATCGGCCCACGAGGTCGCCGACAGCGAGCCGAACAGCCACAGCGTCGCGGATCTGGCCACCTCGGTCGGGGCCCGCGTCAGGAGGAACTCGTTGGCGGCCGAGAGGAGGGCGGCCAGCGCGATGCCCGCGAGGATCGTGCGCTCGCTCGCGAGCCCGGCGCCGCGGGTGAGGAACAGCACGATCAGCAGCGCGCCGACCCCGCCGGCCCACGCTCCGAGGGCGGGATCCGCGGGCGGTGAGAGCAGCACGAGGCACACCAGCGCCCCCGTCGCCGAGCCGGCGCTGAAGCCGACGATGTCGGGGCTGCCCAGCGGATTCCGCGAGAGGGTCTGGAACACCGCTCCGGCGAGCCCGAGGGCGGCCCCCACGAGCAGCCCGGCGATCACGCGCGGGAGGCGCAGATCGACCACGATCACGGTCGTGCGCGGCGAGGCGGTGCCGACCAGAGCGTCGCCGATGTCGCCGAGCGACGTCTGGTACGAGCCTCCGACGACGCCCGCCGCGGCGGCGATCACGATCACGGCGATCGCGACCGCGAGGACGGTTCGGGTACGTGTCACCGGCTCCTCCTCGCGCCGCGGGTCGCGAGGTGGAAGAGCAGCGGGGCGCCCACCAGCGCCGTGACGATCCCGACCTCGACCTCGGCGGGCGCGGCCAGGAGCCGCCCGAGCACATCGCTCGTCACGACCAGCAGCGCGCCGCCGAGCACCGCGAGCGGCAGGCCGATCCGCAGATCCGGCCCGCTGAGACTCAGCACGACGTGCGCCACGAGGAGGCCGACGAACGCCAGGGGCCCGGCGGCCGCGGTCGCCGCGCCGCACAGCAGGGTGATCGCGGCGCCCGCTCCGAGGATGACCGCGAGCGGCCGCACGCCGAGCGCGCGCGCCACGTCGTGCCCGAGCGCGAGCTGGTTGAGGCCCGGCACCACGATCGCCGCCAGGGCGAGACCGAGCAGCACGAAGGGCGAGAGCTGCGCGGCGGTGTCGAGCTCGCGGCGCTCGAGCGACCCCACGACCCAGAACCGGTACGACTCGAAGGTCTCCTCGTCGAGGAGGGTGACGATCCCGATCAGGGCGCTGAGGCAGGCGCCGAGGGCGACCCCCGCGAGGACGGTGCCGATCGGATCCCGCCCGTCACCGCCCCCCACCAGATGCACGAGGACGGCGGCCGCCGCGGCGCCCGCGAAGGCGAACCAGACGTAGCCTCCGGCGGTGCTCACGCCGAAGAACCCGATCGCGACGACCACCGCGGCGGAGGCGCCGGCGTTCACCCCGAGCAGTCCCGGGTCGGCGAGGCGGTTGCGCGTGACCGCCTGCATCAGCAGCCCGGCGGCCCCGAGCGCCGCGCCGACGAGCAGACCGGTCGCCGTGCGCGGCACCCGCAGTCCGCGCACGATCAGGGCGTCGGCGCTCGTGCCGCCGTGCAGCAGCGCGTCGAGGGCGGCGCTCACCGGCACCGGGCGCGACCCGACGACGAGGCTCGCGACGACGGAGGCGGCCAGCAGCACCAGGAGCACGGTCACCGCGGTGGTCGTCCGGCCGATCCGGCGGCGGGGGAGGGCCGTCGAGCGGGTCATGAGCGGTGCGGGCATTAGCTAAGGCTATCCTTACCGCGTGACTGCGTTCTCCCGCCCCTTCCGTCCCACCCTCCGCCGCTCGGCTCTCGCCGCGCTGACCGCCGCCGCGCTCGCGCTGGCGCTCGCCGCCTGCTCGGGCACCGCCTCCGGCAGCGAGACCCCGCCCGACGCCGAGGCCGCCGCGACCGGCGACTGGACCGTCTCGCGCGTGATGGCCGACGGGATGGGCTCGACCGAGGCCGACGGCGTCTTCCCGCGCACCGTCGCGCACTACGCCGGCTCGACCGTGCTCGAGAGCGCGCCCGAGCGGATCGCCGTCGTCTCGACCGGTCAGCTCGACGCCCTCCTCTCGCTCGACATCGTCCCCGCGGCCGCGACCCGCGCCGAGAACAGCGGGCTCGTGCCCGAGTACCTGGCCGACCGGATCGACGACGCGTCGGTGATCGCCGACATCGGCGAGCGCACCGAGCCCGATGTCGAGGCGATTGCCCAGGCCGACCCCGATCTGATCCTGATCAACTCCGTCCGCGGCGCCGACCTGTACGAGTCGCTCAGCTCGATCGCGCCCACGGTCGTGACGCTGGGCAACGGCGTGAACTGGAAGAGCGACTTCCTCCTGATCGCCGACGCCCTCGGCCGCGAGGGCGACGCGCAGGCCGTGCTCGACGGGCTGCACGCGGACGCGGACGCGTTCGCCGAGACCCTCCCCGACGAGGCGCCGACCGTCTCGTTCCTGCAGTCGACCGGGGACCGCACCCGGATCATGGGCGTGCCGTCCTTCACCGGCGGGCTCGCCGAGGACCTCGGTCTCGCCCGCCCCGCGTCGCAGCAGTTCGACGACACCTCCCAGGAGATCAGCGCGGAGCAGCTCGAGCTCGCCGACGCCGACTGGGTCTTCTACGCAGGTCAGGGCGACGGCCTCGCGCTGATCGAGGACGCGACGCTCTGGCCCACGCTCGGCGCCGTCGAGGAGGGCACCGCCGTCGAGGTCGAGCTCGACCCGTTCTTCATGAACGCGGGGCCCCTCGCCGCACGCCTCGTGCTCGACACGGTGACCGCCGCGCTCGCCTGATCGAGCCCGTCCTGGACCGGCACAGCCTCTAAGCTGGATTGCTTCGTCGAGAGTGGAGCGGTCGCGGAGGAACCATGGGCAAGAAGCGCAATCAGGGACGATCCGGAGGCGGCAGGTCCGGTGGCCAGGGCGGCCAGGGCGGTGGGCGCACCGCCGAGACGGCGATGATGGTGCGGTTCCGCAGCTGGTACCGCGCGCACCTCGCCGACGTCGGCGTCCTGCACGAGCACCTCGAGGTCGACGAGGCCGTCGAGGTGCTGACCGACCTCTTCGCGATGACCCGCGACCTCCGTCCCCGCGGCTCCTTCGCCCAGCCCGACGCTCAGCTCCTCGAGGCCGTCTTCGACCAGATCGAGGCCGACCTCTCGGGCGAGGAGAGCGAGGCCGACCTCGACGACACGCTCTTCACCGTCGCCGAGGTCGTCGAGCACTTCCTCGACTTCCTCACCGACGAGGACCTCTGGACCGGCACCGACGAGGAGCTCGACGAGTGCCAGGCGGTGCTCGACGAGGTCCTCGACCTCGCGGGCTCCTTCGTCGAGGCCGTCCTCGACGACCTCCTCGAGCTCGAGGAGGTCCCGGCCGACCGGATGCTCGCCGCCGTCCGCGCGACCGCCCTCGTCCACGCCGCCGACGTCGTCGTCGAGCACCTCGCGTCCAGCGACGACGCCACGGTGACCGAGCGCGCCGCGCGCGAGATCGTGGTCGAGGCGGGCATCGCCTCCGCCGGCTCCACCCCGAGCGACGACGCGGTCCGCATCCCGGTCTCGGCCTGGTGGGACGCGCTGGTCGCCTCCTCCGTGCTCGAGGCCGACGGCGATCAGGCCTCCCTCGGCGAGTCCGCTCCGCTGTGGCGCAGCTCCGAGCCGCTCGAGGCGTGGGCCGAGCGCATCGCCTACCTCGCCCGCTTCCTCGCGCAGTGGGTGCGCAGTGCCCAGGAGGCGCTCGCCGCCTCCGACACCGAGAACGGCGCGTTCTCGCCCCGCGAGCGCGCGATCACCACGACCGACGCGGTGCTGGTGCGCATCGCGGTCGCCTGCCAGGCCGGCATCCACCCCGGCCTCGTCGTCGGCGAGCTGGTCGACGAGCTCGCCGCCGACCTCGACGTCGCGCTCGAGGACGCGCTCGACGAGCGCGAGCGGATGATCGGCTCGGCCGAGCGGATGCTCGACGACGCGGCGGAGCTCGGCCTCCTGCTGCACGAGCCCGAGTTCGGCTACGTGGTGCCCGACGGCCTCGCGCCCGGCATCGCCTCCGTCATCCGCGCGAGCATCGTGCTGCTCGGCGAGAGCGACGCGACGCGCCTCGAGATCCTCGACGAGGCGACGGAGGACACCGCCTCCGCCTTCGCGCTCAAGGTCTCCGTGCTCGGCACGAAGCCGGCCGTCTGGCGCCGCCTCGAGCTGTCGTCGGAGTCGTCGCTGCGCGATCTGCACCTCGCCCTGCAGCTCTCGCTCGGCTGGACCGACGCGCAGCCGCACTTCTTCAGCGTCGGCGTGCCCGACGAGGAGCGCACGCCGATCGGCTCGCCGGCCGACGCGGAGGAGCTCGGCCCGGACCTCGTCGACGAGTCGCAGGTCGCGCTCGCCGAGGTGCTCGACGGAGTCGGCGACGAGCTGTTCTACGTCTACGACCTCGAGGACGAGTGGCGCCACGTCATCCGGCTCGAGTCGGTCGCGCCGCTGCGGTCCGCCCTGCCGCGCTGCACGGGCGCGCGCGGTGCCGCTCCGATCGACGCTCCGGGCGGCCCCGTCGCCTGGGCCGACACGGTGCGCGCCGCGACCGACGCCTCCTCGCCCGATCACGCGGAGGCGCTCGAGGCGCTGGGCGTCGCGGCCGGGGCGTCCTTCGACCCCGCGGCCGTCGACGTCGACGGGATCAACCGGTCGCTGGGGCTGCTGCGCTCCGGAGTCTGAGCGCCTCGGAAGCAGGGCCTAGGGCGTCAGCAGCAGCTTGCCGATGTGGCCGGACGCGCGCATGCGCTCGTGCGCGCGCTCGGCCTCGGCGAGCGGCACGACCTCGTCGATCACCGGGCGCACCGTGCCGTCGGCGACCAGCGGCCACACCTTCTCGCGGACCTGCGCGATGATCGCGCGGCGCTCCTCCAGGGGCCGCGCACGGAGCGTCGTGGCGTGCACGGCTCCGCGTCGGCGCATCAGCGCGCCGATGTCGAGGGAGCCGAGGGCGCCCGACTGGTTGCCGATGAAGACGATGCGGCCCCCGAGCGCGAGCGCCTCCACGTCGCGGGCGAGGTAGTCGCCGCCGACCGGATCGAGGATCACGTCGGCACCGTCGGTCTCCTCCGCGAGGCGCGCGACGAAGTCCTCCTCGCGGTAGTCGATCAGGATGTCGGCGCCCAGCGCGCGGCAGGCGTCGAGCTTGCGGGAGCTGCCGGCCGTCACCGCGACGCGGGCGCCGATCGCGGCGGCGATCTGGATCGCCGCGGTCCCGATGCCGCTGCCGCCACCGTGGACCAGCACGGTCTCGCCCGCGCGGAGCCCGGCGACCATCACCAGGTTCGACCAGACCGTGGCCGTCGCCTCGGGGAGCGCCGCGGCCGAGACCAGCCCGACTCCTGCGGGCACCGGGAGCAGGAGCCCCGCGTCGACGACTGTGTACTCGGCGTAGCCGCCGCCCGACAGCAGGGCGCAGACCTCGTCGCCGACCTCGACCCCTCGGGTGCCGGGGCCGAGCTCGACGACGGCGCCCGACACCTCCATCCCGAGCACGGCGGAGGCGCCGGGCGGCGGCGGGTAGGCGCCCGCGCGCTGCGAGAGGTCGGCGCGGTTGACGCCCGCCGCGGCCACCCGGATCAGGACCTCGCCCGGCCCGGGCGACGGTGCCGCCACCTCCTCGAGGACGAGACGGGAGTCGGGGCCGGGCTGGTCGACGCGGATCGCAAGCATGCCGCGATGCTACGCCGCGCGCCTCCGTCGACCCCCTGCGCGGTCTACAGGTCGCGCGAGCTCGGCAGGCTCACGCGTGCTCCGCGAGGAACGCGAGCACCGCCTCCTTGAAGCCGCGCGCCGGCACCGTGCTCGTGTGGTCGCGGCCGGGGACGCTCACGAAGCGCGCACCCGCCTCGGCGGCCAGCCGCGCGCCTCCGGGGGCGATGGGGTCGGCGTCGCCGGTCACCATCAGCGTCGGCAGCTCCGGATGCTCGCCCGGCTCGGGGTGCGCCCCGCCGCGCACGCCGTCGGCGACCGCGACCAGCGCTGCGAGGTCGTTGCCCGCGACACCCTCGGCCATGCCGATGAACGCGCGGGTGAAGCCCTCGTCGATCTCGCCTCCGCCCGCCGCGCGCGCCCGCGCGGCCTCGGCGTCGAAGTGCCGCAGCGGCTCGCCGACCGTGAGCCCGCCGAGGCTCAGGGTCGCCAGGCGCTCCGGGTGCCGGAGCCCCAGGACCCAGCCCATCCGCGCGCCGAGCGAGTAGCCGAGGTAGTGGGGCTCGACGAGGTCGTAGGAGTCGAGGACGCGCACGATGTCGCCGACCATGACGTCGACCCCGTACGCGTCGGCGCGGTGCGGCTTCTCGCTGGCGCCGTGCCCGCGCTGATCGAGGGCGACGACCCGGTAGCCGGCGCGGACGAGGGTCCGCAGCCAGCCCGCGGTCTGCCAGTTGAGCACCGCGTGGGAGGCGAAGCCGTGCACCGCGAGCACGGTCGGCGCCGCCTCGTCGCCCACGGAGTAGGTGGCGATCCGGGTCCCGTCATCGGCCACGACGAACACGGGGGAGGGGAACTCGATCACCCCACCACCCTGCCACCCCGCGGGGGCCTCAGCGCGCCGGGCGGGAGGAGCGGACGAAGGGGACCGCGATCAGCAGGCGCACCGCCCTGCCGCGTCCCGAGCGGACGCCGAGCACGAGGCACAGCACGATGTTCAGCACGGCGAGCAGGAGGATCGCCGCGATCGTGAGGGTCGGCCACCCGCCGCCGAGGGTGTCGCGGACCGAGACGAGCGCGAGGTGCAGCGGCACCAGCATGAGCTGCAGCGCGAGGTAGGTGAGCTGCCAGTTGACGGCCACGACGCCGTTCCGATCGCTCAGCGGACCGGTCCGGCGCTTCGCCCCCCACGTCATCACCGTCGCGATCAGCGAGATGATCGGCGAGAGGATCACGAACCCGGCGAGCGCCGCGAGACCGGCGAGCCAGACGGCCCGGGCACCCTGGGCGTCCCGCGTGCGGAACCGGGTCTCGTCGTCGTCCATCCGCCGCCTCCTCGCGCCCGTCCGGCGACGCGCCGGCACCTCAGTCTCGCACCCGCCCCCTGGAGGACACGGGGGCTGTCCCCACCGCTCCGGGGGTTCGCCGGATGGGGGGCGTGCGAGCGCCTCCGTAGCGTGGAGACATCGCCGGGACGACCACTCCGGCACCCCGAGAAGGAGCACCCCATGACCACCGACGGCACCCAGACCCCGGCCGCTCAGACCCCCGCCGACCGGCAGCCGACCGAGGACCTCGGCACGACCGCCGTCCTCACCGCGCCGGAGCCGCAGCCGCAGCGCGCCCAGGCCCCCTACGGCACCCCGCCCGCCCCGTCCGTCGCGACTCCCGCGCCGTCGACCCCGTTCTCGCTCACCAGCCTCATCCTCGGCGTCACCTCGGTCTTCTTCGGCCTCACCGTCATCGCCCCGGTCGCCGGTCTCGTCTTCGGCATCCTCGGCCTCCGCCGCGAGCCGGCGGGCCGCACGCTCGCGATCTGGGGCATCGTCCTGAACGCCGTGATGACGGGAATCGCCCTCCTCATCGTGGTCGGGCTGCTGTTCTTCGGCCTCCTGATCCCGTTCATCGCCCTCGTGTCGGGCAGCGACTACCGCTGACCCCTCACGCCAGGAAGGCGCGCAGCAGCGCCGCCGAGGCCTGCACGTGCTCCGACATCAGCCGTTCGGCCTCGTCGGCGCGTCCGGTCAGGATCGCTGTGACGAGGGCCCGGTGCTGCTCGTCGGCGTGGGCGATGTTGCGCGGCAGCAGGGGGATGTCATCGAGCAGCGCGTTGACGCGCATCCGGCTCTCGGCCACGAGCGGCAGGAGCGACGGGACGCCCGCCAGCTCCGCGACCGCGAGGTGCAGCCGGGAGTCGAGCCGCCGGTAGTCCTCGGGGCTCGCCGCCTCGACGTCGGCGAGCGCCTGGAAGAGCTGCCCGCGGTCGGCCGCGGTGAGGTCGGCGGCCGCCGCCAGCCGGGCCGCTCCTCCCTCGAGGATCTCGCGCAGCCCCACCACGTCGTCGATCTCGGCGCGGTCGAAGCCGCGGCGCCCCGGCACCTCCGCCGGCAGCTCGTCGGCCACGAACGTGCCGCCGTAGCGTCCGCGCCGGACGCTGAGGAATCCGGCGTCGGCCAGGGACGAGATCGCGTCGCGCACCGTGTCGCGCCCGACCCCCAGCCGCGCGGCGAGCTCGCGCTCCGGAGGCAGCCGCTCGCCCGGCGCCACGAGCCCGAGCTTCACCGTCTGCATCAGGCGCTGCACGGTCTCCTCGAAGGAGTTGCCGGTCCGGACGGGCCGCAGCACCGCCTCCTCGGCGCTCGCCGCGGGGGCGGAGACGTCGCCGTCGCCGCCCGTCGTCCCGAGCCCGTTGTCGGTCACTCCGGAGTCACGTAGGCCGACGAGATGCCGCCGTCGACGAGGAAGGTCGACCCGGTGATGAAGGAGGCGTCGTCGCTCGCGAGGAACGCGACGGCGGCGGCGAGCTCCTCCGGCTCGGCGAAGCGGCCGACCGGGATGTGCACCAGGCGGCGCTGGGCCCGCACCGGATCCGCGGCGAACAGCTCCTGCAGCAGCGGCGTGCTCACCGGTCCGGGGCAGAGCGCGTTGACCCGGATGCCCTGGCGCGCGAACTGCACGCCGAGCTCGCGGCTCATCGCCAGCACGCCGCCCTTGGACGCCGTGTAGCTGATCTGCGAGGTGGCCGACCCGAGCACCGCGACGAACGACGCGGTGTTGATGATCGATCCGCTGCCCTGCTTCGTCATGTGCCGCAGCGCCGCGCGGCAGCAGAGGTAGACCGACTTCAGGTTCACGTCCTGCACGCGCTCCCACGCGGGCAGCTCGGTGATCTCGATGGAGTCGTCGTCGGGGGGCGAGATCCCCGCGTTGTTGAAGGCGATGTCGACCGAGCCGTAGGCGTCGACGGCGGCCTGGAACAGCGCGTCCACCTCGGCCTCGCTCGTCACGTCGACCTTCACGAACAGGCCGCCGAGCGCCTCGGCGACCTCGGTGCCGCGCGCCTGGTCGACATCGGCGATGACGACCCGTGCGCCCTCGCGGACGAAGCGCGTCGCGGTGGCCAGGCCGATCCCGCTCGCGCCTCCGGTGACGACCGCGACCTTGCCGGCGAGGCGCTGCCCGAGGTCGAGCGGGGTCGTGTCGAGAGGGGGGATCGCCATGGTCGGCCTTTCGAGAGAGGTGCAGAGGTGCAGAGGTGCGGGGGAGTCGCGGCTCAGTCGGCCGCGAAGAAGATGTTCTTGGTCTCGGTGAAGCCCAGCGCGGCGTCGGGCCCGAGCTCGCGTCCGAGTCCCGACTGCTTGAAGCCGCCGAAGGGCGTCGAGTAGCGCACCGACGAGTGCGAGTTGACCGAGAGGTTGCCGCTCTCGACCGCCCGCGACATCCGCAGCGCGCGGCCGAGGTCGCGGGTCCAGATCGAGCCCGAGAGGCCGTAGTCGGAGTCGTTGGCGAGCCGGACCGCGTCGGCCTCGTCGTCGAACGGCAGCACCGAGACGACCGGCCCGAAGACCTCCTCCCGCCACACCGCGTCCTCGCTCGAGGGCAGCAGCACGGTCGGCGGGAACCAGAAGCCGGAGCCCGCGGGAGCCGAGCCGCGGAACGCGACGGGCGCCTCCTCCGGGACGAAGGACGCCACGCGCTCGTAGTGCGCCGCCGAGACCAGGGGACCCATCTCGGTCGCCTCCTCGCGCGGATCGCCCACGACGACGCCCTGCACCGCGGGCTCGAGCAGCTCGAGGAAGCGGTCGAAGACGCTCCTCTCGACGAGGATGCGGCTCCTCGCGCAGCAGTCCTGCCCGGCGTTCTCGAACACTCCGTACGGGGCGGTGGCCGCCGCGCGCTCGAGGTCGGAGTCGGCGAACACGATGTTCGCGCTCTTGCCGCCGAGCTCGAGGGTCACCCGCTTCACCTGCTCGGCGCAACCCGCCATCACCCGCTTGCCCACGCGGGTCGATCCGGTGAAGACCACCTTGCGGACCAGCGGATGCGTCACGAAGCGCTCGCCGACGACGTCGCCCCGGCCGGGCAGCACCTGGAAGAGACCCTCCGGGAGCCCCGACTCGAGCGCCAGCTCGGCCAGGCGGAGACTCGTCAGCGGAGTCCACTCGGCCGGCTTCAGCACCACGGCGTTGCCCGCGGCGAGCGCCGGAGCGAAGCCCCACGAGGCGATGGTCATCGGGAAGTTCCAGGGGGTGATGATGCCGACGACGCCGAGCGGCTCGTGCACGGTCACGTCGAGACCGCCCGCGACGGGGATCTGCGCGCCGAGCAGCCGCTCCGGAGCGGCGGAGGCGTACTCGAGCACGTCGCGCACGTGCCCCGCCTCCCAGCGGGCCTGGGTGATCGGGTGGCCGGAGTTGCGGGTCTCGAGCGCGGCCAGCTCCTCGATCGCGCCGTCCACGGCCGCGGCGAAGCGGCGCAGCGCGCGGGCCCGGTCGACGGGGGCGAGGGCGGCCCAGCCGCGCTGCGCGACGGCCGCCCGGGCGATCGCGGTGTCGACGCCGGCGAGGTCGACGAGCGCGATCTCGTCGAAGGCGGTGCCGGTCGAGGGGTCGACGAGGGACTGCGTGCTCATGCGTGTGATGCTTCCGTTGCGAGGGCGGCGCGCCGGGCGAGTGCCGCGGCGACGAGACCGGTGAAGAGGCGGGCGTCCGAGGCGTCCTCCTCCGGATGCCACTGCACGCCCAGGGCGAAGCGCCGCCCGGGCACCTCGAGCGCCTCGATGGTGCCGTCGGCGGTGCGCGCGGCGACCTCGAGGCCGTCGGCCACCCGGTCGACCGCCTGGTGGTGGTAGACCTGCGCGACGACCGCGTCCTCGCCGAGGAGCCCGCGCAGCCGCGACTCCGGTTCGACCGCGACGTCGACGTGCGAGAACACGCCGCCGCCCGCCTGGTAGCGGCGGTCGCCGACGAGATCGGGCAGGTGCTGGTGCAGGGTGCCGCCGAGGCTCACATTGAGCAGCTGGGCGCCGCGGCAGATGCCGAGGAACGGGGTGTCGCTCTCGAGCGCGGCGGTGACGAGGTGGTCCTCCCACGCGTCGCGCTCGGGGCGGGGAGCGTCGGTCTCGGGGTGCGGCTCCTGGCCGTAGCGGGCGGGGTCGATGTCCTTGCCGCCGCAGACGATCAGCCCGTCGAGCCGGTCGACGACGGCGCGCGCCGTCTCGGCCGAGGCGGGCTGCGGAGGCAGCAGCAGCGCCACGCCGCCCGCCCGCGTCACCGAGTCGATGTAGTTCGCGGGGAGGAAGGACGCCTCGACGTCCCAGACGCCCGAGACCGCGCGCTCGCGGTACGTGGTCAGCCCGATGATCGGCCGCGGCGCGGCCGGGGCCTCAGAGCCGTTCAAATCCGCGCACCCTCTCCCAGTCGGTCACCGCCGCGTCGTACGCCGCGAGCTCGACGCGCGCGTTGTTGACGTAGTGGTCGACGACCTCGTCGCCGAAGGCGGCCCGCGCGAGGGCGGAGTGCTCGAACAGGTCGGCCGCCTCGCGGAGCGTCGTGGGGACCCGCGGTGCTCCGGAGCTGTAGGCGTTGCCGGTGCAGACCTCCTCCAGCTCCAGCTCGTTCTCGATGCCGTGCAGACCCGCCGCGATGAGGGCGGCGACGGCCAGGTACTGGTTGACGTCGCCTCCCGGCACGCGGTTCTCGACGCGCAGCCCCGGGCCGTGACCTACGACGCGGAGCGAGCAGGTGCGGTTGTCGAGCCCCCAGGCGACCGCGGTCGGCGCGAAGGAGCCGTCGACGTAGCGCTTGTACGAGTTGATGTTGGGCGCGAAGAAGAGCGTGAACTCGCGCATCGCGGCGAGCTGCCCCGCGAGGTAGTGCCGGAACAGCGGTGACATCCCGTGCTCGCCCTCGGCGTCGGCGAACACCGGAGTGCCGTCGGTCCCGCGCAGCGACAGGTGGATGTGGCACGAGTTGCCCTCGCGCTCGTTGAACTTGGCCATGAAGGTCAGGCTCTTGCCGTGCTTGTCGGCGATCTCCTTCGCGCCCGACTTGTAGATCGAGTGGTTGTCGCAGGTGACGAGCGCGGTGTCGTACTTGAAGCCGATCTCCTGCTGGCCGAAGTTGCACTCGCCCTTGATGCCCTCGCAGTACAGGCCGGCGCCCTCCATCGAGACGCGGATGTCGCGCATCAGCGGCTCCATCCGCGTCGAGGCGAGTAGTGCGTAGTCGATGTTGTAGTCGCTCGCCGGAGTCAGCTCGCGGTAGCCCTTCTTGAAGGCGTCGCGGTAGGAGTCGTCGAAGACGATGAACTCCAGCTCCGTCGCGACGAGCGCCTCGAGACCGCGCGCGGCGAGGCGGTCGAGCTGCGCGCGGAGGATCTGCCGCGGTGCCTCGCCGACCGGCGCCTCGTCGAGCCAGGTGAGGTCGGCCGTCACCATCGCGGTCCCGGGCAGCCAGGGCGCGAGCCGGAGGGTCGAGAGGTCGGGGACCATCGCCATGTCGCCGTAGCCGCGCTCCCAGCTCGAGATCGCGTAGCCGGCCACGGTGTTCATCTCGACGTCGACCGCGAGCAGGTAGTTGCAGCACTCCGCGCCGTGCTCGGCGACGTCGTCCTGGAACAGGCGCGCCGAGATGCGCTTGCCGACCAGGCGCCCCTGCATGTCGGTGAAGGCGACGATGACGGTGTCGATCTCGCCCGCGGCGATGAGCTCGTCGAGGCGCTCGAGCGTGAGCATGCCCCGTTTCGTCGTCGGATCGGTGCCGGCTGTGCTCATCGTCTGCCTCCGGGTGCTGGCTCCGCCGGTCGGCCGAGAGGAGGCGCAAGGTCGGATCGGGGACCATTAGACCACAGGCGCGACGGGCGGGCGGGTGACCCGCGCGCCAGAGCAAGCGGCGTCCGCCGACGGTTTTACCTCCCCGAAACGCCATTGGCCTTCACAGCGTCCATTGAGGTCCCTATGCTCGGTCGCGACGACCCGAGGAGACCCGATGACCCAGCAGTCCGACGCCCCGAAGTCCCCGCCCCGGAGCGCTGAGGGGAGGGCGCGCACGAAGAGCCCCGACTCCGCGAACGTGACGAGCACCGCGGGCGTGAGCTACCGCAAGGCCGAGGAGGGCTACTTCGAGAAGCGCACCCTGCGCCGCTCGGCGGGAGTCTGGGGCCTCTGGGGCCTGGCGGTCGCGGCGGTCATCTCGGGCGACTTCTCGGGCTGGAACTTCGGCATCGCCTTCGCCGGCTTCGGCGGGATGCTCATCGCCTTCGCGATCCTCGTGGTGATGTACTACGGCCTCATCTTCTCGATCGGCGAGATGTCGGCCGCCATGCCGCACACCGGAGGCGCCTACTCCTTCGCCCGCTCGGCCATGGGCCCCTGGGGCGGTCTCGTCACCGGGCTCGCCGAGACGATCGAGTACGTCGCGACGACCGCGGTCGTCGTCTTCTTCTCGGCGCAGTACGCGAACGGAGTGACGAGCGAGCTGCTCGGCTTCGACCTCTCCGGCGCGATGTGGATCTGGTGGCTCGTCCTCTACATCGTGTTCGTCGCGCTGAACTCGGCCGGAGCGGCCATCTCGTTCCGCTTCGCGATCGTCGTGTCGATCGTCTCGATCGCGATCCTGCTGGCGTTCTCGGTGATGGCACTGTTCTCGCCCGCTCTGGACTGGTCGAGCCTCTGGAACATCGCCCCCGATGCGGGTCAGAGCGAGTTCCTCCCGCACGGAGTGATCCCGATCCTGTTCGCGCTGCCCTTCGCGATGTGGTTCTTCCTGGGCATCGAGGAGCTGCCGCTCGCGGCCGAGGAGGCGCACGACCCCGTCCGCGACATCCCGCGCGCCGGCTTCTGGGCCCGCGGCACCCTGATCGTCACCGGCCTGCTCGTGCTGTTCCTCAACACCGCGCTGATCGGCTCCGAGGACATGGGCGTCTCGGCCGAGCCCCTGCTCGACGGCTTCCGCGCGATGGTCGGCGACGGAGCCGCGGCGGTGCTGGCCCTGTTCGCGCTGATCGGTCTCCTCGCCTCGCTCCAGGGCATCATGTTCGCCTACGGACGCAACATGTACTCGCTGTCGCGTGCCGGCTACTACCCGCGCGTCTTCTCGCTGACCGGCAAGCGCCAGACTCCGTGGATCGCGCTGACGGTCGGCGCCGTGATCGGCTTCGTCGCGCTGGTGGTCGTCGACCTGCTCACCGCGATCAACCCGGACACCGTCGCCGGTGCCGTCGTGCTCAACATCGCGGTCTGGGGCGCGGTCATCGCCTACTTCATGCAGATGGTGTCGTTCGTGCTGCTCCGCCGCCGGTTCCCGAACGCCTCCCGGCCCTACCTCAGCCCGTGGGGCGTGCCCGGTGCGGTCATCGCGGGGCTCATCAACGTGCTGATCTTCTTCGGATTCCTGCTGAACGAGGCCTTCCAGCCCGCGATCGTCGGCATCGCCGTGGTCTACGTCGTGATCCTGATCGGATTCGCCGTCTGGGGCCGCAAGCGCCTCGTGCTCTCGCCCGAGGAGGAGTACGCGCTGAGCGGCGGTCTGCACGCCTCCCCGACCATCCCGGAGCCGGACCGGGTCGACTGAGTCAGGAGTCGCCTCCGCGGCTGTCGTACTGCGGATCGACCGCGACGGGACGGTACCCGTCGCGGTCGACCGCGCGGACGAGGAGGAGCAGCCCGACGGTCGTGAGGACGGCGAGGGCGAGCAGCAGGACGAGCATGAGGAGTCCGATCCATTCGAGAAGGCGGCCACTTCCGGCCGTCGACCTCAGAATGGACCGCTCCTGTCTCGCTTCACACGTCGATGACCAGGCCAATGGCTCGTGGGAGGCTCGGAGGACTCCAAGATGACGCAGGTGGACTGCTGAGGTGCGGTCTGCCGGCTCTCATGCGGTCTGCGGGAGACCTCGAACGAGCCTTTCTCCGCATGACTCGTCGACCCCCCTCATCGCCTGCAGATCGCACCATCGCCTGCACCGCTCCCCGTCCCGGGAGCGGGCAGGCCCGCGGCGTAGGCTGGAAGGAGCAGTTCGCGGACCCCCTGCACTCCCGGGGCCGCACGACGACAGCAACGGAGCTGACGTGACCCTCGCCACGAGCACCCTCCCCGACGACCAGCCGGAAGGACGCGACCTGACCACCACCGCACCGGGTGACGCGGCGGAGCCCGCCCCCGCCGTCCGCACCGAGACCGACTCCCTCGGCTCGCTCGAGATCCCCGCCGACGCGTACTGGGGCATCCACACCGCCCGCGCCCTCGACAACTTCCCGATCTCGAAGCGGCCCATCTCGATCTACCCCGATCTGGTGAAGGCGCTCGTCACGGTCAAGCTCGCCGCCGCGCGCGCCAACACCGAGATCGGCAGTCTCTCGCCCGCGAAGGCCGAGCTGATCGAGGCCGCCTGCCGTCGCATCATCGACGGCGAGTTCCACGACCAGTTCGTCGTCGGCGTGATCCAGGGCGGAGCCGGCACCTCCACGAACATGAACGCGAACGAGGTCGTCGCCAACGTCGCACTCGAGATCGCGGGGCACCCGAAGGGCGACTACGCCTTCCTGCACCCGCTCGACGACGTCAACCGCAGCCAGTCGACCAACGACGTCTACCCGACGGCGATCAAGATCGCGATGACCTGGTCGCTCCGGCGCCTGCTCGACGAGCTCGCCCTGCTCCGGCAGTCGTTCTCGCAGAAAGCGGTCGAGTTCGGCCAGGTGCTCAAGGTCGGCCGCACGCAGCTGCAGGACGCGGTCCCGATGACGCTGGGCCAGGAGTTCCACGGCTTCGCCACCACGCTCGGCGAGGATCACGCGCGCCTCTCCGAGACCATCTGGCTCCTCGCCGAGGTCAACATCGGAGCCACCGCCATCGGCACCGGGATCACCGCCGATCCGCGCTACGGGGCCGCTGCGGTCCGCCACCTCAACGAGATCACCGATCTCGACCTCGAGATGGCGCAGGACCTGGTCGAGGCCACGAGCGACACCGGCGTGTTCATGTCGTTCTCGAGTGCGCTCAAGCGCTCGGCGATCAAGCTGTCCAAGATCTGCAACGATCTGCGGCTGCTCTCCTCCGGCCCGCAGGCGGGCTTCGGCGAGATCAACCTGCCGCCGCGCCAGGCGGGGTCGAGCATCATGCCGGGCAAGGTGAACCCGGTGATCCCGGAGGTGGTGAACCAGGTCGCGTACTCGGTCGCCGGCGCCGACGTCACCGTCACGATGGCCGCCGAGGCGGGCCAGCTGCAGCTCAACGCCTTCGAGCCGGTCATCGCGCACTCGCTGCTGCAGAGCATCACCTGGATGACGCAGGCCTGCCTCACCCTCCGCGTCAACTGCATCGACGGCATCACCGCCAACGAGGACCGCCTCGAGGCGATGGTCGCCTCGTCGGTCGGAGTCGTGACGGCGCTGACCCCGAGCATCGGCTACACCGCCTCCGCCGCCCTCGCCAAGGCGGCGCTGTCGACCGGCCGCAACGTGGCCGATCTCGTCGTCGAGGCCGGGCTGATGTCCAGGGAGGAGGTCCTGCGGCTGATCTCGCCCGCGCGCCTCTCGGGGATCGAGGCGATGACCGCGGCGATCCCGGTCGTCCCGCCGGGGAGCTAGTCCGCCCGGCCGCCGGCCCGCAGGGCGGCGACCCGCCAGAGGTGCATCCCCGCGTAGCTGCGCCACGGCGCCCAGCTCCGCCCGCGCTCGGCGAGCGCCCGGGCCTGCGTCGGCAGCCCGACGGCCGCCGCTCCGGAGCGCAGGGCGAGGTCGGCGGTCAGCAGCACGTCGGGGTCGCCCGTCACCCGCATCGCGACGTAGCCGGCCGTCCACGGCCCGATCCCCGGCACGGCGAGCAGGTGCTCGGCCAGCTCGTCGCGGCTCGCGCCCGCGTCCAGCCGCAGAGCCCCGTCGGCGAGCAGCGCGCAGACGCGGAGCACCGTGTCGACCCGGCGCGCGGGGCCGCGCAGCACCTCCGCCCCGCGCTCGGCGATGACGGCGGCCGCGGGGAACGAGCGGGTGATCGCGCCGGTCGCGATCTCGGGCGGCAGCTCGTCTCCGAGGGCCTCGACGAGGCGGCCCAGCGCGGTGCGGGCGGCGGCGACGGAGACCTGCTGCCCGAGCAGGGTCCGCACGAGGGTCTCGTCGGCGTCGACCGACCCGGGCAGTCGGATTCCCGGGGTCGCGGCGACCAGGGGAGCGAGCGCGGGGTCGGCGGCCAGCGCCTCGTCGATCGCCCGCGAGTCGGCATCGAGATCGAGCAGCCGGCGCACGCGGGCGACGAGCGGCCCCGCGTCGGCGAGCGAGGCGAGGGTCGCCGTGCAGCGCACCACCTCGCCGTCGAGTTCGAGTCGCGCGAGGGCCGGCCCGCCGGGGAGCGTGAGCGCGCGCGAGTAGACGCCGGGCGCCGCCTCCTCGAGCCCTGCGACCGCCCGGTCGCCGAGGAACGCGAGCACCCCCGCGTCGAACGGCGCGCGCACGGGCAGCCGCAGCTGCAGCGTCGTCGCCCCGGCCGTCGCCTCGGTCTCGGAGCGGTCGCCGCGAGCCGACGCGCGCAGGGCGCTCGGGGTGCGCTCGTACACCTCGACGAGCGTCGCGTTGAACTGGCGGATGCTCGTGAACCCGGCCGCGAAGGCGACGTCCGAGACCGGCAGCCCGGTCCCGGTCAGCAGCAGCCGGGCCGTCTGCGCCCGCTGCGCGCGGGCGAGGGCGAGCGGAGGCGCGCCCAGCTCCTCCCGCAGGATGCGGCCGAGGTGCCGTGATCCGTAGCCCAGCCGCGCGGCGAGCCCCTCGACGCCCTCGCGGTCGACGACTCCGTCGGCGATGAGCCGCATGGCGCGGGCCGCGGTGTCGTCGCGGAGATTCCACTCGGGGGAGCCGGGCACCGCGTCGGGCAGGCAGCGCTTGCAGGCGCGGAGACCGGCCTCGTGCGCGGCCGCGGCGGTCGGGTAGAAGCGGACGTTCCTCCGCTGAGGCGTGGTCGCCGGGCAGCTCGGCCGGCAGTAGATCCCGGTCGAGTGCACGCCGGTGATGAAGCGGCCGTCGAAGCGGGAGTCGCGGGAGGCGACGGCGCGGTAGCGCTCCTCGAACAGCGGATCGGCGGGCATGCGTCGAGCCTGTCACGCGCGGGGGCGGTCCGATCGCGGGAATCGGACACGGGTGTCCGGTCCGCGGGCGCACCGGCGCTCCGCCGTGTCAAGCGCCGGGGACGGACCGCGCCCGTGCCCTACTCTCGGACCCCATGAGCGCCTACCCGCCGCCGACTCCGCCCGCCCGCCCCTCCGTCGTGCCGACCGTGCTCGGCGCCGTCGGCGTCGCGCTGCTCGGCGTCCTGCTGCTGCTCGTCCTCGCCTACGTCGTCCTCGGCCTCGGCGTGAGCGCCGCCGCGGTCTGCGCCGTGATCGCGCTCGTCCCGCTGACCCTCGTGCTCCTCGGGGTCCGCTGGGTCGACCGCTGGGAGCCGGAGGCGCCGCTCGGCCTGTGGTTCGCGTTCCTCTGGGGCGCCGCCGGCTCGGTGGCCATCGCCCTCCTGGTCGACCTCGGCGTGCAGATCGCGGTCTACGCCTCCGGAGCGCAGCCGAGCGAGTCGGACTTCGTCGGCGCCGTGATCCAGGCGCCGCTGGTCGAGGAGACCGCCAAGGGCTTCGGCGTGCTCCTCGTGCTGCTGATCTGGCGCCGCTCGTTCGACGGGCCGGTCGACGGCATCGTCTACGCCGCGGTCGTCGCCTCGGGCTTCGCCTTCGTCGAGAACATCCTCTACTTCGGCAGCGCGCTGGTCGAGGGCGGTCTCGGCTCGCTCGCCGTCACGTTCTTCCTCCGCGGGGTGCTCTCGCCGTTCGCCCACGTGCTGTTCACCGCGTGCACGGGAGCGGCGCTGGGCTTCGCGGCGAGCAGACGCGCCGCGGCGGCCGTGCCGATCGCGCTCCTCGGTCTGGCGCTCGCCGCGTTCCTGCACGCGCTGTGGAACGGCTCGTCGTTCCTCGTCGCCGACTGGTTCGGCTTCTACGGAGTCGTCCAGGTGCCGCTGTTCGTCGTCGCGGTGATCGTGGTCGTGCTGCTGCGCCGTCGGGAGCGCACACTCACCCTCGAGCGGCTCGGCGACTACGCGGCCGCGGGCTGGCTCTCGCCGGCCGAGGTCCGGATGATCGGCACGGCCGAGGGGCGCCGGACCGCCCTGCGCTGGGCGCGGACCGCGGGCAGCGACCGCCCCCGCGCGATGACGGGCTTCATCCGCACGGCGACGCGCCTCGCGCACCTCCGCCAGCACCAGATCGCGGGCCGCGGAGGACGGGCGGCCGCGGTCGACGAGCGCGTGCTGCTCGACGAGCTCGTGGCCCGCCGGGCGGCGCTCACGCGCTGACGAGAACGGCGGAGCGCCGCCTCCGCAGGTCGACGACCGCCACGACCGCGGCGGACACGCACACGATCGCCACCGCGGGGGCGACCAGATCGATCGAGGCCTCGAGGCCGAGCCCGGTGGCCAGCGCCCCCGCCGTGATCGCCGTGAGGGCCTGGCCGAGGTAGCTCAGGAGGTAGACGGCCGAGATCATCGAGCCGCGGTGCTCGACGGGCGCGACCCGGCCGACCAGCGCGAGCCCGCCCGAGAAGCTGAGCGAGTAGCCGATGCCGCTCACCGCAGCGAAGGCGAAGAACAGCGGGAGCGAGCCGCTCGCGGCCGTCCACTCCAGCAGCCCGAGCGAGACGATCGCGATGAGAGCTCCCGCGATGATCGCCACGTGCGCGTGCACCCTCTGGATCGCGAGCGCCGTCGCACCGATGACGAGCGCCGAGAGCGCCAGCACCGAGCCGGTGACGAGCAGATCCGTGGTGCCGGTGAGCTCGCGCACCATCTCGGCCCCGAGCGAGAGCACCAGCGCGCCCACCGCGTAGGCGACGGTCACGGCGAGCGTCGCCGAGGCGTACGCCATCCGCAGGCCGGACGGCACGTGGGGGAGGCGAGGACGCCACCGGCGCGCACCGCTCGGCCGGTCGTCGCGGCTCGCGGCCAGCAGCAGGAGGGTCGCGAGGCCGACCGCGGCGAGCACCCAGAAGCTGAGCTGCAGGGGGAGCGGGGCGTACTGGGCGAGGGCGCCCGAGAGCAGCAGCGACAGGGTCAGCCCGGCGGCGGTGGAGACGGTCGTCAGCGACGACGGCACCCGGGGGTTACCCGAGACGTTGTTGTCGACGAGGGAGGCGCTCGCCGCACCCAGGGCCAGCGCGGTGCCGAGACCCTGCAGGGCGCGGCCGACGTAGAGCAGTGCGACCCCGTCCGCGAGCGAGAACGCGATCGCCGACACCGAGATCAGCCCGATGCCGATCAGCATGGTCCGCCGGCGCCCGATCACGTCCGACAGGTCACCGACCACGAGCAGGGCGAGCAGCAGCACGACGGGGTAGGCGCCGAAGACCGTCGTGACGACGACCGGCGAGAGATCCCACTCCCGCGCGTAGCTCGGGTAGAGCACGGAGGGGGAGCCGCTGGACCAGAGGCAGAGCGCCAGCACCAGGGTCGAGACCCAGAAGCTGCCGCGACGACCGAGGCGCCCGGGCCGCGGCATCAGGCCGCGGCGGCGCTGCGCACGCGGCGCTCGCCGGCGGTCACCGGCACCGAGAGGCGGTTCTGCGCGGGAGGCAGCGGGCAGTTGTAGTGCGGCGAGAAGCCGCACGGCGGGATGTAGGCGCGGTTGAAGTCGAGCAGCACGGGGCCGGGTGTCCCGGCGTCGGCCGCGCCGCCCAGGCGCTGCACGACGAGGAAGCGACCTACCGGGTAGCTCGCCAGCTCGGGGTCGTCGCTCCGGTTCGTCGGGTCGCCGAACGGGACGAGCAGCGTGCCGCCGTCGTCGAAGGCCGCGACCGTGTACTCGCGGGCCCGGCCGTCGTCGACGAGCGAGAAGGTGATGTCGCCCGGCACGACCAGGTCGCGGGTCGCGCCGTTGTCGCGCAGGTGCTCGAACGGGATCGTCCGCTCCTCGCCCACCGGCTCGAACCAGGCCTCGAGCACCCAGGCCGCGTCGAACGGGAAGGTCTCGATCGCGTCGAACCCGCGGATCGCCTCCGAGGCCGCGTCCCAGACGCGGTAGCCGTACTCCTCCTCGCCGGTGTCCAGGCTCGGGCGGCGCATGCGGGTGAGCGTGGCGGTCGGCCCGTGGCCGGCGAGGGCCGTCTCGTCGTCGACGCTCTCGCCCGGCTCCAGCCAGCGGGTCTCGACCAGGGCGAGGTCGCCGCGAGGGCCCGTGACGCGGGCGGCGCGGCGCAGGAGCCACGCCTCCCAGCCGGCGCGCGCCGACTCGGTCAGATCCATCGAGGCACGGGAGGGGGCGGTGATGCTGCTCGTCGACGACATGCGCAGTGCAACGCGCGGATCCCCGCAACTCTTCCCGGCGCACGGATCAGCGGTTAAAGAACTCGACGCCCTGCGGCAGCGGCGCAGCCGGCTGCTCTGACGGGGCGTCGAGCTCTTCTTGACGTCGATGATGCTCCCGCTCGATCCGATGCGCAAGGGGCACGCGGTGTGGGCCGACCGCGAGTCCGCCTCCCGAGCGCTCGTTAGACTGGACCGCCTGTTTTCTTGCGGCCCCCGGAGCGCATCCCGCGCCCGGACCGCGACGGCGATGCACGGGAAGGCGCACGATGGCAGACTCCGACACCGTCCTCGAGTCCGAGCTGACGCGCGAGCGCGACTACGTGGCCGGGCTCTACGCCCGCCTCGACGAGCTGATCGCCGAGGCGCGGGCGGCGCTCGACTCCGTGCGGATCGAGAGCGTCGGAGGCAACCACCAGAGCCGCTCCGAGCGCGATGCCTTCGCGCGGCTGTACGAGGACCGCCTCCGGATGCTCACGGGCGCCGACGACAGGCTCGCCTTCGGCCGGCTGACCCTCGCGGACAGCGAGACCGAGCACCGCTACATCGGCCGCATCGGCCTCCGCGACGAGGAGCAGGACGCGCTCCTGCTCGACTGGCGCGCTCCGCAGTCGGCCGCGTTCTACCAGGCGACCGCGGCGCAGCCGATGGGCACCCGCGCTCGCCGGCACCTCACCACCCGCGGCCGCGAGGTCCTCCGCTTCGAGGACGAGGTCTTCGACGAGGAGCTCCTGCGCGAGGGGACGGCCCTGCAGGGCGAGGGCGCGCTGATGGCGGCCCTCGGTGCCGAGCGCACCGGGCGGATGCACGACATCGTCGCCACCATCCAGAGCGAGCAGGACCGCATCATCCGCTCCGATCTGCGGGGCGTCCTGGTCGTCCAGGGCGGCCCCGGCACCGGCAAGACCGCCGTGGCACTGCACCGTGCCGCCTACCTGCTCTACTCCTACCGCGAGCGGATCGCCTCGCAGGGAGTCCTGGTCGTCGGCCCGTCGCGCTCCTTCCTGCGCTACATCGAGGCGGTGCTGCCCTCGCTCGGCGAGACCGGCGTCGTCCTCTCGACCCTCGGCCAGCTCTACCCCGGCCTGGACCTGGTCGAGGAGGACGAGCCGACCGTCGCCCGGGTGAAGGGCTCGGCGCGGATGGCGGAGCTGCTCAAGCGCGCCGTCCGCTCCCGGCAGATCGTCCCCACCGAGACGCAGATCCTCGAGGTGAACGGCGAGAGGCTGCGGCTCGAGCCGCACGACGTCGAGCGTGCGATCACCCGCGCGCGCGACTCCCGCAAGCCGCACAACGAGGCGCGTGTCACCTTCGTCAAGGCGATGCTCTCGCAGTTGACCCGTCAGCTCGCCGACCAGCTGCGCAGCCACGGCAACACGGTCGACGAGGCCGACGAGGCGGTCCTCCGCGAGGACGTCCGCACCGCCGACGACGTCCGCGTGGCGCTCAACACCGCGTGGATCCCGCTGACCCCCGAGAAGCTGCTGCAGGACCTGTACGCGCGCCCGAACTGGTTCGCCACGCTGACCCCGCGCTGGACCGCCGCTCAGCGCGCCCTGCTGCGCCGCGGCCGCGACGCGCCCTTCACCGTCTCCGACGTCCCGCTGCTCGACGAGGCGGCCGAGCTGCTCGGCGCCTACGACGACCACGCCGATGCGCAGAAGAAGGCCGAGAAGGAGCAGCGCCGCCGCGACGTCGAGAACGCGGAGGCGGCCATCCGCAACATGGGCGTCGAGGGCCTCGTGAACGCGAAGGACCTCGCCGCGGGCTTCGCCGAGCGCACCAGCCTCGGCACGACCTCGGAGCGGGCCGCCGCCGACCGCTCGTGGGCGTACGGCCACGTCGTCGTCGACGAGGCCCAGGAGCTCTCGCCGATGCAGTGGCGCGTGCTGATCCGCCGGTGCCCGATGCGCTCGTTCACGATCGTGGGCGATGTCGCGCAGGCGTCCGGCGCCTCCGCCGCGTCGAGCTGGGACGACGCGCTGCGCGACGCCTTCGGCCGCCAGGGACGCCCGGGGGAGGCGCCCGCGTGGCGCCTCGAGGAGCTGACCGTCAACTACCGCACCCCCGCGCAGATCGTGGCGCTCGCCGAGCGCACCGCCCGCGAGAACGGACTCGAGGTCACGCCGAGCCGCTCGGTGCGGTCGACGGAGTGGCCGGTCCGCACCGTCCGCGACCGCGGGGAGGGCGGGCTCGCCGACCGCGTGCTCGCCGCTGTCCGCGAGGACCGCGCGATCAGCACCGACGGCACGCTCGCGATCATCGCGCCCGACGCCGAGCTCGACGCGATCGCGGAGCGGGCCGAGGAGGCGCTCGGCCGGGAGGTCGGCCGCGGCTCCCGGGGTCTCGACCGGCCGGTGGCGATCCTCTCGACGACCGAGGCGAAGGGGCTGGAGTTCGACTCCGTCGTCATCGCCCGGCCGCGCCTGATCGCGGCGACGGGCGAGCGCGGAGCCGCTGCCCTCTACGTCGCGATGACCCGGCCCACGCAGCGGCTCACGCTGGTGGAGTGACGGGCGGGATCCTCAGTCCACCCCCGGGTCCTTCCCCCGGTCCGCAGGGGCCGCTCCGAGGCGCCTCGGCGACTCTGGTCTCAGCCGACCCCGAGGAGACGACGATGGCCGAGAGCCCGACCACCCGCCACACCCCGCGCACGCTCCGCTCCCGGGTCGCCGCGGGCGCCCTCGCACTCGGACTCCTGGGCGGGGCGCTCGGCGTCGGCGCCGTCGTCTGGCACGACATCGAGCAGCACTCGAGCACCGAGGCGGCGGGATCCGGGACCAGCGCTCCCTGAGAGTGGCGCGCGGGGCCGCGTCCTAGGATTGACGACCATGAGCAGCGAGAACCTGACCAAGCCCGAACTCGACGCCCCCGACGGCCCGGCCCCCGACACCCTCGTCGTCGAGGACCTCGTCATCGGCGACGGCGCCGAGGCCCAGCCCGGCTCGACCGTCGACGTCCACTACCTCGGCGTCGAGTACGACACCGGCGAGGAGTTCGACTCCTCCTGGAGCCGCAACCAGTCGATCAACTTCCCCCTCAACAACCTGATCCGCGCCTGGCAGCAGGGGATCCCCGGCATGAAGGTCGGCGGCCGCCGCAAGCTGGTCTGCCCGCCCGCCCTCGCCTACGGTCCCGCCGGCGGCGGACACCCGCTCTCGGGCAAGACCCTGATCTTCGTGATCGACCTGCTCGGCACGAAGTAGTCCTCGCCCCGGCGTGAAGAAGGCGCAGTCCCGAGCTATCGGGGCTGCGCCTTCTTCACGCGGTCGACGAGTTCGCGCCAGGCGCCGTCGAGCTCGGTCTCGCCGAGACGGACGTGGTGGGTCTGCACGCTGATCTCGTAGACGAAGCGGTCGGGGCGGCCGGAGGCGCCCTGCCGCGACGA
The DNA here is from genome assembly GCF_009834225.1 of Rathayibacter sp. VKM Ac-2759. NCBI lineage: Bacteria > Bacillati > Actinomycetota > Actinomycetes > Micrococcales > Microbacteriaceae > Rathayibacter > Rathayibacter sp. VKM Ac-2759. The sequence goes on from NZ_CP047176.1 coordinate 1,433,538, forward strand.
CGCGGTGTCGCCCCAGGGGAGCGAGCCCAGCAGCTCGAGCCAGGAACGCTCGTCCGGCTGCTCGGCGACGTCCACCCGCCACACCCGGCGCAGCCCGGCGAAGCCGCCGCTGCGCGACACGATCACGTCCATGCGCGCGATGCTACTCGCCGGGCCCGCGCGCGGCCGGGGTGTCGCGGATCAGGCCGCCGGCGGCAGTGCGACTCCGACCGTCGTCCACCCGGTGCGGACCGCCTGCTCGACGTCGGAGCCCGCGCCGTAGCGCGCGGCGGCCGCGCGCACGGTGAGACCCGCGAACGCCGAGAAGTCGGCGGTCGCCGTGAGCACGCCTCCGGTGAGCACGTCGTACCAGACCTGCCCCGCCCGCTCCCACGCCCTGCCGCCGAGCGTGGTCGCGGCGAGCGCGAAGGCGCGGTTGGGGATGCCGGAGTTGATGTGCACGCCGCCGTTGTCGTCGTCGGTGTCGACGTAGTCGGCCATCGAGCCGGGCTGCGGGTCGGTGCCGAGCACGTCGTCGTCGTAGGCGGTGCCCGGTGCGATCATCGAGCGCAGCGCCGCCCCCTCGACCTCGTCGGTGAAGAGGCCCTCGCCGATCAGCCAGGTCGCCTCCTCGGCGCTCTGGCCGGCGCCGAACTGCTCGAGCAGGGCACCGAACACGTCCGAGATCGACTCGTTGAGCGCACCCGACTGACCGCGGTAGACGAGGTTGGCCGTGTACTCGGTGATGCCGTGCGCGAGCTCGTGCCCGATGACGCTCGGCGAGACGGTGAAGCGGCGGAACACCTGCCCGTCGCCGTCGCCGAAGACCATCCGGGAGCCGTCCCAGAAGGCGTTGTCGTAGTCGTCGCCGTAGTGCACGGTCGCGTCCAGCGGCAGCCAGGCGTCGTCGATCGAGTCCCGGCCGTAGGCCTGCTGCAGGAAGGCGGACATCGCGCCGAGGCCGTCGTACGCCTCGTCGACGGCGGGATCGCCGGTCGCGGGCTCGCCCTCGCGCCGCACGACCGCGCCCGGCAGGACCTCGGCGGTCTCCGCGTCCGAGATGGTGCGCTGGAGCGCCTGCACCCGCTGCCGGGGCGTCGGCGTCGCGGTGGCCGACGCGCCCGGAGTACCCCGGCCGGGACCGGGCGCGGGCTCGCCCGGACGGACGCGGCGGAAGGGCACGTCCTGCTCGAGGGAGCGGCTCGCGGCCCGTGCCGCCCGCGCGAAGGCGGGATCGTCGAGGCGGGCGATGCGGACGAGGAGGTACGGCGGCACGACGGTTCGTCTCATGCTGCGATCCTCGCACCGACCTCCGACACCGTCCCGGGCTCGCGGGCCGGGAGCGGATGTTGTAGCGCCTGCTCGCCGCCCCCGCGCGATAGCCTGGCCAGCGACGAGCGGTTTCCATCGATCCGGGGCGCACCCGGGGAGCACGAGGGCGAGCATGGGCATCATCACGCGGGGCTTCTTCGGCAAGCGCGAGGAGAACCCCGACATCCCCCCGGGTCAGTACCTCGAGAAGGGCTTCCCCGTCCTCTCGATCGGTCCGACCCCCAACATCCACGAGTGGGCCTTCTCGATCGACGCGGGCCCGGCCGGTCAGCGCCGCTGGACGCGCGCCGAGTTCGACGCCCTGCCGCACGAGGACGTCCACACCGACATCCACTGCGTCACGCGGTGGTCCAAGCTCGGCACGAGCTGGCGCGGAGTCTCCGTCGACACCCTGCTGGACGGCATCGAGAGCGACGCCGGCTTCGTGATGGCCGAGAGCTTCGGCGGCTACACGACCAATCTGCCGCTCGCCGAGATCCGCGGCGGCAAGGCGTGGGTCGTCACCGAGTTCGAGGGCGCACCGCTGGCCCCCGAGCACGGCGGGCCGGCCCGCCTGCTCGTCCCGCACCTCTACTTCTGGAAGAGCGCGAAGTGGGTGAGGACCCTCCGCCTGATGCCCGGCGATCAGCCCGGGTTCTGGGAGCAGAACGGCTACCACATGCACGGGGACCCGTGGAAAGAGGAGCGCTACTGGTGATCTGGACGGAGGCGGTGACCGAGTCGGTCACGCCGCTCACCCCGACCTCGCGCCTGCTCACCCTGCGCGTGCCCGGCTGGCCCGGGCACCTGGCCGGGCAGCACCTCGACGTCCGGCTCACCGCCCCCGACGGCTACCAGGCGAGCCGGTCCTACTCGATCGGCGCCCCCTCCGATGGAGAGAGGGTCGAGCTCGCGGTCGAGCGCCTCGACGACGGCGAGGTCTCGCCGTACCTGGTCGACGGGCTCGAGGCGGGCGATCGCCTCGAGGTCAGGGGCCCGATCGGCGGCTGGTTCGTCTGGCGGACCGACCAGGTCGAGCCGGTGCAGCTCATCGCCGGCGGCAGCGGTCTGGTGCCGCTGATGGCCATGGCGCGCGAGCACGGCCGCTCCGGCAGCGCCGCCCCGATGCGGCTGCTCTACTCGGTGCGCTCGCCCGTCTTCGCCTACTACCAGGCCGATCTGCGGGCGCTGGCCGAGACTCCTCCGGAGCACGGAGGAGTGGCGACCGACATGGTCTACACGCGCGTCGCCCCGCCGGGTGCCGCCCGGCCGGCCGGGCGCGTGACTCCGGAGCTGCTGGCCACGGCGACCCTGCCGCCGTCGGCGCGGCCCACGGTCTACGTCTGCGGACCCACCGCCTTCGTCGAGGCCGTCGCCACGGCCCTCGTGGCTCAGGGCCATGCTCCCGAGCGGGTCCGCACCGAGCGCTTCGGCGGCCCCTGACGCGCACGCGCGTCCTGCTCCGCGAGTCTCCGTCCCGGGCAGCTCGGTCGCCCCAGCAGAGACTCGCGGAAGGGATCACACGGTCACTCGAAGGAGACGGTGCGGTTCTCGCCGATGTCGGGCTGCCCGCCCGTGACGGCCGCCGCGATCACCTTGAAGAGCACGACGGGGCGCGCGTCGTCGGTCGTCCACAGCTCGACGGTCTCGGCGGCGACGCGGATGAGCGCGATGGTCGGGTCCTCCTTGCCCTCGGGGAACCAGGCCGACACCGAGGGCGTCCAGAGCTCGTCGACCTTCGCCGTGTCGTGCACGATCGTCGCCGACCCGGCGACCGAGAGGTAGCCCTTCTTCGACTCGAACGCCACGTTCACGCTCGGGTTCGCGCGGATGTCGTCGACCTTGGGCGACGGGTCCTGGGTGAAGAACCACAGATCGCCGTCGAAGTCGGTGTCCTGGGCGGCGAGCGGGCGGCTGACGAGCTGCCCGGTCTCGTTGACGGTGGTGAGCAGCCCGATCCTGGCGCTCTTCACGAGCTCGGCGATCTGGGCGATGTCGTCGGATCCGGCGGGGGTGATCTCGGTGTCGGTCATGCGCTCGACGCTACGCGCGTGGCGCGACAGGGCAAGGGGTGGCGGGGTCGCCGCTCCCGTGTCTAGCGTCGAGGCATGGAGAACACCACGTACACGGCCATCCTCGACAGCGGCGCCGAGCAGGAGAGCATCCGCCTCGAATACGTCGACGGCGCGCCGCAGCCCTCGCTCACCCGGCTCGCCGACATCGACGGCGAGGACGTCGAGGTCGTCTGGGAGCTCGAGCCCGACGACGAGGGCTTCCACGTCTACCGCCCCGTGCGCGTCGCAGGCCGCGACGACGACAGCGGCGCGGTCTCGGACGAGAACCTGACCGACGGCAACGGAGCGGGCGCCTACTCCGGCGAATGACTCGATCCGGGGAGGGGCCCACTCGAGCCGGGGAGAAGCCATCTGCGGCGTTGTCCTCAGTCGCGATACCGCCGGTATCGCTTCCTCGTCCGCCTTGCAGCTGACTCCTCCCCGGCCCGAGTGAGCTCCGTGACGAGGAGGGCCGTCTGCGGCGTTGTCCTCAGTCGCGATACCGCCGGTATCGCTTCCTCGTCCGCCTTGCAGCTGACTCCTCCCCGGCCCGAGTGAGCTCCGTGACGAGGAGGGCCGTCTGCGGCGTTGTCCTCGGTCGCGATACCGCCGGTATCGCTCCTTCGTCCGCCTTGCAGCTGACCCCTCCCCGAATCGAGTCGGCTCAAGGGCCTGCGTGACCAGGGTCAGGCCACCGGGTGCAGGGCGTCGTACTCGCGGAACGCCGTCCGGGTCCGCAGCACCACCGCGAGGATCGCGATGATCGCGAGTCCGCCCGCCAGCGGAGGCAGCCAGAGCAGGGCGAGCGACGCCAGCAGCCCCGTGTAGAGGTCGCCGACCCGTGGGCCGCCGGTCACCACCACGATGAACACGCCCTGCAGGCGCCCCCGCATGTTGTCGGGCACCGCGGTCTGCAGCATGGTCTGCCGGAAGATCGAGCTGACGTTGTCGGCCGCACCGGCGCCGGCGAGGGCCACGGAGGCGGCGATCACGAGCGGCAGGTTCGGCACCGACGCGTCGTGCTCGACGAGCGCCGCCACCAGCAGCACGGCGCCGAACGCGACGATGAAGCCGCCGTAGACCTGGATCGAGCGGCCGATCGCGAGGCCCTGGCGGCGCACGCCGGTCAGCCGGCCCGAGAACACTCCGCTGAGGAGCGCTCCGACGGCGAACGCCGCGGTGAGCACTCCCACCGTCACCGCGCCTCCGCCGAGCAGGATCGCCGCGGCCGCCGGGAACACGACGCGGGGCTGACCGAAGGTCATCGCGACGATGTCGACCACGAACGACATCCGGATGTTCGGTGCTCCCCTGAGGAACCGCATCCCGAAGCGCAGCGACTCGAGCCCGGGCCGCTGCCGCTCGCCCTCGGGCACGAGCGCCGGCAGTCCGGCGATGCCGAGGAACGCCGCGAGGAACAGCACCACGTCGATTGTGTAGGTCACCGCGAACCCGGAGGAGGCGACCAGCACGCCCGCCAGCGCCGGCCCGACCGTCACCTCGACGCCGCTCGCGATGCCGCCGAGCGCGGCCGCCGCGGGCACCAGCTCCGTGCGCAGCAGTCGCGGCGCGAGCGTCATCCGCGTCGCGACGATGACGGTGGTGGCGACGGCGTTCAGCGCCGTCAGGAGGTAGAGCGACGGAGGCGTCTCTGCGCCCAGCCAGGCGAGCGCCGCGATCCCGGCGGTCGAGCCCCATGCGATGATCGCCGACACGAGCAGGACGAGCCGGCGGTCGAAGGCGTCGGCGAGCATCCCGCCGTAGAGCCCCGCGAGGACGGTGGGGACGAGGGCGACGACGCCGACCATCGCCACCGCGAGCGTGGATCCGGTGAGCTCGTAGATGTGCAGGCCGACCGCCACGATCGTCATCTGCCCGCCGATGCCCGAGATCACGTTGCCCGCCCAGAGGCGCGCGAAGGCCGGGGACTCGCGGAGGGGGGAGAGGTCGATGACGTGGCTGCGCCGGGGCGCGGGCGGGGGCTGGCTCACTCGCTCCATTGTGCTCGCTCCGCGCCCGCCGGTGCGCGGGAACCGGGGCTTCGGAGGCGGACCCTCTAGGGTGAGGACCATGAGCACGTCACCCGACGGCGCGCCCGGACGTCGGGCCGCGTCCGCGCGAACCGCCGGAGCCGCCCCTCGCGTCGGGCGGCCCGCGCCGCGGCACCGGCGCCGCGCACCGCCGCCCGCCGCCCCGCCCGCGCCGCGTCGACCGCCCCGGGCGCTCGCGCGACGGGTGCCTGGCGCCGCTACGGCCCGGCGCTCGCGTCGATCGCCGTCGCGCTCATCACCGTCCCGATCTCGTTCTTCGTCTGGTACGCCCTGATCTCGCTCGGCGCCTACCCGGGCGACCAGGCCGTGTCCGATCTGCTGGTCGGCGCGCTGTACACGGCGGTCGTCCACGCCCTGCTCCTGACGGGCGTCCTGCTCGGGGTGTCGTCGATCCGCGCGCGTCGCCGCGAGGGCCGCCCGGCGGTGGCCGGCTGGATCGGCGTGGTCCTCAACGTCCTGGTGGTCGTCTACTGGGAGCTGCTCGTCTCGCCGTGGCTCGTCGAGCTGTGGAACCGGGCGACCGGCTCGTAGTCGCCTCCCCGGTCGGGCGCCCTCTCTGGTAAGGTCGTGAAGTTGCCGTTCAACGGCCGCGGATCAAGAGAGCCCACGCATCAGGCGCCGGGCACCGCGCAACGAGAGAGAGGGGATCCATCTATGGCACTCGAAGCAGATGTCAAGAAGGCGATCATCGAAGAGTACGCGACCCACCCCGGTGACACCGGATCCCCCGAGGTGCAGGTGGCCGTCCTGACCAAGCGGATCAAGGACCTCACCGAGCACCTCAAGGAGCACAAGCACGACCACCACTCGCGTCGTGGTCTGCTGCTGCTCGTGGGTCAGCGTCGTCGACTCCTCGGCTACCTGTCGGATGTGGACATCAACCGCTACCGCTCGCTGATCGAGCGTCTCGGCCTGCGCCGCTAGTTCCCTCGGGAGCAGCGCGCGGTCTCGATGACACCGCGAACTTCTTGCCGAACGGGCCGTCCTCCTCGCGGAGGGCGGCCCGTTCCGTGTACCCCCCCCGCCTACGGCAGGCGCTCCGGCCGGTCGACGCCTCCCCACGAGAACGCGCTCGACGCCGCGAACCAGTCGACGGCGGCCCGCACGGCGGCCGCGTCCGCCTCCCGCCGCTCCGGTCGGGCGAGCGCCTCCGCGAGCGAGGGCAGCAGCCAGCCGTCCGAGAGGGCCGTCACCTGCGCCTCGCGCCACGCGCGCGAGCAGCCCCCGTTCCTCATCGCCGCCTCGGCCGCCTCCGTCACCGCCCACCCGCCGCTCGCGTGGACGAGGGCCAGCGCGCACGTCAGCGCCGCCGTGCGCACGACGCTGCGCGGGGCGCGCGGGGGCCCGGACGAGGCCGCGAGGTCCTGGGCCTCGACGACCGCCGTGAGCGCGAGGAACAGGCGGGTCCCCTCCGCATCCGGCTGCGGCGTCAACCGTCCCGGCCCCGCCGAGATCGCCGCGGAGGCTCCCGGTGCGAGGATCAGCCCGAGGCCTGCTCGCGAGGCGTGGGAGCTGAGCAGCCCGCTCACGCCTCCGGTCTGACTCACCACCCCGCGGACCGACGGATCGCTCAGCGCCCAGACGATCGGCGTCCGGTTGTGCACGGTGAGCCGGCGGTGGCCGTCGTCGACGCAGGCGACCAGGTGCCCCGCGACCGCGTCCGGGCCGCGGTCGAGCACGGATCCGGAGCCGAGGAGCTCGCGGGCGTCGCCGCACTGCGAGGGCGCGTCGGCGACGGAGGCCGAGGTCCCGGCCAGAGGCAGGAGGGTTCCGAGTCCGAGGGCGAGCACCGCGACGGCCACGACGGACGCGGTCACCGCGCCGAGCAGGCGGCCCCGGAGGCCCGGTTCCGGAGCGGGCCGCAGCGGACCCCGCCGCGGTCCCCGTCGGACCGTCGGCTCGGCCGTGCTGCGTCGCACCATCCGGCACTCCCTCTCCTCGGAGGCTAGTCCCGCGGCTGCCCCCCGAGGAGGGGTGCTGGAGAGAATCTTCGAGATTTCTCCGGATCAGTGCATCCGCCGAGGGCACTCGGCCGGAAGTAGTGCGTGAAGGCCCTTCTCGAGAACCCACCGACCCGCATGCGGGTCCCATCGTGAAAGAGGAACATCGTGAACACCTCCCGCTTCTCCCGCCGCCTCCTGACCGGCGCCTGCATCGGCACTCTCGCCGTCGTCGGCCTCGCCGCGGCTCCGGCGAACGCCGCCGACGCCGACTCGGCCGACCTCTACGTCCTCCACGCGGTCCCCGACACCCCGGTCGACGTGTACGTCAACGGAGCACTGACGCTCGACGACTTCACGCCCGGCTCGCTGGCCGGCCCGCTGGACCTGCCGACCGGCACCTACACCGTGGCGATCACCGCCGCCGACGCCGCCGACGCGAGCGCCCCCGTCATCGGCCCGGTCGACCTCGCACTCGAGGCCGGCAAGAGCTACACCGTCGCCGCGCACCTCAAGGCCGACAACACCCCCACGGCGACGCTGTTCCCGAACGACATCTCGGCGACGGCCGCTGGAGAGGGACGACTCACGGTCCGCCACATCGCCGCGGCTCCGGCCGTCGACATCCTCGCGGGCGGCACTCCGGTGCTGACCAACGTGACGAACCCCAACGAGGGCATCCTCAACCTCGCCCCGGCGACGATCTCGACCGTGGTCGCGGCGACCGGCACGACCGCTCCGGTGATCGGCCCGGCCGACGTCCAGGTCCAGGAGGGCGTCAACACGATCGTCTACGCCTGGGGCAGCCTCGAGAAGGGCAACCTCGCCCTCGCGACGCAGACCATCGGCGGACTGCACTCGACCCCGTCCGGCGTCCCCGCCGGTGAGGCCGGACTCGCGGCCGACAACCGCCCCGACGCGGCGGCCGGCTGGTGGGGCGCTGCGGCCCTCGCCGCCCTCGCCCTCGCCGGTGCGACCCTGATCGGGCGCCGCAAGGCCACCGCGGGTCGCTGACCCGCCCCGGGCCGCCGCTCCCTCGGGAGATCGGCGGCCCGGGCCCCCTACCCCCGACTGCCGGACGGCGGCGCGAGAGCGCGCCGGTCCGGCTCGCCGACCACGAGTGAGGAGCACGCGATGAGGTCGACCCCCCTCCGCCTCCGCGCCCTCGCCGTGGCCGGCGTGATCGTGGTCGGCGCCGGTCTCGGCGGATGCTCGGCACAGGCGGCCGGGGTCGTGCCCGCCCCTGACGCGAGCACACCGTCACAGCAGCCGGTGCCGACCACGATCCCCTCGGCGACGAGCAGTCCCGCAGCGCTCCCGTCGATCCCCATCGGCGACGCCCGCCTCGGGGCCACCCCGGCACCGACGGTGACGGCGCCGACCCGGATCGTGGTGGACGGCCTCCCGGTCGACATGCCCCTCGAGCCCGTCGGAGTCGCCGAGGACGGCACCATGGAGCTCGTCCCGGACACCGATGTCGCCGGCTGGTACCGCTTCGGAGCCGGCCTCGACGAGCCGGACGGCACGATCGTGATCGCCGCGCACGTCGACTCCCTCACCTACGGGCTGGGCCCCTTCGCCGAGATCAAGAAGGCGCAGCCCGGGCAGACGATCCGGCTCACCGCGCCGGACGGCTCCGAGCGGGCGTTCGTCGTCTCCGCGGTCGAGACGACCGAGAAGACGAGCGTCGACCTCTCCACGGTCTTCGTCCGCGACGGTCCGCCGCGCCTGGTGCTGATCACCTGCGGCGGCGACTTCGACTACGACACCCGCCACTACCTCAGCAACGTCGTCGTCACGGCGGAGCCCGCACCATGACTTCGTGCCCGAGACACCGCCCCGTACGATGAGCGGAGCAGTCCTCGCAGCGCCGCACACCGCCTCGGCGGGGCGCCGCTCTTCCCCCAGGAGGAACCCCCTGACCGACGCCGAGACGAGCGAGCCCCGCGACGGGGCCGCCGACGAGCGCGCCGTCGTGCACCGCCTCGGCCTGCGCTTCGCGGCGGGGGAGGAGCAGGCGCTGTCCGAGGCCTACTCGCGCTGGTCGCCCCTGGTCTTCACGCTGGCCGTCCGCTCGCTCGGAGATCGGGGCGAGGCCGAGGACGTGGTCCAGCGGGTGTTCGTCTCGGCGTGGACGGGACGCGAGAACTTCGACCCCGGCCGCGCGGCGCTCGGCGCCTGGCTGGTCGGCATCTCGCGGAACCGCATCGCCGACGCCCACGAGAGCCGGTCGCGCCAGCGGCGGCTCACCCAGGCGCTGGTCGCGATCGCCCCGCAGGACGAGGGTGAGGCCCCGGTCGATCTCGAGGCGAAGGTCCTGGTCGCCGACGAGCTCGCCCGCCTCGATCCCGTGCCGCGCCGGGTGATGAGCCTCGCCTTCTACGACGATCTCACCCACACCGAGATCGCCGAGCGCACCGGGCTCCCGCTCGGCACCGTCAAGAGCCACATCCGCCGCAGTCTCGATCGACTCCGCTCCCGTCTGGAGGTGAGCAGCACATGACCCATCTCGACCCCGATGAGCTCGCCCTGCTCGCCCTCGGCGAAGAGGCCTCCGCGGAGGACGATGCGCACCTGCGCGAGTGTCCCGAGTGCGCTCAGCAGCTCGTCGAGCTCGGCCACGCCGCCGGTCTCGGCCGCGAGAGCCGCGCGTACGCCCTCGAGACCCCGCCCGCGGCGGTCTGGGACCGCATCCGCGACGAGCTCGCCCTGCGCGACGTGCCGGTGCCCCAGGGCGACCGACCGGTCGCGCTCGCTCCCGTGACCCCTCTGCCGACCGGCCGCCATCGTCCGGAGCGACGACGCCCGCGTCGCGTGCTCGGCATCGCCGTCGCTGCGGCGGCGGCCCTGGTCGTCGGCGTCGCCGGAGGCGCCTGGTGGCAGGCGTCCCGGCCGGACCAGGCCGTCGTCGTCGCCCGAGCCGATCTCGCGGCGTTCCCCGGCTGGCAGGGCGCGAGCGGCACCGCCGAGCTCGAGGACACGGACGGCGAGCGCGAGCTCGTCGTGCACCTCGATGCGACCGGGGGAGCCCAGGCGTACCGCGAGGTGTGGCTGATCGCCTCGGACGCGTCGGGCCTGGTCGGCCTGGGCGTCCTCGACGGCACCGACGGGCGCTTCACGGTGCCGGCCGACGTCGATCTCTCGCAGTACTCGCTCGTGGACGTGTCCGAGGAGCCGCTCGACGGCGATCCGTCGCACTCCGGAGACTCGATCGTCCGCGGGCCGCTGCTCGAGGGCTGACCCCGGCGCTCGACGGCCGACTCGTGCTGGACGGCCGATCCGGGGCCCGATGCCGGCTCAGACGGTCATCCGCTCCTCGAGGAGTGCGACGAGCGCCTGGACCGCCGCCGAGGGGCGCGGCCCCGTGCACACGGACAGCTCCCACTCGAGCCCCGGCCAGTCGAGTTCGATCGCCGTCACGCCCTCGAGCGCGGCGATGCCGGCCCGGGGCACGACCGCCGGTCCGAGTCCGGACTGCACGAAGCGCGGGATGCCCGGCAGATCGGCCACCTCGGTGGCGACTCTCCGCGCGGCGCCCGCGGAGCGGAAGGCGCGGTCGACCGCGACCCGGTTGCCGAATCCGGCGGGAGTGTCGACGAAGGTCAGTCCCGCGAGGTCCTGCGGAGTCGGCCGGGTCGCCCCCGCCAGCGGATCGGTGCTCTCGACGAGGAGCACGTAGCCGCTGCGTACGAGGGTCGTCACGGCGAGATCGGCCAGCTCGGCCGCGGGCAGCGCGAGCAGTGCCACGTCGAGGCGGGCGCGACGCAGGTCCTCCGCGAGGCCCGTCGACCCGGTGGCCGAGGTGCGCAGCAGCAGATCGACGAGCGGATGGCGGCGGCGGTACACGCCGAGCGCGCCGGGCAGGTCCACCAGGTCGAGCGCCGAGAACGTGCCCACCCTGACCCGTCCGCGCAGGCCCGCCGCGTCCTCCGCCGCGAGGGAGCGCATCCGGTCGAAGCCGTCGATCGCCGCGCGGGCCGCCGGGAGGAGAGCCTCGCCGACCGCGGTGAGCGCCACCCGGCGCGTCGAGCGCGTGAACAGGGGCGCCCCGAGCTCGTGCTCGAGCGCGCGGATGCTGGCCGACAGCGTCGACTGGACGACGTAGAGCCGGGCGGCGGCACGGGTGAAGTTGAGCTCCTCCGAGACCGCGACGAAGGCGGCGAGCTGGCGGTCGTCCATCCGATCATTGTGCAGTATCGGCGATCAATGCGACCGAGATCATCCGTTGGACTCGGATGACGGGGGAGAGCATCCTGTGTCCGTGCCCACCTCAGACAGCGCCATTCTCACCGCCCCCTCCCGCCGCCCCGAGCTCCCGCACCGCCACGGGTTCTGGGTCATCGCGGTCGCGTTCCTCGCCGTCATGGCGTTCTCGACCGTGCCGACGCCCCTCTACGCGATCTACCAGCAGCGCGACGGGTTCCCCGCGTTCGTGGTCACGGTCGTCTTCGCGGCCTACGCGGTCGGAGTCGTCGCCAGTCTCTTCCTCGCCGGTCACGTCAGCGACTGGCTCGGCCGCCGCCGCATCCTGCTGGCCTCGATCCTCGTCGAGGTCCTCGCGAGCGCGGTCTTCCTGCTCTGGCCCGAGGTGCCGGGGCTCATCGTCGCCCGGCTGCTGACCGGCCTCGGCGTCGGCGCCCTCACCGCCACGGCGACCGCGCACCTCTCCGAGCTGCGCGCCATCGCACGCCCCGAGGAGGGGCCCGGCACCTCCCGAGCCGTCTCCACCCTGGTCAACATGGGCGGGCTCGCGCTCGGCCCGCTCGTCGGCGGGATCTTCGCGGTGACCGTCGACCGCCCGCTGGTCGTGCCCTACGAGGTGTTCCTGGTCCTGCTGATCGTCCTCGGCCTCGCCGTCGCACTCGTCCCCGAGACCGTCGAGCGTCGCGAGATCCTGCCCGCCTACCGTCCGCAGCGGCTCGCGGTCCCGGAGGCGTCCCGCGGCACGTTCCTGTCGGCCGCGGTCGGCGCCTTCGCGGGCTTCGCGGTCTTCGGCCTCTTCACCTCGCTCGCCCCCACCTTCCTCGCCGGCCGGTTCGGCGAGGCCTCGCACCTCGAGGCGGGCGCGGTGTCCTTCGGGGTCTTCGCCGCGGGAGCCGTCGCCCAGCTGGCCTCGGTCCGCCTGTCGTCCCGGCGCGCGCTCGGCCTCGCCGCCGTCGCTCTCACGGTCGGGCTCGCGCTCGTCGCGGTCGGCGCCGTCGTGGTCTCGCTCGCCGCCTTCGTCTCCGGCGGCGTGATCGCCGGTGCCGGCGTCGGTCTGCTCTTCCGCCTCGCGCTCGGAGTCGCGGGCTCGCTCGCCTCGGACGAGACCCGCGGCGAGGTGCTCGCGGCGATGTTCCTGGCCGCGTACCTCGGGCTCGCCGTGCCGGTCCTCCTGATCGGCGCCGCGCTCGCCCTGCTGCCCTCGGTGCCGGTGCTGCTCGGCTTCGTCGCCGTGGTGCTGGTGCTCGTGCTCGCGGCGATCGCGCGGATGCGGCGCTCGGCCGAGTGACTCCGCGCCGCAGTCGCAGAGGCCCGGCCCCGCGCTCCACAATGGAGGAATGAAGCTCTTCTCCTTCGGGCGCGGTGACGCCGACAACCCCCTGCCGTCGAACGACCGGGGATCGGGCAAGCTCGACGACTACGACTACGACCTGCTGCCCAAGTCGCGCCGGGGCGAGACCCTGCTCGGCATCGCCGACTCCCTCCCGCACCAGGACGAGCTGGCCCGCATCCTCGGCTTCGGCGAGGAGGAGGTCACGGCGATCATCCCGCGCCGCTCGCCCGAGGAGGAGCGCACCGACGCCCCCATGCCCGTGCGGCTCTTCGCGAACCAGCGTCCCTCGGACCTGGTGGGCTACGTGCCGCGGGGCCTCGAGAACGTCGTCGACGCCGCGCTGTCGCGGCTCTCGGAGGCGGGCAAGCAGCCCCGCGTCCCCGCCCGCATCGTGAAGACCAAGGGCATGCTCCGCGTGCAGCTGCTGATGCACGAGACCCGCGGCTGATCCGCGGATCCTCGCCGATCGGGACCCGTGCTGATAGCATGAACCGGTTCCGAATCCGAAAGCGGCCGCCGGCTGCAGCCGGATTCGAACCACGGAGCAGGCTGGCAGGAAGCTGGTCCTCGGTGGTGGAGTCCCGGATCGATGCCGCACACGCGGCCGAGGCAGACCCGGAGCTTTTCTACTGGTGGCCAGCACGAACGCCCTCCACACGACGGCACGGCGCGAAGCCCTGCCGTGGAATCGTCTCGATTCCTGACCGGAACGCTGCTCCGACGAACGCCGGCGCCCAGAAGGGGTGCCGCTGCAGACGTTAAGGAGACAGACCTCTTGGAAGGTCCTGAAATCACATTCGCCGAAGCCGTTCTCGACAACGGCTCGTACGGCACCCGCACCGTCCGCTTCGAGACCGGCCGCCTCGCGCAGCAGGCTCAGGGAGCGGTCGCCGCGTACCTCGACGAGGACACCATGCTCCTCTCGGCCACCTCGGCGTCGAAGAACCCGAAGGACAACTTCGACTTCTTCCCGCTGACCGTCGACGTCGAGGAGCGCTCCTACGCCGCCGGCAAGATCCCCGGCTCGTTCTTCCGTCGCGAGGGTCGCCCCTCGACCGAGGCGATCCTGGTCTGCCGTCTGATCGACCGGCCGCTGCGCCCCTCCTTCGTCGAGGGACTGCGCAACGAGGTCCAGATCGTCATCACCGTCCTGAGCATCGCTCCCGACGAGTTCTACGACGCCCTCGCGATCAACGCCGCGAGCGCCTCGACCCAGATCTCGGGTCTGCCCTTCTCGGGCCCCGTCGCCGGTGTGCGCCTCGCGCTCATGTCCGACGGCTCGGGCAACGACCAGTGGGTCGCCTTCCCCAAGGCCTCGCAGCTCGAGAACGCCGTCTTCGACCTCACCGTCGCGGGCCGCGTCGTCACCAACGAGGACGGCTCCTCGGACGTCGCCATCATGATGGTCGAGGCCGAGGCCACCGAGTCCTCCTGGAACCTCATCAAGGCCGGTGCGACCAAGCCCAACGAGGCCGTCGTCGCCGAGGGCCTCGAGGCCTCGAAGCCCTTCATCCGCGCGCTCGTCGAGGCGCAGGCGAAGCTCGCCGCCGAGACCGCGAAGCCGGTCAAGGACTACCCGGTCTTCCTGCCCTACACGCAGGAGACCTACGACAACGTCGCCGAGCTCAGCTACGACGAGCTCGTCCGCGTCTACCAGATCGCCGACAAGGTCGAGCGTCAGGACGCCGACGACGCCCTCAAGGCCAAGGTCAAGGAGCAGATCGCCGAGCGCATCGCCTCGGGTCAGCTCTCCGCCGAGGCCTACTCGCAGGTCGGCGCCGCGTACAAGTCCGTCACGAAGGTGGTCGTCCGCGGCCGCATCCTCCGCGACGGCGTCCGCATCGACGGCCGCGGCCTCGCCGACATCCGTCCGCTCGACGCCGAGGTGCAGGTCATCCCGCGCGTCCACGGCTCGGCGATCTTCCAGCGCGGCGAGACCCAGATCCTGGGCGTCACCACGCTGAACATGCTCAAGATGGAGCAGCAGATCGACTCGCTGTCGCCCGTCACGAAGAAGCGCTACCTGCACCACTACAACTTCCCGCCCTACTCGACCGGTGAGACCGGCCGCGTCGGGTCGCCGAAGCGTCGCGAGATCGGGCACGGCTTCCTGGCCGAGCGCGCCCTCGTGCCGGTGCTGCCGAGCCGCGAGGAGTTCCCCTACGCGATCCGCCAGGTCTCCGAGGCGCTCAGCTCCAACGGCTCGACGTCGATGGGCTCCGTCTGCGCGTCGACCCTGTCGCTCCTCAACGCCGGTGTGCCTCTGCGCGCCCCGGTCGCGGGCATCGCGATGGGCCTCGTCTCCGACGTGGTCGACGGTCAGACCCGCTACGCGGCGCTGACCGACATCCTCGGCGCCGAGGACGCGCTGGGCGACATGGACTTCAAGGTCGCCGGCACGTCCGAGTTCGTCACGGCCATCCAGCTCGACACGAAGCTCGACGGCATCCCGTCGTCGGTCCTCGACGCCGCTCTCAAGCAGGCCAAGGACGCCCGCACCACGATCCTCGCGGTGCTCACGGCGGCCATCGACCAGCCCGACGAGATGGCCCCGACCGCGCCCCGCGTGATCTCGGTCCAGATCCCCGTCGACAAGATCGGCGAGCTGATCGGCCCCAAGGGCAAGACGATCAACGCGATCCAGGACGAGACCGGCGCCGACATCTCCATCGAGGAGGACGGCACCGTCTACATCGGCGCCGTCGACGGCCCGTCGGCCGAGGCCGCTCGCGCCCAGGTCAACGCGATCGCGAACCCGACGAACCCCGAGGTCGGCGAGCAGTTCCTCGGAACCGTCGTCAAGCTCGCGACCTTCGGCGCGTTCGTCTCGCTGCTGCCCGGCAAGGACGGACTGCTGCACATCAGCGAGGTCCGCAAGCTCGCCGGTGGCAAGCGCGTCGAGAACGTCGAGGACGTCCTCGGTGTCGGCCAGAAGCTCCTGGTCCAGATCACCAAGATCGACGACCGCGGCAAGCTCTCCCTCGCGCCCGTCGTGGCCGAGGAGGCGGAGGCGCTCGTCGTCGCCGTCGAGGAGCCCGCGGAGAGCTGATCCCTCCTGCACGACCCGGACGCCCGTCCCACCTCGCGGTGGGGCGGGCGTCTGCGTTCGTCCGCGTGGGCCGTCCCACCTCGCGGTGGGGCGGGCGTCTGTGTTTCTCCGCGTGGGCCGTCCCGCCTCGCGGTGGGGTGGGCGTCCGTCGTCTCCCCGCCATGGGGTACGGTGGCCGGACCGTGCCGTCGCACCGCCCCGATCCGGAGGACCCCGTGACCGACCCGACGCCCCTGGCCACCGAGCTGGAGACGCCTCCTCCGTTCCGCACTCTCGGCCGAACCGGCCTCCCGATCCATCCGCTGGCCCTGGACGGCTCCGTCTTCGGCTGGGCCACGGCGATCGACGACACGACGGAGGCCCTCGACGGCTTCGCCGCGCTCGGCGGCACCCTGATCTCGACCGCCGACCACTACGCCACGGGGCGCAGCGAGTACATGATCGGCCGCTGGCTCGAGGCGAGCGGTGTCCGCGATCGGATGCTGGTCGCCACCAAGGTCGGCCGTCATCCCGACGCACCTGGGCTCGCCGCCGCCGAGGTGACCGCCGCCGTGCAGGGCTCCCTGGAGCGGCTCGGCACCCGGATCGACCTGCTGTCCTTCGATAGCGAGGACCCGGAGGTGCCGATCGAGGAGAGCCTCGCCGCGGTCGCGCCGTTCCTCGCCGACGGCTCCGTCGGTGCCCTCGGTGCCGCGCACTTCAGCGGCGCGGCCCTCGCCGAGGCCGAGGAGGCCGCGCGCACCCTCGGCCTGCCTCCGTTCTCGGTCGTCATCGCCGAGTACAACCTGATGGAGCGCAGCTCCTACGAGTCCGACGTCGCCCCCGAGGTCGAGCGCCAGGGGCTCGCGACGCTCGCGCGCCTCCCGCTCGCGAGCGGCTACCTCACGGGCCGCCTGCGCCACCGGTCGGACGAGCCGGAGTCGGTCATGTTCGAGGCGGCGCTCGACTACATCGGCCGGCACGGCAACCGCGTCCTCGGCGTCCTCGACGAGGTGGCGGAGGCGCACGGCTCGAACCCGGGCACGATCGCGCTCGCCTGGGTCCTCTCTCACCAGGAGGTGGCCGCCGCCGTCATCCGGGCGCGGGGGACCGCCGACCTCGAGTCGGTCTTCGGCGCCGCAGCGATCCCGCTCACCCGGAGCGACATCGCGCAGCTCGACCGCGCCTCGGCCTGACGGCCCCGGGCCGGCGGCCGCGTCTCGATCAGCGGCGGAGGATCCGCGCCTCCCACGGGCCGAGGGTCGACCCGGTGGCGCCGCGCACGTTGCCGAGCACCGTCTCGGCGCCCGCCCACTCCTCGAGCAGCGCGACCTCGAGCGGCTCGCCCGAGACGTTGCCGACGACGAGCAGCTCGTCGCGGCCGGTACGGGTGAACGCGAACAAGCGCGGGTGCTCCGCCTCGAGCAGCGTGAAGCGCCCGAGCTGCACCGTCTCGTCGTCGTGGCGGAGCGCGATCAGCGCGCGGTAGTACTCGAACACCGACCTCTCGGCGGCCCGGTCGGCCTCGACGTTGACCTCGACGTGGTTCGGGTTGACCGGGATCCACGGCTCCCCGGTCGTGAACCCGGCGTGCGGGCCCGCGTCCCACTGGACGGGGGTGCGGGCGTTGTCCCTGCTCTGCGCGCGGAGCCCGGCGAGCACCGCCTCCGGGTCCTCGCCCCGCTCGTCGACCGCCTCCGCGTAGTAGTTCAGCGACTCGACGTCGCGGAAGTCGTCGAGGCTCGCGAACGGCACGTTGGTCATGCCGATCTCCTCGCCCTGGTAGATGTACGGTGTGCCGCGCTGCAGGTGCAGGAGGGTCGCCCAGAGCGTCGCCGACTCGTAGCGCCACGCTCCGTCGTCGCCGAAGCGCGAGACGAGCCGGGGCTGGTCGTGGTTGTTCAGGTACAGGCTGTTCCAGCCCTTCTCGGCGAGCCCGTCCTGCCAGCGGGCGAGGTTCGCCTTCAGCGCGACGAGGTCGAGCGGCACCGGGTGGAACTTGTCGGCGCCGTGGTCGATGCCCACGTGCTCGAACTGGAACACCATGTCGAGCTCGCCGCGCTCCGGATCGGTGACGAGCGCCGCCTCCTCGAGGGTGACTCCGGGCATCTCGCCGACGGTGAGGTAGGCGCCGTCGCGGTGCGCGAAGACGGCCCGGTGCATCTCCTGCAGGTACTCGTGCAGGCGCGGTCCGACTCCGCCGACGATGCCGGAGCCGCCGCCCTCGCCGTCGATCGCCTCGACGTCCTTCGAGACGAGGTTGATGACGTCCATCCGGAAGCCGTCGACCCCGCGGTCGAGCCACCAGTTCATCATCGCGTGGACAGCCTGGCGCACCTCGGGGTTCTCCCAGTTGAGGTCGGGCTGCTGCACCGCGAACAGGTGGAGGAAGTACTCCTCGGTCGCGGGGTCGAGCGTCCACGCGGGGCCCGAGAAGTACGAGCGCCAGCCGTTGGGCTCCGCCACGTCGAGCCGGGCGTCGGAGGCGGCGTCGAGTGCGCGACCCTGCTCGACGGCGGCGCGCCCTCGACGCCACCAGTACCAGTCGCGCTTCGGATCCTCCTGCGACGAGCGCGACTCGACGAACCACGCGTGCTCGTCGCTCGTGTGGTTCACCACGAGGTCCATCACGATCCGGATGCCCCGCTCGTGCGCCTCGGCCAGCAGCAGGTCGAACTCGTCGAGCGAGCCGAACAGCGGATCGATGTCCTGGTAGTCGGAGATGTCGTAGCCGTTGTCGTGCTGCGGCGAGGGGTAGATCGGCGAGAGCCAGACCACGTCGACTCCGAGATCGGCGAGGTGGCCGAGCCGCGCGCGGACGCCGCCGAGGTCGCCGATGCCGTCGCCGTTCGAGTCGGCGAACGAGCGGGGGTAGATCTGGTAGACGACGGCGCTGGTCCACCAGGGCGCGGTCGGGGTGAGGGGCTCCATGGGGCCGAATCTAGCCGTGACGACCGACACTCCGGGTGCCGCCGCACCGCCGACGGGACGGCCGGGAGGCGAGCGTGTAACGATCGGGTTAATCGTCTCCGGAGTCGGCGGACCGACCCCGCGCTCCTCGACTACTCTCGCTGGTGGCGGGCCCGAGCCGCCGCGGGGAGAGTGGTGGCGTGCCGAGGGTCAAGGTCGGCGGAGCTCGCTCCGCGACTCTCGAGCCGGTCGTCGCGCACACCCAGCGCCGCCCCCTCGGCGAGAGCACCCAGACCCTCTTCCCCCTCGTCCTCGACGCCGCCGCGGTCGGCCGCGCGGGGAGCGATGCCCCCGCGCTGCTCGAGCGCTACGCGGCCTGGGGCGGCAACGCCGTCGTCGTGAGCGACGCCGGACGCTCGACAGAGGGCGCTTCGGCCGTCGGCGGCTGGCTCTCCGGGCGCCGCGACCGCGATCGGCTCCTCGTGATCGGCCGCTTCGGAGCCCCGGCCGGAGGCGTCGCCTCTCCCGGTGCTCTGGTGAGCCGGGTGGAGGAGTCGCTCCGCCGCCTCCGCACCGACCGGTTCGACGTGCTCGCCGTGCGCCCCGACGGAGCCGGGCGCCTCGACGAGCTGCTCGCCGCCGTCGAGGTCCTGCTCGCCCGGGGCCTCGCGCGCTCGGTCATCGCCTCCGGCTTCGCCGCCGAGGAGCTCTTCGAGGCGCGCGTACTCGCGGGCCACGGCCTCCCGCGCTTCACCGCCGTCGAGGTCGGCTACAGCCTGCTCGAGCGCGACGAGGCCGAGGGCGACGTCGGCCTGGTCGCGGCCGGTCAGGGCCTCTCGCTCGTCTCGACCGCCCCGCTGGCGCACGGCTTCCTCCGCGGAGTCGCGCGCAGCAGGAGGGAGCTGAGCCGGCTCCCGGACGGGAACCGCGCGCTCGTCCACGCCGGTCGTCGAGGGCGCCGCGTCCTGGCCGCCCTCGACGCGATCGGCACCGAGCTCTCCGCCGGTCCCGCCGCCGTCGCCCTCGCCTGGCTCCTCGCGCGCCCGCGGCTGGTCGCGGCGACCGTCGATCCCGGGAACGCGTCCGAGGTCGACGCGCTCGTCCGGGCGGTCTCGCTCGACCTCGACGAGGGGCACCTCGCCGCCCTCGAGCGCGCGCGCCGCTGACGCGCGGCCCTCGCGCGACAGAGCCGGTCGTCCGGCACCGGCGTGGCCTACGCTGGGTCGGATGAGCAACGGCGTGGCACTCCCTCTCGAACAGCCGGAGACGACCATCGGGGCCGCGGGCGGCTCCCTGGTCCGCCGGTCGGTCCTCCCGAGCGGAGTCCGGATCCTCAGCGAGGCGGTGCCCGGGGCGCGCAGCGCGACCATCGGCTTCTGGGTCGCCGCGGGCTCCCGCGACGAGGCGCCCGCCCGTCCCGGAGTCGGCGGAGCACCCGGCACGCCGTCGAACTTCGGCTCGACGCACTTCCTCGAGCACCTGCTGTTCAAGGGGACGCGGACCCGCACGGCGCTCGACATCGCCGTGTCGTTCGACTCCGTCGGTGGCGAGCACAACGCGCTCACCGCGAAGGAGTACACCTGCTACTACGCCAAGATCCAGGACCGCGACCTCCCGATGGCCGTCGAGGTCATCGCCGACATGGTCACCTCGAGCCTGCTCGACCCGGCCGAGTTCGAGACCGAGCGCGGCGTGATCCTCGAAGAGCTCGCGATGGCCGACGACGACCCGGCCGACGCGGCGAGCGAGCGCCTGTTCGAGGCGGTGTTCGGCGAGCACCCGCTCGGGCGGCCGATCGGAGGCAGCGCCGAGACGATCGGCGAGGCGACCCGCGACGCGGTCTGGTCGCACTACCGCGCGGCCTACCGCCCGAACGACCTCGTCGTGACGGTCGCGGGTGCCGTCGACCACGAGGCTCTCGTCGCGCTGCTCGGCCGGGTCCTCGCCGCCGACGGCTGGGACCTCGAGACGCCGGCGTCGCCGGTCGCCCGCCGCGTGGGCGGCTCCGCCTCCTTCACCCGCGGCACCCCGCTCTCCCTCGTGCACCGGCCCACCGAGCAGGCGAACCTGCTCATCGGCTTCCCCGGCCTCGCCGCGGCCGACGAGCGCCGGATGACGATGGGCGTCCTCAACTCGATCCTCGGCGGCGGGATGTCCTCCCGGCTCTTCCAGGAGGTGCGCGAGAAGCGCGGGCTCGCGTACTCCGTCTACTCCTTCGCCCCGTCCTACTCCGACGCGGGCCTCTTCGGCCTCTACGCCGCCTGCACGCCGGCGAAGGCCGGCACGGTCGCCGAGCTCCTGCTCAGCGAGTTCTCGCGCCTGGCCGAGCACGGCGTCACCGCCGACGAGCTGCGCCGGGCCCGGGGCCAGCTCTCGGGCGCCGCCGCGCTCGCCCTCGAGGACTCGGACACCCGCATGTCCCGTCTCGGCCGCGCCGAGCTGACCTTCGGCGAGTTCGTCGACCTCGACGAGAGCCTGCGACGGCTCTCCCGCGTCAGCGCGGAGGATGTCCAGGCACTCGCGGCAGACTTGTCGAGGGGGCCGTCGTCGATCTCGGCCGTCGGCGCGGTCGACGACTCGACGTTCGCCGGAATCGCCGAGATCGAGAGCGCTCCCGCGGTCTGAACGGATCGCACGACCGCTGACCGCGCATCGCCGCGCCGCACCAGGGAGGACCCCCGTGTCCCACTACATCTACCTCGTCCGCCACGGTGAGCAGCAGGACGCCGAGCACGGACTCCCGGACGGTCCGCTCTCGGCGCGGGGCGAGCGTCAGGCGCGACTGATCGCCGAGCGCCTGGGCGGCGTGCCGTTCACCGGGGCGTGGCACTCGCCGCTGCGCCGTGCGGAGGAGACCGCCGCGCGCTTCCAGGCCGTCCTGCCGGGGCTCGCCATCGAGCCGTCGTCGCTGCTGTTCGACTGCATCCCCTCGGGCCCCACCCCCGACATGCCGCGCTCGTTCGAGCCGTTCTTCGGCAGCGTGACCCCCGCCGAGATCGAGGCCGGGCACGCGCAGATGCAGGACGCGGTCGCCGAGTTCCTCGCCCCGTCGCGGGAGGACCGTCACGACCTCCTGATCACGCACAACTTCGTCATCGGCTGGTTCGTCCGCCACGTCTTCGACGCGCCGGACTGGCGCTGGCTGGGCGTCAACCAGGCGAACTGCGGTCTCACGATCATCCGGGTGCGCTCCCGGAAGCCCCCGGTGCTGGTCGTGCACAACGACCTCGCCCACCTCCCCGTGGAGCTGCGCACCGGCCTGCCCGAGGTGCAGCCCTACTGAGCAGCCCCTAGCGTGTCCGGGTGACCACGACACTCCTGCGCCCCGGCTCCGATCACGACGTCGACGCGTGCGTGCGGGTGTGGATCGAGGCGCTCGCGGCCCGCGACGGCCGCGTGCCGGCCGGCACCGAGGAGCGCGCCCGAGCGAAGCTCGCCGCGCCGCGCGTCTCCTTCGTCGTCGCCGGGGACGCCGGCACGGTCGACGGCGTCGTCCTGGTGTCGGCGCCCGGGAGCGGCTTCGCCGAGGACCCGCCGCACGCCGCCTACCTCTCGCTGCTCGCCGTGCGGCCGTCGGCCCAGGGAAGGGGTCTCGCGCGCAGGCTGCTCGCGGCGGCCGAGCGCGAGGCGGCGGACGTCGCCGACGAGGCCGTGCTGCACGTCCTGGCCGGCAACGAGGCCGCGCGGGCCCTCTACGCGTCGGCGGGCTGGACACCCGCGGGGGAGGCGTTCCCGCATCCGCTCTCGGGTGCCCCGGTGATCCCGCTCCGGCGACTCCTCCGCCACTGATCGTTAGGCTGAGCGGGTGACTACCTCCGTCGCCGTGGTCGGCGCGTCCGGCAAGCTCGGCTCCCTCACCTGCTCTCTCATCGAGGCGTCCGACGCGTTCGAGCTCGTCGCGCGCCTGGGCTCGCGGAGCGACCCGCGCGAGATGCTCGCGGCCGATGTCGTCGTCGACATGACGGTGCCCGCGGTCAGCCAGGGCATCGTCGACCTGGCGGTCGCGAACGGCAGGAAGGTGCTCGTGGGCACCTCCGGCTGGACGGGCGACCGGATCGCGACCCTGCGCCGCACGGTCGAGGCGCAGCCCGACGCCGGGGTCGTCATCGTCCCCAACTTCTCCCTCGGCTCCGTCGTCGCGACGGCGCTGGCGACCGTGGCGGCGCAGTTCTTCGACGCGACCGAGATCATCGAGACGCACGGGGCCCGCAAGGTCGACTCCCCGTCCGGCACGGCGGTGCGGACGGCGGAGCTGATCCTGCAGGCCCGCGCCGAGCGGGGCCCGGTGGAGGCGCCGCACACCGACCAGCGCGCCCGCGGCCAGCAGGTCGCGAGCATCCCGGTGCACAGTCTCCGGCTGCCCGGGGTGGAGGCGCGCCAGGAGGTCGTCTTCGGAGGCACCGGCGAGACGGTCACGATCCGGCACGACACCTCGTCGCCGGCGTCCTACGAGGCGGGCATCCTCCGCGCTCTCCAGGCCGTCGTGACGACGACGGGAGTCGTGGTGGGCCTGGACGCGCTGCTCGATCTCCGCGCGGCCTTCGACGCCGCACCGCTCGCCGCGCGCGCGACCGACGAGCCCCCGGTGGTCGACGACGTCCCCTCGGGCCAGGCGGCCGCCGCGACGAGCGCACCGTGAGGACCCGCATCGGCGTCGGGCTCATGGCGGTCCTGCTCGCCCTCTACCTCTTCGTCTGCCTGCAGTACTCGGTCGTCGCGTTCGCCGCGGGCACCGTGCCCGGGATCGTGATGGGCGTCGGACTGCTCATCCTCGGCGGCATCGGGGTCTGGGGTCTCGTCCGCGAGCTCCTCTTCGGCGTCCGCGCCGAGCGGCTCGCGCGCCGCCTCGAGCAGGAGGACGCGCTGCCGCAGGAGGTCCTCGACTCGCGCGAGAGCGGGCGGCCGCTCCGCGCGGAGGCGGACGCGCTCTTCCCGCGCTACGCCGAGGAGGTCGACGCCCACCCCGAGAGCTGGCGCGCCTGGTACCGCCTCGGCCTCGTCTACGACGCGAGCGGCGACCGCAAGCGGGCCCGCGGGGCGATCCGCCGCTCGATCGCCCTCGAGCACGAGGCTCCGGCCTAGTTCAGGACCCAGCCGAGAGCCTCGGCCACGGTCCCGTGCCGGAAGGCGAAGCCGTCGTCGATCAGGCGCTGCGGCACCAGCTGCTGGCTCGAGAGCAGCAGCTCGTGTCCCGCGTCCCGCAGGGCGAGCTCGATGATCTTCTCGGGTACCGCCAGCTTGAACGGCCGGTGGAGCTGCTCGGCGAGGGTCCGCATGACCTCGTTCGCCGTGGCCGGTGCGGGGCCCGCCAGGTTGACGGGGCCGGAGAGGGTCGAGGTGAGGAGGTGGCGGATCGCCGCCGCCTCGTCGTAGAGGCTGATCCACGGCCAGAACTGCTCGCCGCTGCCGAGCGGTCCGGCGAGGCCGAAGCGGGTCAGCGGCAGGAGCGGCTTGAGTGCGCCGCCCTGGCCGAGGACGAGACCGGTGCGGAACGTGACGACCCGCGTGGTCTCGGGCGCGAGGTGCGCGGCCTGCTCCCAGCTCTCGACGACGTCGGCGAGGAATCCCTCGCCGCGCGCGGACTCCTCGGTCAGCTCCTCGCCGGGCCGGTCGCCGTAGTAGCCGACGGCGGAGGCGTTGAGCAGGATCGTGGGGGGAGTGGTCGCCATCCGCATCGCGTCGGTGATGGTCTGCGTGGCCTTCACCCGCGAGTCGAGGATCTCGCGCTTGTACGACGAGGTCCACGGCAGCCGGCTGATCGAGGCGCCCGAGAGGTTGATCACCGCGTCGACCCTGTCGAGCACGCTGAAGTCGAGCATGTGCGACGTCGGCGCCCAGTGGAACTCGTCCGGGCTGGTCGGGGCGTGGCGCACGAGGCGGAAGATCTCGTGGCCGTCGGCGCGCAGCTGGGCGGTCAGCTCGGAGCCGATCATCCCGCTCGCTCCCGAGATCAGCACGCGGAGGCGCCGGGGCGGCTGCGGATCGGTCGCGGCATCCGGCAGCACCGACGGGCGCGGCTCGGTGGAGCGGTGGGACCGGCGTGCGGATCCGGCGGTCGCGCCCTCTCCGTCGTGATCGGAGTGGCGTGCGGATGAGTCGCTCATGGGGCCTCCCGAGGCTCGTCGCGGGCGGCCCGCGAGGCGGGTCCAGCCTAGGACGTCAGGCCCGGGAGCCCGCCGAGCGCCCGAGGAGTCTCGCGCGGACGAGGAGGAGGTAGAGCTCGCAGCCGAGGCAGAGCCCGAAGGCGGCGTTGAGGAACGCGGCCAGGAACGCGACGGCGGCGGCGATCGGGACGGCACCCGGGACTCCGGCCACGTGCAGCACGACTCCGGCGCCCGTCACGATCAGGCCGATGAGCTGCGCGAAGCGCGGCGGGCGGGCGTCCTCCCACTCGGCCGGAGGCGCGAGCCGCGGCCGCACGAGGCGGCGGAAGACGACGGCCCACGGGCCGGACCCCACTCCGCGCGCCGCCGACCAGGCGAACAGCGCCGCGAGCGCCAGCAGCAGGAGGAAGCCGGGCTGCAGGAGTCGCTCCGGCCCGTCCGCCGCCGGGGTCGCGAGGCCGAGGCCGACCGTCGCGAGCAGGAGGACCGCGGTGATCGAGGCGGCGAAGCGCGGCCCGCGCGGGTCGACGAGGCCGCGAGGGGACGTGCTGCCGGTCATCGTGCGGTCTCCAGTCTGTCGAGCTCGTCGAGGACGACGGCGCGGGTCGGGGCGCCGCCGATGCGGCTCCTGGCGATCCCGTCGGCGTCGAGCACGAGCAGTGTCGGGGTCTGCCGCACGCGGAAGCGGTCGGCGAGGTCGGCGCGGTGCGTGAGGTCGACGTCGAGGTGCACGACCCCTGGCCGCTCCCGGGCGACATCGGCGAGCATCCGGCGGACGGCCGGGCAGCGGGTGCAGAACTCGGTCGAGAACTGGACCACGGTGGCGGCGCCTCCGAGGACCGCTCCGTCCACGAGCCCCGAGGGGTCGATCCGCTCGAGGGACGCCGTCGACCGGGCACGCCCGGTCGCGCGCCGATGGGCGAGACCGAGGGCCGTCGCGAGCGCGACGAGCGCCAGCAGTGCGGCAGCGACGACGAGGGGATCCACGGGTCGACGGTACGTCGAGCCGCCACCGCACACCCGTTCATGACGTCGTGAGACGCTCGGGCCGTGCTCTAGGGTCGAAGCCGTGACCGAGCAGAACGCCCCCGAGGGCGACTTCACCTTCCGCTCCGATGTCGTCGTCGAGCTGATCAGGTCGAGCGCCCACGACTCCGACGTCCTCTTCGCGGCCCGCGTCTCCACGCAGGGCGAGCAGACGCTCGCCGCCGCCCTCGACGACGAGGACGCCGACGCCGAGAAGCAGCGCACGCGCGACCGCGGCCTCATCAACTACCTGATGCGCGACCGGCACGGCTCCCCGTTCGAGCACAACTCGATGACCTTCTACGTGCAGGCGCCGATCTTCGTGTTCCGCGAGTTCATGCGGCACCGCATCGCCTCCTACAACGAGGAGTCCGGCCGCTACCGCGAGCTCCGCCCGGTGTTCTACGTGCCCGGCCCCGAGCGCCGCCTCGTCCAGGTCGGCAAGCCCGGCGCGTACTCGTTCGAGCCCGGCACGCCCGAGCAGACCGAGCTCGTCGTCGCCGAGACCCGTCGCGCCAGCATCCAGGCGTTCGAGGCGTACCGGCGGATGCTGGACCAGGGCGTCGCCCGCGAGGTCGCCCGCATCGTGCTGCCGCTCAACATCTACTCGTCGATGTACGTGACGCTGAACGCCCGCTCGCTGATGAACTTCCTCTCCCTGCGCACCAAGCGCGAGGACTCGACGTTCCCCTCCTTCCCGCAGCGCGAGATCGAGATGGCCGCCGAGCAGATGGAGCAGCACTTCGAGCAGCTGATGCCCCTCACGGCCGCGGCCTTCACCGCGAACGGCCGCGTCGCCCCGTAGCCCCGTCCTCGCGGTGGGGGCTCTCCCCGCCGGGGCGCCGCGTCGCCGGTGCGTGGACGCTCTGCAGGTGCCGGTGCGGTGTGCAGGTGCCGGTGCGGTGTGCAGGTGTCGGTGGGGAGAGAGCGTTCTCCTCCGCGTGATCCGGGCGAGGAAGGCTCGATCTCCTGCAGATCGCACGCGCGCGTCTCCTCCACAGCCGTCACGAGCGCACCCGTGTCCACCGATCAGGGCGTCAGCCCCGCGGAGGCTGTG
The DNA here is from genome assembly GCF_009834225.1 of Rathayibacter sp. VKM Ac-2759. Taxonomy (NCBI): domain Bacteria; kingdom Bacillati; phylum Actinomycetota; class Actinomycetes; order Micrococcales; family Microbacteriaceae; genus Rathayibacter; species Rathayibacter sp. VKM Ac-2759. Next base: position 1,460,534 of record NZ_CP047176.1, read on the forward strand.
CCGGGCCCGGCACGATCGCCCCGTGCGCGCATCGACGACGACCATCCTCCGCTCAGGCGGAGTCGTGAAGACCGAGCAGTTCCTCCGCGAGGGATCGACCGCCCGGCAGCTGAGCCACGCCGTCGTGGGCGGATCGCTGGTGCGGGTCCGCAAGGGCTGGTACGCCTTCCCCGGCCTGGATCCCACGATCGAGCAGGCCTTCCGCGTCGGGGGAGTCCTCGCCTGCGCCACCGCCGCCGTCTCCCACGGACTGTGGGTTCCCCGCTTCAGCGGACTTCACGTCAGCGTGCCTGCGAACGCGTCGCGACTGCGCGATCGGGAGCGGCACGACCTCCGCCTGCCTGACGGAGGGAACACCGTCGTCCACTGGTCGAAGGACGCTCCGCGGCCCTGCGCGCTCATCCGGGATGTCGAGGACTGCATCGTCGAGGCGGCGTTCTGCCGAGGAGCTTAGTTCGCGTTCGTCCTCCTCGAATCGGCGTTGAGGCTCCGCCTCATCGGAGGGGAGGGGAAGACCCGCGTCCTCTCGAGACTGCCGGTCGGCATGCGCGCAGAACTGCGCTGGGCCGGACCCGCCTCCGAGAGCGGCCTGGAGTCGATGGTCGCCTTCCGACTGCGCCGCCTCGGGATCCGGTTCCGCCAGCAGGTCCGGATCGGGGGTCGCCGCTTGGATTTCCTGATCGGTGAGGTCCTCGTCCTCGAGATCGACGGAGCCGCGTTCCACGACGCCGATCGCGACAATCGGCGCGACATCGAGCTCGGGCGTCTCGGGTACCGGACTCGCCACTACCGCACGCAGACGATCGAGCTGCACTGGCCGTCCGCCGAGGCCGACATCCTCGCCGCGCTCTCCCGCGGCGACCACCTGCGCACCTGACGTCCTCGTCACCCTCACCCGCCCGAGGTGCAAGAAGCGCTCGCGCGGTGCGATCTGCAGGAGCGGACGGTGCGATCTGCAGGAGATGCCGGCTCCTCGGAAGCGAACGTGCGGAGAATTGGTCGGTTTCTTCTGCAGGCTCCTGCAGATCGTACCGTCGCCTGCAGAGCGCACCGTCGCCTGCAGACCGCACCAGCCGGCCCCCGAACCGCCACCGGATCGACTCCGACCGCCCCGCCGCCGACCCGATACCCTGATGCTCGTGTCAACTCCGGAGAATCCTTTCGGCCAGGTCCTGGTCGCCCTGGTCACCCCGTTCACCGCCGACGGCGAGGTCGACTGGCCGGGCGTCGAGAAGCACATCGACGACTGCATCGGCGCGGGTGCCGACGGCATCGTCGTCACCGGCACCACCGGCGAGACGAGCACGCTCACCGACCCCGAGAAGATCCGTCTCGTCGAGGTGGGCAAGGCCGTCGCCGCGGGCCGCGCGAAGATCATCACCGGAGGCGGCTCGAACGAGACCGCGCACGCCATGCAGCTCGCGCGGCAGAGCGAGAAGGCCGGCGCCGACGGCAACATGATCGTCACGCCGTACTACAACAAGCCCACGCAGGCCGGCATCCTCACGCACTTCCGGATGATCGCCGACGCGACCGACCTGCCCGTCATCCTCTACGACATCCCGGGGCGCACCGGCGTCCCGATCCGCTACGAGACGATCCTCCGCGCGGCGAAGCACCCCAACATCCTCGCCGTGAAGGACGCCAAGGGCGATCTCTCCGAGGTGAGCCGGGTCCTCAACCAGACCGACCTGATGTACTTCTGCGGCGACGACGCGAACGTGCTCCCCGAGCTCTCGATCGGTGCCGCCGGGCTCATCGGCGTCACGGCGAACATCGCCGCCGCCCCGTACCGCACCATCGTCGACGCGGTGAACGCGGGCGATCTGCACGCCGCCACGCGCGCGCACCAGCAGCTCGAGCCGCTCGTGCGCGCCGTCATGACCCACGTCCCCGGCACCGTCGCGGCGAAGTACATCCTGCACGGCCTCGGCCGCATCTCCTCGCCCCGCGTGCGGCTCCCGCTCGTCGGCCCCGAGGAGTCGGAGGCGGCGCTCATCGAGGACGAGCTCGGCCTGGTCCGAGACATCCCCGGAGTCGACTTCCGCAACTTCCGACCCGACCGCAACGCGGCGGCCGGCGGCGCTCTCCCGAAGATCGCGGGCACGACGCGCTGACGCCGCTCCCACCCCGGCCACGACGAACAGAGGAGGGCGCGCATGCCCGGTCCCGTGATCATCCCCGCGCCGCTCGCGGCCGGCACCCTGCGGATCATCCCTCTGGGCGGTCTCGGCGAGATCGGCCGCAACATGACCGTCTTCGAGATCGACGGCAAGATCCTCGTGGTCGACTGCGGTGTGCTCTTCCCCGAGGAGAACCAGCCGGGCGTCGACCTGATCCTGCCCGACTTCGGCCCGATCAAGGACCGGCTCGACGACATCGTCGGAGTGGTGCTGACGCACGGGCACGAGGACCACATCGGAGCCGTCCCCTACCTCCTCCGGCTCAAGCGCGACATCCCGCTGATCGGCTCCACACTGACCCTCGCCCTGGTCGAGGCGAAGCTCAAGGAGCACCGGATCACCCCCTACACCCTCGCCGTGAAGGAGGGGGACGTCGAGAACCTCGGTCCGTTCGAGCTCGAGTTCGTGGCCGTCAACCACTCCATCCCCGATGCGCTGGCCGTGGCGATCATCACCGACGCGGGCTCCGTGCTGCACACCGGCGACTTCAAGATGGACCAGCTCCCGCTCGATGGCCGGATCACCGATCTGCGCGCCTTCGCCCGCCTCGGCGAGGAGGGCATCGACCTCTTCATGGTCGACTCCACGAACGCCGACGTGCCCGGATTCACGCCGAGCGAGCGCGACATCGGCCCCGTCATCGAGGCGGTCATCGCGAAGGCGACGCGCCGTGTGATCGTCGCGAGCTTCTCGAGCCACGTCCACCGGGTGCAGCAGGTGCTCGACGCCGCGCACGCCAACGGACGCCGCGTCGCGCTCCTCGGCCGCTCGATGGTCCGCAACATGAGGATCGCCGCCGATCTCGGCTACCTGAAGGTGCCGCAGGGCGTCCTGATCGACGTGAAGAAGGCCGGGGACATCCCCGAGGACGAGATCGTCTACATGTCGACCGGGTCGCAGGGGGAGCCGATGGCGGTCCTCAGCCGGATGGCGAACCTCGATCACCAGATCGAGCCGGGGGAGGGCGACACCGTCATCCTCGCCTCCAGCCTCATCCCCGGCAACGAGAACGCCGTCTACCGCGTGATCAACGGGCTGACGAAGCTCGGCGCGACCGTCGTGCACAAGGGCAACGCGAAGGTCCACGTCTCCGGCCACGCCGCGGCGGGCGAGCTGATCTACTGCTACAACGTCCTCAAGCCGACCCACGTGATGCCGGTGCACGGCGAGTACCGCCACCTCGTCGCCAACGCGAAGCTCGCCAGGGACACCGGTGTTCCGGAGGAGAACACGATCATCGCCGAGGACGGCACGGTCATCGACCTCGTCGACGGCACGGTGACCGTCGTCGGCCGGCTCGATCTCGGCTTCGTCTACGTCGACGGGTCGTCGGTGGGCGAGATCACGGACGCGGATCTGAAGGACCGCAGGATCCTCGGCGAGGAGGGCTTCATCTCGATCATCGTCGTCGTCGAGGCGGGGACGGGGCGCCTCGTGGTCGGGCCGGAGATCCACGCGAAGGGCTTCGCCGAGGACGACCGCGTCTTCGACGAGGTCGTGCCGCGGATCGCGCAGGCGCTCGAGGAGGCGGTCCAGAGCGGAGTGAGCGACCCGCACGCGCTCTCGCAGAGCGTCCGACGGGTGGTCGGACGCTGGGTCAACACCCGCTTCCGCCGGAGGCCCATGATCGTCCCGCTGGTCATCGAGGCCTGACCCCACCGTCTCCGTCTGGCCGATCGCGCTGTGACCGGGCACACTGTGCGCGGAGGATCGTCGCACCACTCATCCGTCCGGAGGCCCGCGTGGACTACTCGATCCGCTCCGCTCGCCGCGACGACGCCCCGTTCCTCGCCGACATGCTCGTCGAGGCCGCCACCTGGACGGGCGGGACCTCCCGCACCCGGGTCGACGTGCTCGCCGACGAGGCGACCCGCCGCTACATCGCGGGGTGGCCGCGCGCGGGCGATCTCGGCTCCGTGGCGGCGACGGCGGACGGCGAGCGGATCGGAGCCTGCTGGACCCGCCTGTTCACCTCCGCGGTGCCCGGTCGCGGGTTCATCGCGCCGGGCGTGCCGGAGCTGACCCTCGGTGTGCGCCCGGTGCACCGCGCCCAGGGGGTCGGGAGGGCGCTCGTGCGCGCGGCGATGGCCGACGCCCGGGCGGCCGGGTACGCGCGGATCTCGCTCAACGTCGCGAGCGACAACTTCGCCCGCCGCCTCTACATCAGCGAGGGCTTCACCGTCGTCGCCGATCGGGGCGACGCCGAGACCATGGTCGCCCTGCTGCGCTGAGCACCGGCGCGGGTCCGCGGCGTTGTCGGAGGCGCCGGGTACGGTGGCCTCATGGCGACGAGCACCAAGACGACCTCCCGCGGGCGGGGCAGTGCGTCCGCGCGCTCCGGCGCACCGCGTTCCGGCCGCGGCTCGGGGCGGGGTGCCTCCGAGAAGGCCACCGTCGCCTTCGAGTCGGCCCCGCGCACGAACGTCGTCGTCCGCGTCTGGATGACGCTGGCGCACGTGGTCGGCGGTGCCGCCCGCGCCCTCGGCCCCGAGCGGCTCGCGAAGGAGGAGCGCCGCGACGGCGTCCCCTTCCTCCTCGTGCTCCTCGCCGTCTCCGGCGCCGTCGTCGAGTGGTTCCTGGCCACCGATCCCGTCGCGAAGGTCCTCGACGCCTGGACCTTCGGCGCGCTCTTCGGCCGGGTGGCCTACGTGCTCCCGGTCGTGCTCCTGCTCTTCGCGCTCTGGCTGTTCCGGCACCCGAGCTCGGTCGACGACAACGGCCGGATCGGGGTGGGGCTCACGTTCCTCCTCGTCGCGTCGGCGGGCATCTGCCACGCCCACCTCGGCGCTCCGGCGCCCGGTGTGGGCATCGAGCTGATGGCCGCGGCCGGAGGCGTGCTCGGCTGGCTGGTCGGGGCGCCGCTCGTCGCCGTGGCGACGGTGCCGGGAGCCACCGTCCTGCTCTCCGCGATCATCCTGCTCTCGCTCTTCATCATCACCAAGACCCCGCCCCACCGCGTCGGAGCGCGCCTGCGCGAGCTCTACTCCTACCTCTTCGGCACGCCCGTCCTCGACGACGAGGAGCGCGCCCGACTCAAGGCCGAGAAGGCCGAGGCGAAGGCCGCCGCGAAGGCGCAGGCCGAGGCGGTCGACGAGCAGGAGGACGGCGGCGAGCTGCCGTGGTGGCGCCGCACCGACTCGGGGCGCGAGGACGAGCCGACGGTGCAGACCGAGCTGCCGATCGACTCGCTCACCGAGGTCATCGAGACGCCGAAGGGCCGTCGCGGTCGCGCGAAGGGCTTCGACACGGCGCTCGAGGAGCACGACGAGCCGGCCGATCCGCCGACGCGGTCCTACGCCACCGAGGTCATCTCGGAGGCCGAGAGCGCCGAGGCGGCCCTCGCCCGGTTCGACAAGGGCACCGGCACCCGCCCGCTCCCCGGGGTCGTCGACGACGACGCGACCGGCGTCATCAGCCTCGACGACCTCGACGTCGCCCCGGCCGTGCCGCTGCCGCCCGTCATCGAGACGGGGCCGATCGCTCCCCTCCTGAGCGCCGAGCCGACCGCCGAGTTCGACTCCTCCTTCGAGGACGACGCCCCCTACCGCCTGCCGTCCGCCGCAGCGCTCTCCACCGGGACTCCGTCCAAGGCGCGCTCCGCGGCGAACGACGAGATGGTCCGCGCGATCACCGAGGTCCTGCAGCAGTTCAACGTCGACGCCACCGTCACCGGCTTCTCGCGCGGGCCGACGGTCACCCGGTACGAGATCGAGCTCGGCCCCGGCGTGAAGGTCGAGCGGGTCACCGCGCTGAGCAAGAACCTCTCGTACGCGGTCGCCAGCAACGAGGTCCGCATCCTCTCGCCGATCCCCGGCAAGAGCGCCATCGGCGTCGAGATCCCCAACACCGATCGCGAGATCGTCTCGCTCGGCGACGTCCTCCGCTCCGCCGCGTCGACGTCGTCCACGCACCCGATGACCATCGGCGTCGGCAAGGACGTCGAGGGCGGGTACGTCGTGGCGAACCTCGCCAAGATGCCGCACCTCCTCGTCGCCGGGTCGACCGGGTCGGGCAAGTCGAGCTTCGTGAACTCGATGATCACGAGCCTGCTGATGCGGGCCCGCCCGCAGGACGTGCGGATGGTCCTGATCGACCCCAAGCGGGTCGAGCTGACGATCTACGGGGGCGTCCCGCACCTGATCACGCCGATCATCACGAACCCCAAGAAGGCGGCCGAGGCGCTGCAGTGGGTCGTGAAGGAGATGGACATGCGGTACGACGACCTCGCGTCGTTCGGGTTCCGCCACATCGACGACTTCAACGCGGCCGTCCGCGGCGGAGACCTGAAGCTCCCCGAGGGCAGCAACCGCGTGCTCAAGCCCTACCCCTACCTGCTGGTGGTCGTCGACGAGCTCGCCGACCTGATGATGGTCGCCCCGCGCGACGTCGAGGACTCGATCGTCCGGATCACCCAGCTCGCCCGCGCCTCGGGCATCCACCTCGTGCTCGCGACCCAGCGCCCGAGCGTCGACGTCGTCACCGGGCTCATCAAGGCCAACGTGCCGAGCCGCCTGGCGTTCGCGGTGACCAGCGTCACCGACTCCCGCGTCATCCTCGACCAGCCCGGAGCCGACAAGCTCATCGGCCAGGGCGACGGCCTGTTCCTCCCGATGGGCACGAACAAGCCCATGCGCGTGCAGGGAGCGTGGGTCCGCGAGGACGAGATCGCGAAGGTGGTCGAGCACGTCACCCGCCAGGCCCAGCCGGAGTACCGCCAGGACATCACGGTGCAGGCCCAGCGCAAGGAGGTCGACTCCGACATCGGCGACGACCTCGAGCTGCTGATCGCGGCGGCCGAGCTGGTCGTGAGCACGCAGTTCGGCTCGACCTCGATGCTGCAGCGCAAGCTCCGCGTCGGCTTCGCCAAGGCGGGTCGCCTGATGGACCTCCTCGAGTCGCGCGAGGTCGTCGGCCCGTCCGAGGGGTCGAAGGCGCGCGACGTCCTCGTCACCGGCGAGCAGCTCCCCGGGGTGATCGAGCGGATGCGGGGCGGTGACGCCGCCCCGGCCCCGTCCGCGGTCGCGCCCGATCCCTACGAGGATCCGCTGGCCGAGCCCGCGGGTCCGGTCGCGACCGACTACCACGACGACGACGAGGGCTCCGGCGACGACGCCTGGGCGCTGACCGGGCGCGACTGAGCCGTGTCGCGCCACCACCGGATCCCGACCACCACGAGCGACGGAGCAGCATGAGCACCCCGACGGCCGGAACGCCCGCGCGCTCCGGCAACTGGAACCTGCCGAACGCGATCACCGTCGTCCGGATCCTGCTGGCGCCGCTGTTCTTCTGGCTGCTGCTGGCCGACGGGGGAGAGGACGGAGGGCTGCGCATCGCGGCCGCCCTGCTCTTCATCGTCGCCATCGCGACCGACGGGATCGACGGGCACATCGCGCGCAGCCGCGGACTCGTCACCGATCTCGGGAAGCTCCTCGATCCGATCGCCGACAAGGTGCTCACGGGCGCCGCTCTCATCGGCCTCTCGATCCTCGCCGAGCTGCCGTGGTGGGTGACGATCGTCATCCTCGCCCGCGAGATCGGCATCACGGTGTTCCGGATGGCCGTGCTGTCGGACCGGGTGATCCCGGCGTCCCGGGGCGGCAAGCTCAAGACGATCGTGCAGTCCGTCGCGATCTCCCTCGCCCTCCTCCCGCTCTGGCTCGTCCTCGGCGAGTGGGTGCACTGGCTCAACGGCCTCACGATGACGGCCGCTCTCGTGCTCACCGTCGTCACGGGGATCGACTACCTCGCCGACGCGGCGCGCCAGAGCCGGGCCGCGCGCAAGCGCCCGTGATCGCCGAGCCGCTCGTGCGGGCTCTCGCGGAGCGCGGTCTCGGGCTCGCGGTCGCCGAGTCATTGACGGGCGGGGCGGTGAGCTCGGCCGTCGTCGAGGTCCCCGGTGCCTCCGCCGTCTACCGCGGTGCGATCGTGAGCTATGCGACCGACCTCAAGCACCGTCTCCTCGGGGTCGATGAGGCCCTCCTCGCCGAGCACGGGCCGGTGCACCCCGAGGTCGCCCTGCAGATGGCGCGCGGCGCCGTGTCGGCGCTCGGTGCCGACGGGGCGCGCACGGTCGGCGTGGCGACCACGGGGGTCGCCGGCCCCGACCCGCAGGACGGTGCGGCGGTCGGGACGGTCTTCGTCGCCGTCGTGCTCGGCGACACCGAGCAGGTGCACGCGCTGCACCTCGAGGGCGGGCGGGCCGCCATCCGAGCCGCCTCGGTCACGGCGGCGCTCGAGGCGGCCACCCGGCTGGCGACCTCCTCTCCCCTGTGAATCACCCCTCTTCTCCGATCAGTTCCGGATCGTGGAATGCGCCGCGTTTCGCCCGGGTTACATCTGACGTCGCTCACACGCAAAGTCCAGTCATCCGGTATTAGAGTCGACGCACACGAACCGGGTAGTGAACAGCTATCCGGTTCCTTCGTACTCAGCCCCCTCGATCAGAATGCGCCCTCATGGCGCCTTCGCATCGACCGGGCCGGACGAGGTCGCGGTTGACGTGGAGAAGGAGGGTCCAATGGTTCTGGTTCGTCAAGAGATCGGCGATGTCCTCAGGGACTTTCGCCTGCAGAAAGGTCGCACGCTCCGACAGGTGGCGAGCAAGGCGAGTGTCGCGCTCGGCTACCTCAGCGAGGTCGAGCGCGGTCAGAAGGAGGCCTCCTCGGAGATCCTCGCTTCGGTCGCCGATGCGCTCGACACACCCATCTCGGTGATCATGCGCGAGGTCGGCGACCGCCTCGCCGTCATCGAGGGGATCGACACGATCCCCGACACCATCCCGGCCGACATGGTCGCCGGATTCGACGCGGACCTCATCGCCCAGTAGGCGGTTCCGCACCCTCCCCCTCCACCCACCGCACCCCGTTCCGCTCGCAGGGCGTCCGAGTCTCGACTCGGACGCCCTGCGGCGTTCCCGGCCGTTCTCCGGGCCCGTTAGCGTGGGGGGATGCGATTGAGCGAGTTCCGTCAGCTGGTCGACGACGAGTTCGGCCCCGCCTACGCCCGCGTCCTCGTGTCGGATCTCGTGCTGACCGAGCTCGACGGCCGCACCGCCGAGCGGGCGCTGCAGGACGGCGCAGAGGCGCGGGAGGTGTGGCAGGCCCTCTGCCGCGCCAACGACGTGCCCGAGGCGCGCTGGCACGGGATCGACCCGAAGAAGCGGCGCGACTGAGCCGTCCGGGTCTCGGCGCACCGAAGTCGTGTTCGACACGCCGCGCCACCGTGCTCGAACCCCTGTTCGATCGGGTCTAGGCTCCTCAACAGAAGCAGAAGCCGCTCGTTCTCCACTGAGCGGCTCTCGCTCGGCCCCGATGTCGGAGGTCGGGCGTACCGTCGAGAACAAGTCAACGGACCTGCTTCACCGCCTTGTCGCATCCGGCCGGCGCACCGATCGGAGACACCGATCGGCCAGCACCGGCACGACGCGACAGCCTGTAGGCGATACCACCACGAGCACGAGAGCGAGACGGCCATGCCCAGTTCTTCAGACCGCGAGAAGTCCCTCGAGACAGCACTCGCCCAGATCGACCGCCAGTTCGGCAAGGGCGCTGTCATGCGCCTCGGCAGCGACGACCGCGCCCCGGTCGAGGTGATCCAGACCGGCTCGATCGCGCTCGACGTCGCGCTCGGGATCGGCGGGCTCCCGCGCGGCCGCATCGTCGAGATCTACGGCCCCGAGTCCTCCGGAAAGACCACGCTGACCCTGCACGCCATCGCGAACGCGCAGCGCAACGGAGGCATCGCCGCCTTCATCGACGCCGAGCACGCCCTCGACCCCGAGTACGCGAAGAAGCTGGGCGTCGACATCGACTCCCTCCTCGTCTCGCAGCCCGACACGGGTGAGCAGGCGCTCGAGATCGCCGACATGCTCGTCCGCTCCGGCTCGATCGACCTGATCGTCATCGACTCCGTGGCCGCGCTGGTGCCCCGCGCCGAGATCGAGGGCGAGATGGGCGACTCCCACGTGGGTCTCCAGGCCCGCCTGATGTCGCAGGCCCTCCGCAAGCTCACCGGTGGTCTCAACACCACCAACACCACGATGATCTTCATCAACCAGCTGCGCGAGAAGATCGGCGTCTTCTTCGGAAGCCCCGAGACCACCGCGGGCGGCAAGGCGCTCAAGTTCTACGCCTCCGTCCGCCTCGACATCCGCCGCATCGAGACGCTGAAGGACGGCACCGACGCGGTCGGAAACCGCACCCGTGTCAAGGTCGTCAAGAACAAGATGGCCCCGCCGTTCAAGCAGGCCGAGTTCGACATCCTCTACGGCATCGGGATCTCCCGAGAGGGCAGCCTCATCGACTTCGGTGTCGAGCACGAGATCGTCCGCAAGTCGGGTGCCTGGTACACCTACGACGGCGACCAGCTCGGACAGGGCAAGGAGAAGGCGCGCCAGTTCCTCATCGACAACGCCGACATCGCGGCCGAGATCGAGAAGCGCATCCTCGTCAAGCTCGGCGTGATCGCCGATCCGAACGCGAAGGCCGAGGCGGCTCCCGTCGCGATCGAGACCAAGCAGCCCGTGCGCAAGGGCGCGTAGATCGTGCGCGAGAAGGCCACGGAGGGGCCAGGAGGCCGCCCCGTGGCCTTCCTGCCCTGGGTGAAGGACGAGTCGGCCACCGAGCCGGACGTCTCCGCCGAGACATCCGCTCCGGTCAGCGCGATCCGGCGGTCCGAGCCGGGTGCCGGCGATGCCGAGCGGATCGCGGAGCTGTCCGCTCATGTGGCACGGCGGTCGACGACCGATCCGCGCGAGGCGGACCCGCACGAGGCGGACCTCGAGATCGACGCTCCCGAGGAGCCCGATCCCGAGGAGATCGCCGATCGGATCGTCCGCGGGCTCTCGCGCAAGAGCCTGTCGATCGCCGAGGTCGAGGCGCGTCTCTACACCGAGGGCGTCGCCGAGAAGGACGCGCTCGAGATCGTCGAGCGGTTCACCCGGTTCGGCTACCTCGACGACTACAAGATGGCCGAGCAGCTCGTGCTGTCCCTGCGCGAGCGGAAGAAGCTCGGCCGCTCCTCGATCCAGCAGGAGCTGCGCGCCCGCAAGCTGGACGCCGACGCGATCGCCACGGCGCTCGACGAGTTCGACGGCGACGACGAGTACCGCACGGCGCTCGAGCTCGCGCGCAAGCGCCTCCCGAGCCTGCGGTCGCTGTCCGACGAGGTCGCGGAGCGCCGGTTGACGGGGTTCCTCGCCCGGCGCGGGTACTCGGGGGCGCTCGTCCAGCGTGTCGTGCGCGAGACGGTCCGCCGCCCCGGGTCGGGCGTCCGGTTCCACTGAGCCGAGCGGCCTGCCCGTCGGTCGGTGGCGCGTAGAATCGCCACCCATGAGCACGCTCGGCCCGATCCCCACCACCTCCGAGGCCCGACCGCGGACCTACGAGGTCCGCACGTTCGGCTGCCAGATGAACGTGCACGACTCGGAGCGGCTCAGCGGATCGCTCGAGGCGGCGGGCTACGTGCCCGCCGACGGCGCCGAGGCCGATGTCGTGGTCATCAACACGTGCGCGGTCCGCGAGAACGCCGACAACAAGCTCTACGGCAACCTCGGTCACCTCGCCTCGGTGAAGCGACGGCACGAGGGCATGCAGATCGCCGTCGGCGGCTGCCTCGCGCAGAAGGACAAGAACGTCATCCTCGACCGCGCGCCGTGGGTCGACGTCGTGTTCGGCACGCACAACATGGGCGCGCTGCCGAGCCTGCTCGAGCGGGCGCGGCACAACGAGGAGGCGCAGCTCGAGATCCTCGAGTCGCTGGACGTGTTCCCGTCCACCCTGCCCACCAAGCGCGACTCGACCTACAGCGGCTGGGTCTCGATCTCGGTCGGCTGCAACAACACCTGCACCTTCTGCATCGTCCCCTCGCTCCGGGGCAAGGAGAAGGACCGCCGCCCGGGCGACGTCCTGGCCGAGATCCAGGCCCTCGTGGACGACGGCGCGATCGAGGTCACGCTGCTCGGCCAGAACGTCAACTCCTACGGCGTCGAGTTCGGCGACCGGCAGGCGTTCTCGAAGCTGCTCCGCGCCGCAGGGGCCATCGACGGCCTCGAGCGCATCCGCTTCACGAGCCCGCATCCGGCGGCCTTCACCGATGACGTCATCGATGCGATGGCCGAGACGCCCGCCGTGATGCCGCAGCTGCACATGCCGCTCCAGTCCGGGTCCGACCGCATCCTGAAGGCGATGCGCCGCTCCTACCGGTCCGACCGCTTCCTCGGCATCCTCGACCGGGTCCGCGCCAGGATCCCGCACGCCGCGATCAGCACCGACATCATCGTGGGCTTCCCCGGCGAGACCGAGCAGGACTTCGCCGAGACCCTGCGCGTCGTCGAGGAGGCGCGGTTCGCCTCGGCCTTCACCTTCCAGTACTCGATCCGCCCCGGCACGCCGGCCGCGACGCTCCCCGACCAGGTGCCCAAGGCGGTCGTGCAGGAGCGCTACGAGCGCCTCACCGCGCTGCAGGACGCCATCAGCGAGAGCGAGAACCGCACCGTCGTCGGTCGCGACGTCGAGGTGCTCGTCGCCACGGGCGAGGGTCGGCGCGACAGCGAGACCCACCGGTTGAGCGGACGCGCCGAGGACAGCCGGCTGGTGCACTTCGACGTGCCGGCCGGCTCGGAGCTGCCCCGCCCCGGCGATGTGGTCTCGGTGCGGATCACGCGCGCGGCTCCGTTCTACCTCGTGGCCGACTCGCTCGACGGTGCACCGCTCCGCATCCGGCGCACGCGCGCCGGCGACGCGTGGGACCGCGCCCAGGCCGAGTCCTGCGGCGTCCCCGCGACGACACCGGCGGGTGCCGCACCGCGGGTGTCGCTCGGTCTGCCGGGTCTCCGAGTCCGCACCGCGACGCTCACCACTCCGATCTACGACACCGCCGATGGCGAGCGCTGAGGCCGAGCGCCCCGAGATCCTCGTCGTCGTCGGTGCGACCGGTACCGGCAAGTCCGAGCTCTCCCTCGATCTCGCCGACGCGATCCGGGGGGCCGGGGGAGCGGCCGAGATCGTCAACGCCGACGCGATGCAGCTGTACCGCGGGATGGACATCGGCACCGCGAAGCTCCCTCCCGCCGAGCGCCGCGGAGTGCCGCACCACCTCCTCGACGTCCTGGACGTGACCGAGGAGGCCTCGGTCGCGCGCTACCAGCAGGAGGCGCGACGGGTGATCGACGAGGTGCTCGCGCGCGGCGCGACACCGATCCTGGTCGGCGGCTCCGGCCTCTACGTCTCGAGCGTCGTCTTCGAGTTCACGTTCGCGGGGACCGATCCCGAGGTCCGCCGCTCGCTCGAGGAGGTGGGCGAACGGGAGGGCCCGGCCGCACTGTTCACCCGTCTGCGGGCGATCGACGCCGAGGTCGCCGAGCGGATCGGCCCGTTCAACCTCCGGAGGATCGTCCGCGCCCTCGAGATCGCCGAGCTCACCGGGTCGCCGCACAGCGCGCTGATGTCGGACGAGCCGGTCCCCTGGCGCCCGGCGGGCATCCTGATGCTGGAGGCGCCGCGCGAGATCCTCGTCGAGCGCCTCGATCGCCGGGTCGAGCGGATGTGGGCCGACGGGATGCTCGACGAGATCGAGCGCCTCGTCCCGGAGGGGCTCGAGCGCGGCGTCACCGCCGGTCGCGCGATCGGCTACGCCCAGGCCCTCGCGCAGCGCTCGGGGGCGCTGAGCCGGGAGGAGGCGATCGCCGCCACCCAGGCGCTCACCCGGCGCTACGCCCGCCGTCAGAACAGCTGGTTCCGGCGCTACGGGCAGGCGCACCGGATGCCGTTCGACGCGCCCGATCTGGTGGCGCGGGCGCTCCGTGCCGCACAGGTCCGAGCCTCCGCCCCTCGGTAGGCTGTCGGCCATGACGATCGAGCTGCACTTCACGAAGGGCCAGGGCACGGGGAACGATTTCGTGCTCTTCAGCGACCCGGACGGTGAGGTGGACCTCTCGCCCGCGCAGATCGCGATGATCTGCGACCGCCACTTCGGCGTCGGAGCCGACGGCATCATCCGCGCCGTCCGCTCCCGCGCCCTGCCGGAGGGCGCCGCCGCCCTCGAGCAGGAGCCGGAGGCCGAGTGGTTCATGGACTACCGCAACGCCGACGGCTCGATCGCCGAGATGTGCGGCAACGGGATCCGGGTCTACGCGGCCTTCCTCCTCGCCGGCGGTCTCGCCGAGCTGGAGCCGGGAGACACCCTCCCCATCGGCACGCGCGCCGGAGTGCGCGATGTCACGCGCAGCGGCGTCGGCTTCCAGGTCGACCTCGGACGCTGGGAGCTCGCCGGCGGCGAGCCGCTCGTGCGTGCCAAGGAGCTCAAGGTCGCGCGTCCCGGCCTCGGCATCGACCTCGGCAATCCGCACGTCGTCGTGGCGCTGAGCAATGACGAGGAGCTGGACTCCGCCGACCTGGTCTACATCCCGCAGCTCGATCCCGAGCCCGAGGACGGCGCGAACGTCGAGTTCGTCGTGCCCGGCGAGCCGCTGATCCACGACGGCATCGGCCGCATCCGGATGCGCGTCCACGAGCGCGGCAGCGGCGAGACGCTGAGCTGCGGCACGGGCGCCGCCGCGGCCGCCCTGGCCGTGCGCTACTGGGCGGGCCCGCGCGCGCCGCAGTCGTGGCGCGTGGACGTCCCCGGCGGCACGCTCGGCGTGACGATGTTCCCGACCGAGGAGGGCGAGCACGTCGGCCTGTCCGGCCCCGCCGATCTCGTCTACACCGGCACGATCCGCCTCGACTGACGCGGCGGGCGGCGGGCTCAGACCCGCGTGGTCCGCAGGATCCGGAAGCCCTTCGCGGAGGAGACCCGCTCCACCTCGAGGCGGCCCTCGAAGGCGTCCGTCATCCACGCCTGCAGCGAGTCGGAGCCGAGGTTCCGCTGCACCACGAGCCAGGCGTCCGCGCCGTCCTCGAGACGGGGCAGCCAGCGCTCCAGCAGAGCGTGCAGCTCCTCCTTGCCGACGCGGATCGGCGGATTCGACCAGACGGTGCGGAATCGCAGGCCCTCGGGAACATCCTCGGGCAGCACGGCGTTGACGTTGGTGAGGCCGAGTTCTGCGCAGTTGCGCCGGACGAGCTCGAGCGCCCGCTGGTTGACGTCGACCGCCCACACCCGGGCGTCGGGGGATTCGAGGGCGAGCGTGAGCGCGACCGGCCCCCACCCGCAGCCGAGGTCGAGCAGATCGCCCTCGGCGGGGACGTCGGGAACGGCGTTCAGCAGGACGCGGGTGCCGAGGTCGATGTGGCCCGGGCTGAAGACGCCTCCGGCGGTGGTGACCTCGAGGTCGCGACCGGCCAGACGGACCGCTATCCGGCGGGGCCGGAGATCGCCGTCGGGAGTACTCGTGAAGTAGTGCTCGCCGGCCATGAGAAGAGAACTTATCAACACCCGAGGAGTTTGTGTTATCCGGATGACCGAAGACCTGAACGAGACCGACACGACCGACGCCGTGGATGTCGTCTCGCGGGTCCTGGCGAACGCGCAGTCGCGTTCGGCGGGCTACTCGCGCTTCGTCTCGGGCGGCGCACAGGCGCTGCAGACGAGCGGGCACGGAGGCGAGAACTCCGACGGCGAGCAGTTCGACCGCGAGGACCGGCAGGCGCTGCGCCGGGTCGCCGGGCTCTCGACCGAGCTCGAGGACGTCACCGAGGTCGAGTACCGGCAGCTGCGTCTCGAGAACGTCGTCCTCATCGGCGTGTACTCGCAGAACTCGCTCGAGGACGCCGAGAACTCGCTCCACGAGCTCGCCGCGCTGGCCGAGACCGCCGGAGCGACCGTCCTCGACGGGCTGCTCCAGCGACGACCGCACCCCGACCCGAGCACCTATCTCGGCAAGGGCAAGGCCGAGGAGCTCGCCTCCCTCGTCGCCGCTCTCGGCGCCGACACCGTCGTCGCCGACACCGAGCTCGCTCCGAGCCAGCGGCGCTCGCTCGAGGACGTCGTCAAGGTGAAGGTGATCGACCGCACGGCCGTGATCCTCGACATCTTCAGCCAGCACGCCACGAGCCGCGAGGGCAAGGCGCAGGTCGAGCTCGCGCAGCTCGAGTACCTGCTGCCCCGCCTCCGCGGCTGGGGCGAGTCGATGTCGCGCCAGGCCGGTGGACAGGTGGGCTCCGGTGCCGGCATGGGCTCGCGTGGTCCGGGTGAGACCAAGATCGAGCTCGATCGTCGTCGCATCCACACGCGGATGGCGCGGCTGCGCAAGCAGATCACCGCGATGAAGCCGGCCCGCGAGGCGAAGCGCGCCAACCGCAAGCGCAACGCGGTTCCCTCCGTGGCGATCGCGGGCTACACGAACGCCGGCAAGTCGAGCCTCCTCAACCGGATGACCCACGCCGGGGTGCTGGTCGAGAACGCGCTGTTCGCCACGCTCGACGCGACCATCCGCAAGTCGCAGACCAGCGACGGGCGGGTCTACACGCTGGCCGACACCGTCGGCTTCGTGCGCGCGCTCCCGCACCAGCTGGTCGAGGCCTTCCGCTCGACGCTCGAGGAGGTCGCCGACTCCGACATCATCGTGCACGTCGTCGACGCGTCGCACCCCGACCCCGCCGGTCAGATCGCGACGGTCAGGGACGTCATCGGCGAGGTCGGCGCGCGGGGCATCCCCGAGATCATCGCGTTCAACAAGTCCGATCTGATCGACGAGGGGGCGCGCCTCGTGCTCCGAGGGCTCGCTCCCGACGCGGTCTTCGTCTCGGCCCGCAGCGGCGAGGGGATGGACGAGCTCCAGGCGAGGATCGCCGAGATCCTCCCGGAGCCCGAGATCGAGATCGATCTGCTGGTGCCCTACGACCGCGGCGACGTGGTCTCGCAGCTGCACCGCAGCGGCCGGATCCTCACGACGCAGTACGTCGAGGGCGGCACGCACGTGCGCGCGCTCGTGCACGCCGAGCTGGCGGGCTCGCTCGGCGAGTTCGCGGCGCCTCCGGCGGTCCTGGAGGCGTAGCAGGAGGCACGATCGAGCGCCCGCTCCCGGGGACACCCGGGGGCGGGCGCTTCGTCGTCCGACACACTCCGTCACGGCCGTTCACATCGCGTCACGCGAGTCGACGGCGCACCGGGGCGTTCCTACTGTGGACCGCGAGGCGCCGCCCGGCGCCCGGAGCGGGCCCGCAGCGGCCCGTGCTCGCGCTGAGGGACGGAGGGCCGCGTCGTGTCGACGAGTCGTGCGGAGTCGCCCCCGGAACCCCACTGTCCGAGTCCCGTCCCCTTCTCCTTCGAGATCTACCCGCCGCGCACCGCCGATGGCACCGCGGCGCTCCTGGGCACCGTGGACCGTCTGGCCGAGGCGGGGCCCTCCTTCATCTCGGTGACGTACGGCGCGGGCGGCTCCTCCCGGAGCTCCTCGCTCGAGATCCTGCGTCACATCCACCGGAGCACCCCTGTCGAGGCGCTCGCGCACCTCACCTGCGTCGGGTCGACCCATGCCCAGGCGAGCCGGCTCGTCCACGAGTTCCTGGAGGCGGGGGTCACCCGCTTCCTCGCGCTGCGCGGCGACCCGCCCGCCGGTACCGCCGAGGGCGAGGAGGTGCCCGGTGACCTCGGCAGCGCCGCCGAGCTCGTGCAGCTGATCCACCGCGTGCAGGCCGAGCGCGAGCCCTACGGAGCCGTGACGATGCCCGGACGGCCGAACGCTCAGCGGGTCGACATCGCGAGCCGGCCCCGCGCGCAGGTCGCCGTCGCGGCGTTCCCGAACGGGCACCCGCGCTCCCGGTCGCTCTCGCAGGACATCGACGCGCTGCTCGCGAAGGAGGCGGCGGGAGCGTCGTTCGCGATCACGCAGCTGTTCTTCCATCCCTCCGACTACGTGCGCTTCGTCGAGCGCGCCCGCATCGCGGGGGTGCGCATGCCGATCATCCCGGGAGTGATGCCCGTCACCAGCCCCGGCCGGCTCCGGCGGATGCTCGAGCTGAGCGGCGAGGACCTGCCCGCCGAGCTCGCGATCGCCCTCGATGTCGAGCCCGACGACGAGGGCCGCCGCCGGATCGGCGTCGCGCACGCCGCCGCGATGGTCAGGACCCTCCTCGAGGCCGGCGCCCCGGCGATCCACCTGTACGCCTTCAACCGCCACGAGGAGCCCCTCGCCGTCCTCGCCGAGAGCGGCCTCCTGCCTCGGGAACCCGCACTCGCGGGCGACCGGAACCCGTCACCACCCCTCACCACGGAGAGACCATCATGAGCACGACCGCAGCCGTCTTCCCCACCGGAACCGTCCTGGGCTACCCCCGCATCGGCCGGCGTCGCGAGCTCAAGAAGGCGATCGAGTCCTTCTGGGCCGGGACCCTCGACGCCGCCTCGCTCGAGGAGTCGGCCGCGGGCCTGCGCGCCGCGACCCGGGAGCGTCTGGCCGCCCTCGGGCTCGGCCGGGACGACTCGTCGATCCCCGAGGCGCACTCGTTCTACGACCAGGTGCTCGACACCAGCGTCGCGGTGGGCGCCGTCCCCGAGCGCTTCGCCGACCTGGTCGTCGACGGCTCGCTCGATCTCGCGGGCTACTTCACCCTCGCCCGCGGCGACGGCGATCGCGCCCCGCTCGAGATGACGAAGTGGTTCGACTCGAACTACCACTACCTCGTCCCCGAGATCGGGCCCGGGACGCGGTTCACGCTCGCCGACACGCGCCGCGTCCGCGAGGTCGAGGAGGCGCGCGAGGCGGGCTTCACGACGCGGCCTGTCCTCGTCGGCCCGGTCACGTACCTCCTGCTGGCGAAGCCGTCGGAGTCGGCGCCCGAGGGCTTCGAGCCGCTGTCGCGCCTGGCCGACCTGCTGCCCGTCTACGTCGAGCTGCTGGGGCGCCTCCGGGAGGCCGGGGCCGAGTGGGTGCAGCTCGACGAGCCGGCTCTGGTCTCGGAGTCGATCGAGGTCGACCGCGAGCGGGTCCTCGAGGCGACCGCCGAGGCGTACCGCGTGCTCGGCGGTGCCGAGGAGCGACCCGCGCTCTTCGTGGCGGCGCCCTACGGCGACCTCGGTGACGCGCTGCCGATCCTGGCCGCCTCGGCGGTCGAGGCGGTGGGAGTCGACCTCGTGAAGGGCTCGGCGCCCGCCTCGGCGGTCGGGGACACCGTGCTGGTGGCCGGCGTGATCGACGGCCACAACGTCTGGCGCGGCGACCTCGCGGCCGCACTCGACTCCGCGGAGGCGCTGCGGCCGCTGGCCGCGCAGGTCTCGGTCTCGACGTCGACATCGCTCTTCCACGTCCCGCACGACGTCACCGACGAGCCCGACCTCGATGCGCGCCTCGCCTCGTGGCTCGCCTTCGCCGATCAGAAGGTGGAGCAGATCGCGGTGCTGGCGCGGGGGCTCACCCAGGGTCGCGACGCCGTCGCCGCCGAGCTCTCGGACGCCGCGGCGGCGCTCGAGGACCGCCGTGCGGCGCCGGGCGTGCGCGACGGTGCCGTCCGCGCCCGCGCGGCGGCTCTCCGGCCGGAGGACTACCGCCGCGCCTCCTACGAGGAGCGCCTCGCCGCCCAGGAGGAGGCCCTCGGCCTTCCGCCGCTGCCGACGACGACCATCGGATCGTTCCCGCAGACGCGCGAGATCCGCACGGCGCGAGCGGCCGTGGGGCGGGGCGAGCTGACCGAGTCGCAGTACGTCGAGCGCATGCGCGCCGAGATCGAGCGCGTCGTGCGGCTCCAGGAGGAGATCGGGCTCGACGTCCTCGTGCACGGCGAGCCCGAGCGCAACGACATGGTGCAGTACTTCGCCGAGAACCTGGACGGCTTCGCGGTGACGCGGAACGGCTGGGTGCAGTCGTACGGCAGCCGCTGCACGCGGCCGTCGCTGCTCTGGGGCGACGTCTCGCGCCCGGCACCGATCACGGTCGAGTGGTCGAGCTTCACCCAGTCGCTGACCGAGCGGCCGGTCAAGGGCATGCTCACCGGCCCGGTGACGATCCTCGCGTGGTCGTTCGTGCGCGACGACCAGCCGCTGAAGGAGACCGCCGAGCAGGTCGCACTGAGCCTGCGCGACGAGATCGCCGACCTCGAGCGCGCGGGGATCCGCATCGTCCAGGTCGACGAGCCGGCGCTGCGCGAGCTGCTGCCGCTCGAGAAGGCGAACCAGCCCGCCTACCTCGACTGGTCGGTCGGTGCGTTCCGGCTCGCTACCGCGGGAGCCGCGACGGGCACGCAGATCCACACCCACCTCTGCTACTCCGAGTTCGGAGTCGTCATCGACGCGATCGACCAGCTCGACGCGGACGTGACCAGCATCGAGGCGGCGCGCTCGCGGATGGAGGTCGTCACCGACATCGAGCGCTCCGGCTTCGCGCGGGGCATCGGCCCCGGTGTGTACGACATCCACTCGCCGCGCGTCCCGAGCGAGGGGGAGGTGTCCGATCTGGTCGGCACGGCTCTCGGCTCCATCCCCGCGCGCCAGCTCTGGATCAACCCGGACTGCGGTCTGAAGACCCGGGGCTACGAGGAGACGGTGGCGTCGCTGCGGTCGATGGTCTCCGCGGCCTCCGGCGCCCGCGCGGCGCTCACGGGAGCGGCGGCCGTCTAGGAGGCGCGGGCCCGGACGAGCGGACCCCGGCCCGTCGAGGCGCCCTGCGCGAGCAGGCAACCTCGACGGACCGGGGTCTCCTCGTCCGCGGTCAGACGGAGCGGAGCACCGCGACGATCTTCCCGAGCACCTCGGCCTCGTCGCCGAGGATGGGCTCGAAGTTGGAGTTGCGGGGGAGGAGCCAGGTGTGGCCGTCGCGCTGGCGGAGCACCTTCACGGTCGCCTCGCCGTCGAGCATGGCCGCCACGATCTCGCCGTTCTCGGCGGTGCGCTGCGACCGCACCACGACCCAGTCGCCGTCGCAGATGGCCGCGTCGATCATCGACTCGCCGACGACCTTCAGCATGAACAGCTCGCCCTTGCCCACCAGCTGCCGGGGGAGGGGGAACACCTCGTCGATCTGCTGGTCGGCCATGATCGGGACGCCCGCCGCGATCCGGCCGACGAGCGGCACCATCGCCGCGTCACCGACGGTCACGGTCGACTCGAAGGAGCCGTCGTCCTCGGTCGAGCTCGGGACGTCGATCAGGATCTCGAGCGCGCGGGGCCGGTTGGGGTCGCGGCGGAGGTAGCCGCTCAGCTCGAGCTGGTTGAGCTGGTGCGTGACGCTCGAGAGCGAGGCGAGGCCGACGGCGTCGCCGATCTCGCGCATGCTCGGCGGGTAGCCGCGGCTCGACACCGAGCGCTGGATCGCATCGAGGATGGCGAGCTGCTTGGCGCTCAGGTTCTTGCGGCGGCGACCGGCGCCCGGCTTGGTCTTCGGCGTCTGCGCGTCGCTCACGGTGCTCCCTCTCTCGGCGCGCACCCCGCGTGCGCACCCTCCCGGCTGCGGTCCGACGTCGAATGTCGGTGGTCGCTGCTGTACTACCTCCGGGCTCTCGAAACTGTATCCGCCGCGGGTCCCCGTTCGAAACATTCGTTCGAGTGTGTCGCGAGCCGTCATCCGGAGGGCGGCACAGCGGATACGACGCGACAGGCACTTGTCCGCCGCGAAGTTCGAAGATATATTCGGAACAGAGATTCGGGGCGGCCCTCCCGGCCGAGGTCCGCCCCGAGTCCCTGCTGAGAGGAGCGATCACCATGACCGCACGGAATTCCCGCACGACACACGACTCGCACGCGACCCGGCGTCCGATCGATCCGGCGACGCCGCAGAAGTCGCACCTGCGCCTCACGCGGCGCGGGCGCGCCGTGCTCGCCACTCTCGGGGCGCTGCCGATCGTCGCCGGCGCCTTCGTCTTCGGCCTGAACGGCGGGGGAGCAGTCGCGTCCGCCGATCAGTCGGGCGTCGAGTTCCAGTACGTCACCGTCCGCGCGGGCGAGTCCCTCTGGTCGCTCGCCGAGGAGCTCGCTCCGGAGTCCGACCCCCGCGACGTGGTCGACGACATCCTGTCGCTCAACCAGCTCCCCAGCGCCGGCATCGAGCCCGGGCAGCGCCTCGCGGTCCCCTCCCAGTACGACGTCGTCCGCTGACCGGCACTCCGGCCTCGACGGGCGGCGCCGCTAGCATCTTCTGGTGACGACTCTCGATGATCTGCCCCTGCGCGACGACCTCCGCGGCAAGCACCCCTACGGTGCGCCCCAGGCCGTCGTGCCCGTCGCCCTGAACGTCAACGAGAACACCCACCCCGTCCCGGACGACGTCGTCTCGGACATCATCGAGCGGGTCGGAGTCGCGCTCCGCACCGTCAACCGCTACCCCGATCGCGAGTTCCGCGAGCTCCGCGACTCCCTCGCCGGCTACCTCGGCCACGGTCTCACCGCGGACGGCGTCTGGGCGGCCAACGGGTCGAACGAGGTCCTCCAGCACGTGCTGCAGGCCTTCGGCGGTCCCGGGCGGTCGCTCCTCGGCTTCGCGCCGACCTACTCGATGTACTCGATCCTCGCCTCCGGCAGCGGCATGGAGTGGATCCCCGCGCCGCGCGAGAGCGACTTCCGCGTCGGAGCGGCGCACGCGGCCGAGCAGGTCCGCCTGGCGCAGCCCGACATCGTGTTCCTCTGCGCCCCCAACAACCCCACGGGCACCCCGCTCGACCTCGAGACCGTCGCCGCCGTCTACGACGCGACCGACGGCATCGTGGTCGTCGACGAGGCCTACGCCGAGTTCGGAGGCCGCGGAGCTCCCACCGCGCTGAGCCTGCTGCCGGGCCGCCCCCGCCTCCTCGTCTCGCGCACGATGAGCAAGGCCTTCGCCTTCGCGGGCGTCCGCCTCGGCTACCTCGCCGCCGACCCGGCCGTGATCGACGCGCTCCGGCTCGTCCGCCTGCCCTACCACCTCTCGGCGCTCACGCAGGCGGCGGCCACGGCCGCGCTCGCCCACTCCGACGAGATGCTCGCCATGGTCGGCGACATCATCGTGCAGCGCGACCGGATGGTCGACGGGCTCCGCGCTCTCGGCTTCGACGTGCACGAGACCGGGAGCAACTTCGTCCTCTTCGGCGGTGTCGACGATCCGCGCGCGGTGTTCGAGGCGCTGCTGGCCCGCGGGGTCCTCATCCGCGACGTCGGCATCCCGAACCACCTCCGGGTGAGTGCGGGAACGGAGGCCGAGACGACGGCGTTCCTCGACGCGATGACGGAGGTCGTGGCGGCCCGAGCGGACGCACGCAGCGGGTCCTGAGGCCCGTCCCGCCACCACGGAGCGTGCGCCCCGCCGCGAATAGACTGGGTGCATGACCTCTCCGAGCGCCGCACCCGGGCGCACCGCCTCCCTCAGCCGTGCCACCAGCGAGTCGAGCATCGAGCTGTCGATCGACCTCGACGGCACCGGCGTCGCCGATCTCGAGACCGGCGTGCCCTTCTTCGACCACCTGCTGACGGCGTTCGCGAAGCACTCCCTGACCGACCTCACGGTCCGGGCCACCGGCGACATCGAGATCGACATCCACCACACCGCCGAGGACATCGGCATCGTGCTCGGCACTGCGATCAGGCAGGCGCTCGGCGACAAGGCCGGGATCTCCCGCTTCGGCGACGCGCTCGTCCCGCTCGACGAGGCACTGGTCCAGGCCGTCGTCGACATCTCCGGTCGCCCGTACCTCGTGCACACCGGCGAGCCCGAGGGCTTCGCCCTGCACCTCATCGGCGGGCACTTCACCGGATCCATGGTGCGGCACGTCTTCGAGGCGATCGCGTTCAACGCGGGCCTGACCGTCCACGTCACCGTCCTCGGCGGGCGCGACCCGCACCACATCGCCGAGGCCGAGTTCAAGGCGTTCGCCCGCGCCTTCCGGCAGGCGAAGGCCTTCGACCCGCTGGTCGCGGGAGTCCCGTCGACCAAGGGCGCGCTGTGACGACCGGCCGCCCCTCCGTCGTCGTCTACGACTACGGCTCGGGCAACGTGCACTCGGCGGTCAAGGCCCTCGAGCTCGCCGGAGCCGATGTCGAGCTGACCTCCGACCGGCAGCGCGCGCTCGAGGCCGACGGCCTGCTCGTCCCGGGCGTCGGAGCCTTCAGCGCCGTGATGGACGCGCTCACGAGAGCCCGCGGCGGCGAGATCATCGACAAGCGCCTCTCCGGCGGCCGTCCCGTCCTCGGCATCTGCGTGGGCATGCAGGTGCTGTTCGAGAAGGGCGTCGAGCGGGGCGTCGAGAGCGAGGGGCTCGGCGAGTGGCCGGGCGTCGTCGACCTCCTGCCGGCCGACGTGGTCCCGCACATGGGCTGGAACACCGTCTCGGCCCCGGCCGGCTCGGTGCTGTTCGACGGCATCGCCGACGAGCGCTTCTACTTCGTGCACTCCTACGGTGCCCGCGAGTGGTCGCTCGACGTGATCCCGCCGTTCCCGCAGCCGCACGTCACGTGGGCCGAGCACGGCGGGCCCTTCATCGCCGCGGTCGAGAACGGCCCGCTCTCGGCCACGCAGTTCCACCCCGAGAAGTCGGGAGCCGCGGGGCTGCGCCTGCTCTCGAATTGGCTGGGCAGCCTCCGCACGAACTAGGATCGGCCGGTGGTCGGCCGCCCCTGGCGATCGGCCTGCACCAGGCTCCGAGACTGAGGATGACGATGAGCGAGTTCACCAAGGCCCCGGGCCTGGTCCTTCTCCCCGCGATCGATGTGGCCGGCGGCAAGGCCGTCCGCCTGACGCAGGGCGAGGCGGGCACCGAGACCAACTACGGCGACCCCATCGACGCCGCGCGCGACTGGGCCGAGCAGGGCGCCGAGTGGATCCACCTGGTCGACCTCGACGCCGCCTTCGGCCGGGGCGACAACCACGGGATCATGAAGAAGGTCATCCGCCAGGTCAAGGGCGTGAACGTCGAGCTCTCGGGCGGGATCCGCGACGACCGCAGTCTCGAGTCCGCGCTGAGCGCCGGCGCGAAGCGCATCAACCTCGGCACGGCCGCGCTCGAGAACCCGGAGTGGGCGGCGAGCGTCATCGGGCAGTACGGCGACCAGATCGCGGTCGGGCTCGACGTGCGCGGCACAACCCTGGCCGCCCGCGGGTGGACCAAGGAGGGCGGCGACCTCTGGCAGGTGCTCGAGCGCCTCGAGGAGGCGGGCTGCACCCGCTACGTCGTCACCGACGTGACGAAGGACGGCACCCTGAAGGGTCCGAACCTCGAGCTGCTCGAGCAGGTCATGGCGCGCACCCGGCGCCCGGTCATCGCCTCCGGAGGCATCTCCAACCTCGACGACATCGCGGCTCTGCGCGACCTCGTCCCGCAGGGCCTCGAGGGCGCCATCGTCGGCAAGGCCCTCTACGCGGGCGCGTTCACGCTCGCGGAGGCGCTGGATGTCGCGTCCGAGTGACGGACGTCCGCTCCCCTCGCACCTGACCGACTCGGCCGGGACCCCGTGGGCCGGCCGGCACTTCGAGCCGAGCACCGCGGGCGACGACGACGGCAGCGCCCCCGAGAACCTGACCCGGGCGCTCGCGGGCTTCGCGGCCGGCGAGACGGGCCCCGAGGCGGTCGTCGACGCCCTGCGCGAGGCGCGGCTCCTGATCCCGCTGATCGCCCGCCTCGGCGAGGAGGCCGAGGGCGTCGCGGGGCTCCGCGCCGACAAGTCGCAGGAGTTGTCGATCGTCACGGTGGCCGGTCCCGACGGACGGAGCGTCCTCCCGGTCTTCAGCAGCGTCGACGCGATGCGGCGCTGGGATCCGGCGGCGCGGCCCGTCCCGGTCGACGGCCGGCGGGCCGCCCTCGCGGCGGTCGCGGAGAGCACGGAGCTGATGGTGCTCGACCCGGTCTCCGACCACGAGTTCGCCGTGCGGCGCCCCGCGCTGTGGGCGATCGCCGAGGGATCGCCGTGGCGGCCGAGCCCCGAGGACCCGCAAGTGCTCGAGGCGCTGCGGTCGGCCGCGCGGGCGGAGCCCTCGGTCGCGGCAGTGGAGGTCCGGTCGGGAGACCCGCGTCAGCGCCTCGTCGGCCCCGAGCTGGTCGTCGTGCTCGAGATCCGGCCGGGTCTCGACCGGGCCGCGCTCGACGCCCTCGTGGCGCGACTGGGGGAGCGCTGGGCCGCCGACCGCGTCGTCGCGGCGTGCGTCGACTCCCTGTCGCTCAGGCTCGCGGCCTCGCCGGCGGAGTGAGCGTTCGCGAGACCGTGTCCGGCAGGGCCTAGGTGACCGGCCCGGTCCACTTCTCGCCCGGGCCCTTGCCGATCGGGTCCTGGATCGGGGACGCCTCGCGGAACGCGAGCTGCAACGTCCGGAGTCCGTCGCGCAGGCTCCTGGCGTGCATGTCGCTGATGTCCGGAGCGCCGGCGGTGACGAGACCGGCGAGGGCGTTGATGAGCTTGCGCGCCTCGTCGAGGTCGATCTCGGCACCGGGCTCGTCGGCGAGCCCGCACTTCACGGCGGCGGCGCTCATCAGGTGCACCGCGGCCGTGGTGATGATCTCGACCGCCGGGACCTCGGCGATGTCCCTGGCGGCCTCGATGTCGGAGGCGTCGCCTCCGTCGCCGAAGCGGCGTGCGTAGTCGTCGTCGTACTGAGCCATGGGTCCTTCGTTCGGTGGGGTGCGGGTGCGGGTGCGGAACGCGCACGCGGAGGGCGGCGGCCGGGGAGCCGCGGCACTGCCTCCGCCGCTCTGTCGCCCGGGCCGGGAGTCTGCTATGGTGATCCGGGCTCCGGGGCATGTCCCCGGTTCGAAAGTGGAGATTCTCCCACCCGCGCTTGACCGCTTCACTAGGTTACCGGGTCAGAAGCACTCCGCCTCCGGCAACGGGGGCAGGGCTGCGGTTCCCGAGGCACGCCTCGGGATCGCGTCGTAGGGTGCGAGCGATGTGCGTCGAAAGCACCTCGCGCAAGGGAATCACCTCTCTCGGGATGCGCCGGATCACTCCGGCCGCAGAGCAGCAACTCACCGAGATCAGAGGAGAAACGCAATCAGCGATCCCCGTACCAACGACCGAATCCGCGTCCCCGAGGTCCGCCTCGTAGGTCCCGCCGGAGAACAGGTCGGCGTCGTGAAAATCGAGGTCGCCCTGCGACTCGCGCAGGATGCAGACCTGGATCTGGTCGAGGTTGCTCCCAACTCCAAGCCTCCCGTCGCCAAGATCATGGACTACGGGAAGTTCAAGTACGAGCAGGCTCAGAAGCTCAAGGAAGCCCGTCGCAACCAGGCGAACACGATCCTCAAAGAGGTCCGTTTCCGTCTGAAGATCGACAAGCACGACTACGAGACCAAACGCAAGCGCGCCGAGGGCTTCCTGAAGGCCGGCGACAAGGTCAAGGCGATGATCCTCTTCCGAGGCCGCGAGCAGTCCCGCCCCGAGATGGGCGTCCGACTCCTGCAGCGCTTCGCGGAGGACGTGGCCGAGTTCGGCCAGGTCGAGTCCACACCGACCATCGACGGTCGCAACATGGTGATGGTCATCGGCCCCCTGAAGAACAAGTCCGAGGCCAAGGCCGAGGCGAACGCCGTCCGCGCCGCTCGCCGCGAGGCCAACACGCCCGACGGCCACCCCTCCGACGACTCGGTCGAGGCCGAGACCGTCTAGTACTTCGCCGCCCCGACCTCGGGGCCGGTGCACTCCCCGCTCGCGGGGCACCCCAGCTTCGCCCCGCCCCGTGCGGGTGCGACGTCGACAAGGAGAGAACATGCCCAAGATGAAGACCCACTCGGGTGCCAAGAAGCGCTTCAAGGTGACCGGTTCCGGCAAGCTCATGAAGCAGCAGGCCGGTATGCGTCACAACCTGGAGTCCAAGTCCAGCGTCCGCACCCGCCGTCTCAACCAGGACCAGGTCCTCGCCCCGCAGGACGCGAAGGTCGCCAAGAAGCTGCTCGGCCTGTAGTCCTCGACACAGCCGACCAGAACTTCACCGACCAGGATCGATAGGAAGAAAAAGAAATGGCAAGAGTCAAGAGGGCGGTCAACGCCCACAAGAAGCGTCGCGTCATCCTCGAGCGCGCGAAGGGCTACCGCGGCCAGCGTTCGCGTCTGTACCGCAAGGCGAAGGAGCAGGTCACCCACTCCCTCGTCTACTCGTACCGCGACCGCCGCGCCAAGAAGGGCGAGTTCCGCCGCCTCTGGATCCAGCGCATCAACGCCGCGTCGCGTGCGAACGGCCTGACCTACAACCGCTTCATCCAGGGTCTCGCCCTCGCTGGAGTGCAGGTCGACCGCCGCATCCTCGCCGATCTCGCGATCACCGAGCCCGCGACCTTCGCCGCCCTCGTGGCGACCGCGAAGAACGCGCTGCCGGCCGACACCTCGGCTCCGAAGGCCGCGTAGTCAGCACTGCTTCCCGGAGGGGGTCACGACCGAGGTCGTGGCCCCCTTCGTCGTGTCCGCGACGTGTCGCAGAAGGCGGCGCGATCCGCGCCGATAGGCTCGCCGCATGCTCGACAACCCCCGTTCTCCGCGCGTCCGCTCCGTCGCCAAGCTCACCCGGCGCCCGGCGCGGCAGGAGACGGGGCTCTTCCTCCTCGAGGGTCCCCAGGCGATGTCCGAGGCGCTGCAGTACCGCCCGGAGCTCCTCGTCGAGTCGTTCGCGACTCCGACCGCTCTCGAGCGACACCCCGAGATCGTGGCGGCCGCCGAGGCCGCGGAGGTCGAGATCGAGTTCGTCACCGAGGACGTCCTCGACTCGATGGCCGACACCGTGACGCCGCAGGGCTTCGTCAGCGTCTGCCGCCAGTTCCCGACCTCGCTCAAGGACATCGTCGCCTCCGAGCCCCGCCTCGTCGCGGTGCTCGAGGAGGTCCGCGACCCGGGCAACCTGGGCACGATCATCCGGGCGGCCGACGCCGCGGGCGCCGACGCGGTCGTCCTGACCGGCCGCTCCGTCGACCTCTACAACCCCAAGGTCGTCCGCTCGACGACCGGCTCGCTCTTCCACCTGCCCGTCGCGGTCGACGCCGAGCTGGCCGACGTGCTGCAGCGGCTGCGCAGGGCCGGGCTGCGCGCCGTCGCGGCCGATGTGAAGGGCGAGGACCTGCTCGCGATCCGCGACCGCGGCGACCTCGCCCAGCCGACCGTCTGGGTGTTCGGCAACGAGGCGCGCGGGCTCGAGGACGAGTCGCTCGAGCTCGTCGACGCCGTCGTGGCCGTGCCCATCTACGGGGCCGCGGAGTCGCTCAATCTCGCGACCGCGGCCTCCGTCTGCCTCTACGAGAGCGCCTTCGCCCTGCATTCCTGAGAGAACGAGCACCCTGCCTGAGGGCAGCCTGGGCGAATCACGCGGTTGTTACTCTCTGATTAAGAAAACGCTCATGATTTGACCCGCCCATCCGCGTGTGATTCTCTGACGACATGGATGCAGCTCACGCCGGTGAACCCCTGGTCGTCCTCGACGGCGTGCAGAAGCACTACGGAGAGTTCCAGGCCCTGAAGGACATCGACCTCACCGTCCACCGCGGCGAGGTGGTCGTGGTCCTCGGCCCCTCGGGCTCCGGCAAGTCGACGCTCTGCCGCACGATCAACCGCCTCGAGACGATCTCGGGCGGCACGATCTCGATCGACGGCCAGAAGCTGCCGGAGGAGGGCAAGGGCCTCGCGGCGCTCCGGGCCGACGTCGGCATGGTCTTCCAGTCGTTCAACCTCTTCGCGCACAAGACGATCCTCGAGAACGTCACGCTCGGGCCGATCAAGGTCCGCAAGCTCGCGCGGAAGGCCGCGGAGGCCGAGGCCCAGGCGCTCCTGGATCGCGTCGGAGTCGGCCACCAGGCGGCGAAGAGCCCCGCCCAGCTCTCGGGCGGGCAGCAGCAGCGCGTGGCGATCGCCCGCGCACTCGCGATGAAGCCCAAGGTGATGCTCTTCGACGAGCCGACCTCGGCGCTCGACCCCGAGATGATCAACGAGGTCCTCGACGTGATGGTCGGCCTCGCCAAGGACGGCATGACGATGATCGTCGTCACCCACGAGATGGGCTTCGCCCGCAAGGCCGCCGACCGCGTCGTCTTCATGGCCGACGGCGAGATCCTCGAGGACACCGATCCCGAGACCTTCTTCACCGCTCCGCGCACCGACCGCGCCAAGGACTTCCTCTCGAAGCTGATCACGCACTAGTCGATCAGCCCTCCGCGCCCGAACATCCGACAGGTCGACCCCCGCAACCCTCGGGGCCGACCGGACATCGCCCGCTCCGGCGGGCCGAACCCCAGGAAGGACGATCATGCGCACCAAGCTCATGTTCATGACCGCAGGACTCGCCGCCGCGGCACTCACCCTCACCGGCTGCGCCGGCGACTCCGGCTCCGGCGAGTCGGGCTCCGGCGAGGCCGGCGGCACCTCGACCTTCGAGGTCGCCACCGACGTGACCCTCGAGGGCAGCCCCACCTTCGACGCGATGACCGACGCCGGGGGAGTGACCATCGGCGTCAAGGAGGACCAGCCGGGTCTCGGCTACCTCGACGCCGCCACCGGTGAGCGCTCCGGGTTCGACATCGAGATCGCCCAGTGGATCGCCGCGTCGCTCGGCTTCTCCGAGGACGAGATCACCTACACGTCGATCCCCTCGGCCAACCGCGAGGCGTCGATCGTGAACGGCGACATCGACTACTACGTCGGCACCTACTCGATCACCGACAAGCGCAAGGAGCAGGTCGGCTTCGCCGGACCCTACTTCGAGACCGGCCAGCAGCTGCTGGTCGCCGCCGACAACGACACCATCGAGGGTCCGGACGACCTCACGGCCGACACCACGGTGTGCTCGGCGACCGGGTCGACCCCGATCCAGAACATCCGCACCAACTACCCCGACGTGCCCACCGAGGAGTTCGACACCTACTCGCAGTGCGTGGACGCCCTGAACGACGGCCAGGTCGACGCGGTCACCACCGACGGCGCGATCCTGATCGGCTACGCGGCGCAGAGCCCCGACGAGCTGAAGGTCGTCGGCGAGCCCTTCAGCACCGAGCTCTACGGAGTCGGCCTCGCGAAGGACGACGACGCGCTCCGCGGCTTCATCAACGACATGTTCACCGAGGGTGGCGACACCTGGTCCGCCATCTACGACGAGACGCTGGGCGAGTCCGGCACCGAGGTCGAGCAGCCCGCGGTCGACGCCTACTAGGAGGCGAGCCGGGCGGCGCGAACCGCCGCCCGGCCCCTCCCCGCTGACCGCTCCCACCTCCCGATGAAAGGGCCCGCCGCATGGATGTTCTGCTGAGCAACCTCGACGTGTTCGTCCCGGCCTTCGGCAACACGCTGTTGCTGTTCGTCGTCTCGCTCGTGTTCGCCCTCCTCATCGGGACGGTCGTGGGCGCCATGCGCGTCTCCCCGGTCCCGATCGCCCGCGCGGTCGGCACCGTCTACGTCAACACCATCCGGAACACGCCCCTCACGCTCCTGATGTTCTTCTTCGCGTTCGGCTACCCCAAGCTCGACCTGCCCGACGTCGACTACACGAACCTCGCCATCTGCGCGCTCAGCCTCTACACCGCGACCTACGTCGCGGAGGTGCTGCGCTCGGGCATCAACACCGTGCCGATCGGCCAGGCCGAGGCGGCCCGCGCGATCGGCCTCGACTTCGGTCTCACGATGACCCAGGTGGTCCTGCCGCAGGCCTTCCGCTCCGTGATCCCGCCGCTGATGAGCGTGCTGATCGCGCTGCTGAAGAACACGACGGTCGCCGCCGGGTTCTCCGTCGCCGAGGCCGGCACGATCGTCCGCGAGCTGAACGAGCGCGGCGAGAACAGCCTGGTCGTGCTGCTCTGGGTCGCCCTCGTCTTCGTGGTGCTGGTCTCAGTGCTCTCGGTGATCCAACGCCAGCTCGAGAAGAAGTGGAGGGTCGCCCGATGAGCTCCGTCCTCTTCGACAACCCCGGTCCCCGCGCGATCGTCCGCAACCGCGTCCTCGGCGCGGCGGTCATCCTGCTCGTCGTGGCGCTCTTCGCCTTCATCCTCTGGCGCTTCGCCGAGTCGGGGCAGTTCTCGGCCGAGAAGTGGCGGGCGTTCCAGTACCCGCTGGTCTGGCAGAGCATCGGAGCCGCGCTCGGGCAGACGCTCGGCGCGTTCGCCGCCGCCGGCGTCGCGAGCCTCGTCCTCGGTCTGGTCCTCGCGGTCGGCCGCCTCTCGGACCGGCGCTGGATCAGCGTCCCCGTCACCGTCTTCATCGAGCTCTTCCGGGCGATCCCGGTCCTCATCCTGATGATGCTGATGTACTACGGGCTGCCGTTCGTCGGGCTGAAGCTCACTCCGTACCTCGCCGTGGTCATCGCGCTGACGCTCTACAACGGCTCCGTCTTCTCCGAGATCTTCCGGGCCGGCATCGAGGCCCTCCCGCGCGGTCAGAAGGAGGCGGGCTACGCGATCGGCCTCCGCAAGGCCGGGGTCATGCGCCTCATCCTCTTCCCGCAGGCGATCCGCTCGATGCTGCCCGTGATCATCGCCCAGCTCGTCGTCGCCCTGAAGGACACGGCGCTCGGCTCGATCATCACCTACAACGAGCTCCTCTACTACGCGAAGTACCTGGGCAACCAGTCGAGCCTCGACAGCCCGATCATCCCCGCGGCGATCGTCATCGGCGCCATCTACATCGGCATCTGCCTCCTGCTCTCGGGCCTCGCGAAGTGGATCGAGATCCGCACCAAGAGCAGCGGCCGCGGGGGCACGGGACACCCGGCCGCCCGAGCCACCACCAACACCGCCCTCATCGCCGCCCAGGACTGAGCTGATCCGTCGAGATCGCCCGAGGGCGATTTCGACCGCGGTCGGCTTCTCGGGATGATGCGTTCCGCTCTTCGCACATCACCACCCCTGGGAGCCGACCGCGGTCTCCGTCGCCCCCGGGCGATGGAGACGATCTAGACTCATGCATCGTGTCTGACAGCAACCCGATCACCGACGAGGCCGTCTCGGCCGCGGTCGCCGAGGCGCTGACCGCGATCAGCGCGGCCGGCGACTCCGCAGCCCTGAAGGCGGCCCGCGCCGCGCACCTCGGTGAAGGCTCCGCCCTCGCCCGGCTCAACGCGCAGATGCGCTCCGTCCCGCCCGAGTCCAAGGCCGCCTCCGGCAAGCTCGTCGGCGGTGCGCGCAAGCAGGTCGGCGACGCGTACGCCGCCCGCGAGGTCGAGCTCGTCGCCGCCGAGGAGGCCGCCGCCCTCGACGCCGAGCGCGTCGACGTCACCGCCGGCGCCTCGTTCGTGCGCCAGGGTGCGCGCCACCCGCTCTCGCTCCTCCAGGAGTCGATCGCCGACGTCTTCATCGGCATGGGCTGGGAGATCGCCGAGGGGCCCGAGCTCGAGAACGAGTGGTTCAACTTCGACGCCCTGAACTTCGACGAGGACCACCCGGCCCGCGCGATGCAGGACACCTTCTTCGTCGATCCGGTCGACTCGCACCTCGTGCTGCGCACGCACACGAGCCCCGTGCAGATCCGCTCGATGCTCGAGCGCACGCCTCCGCTCTACGTGATCGCGCCCGGACGCGTCTACCGCACCGACGAGCTCGACGCCACGCACACCCCCGTCTTCACGCAGTTCGAGGGTCTCGCCGTCGACCGCGGGCTCACCATGGCGCACCTGCGCGGCACCCTCGAGCACGTCGCGCGGATCATGTTCGGCGACGAGGCGAGGATCCGCCTCCGCCCCAACTACTTCCCCTTCACCGAGCCGAGCGCCGAGCTCGACATCTGGCACCCCACCTTCGTCGGCGGCGCGCGCTGGATCGAGTGGGGCGGCTGCGGGATGGTCAACCCGAACGTGCTCCGCGCGGCCGGGATTGACCCGGAGGAGTTCTCCGGCTTCGCCTTCGGCATGGGGATCGAGCGGACCCTGATGTTCCGCAACGACGTGAAGGACATGCGCGACATGGTCGAGGGCGATGTCCGCTTCAGCAAGCAGTACGGGATGGTGATCTGATGCGCATCCCGCTGAGCTGGCTGGGCGAGTACGTCGACCTCGAGCAGGGCGTCACGACCGAGGCCGTGCACGCGGCGCTCGTGTCGGTCGGGCTCGAGGAGGAGGACGTCCACCGCTTCGAGGTGTCCGGCCCCGTCGTGGTGGGCGAGGTCCTGGATCTCGTGCCCGAGCCGCAGAAGAACGGCAAGACCATCAACTGGTGCACGGTCCGCGTGGCTCCGGAGGGGGCGCTCGCGGCCGACGGCGGCGGCGACGTCCGGGGCATCGTCTGCGGTGCGCACAACTTCACGGCCGGAGACAAGGTCGTCGTCTCGCTGCCCGGTGCGGTCCTCCCCGGCCCGTTCCCGATCTCGGCGCGGAAGACCTACGGTCACGTCTCCGACGGCATGATCGCGTCGAGCCGAGAGCTCGGCCTCGGCGACGACCACGACGGCATCCTCCGCCTGGCGAGCCTCGGTATCGACCCGGAGGTGGGCGCCGACGCGATCGCGCTGCTCGGGCTGGACGACGCGGCGGTCGAGGTCAATGTGACCCCCGATCGCGGCTACGCCTTCTCGATCCGCGGCATCGCCCGCGAGTACGCCCACGCGACGGGAGCCTCCTTCCGCGATCCCGCCCAGGCGGTCGCTGTCCCCGAGCGCGCCGAGTCGGCCGCGGTCTTCCCCGTCTCGATCCAGGACGACGCCCCGATCCGCGGTCGCGACGGCGCCTCCGTCTTCGTCACGCGGGTGGTGCGCGGCGTCGATGCGAGCCGTCCGACGCCGCCGTGGATGGTCGCACGCCTGCGCCTCGCCGGTGTCCGCTCGATCTCGCTGATCGTCGACATCACCAACTACGTCATGTTCGAGCTGGGGCAGCCGCTGCACGGCTACGACCTCGACGCCCTCCAGGGCGGCCTCGTCGTCCGCCGCGCCTCGGCGGGGGAGACCCTCGAGACCCTCGACGGACAGACCCGGCGCCTGCACCCCGAGGACCTGGTCATCGCGGACGCGGGCGGAGCCGTCGGCCTCGCCGGCGTCATGGGCGGTGCGCGGACCGAGATCGGTGCGAGCACCACCGACGTCCTCCTCGAGGCCGCGAACTTCGATCCGGTGTCGATCGCCAGGACCGCGCGCCGGCACAAGCTGCCGAGTGAGGCGTCCAAGCGCTTCGAGCGCGGAGTCGACCCGCGCGTCGCCGCCGTCGCCGCAGCGCGCGCGGTCCAGCTGCTGGTCGAGCTCGCCGGCGGCACCGCGGACGAGCTGGGGTCGGCGCTCGTCGATCCCCGCGAGGCGACCGCCATCGAGCTGCCCGACGGCTACGTCTCCCGGCTCATCGGCGTCGAGTACACGGACGACGAGATCCGCGGCTCGCTCGTCGAGATCGGCGCCTCGGTGGCGTCCGGCGACGCCGGCCTCGTCGTCACTCCGCCGAGCTGGCGTCCCGACCTCACCGACAAGGCCACCCTCGCCGAGGAGGTCGCCCGCATCACCGGGTACGACCGCATCCCCTCGGTGCTGCCGGTCGCGCCTCCGGGCCGCGGACTCACCACGGGTCAGCGTCTGCGGCGCAGGGTCGCCCAGACGCTCGCGGCGAGCGGCCTGACCGAGGTGCTGTCGTACCCGTTCCTCTCGCGCGCGGTCAACGACCGCTTCGGCTCCGTCGACGGCGAGCCCCGCGAGCAGATCACGCTCGCGAACCCGCTCGACGCGACCGCTGCGCAGCTGCGCCTCTCGCTCGTGCCCGGGCTCGTCCAGATCGCCGCCCGCAACCGCTCCCGCGGGCTCACCGATCTCGCGCTCTACGAGCTCGGGTCGGTGTTCGTCCCCGAGTCCGGTCGTCCCTTCGGCTCCGGGCCGCTGCCCGAGGGTGCGGCCCGTCCCTCCGCCGAGGTCGAGGCCGAGCTCAACGCGGGGATCCCGGCTCAGCCGCTGCACGTGGCGGCGCTGCTCACCGGAGCCGCCCTCGAGCGTCAGCCCGGCGTGGCCGCCCGCGACTTCGACTGGCGCGACGCGCTCGACGTGGTCCGCGAGGTCGCCACTGCCTCCGGAGTCGACCTCGTCGTCCGCCAGGGATCGCACGCCGCGCTGCACCCCGGCCGGACCGCCGAGATCGTGCTCGACGGCGCGGTCATCGGCCACGCCGGCGAGCTGCTCCCGTCGCTGGCCGACGAGCTCGACCTGCCGCGGCGCGTCGCCGTCGTCGAGCTGGACCTCGACGCCGTCATCGCGCACGCGGGCCGGGTCGTCGTCGCCCGCCCGGTCGGTGCGCTGCCCGCGGCCACGCAGGACCTCTCGCTGGTCGTGCCGGTCGACGTGCCCGCCGGATCGCTCGCCGAGGCCGTCGCGGAGGGGGCGGGTGAGCTGCTCGAGGCGATCCGCCTCGTCGACGACTACCGCGGCTCCGGCCTCGAAGCCGGCACCAAGTCGCTCACCTTCGCTCTGCGCTTCCGGGCCGCCGACCGCACGCTGACCGCGGCCGAGGCGACGGAGGCGAAGGAGAGCGGCGTCGCCGTCGCCGCCGAGCGGTTCGGCGCGCAGCTGAGGGAGTGACGCCTGACCGGCCCGCGCCCCCGCACGGACTAGGCTCTCGGGCATGACTTTTTCCGTGGCGGTGGCCGGGGCGAGCGGGTACGCGGGCGGCGAGCTGCTGCGCCTGCTCGCCGATCACCCGGAGTTCGAGGTGCGCACGGTGACGGCGCACGCCAACGCCGGGCAGCCGCTCGTCGCGGTGCACCCGCACCTGCGCTCGCTGCGCGATCTCGTCCTCGTCGACA
Source organism: Rathayibacter sp. VKM Ac-2759 (assembly GCF_009834225.1). Lineage (NCBI taxonomy): Bacteria > Bacillati > Actinomycetota > Actinomycetes > Micrococcales > Microbacteriaceae > Rathayibacter > Rathayibacter sp. VKM Ac-2759. The sequence continues at coordinate 1,497,207 of NZ_CP047176.1, forward strand.
CCTCGACCGAGAACCTGCTGGGGCACGACATCGTCTTCCTCGCCCTCCCGCACGGCAAGTCCGGTGAGATCACGGCGACCCTGCCCGACGAGGTGCTCGTCGTCGACTGCGGTGCCGACCACCGTCTGACCGACGAGCAGGACTGGGCCGACTACTACGGCGGCGAGTTCGCGGGCGCCTGGCCGTACGGCCTCCCCGAGCTCCTCCTCGCGGGGGGTGGCCGCAAGCAGCGCGACGTCCTCGCGGGAGTGCGGCGCATCGCCGTCCCCGGCTGCAACGTCACCGCGATCACCCTGGGGCTCGCGCCGGGGCTCCACGCGGGCGTCATCGAGCCCTCCGATCTGGTGTCGGTGCTGGCCGTCGGCCCGTCGGGCGCGGGCAAGAGCCTGCGCACCGACCTGCTCGCGAGCGAGCTGCTCGGCTCCGCGCACGCCTACGGGATCGGAGGCGCGCACCGCCACAATCCCGAGATCCGGCAGAACCTGGTGCTCGCCGGTGCCGGACCGGTCTCGATCTCGTTCACCCCGGTCCTCGTGCCGATGTCCCGCGGCATCCTCGCGACGTCGACCGCGCGCCTCGCGCCCGGAGTCTCCGCCGCCGATGTGCGCGCGGCGTGGGAGGCGGCGTACGGCGACGAGACGTTCGTGCAGCTGCTCCCGGAGGGGTCGTTCCCGCGGACCGCGGACGTGGTCGGCGCGAACACCGCCCTGATCGGCCTGGCCGTCGACGAGCGCGCTCGGCGCGTCGTCGCGGTGACGGCGATCGACAATCTCGTGAAGGGCACGGCGGGAGCCGCGATCCAGTCGACCAACATCGCCCTGGGACTCCCCGAGTCGCTCGGCCTCAGCGTGAACGGAGTCGCGCCGTGAGCGTCACCGCAGCAGCAGGATTCGAGGCGGCGGGGGTCGTCGCGGGCCTCAAGTCGACCGGAGCCCGCGATGTCGCGCTCGTGCGCAACCTCGGTCCGCTCCAGAACGCGGCGGCCGTCTTCACGAGCAACCGCTGCAAGGCGAACCCGGTGCTGTGGAGCGAGCAGGTCATGCGCGACGGCACCGTCGCGGCGATCGTCCTCAACTCCGGCGGCGCGAACTGCTACACCGGCGCGAAGGGCTTCCAGGTCACCCACAGCACGGCCGAGCTGGTCGGCGAGACGCTCGGCGTGTCGGCCGGAGACGTCCTCGTCTGCTCGACGGGTCTCATCGGGGATCAGCTCGACCTCGGCAGGATCACGAACGGGGTGACGGAGGCGGCGGCATCGCTCCCCGGCGCGACGGGCGTCGACGACGGCGAGGCCGCGGCGCGCGCCATCATGACGACCGACACCGTCCCGAAGCAGTCGACCGTGCGGTCGGAGCAGGGCTGGAGCGTCGGCGGGATGGCCAAAGGCGCGGGCATGCTCGCTCCGGGCCTCGCGACCATGCTCGTCGTCATCACCACCGACGCCGATCTCGACTCCGCCGACCTCGATACGGCCCTGCGCGCCTCGACGCGCGTGACGTTCGACCGCCTCGACTCGGACGGGTGCATGTCGACGAACGACACCGTCGCCCTCCTCGCGAGCGGGGCGAGCGGCGTGCGGCCGAGCGCGGACGACTTCACGGCCGCCCTCACCGAGGTGTGCCGCGACCTGACGCTGCAGCTGCAGGCCGATGCGGAGGGCGCCGCGCACGACGTCGCCATCCGCGTCGTGAACGCCGCCTCGGAGGACGAGGCGGTCGTCGTCGCGCGCGCCGTCTCGCGCAGCAACCTCTTCAAGGCGGCGATCTTCGGCAACGACCCCAACTGGGGCCGGGTCCTGGCCGCGGTCGGCACGACCGACGCGGAGTTCGACCCGTACGGGATCGACGTCGCGATGAACGGGGTCCAGGTCTGCCGGGCCGGCGAGCCGTTCGAGAGCCGCGACCTCGTCGACCTCGCGCCGCGGAAGGTGGCGGTCGACATCGATCTGCACGCCGGCGACGCGACCGCGACGATCTGGACCAACGACCTCACGCACGACTACGTGCACGAGAACTCCGCCTACTCGAGCTGAGCGAGCGATGACCGACGAGAATCACACGGAGGCCGAGAGCCTGGCGCTGCGCGACGCCGCGGCCGCCAAGGCCGGCACTCTGATCGAGGCGCTGCCGTGGCTGCAGCGCTTCCACGGCCGCACGATGGTGATCAAGTTCGGCGGCAACGCCATGGTCTCCGAGGAGCTCCAGCGCGCCTTCGCGCAGGACATCGTCTACCTGCGCTACGCCGGGATCCGGCCGGTCGTCGTCCACGGCGGCGGCCCGCAGATCTCGAGGATGCTCGACCGGCTCGGGATCGCGAGCGAGTTCCGGGGCGGCTACCGGGTGACGAGCCCGGAGGCGATGGAGGTCGTGCGGATGGTGCTCACGGGCAGCATCAGCCGCGACATCGTCCGGAGGATCAACGAGCACGGCCCGCTCGCCGCGGGGATCTCGGGGGAGGACGCCGGCCTCTTCGTCGGTCGCCGCCGCGGAGTGCTCCTCGACGGCGTCGAGCACGACCTGGGGCTGGTCGGCGACGTCGTCGCGGTCGACCCGGCCGCCGTCCTCGCGCAGCTCGAGGCGGGCCGCATCCCGGTCGTCTCGTCGATCGCGCCCGACTCCGACGACCCGACGCAGTCGCTCAACGTCAATGCCGACGCCGCGGCCGCTGCCCTCGCCGTCGCCCTCGGCGCCGAGAAGCTCGTGATCCTCACCGATGTCGCCGGCCTCTACTCCGACTGGCCGAACCGCGACTCCCTCGTCTCGCGCCTCGATTCGGACGAGCTGACGGCACTGCTGCCCTCGCTCGAGTCGGGGATGATCCCCAAGATGACGGCGTGCCTGGACGCGGTGCTCGGCGGCGTGCCGAAGGCCGCGATCATCGACGGCCGCGTGCCGCACTCGATCCTGCTCGAGGTCTTCACCTCGGAGGGGATCGGCACCGAGGTCGTGGCGTCCGAGAACCGGGAGCGAATGTCGGGCCGCTGATCCGCAGCGGCCCCGGCTCCGAGCGCCCGCCCGACAGGGGAGGGGCGCACCGACGGCCCACGAGGCCGGACCGCTCCGATCGAAAGGCTCGACAGATGACCACCGATACCGCCGACACCGCGACCGATCGGACCGACGCGGCGCGCGGGCGCTACGCCTCGGCGATGATGCGGACGTTCGCTCCGCCGCTCGCGGTGCTGGAGCGCGGGCAGGGCTGCCGGGTCTGGGACGTCGACGGGCGCGAGTACCTCGACTTCCTCGGCGGCATCGCCGTCAACTCGCTCGGTCACGCGCACCCCGTCTTCGTCGAGGCCGTCAGCCGTCAGGCCGGCAGCCTCGCGCACGTGTCGAACTACTTCGCGACGGCACCGCAGATCGAGCTCGCCGAGACCCTGCGGAGGCTGACCGGCGCCGGCGACGCGGGTCGCGTCTACTTCGCGAACTCGGGCACCGAGGCCAACGAGGCCGCGTTCAAGCTGGCGCGCCTCAACTCCGGCGGCGGCCGGCACCGCCTCCTCGCGCTGCACAACGCCTTCCACGGCCGCACGATGGGTGCGCTCGCGCTCACCGGCAAGGCCGCGATGCGGGCGCCGTTCGAGCCGATGCCCGGGGGAGTCGAGCACATCGACGCGACCCTGGAGGCGCTCGAGGCGGCGATCGACGACTCCGTCGCCGCGCTCGTCGTCGAGCCGATCCAGGGGGAGGCGGGTGTCATCCCGCTGCCCGACGGCTTCCTCGAGCGCGCTCGCGAGCTGACCCGGGAGCACGGCGCGCTCCTGATCGTCGACGAGATCCAGACGGGTGTCGGCCGCACGGGCAGCTGGTTCGCCTACCAGCGCTCCGGCGTATCGCCGGACGCGGTGACCCTCGCCAAGGGGCTGGGCGGAGGATTCCCGATCGGCGCGCTGGTGACCTTCGGCGAGGCGTCCGCGCTGTTCCAGAAGGGCCAGCACGGCAGCACCTTCGGCGGCAACCCGCTGGCCACGGCGGTCGCCGGCGCGGTGCTCGGCGAGATCGAGCGGGCGGGTCTGCTCCGCAACGCGAGCGAGCGCGGCGAGCAGATCACGCGCGCCGTCCTCGCGATCGGCTCGCCGCTGATCGACTCCGTCCGCGGCGCCGGGCTCCTGCTCGGCCTCGCCCTCACCGAGCCGGTCGCCGGCGCCCTCGCCGCGGCGGCTCTCGAGGAGGGCCTCATCGTCAACGCGGCGAACGACTCGAGCATCCGGCTCGCCCCGCCGCTCATCGTCTCCGCCGCCGAGGTCGACGAGTTCGCCGACCGCCTCGCCCGCGCACTCCGCGCGCTGAGCCTCTGACCCGACCGACCACCCCGATCGAAAGCGAACCGCACCCGTGACCCGCCACTTCCTCCGTGACGACGACATCAGCCCCGCCGAGCAGGCCGAGATCCTCGATCTCGCGCTCGAGCTCAAGCGCGACCGCTTCTCGCGCACGCCCCTCGCGGGCCCGCAGACCGTCGCGGTGATCTTCGACAAGTCGTCGACCCGCACCCGGGTGTCCTTCGCGGTCGGCATCGCCGACCTCGGCGGGAGCCCCCTGATCATCTCGACGGCCAGCAGTCAGCTCGGCGGCAAGGAGACCGCGTCCGACACGGCGCGGGTCCTCGAGCGCCAGGTCGCGGCCATCGTCTGGCGCACCTACGCGCAGTCCGGTCTCGAGCAGATGGCGGAGGGGACCCGCGTCCCGGTCGTCAACGCGCTGTCGGACGAGTTCCACCCCTGCCAGCTGCTCGCCGATCTGCTCACCATCCGCGAGCACCGCGGGCGGCTCGCCGGCCTGACGCTGACCTTCTTCGGCGACGGAGCGAGCAACATGGCGCACTCGTACCTGCTGGCCGGAGCGACGGCGGGCATGCACGTCCGCATCGTGTCGCCCGACTCCTACGCTCCGGACCCCGCCGTGCTGGCCGACGCCCAGCGCATCGCCGCGACCACCGGAGGATCCGCGACGACCACCACCGACCCCGCAGCGGGTGCCGCCGGCTCCGACATCGTGATCACCGACACCTGGGTGTCGATGGGCAAGGAGGAGGAGAAGGCCGCCCGCGTCGCGACCTTCGGCGACTACCGCGTCGACGCGGCGACGATGGCCGCGGCCGAGCCCGACGCCCTCTTCCTGCACTGCCTCCCGGCCGATCGCGGCTACGAGGTGACCGCCGACGTGATCGACGGCCCCCAGAGCGTGATCTGGGACGAGGCCGAGAACCGCCTGCACGCCCAGAAGGCGCTGCTGGTCTGGCTCCTGGAGCGGGCCGGCCGGCCGGACGCCGCTCACTAGACTCGACAGCCGATTCCGACGACGACCACTCGCGGCCTCGCGCTCCGGGGACGCAGACACCGAGGAGAACCATGACGGAACGACCCTCCGCCCGCGCAGGCGAGGCCGGCGCGCTCTGGGGCGGCCGGTTCGCCGGCGGCCCGTCGCCGGAGCTCGCCGCGCTCTCGAAGTCGACGCACTTCGACTGGCAGCTCGCCGAGTACGACATCGCCGGGTCCAGGGCCCACGCCCGAGCCCTCTCGGCGGCGGGCTACCTCGACGAGACCGAGCTGGCCGGGATGCTCGATGCGCTGGAGCGCCTCCGGATCGCCGTCGTCGACGGGAGCTTCCGCGCCGAGGAGTCCGACGAGGACGTGCACGGCGCTCTCGAGCGCGGACTGATGATCGAGGCCGGGCCCGAGCTCGGCGGCAAGCTGCGGGCCGGCCGCTCGCGCAACGACCAGATCGCGACCTTCGTGCGGATGTACCTCCGCGACCACGCCGCCGTCATCGCCGAGCTGGTGGTGCAGCTCATCGACGCCGTCGCCGCGCAGGCGTCGGCGCACCCCTCGGCGATCATGCCCGGGCGCACGCATCTGCAGCACGCGCAGCCGGTGCTGCTCGCGCACCACCTGCTCGCTCACGCGTGGGCGCTGCTGCGCGACCTCGAACGGCTCCGCGACTGGGCCGTGCGCGCCGACGTCTCCCCCTACGGGTCGGGCGCGCTCGCCGGCTCGACCCTCGGCCTCGATGCCGAGGCGGTCGCCCGCGAGCTCGGCTTCGCCGCGAGCGTCCCCAACTCGATCGACGGCACCGCGAGCCGCGACCTGGTGGCCGAGTTCGCGTTCGTCGCCGCGATGATCGGCGTCGACGTCTCGCGGATCGCCGAGGAGATCATCCTCTGGAACACCCGCGAGTTCGCCTTCGTCACGCTCGACGACGGTTACTCGACCGGGTCGTCGATCATGCCGCAGAAGAAGAACCCCGACATCGCCGAGCTGGCGCGCGGCAAGGCGGGACGGCTCCTCGGCAACCTCACCGGGCTGCTCGCCACGCTGAAGGCGCTCCCGCTCGCGTACAACCGCGACCTGCAGGAGGACAAGGAGCCGGTCTTCGACTCGGTGACCACGCTCGAAGTGCTGCTGCCCGCGTTCAGCGGCATGATCGCGACCCTCACCTTCCACACCGAGCGCATGGCGGAGCTCGCCCCCCAGGGCTACTCGCTCGCGACGGACGTGGCGGAGTGGCTCGTGAAGAAGCACGTGCCGTTCCGGGACGCGCACGAGATCACGGGTGAGCTGGTGAAGGCGGCGGAGTCGCGCGGTCTGGGTCTCGAGGAGCTCGACGACGCGGCGCTCGCCGCGGTGTCGCCGCTGCTGACGCCGGACGTCCGCTCGGTGCTCAGCATCGAGGGCTCCGTCGCCAGCCGGGACGGAGTCGGCGGCACGGCTCCGGCCCGCGTGGCGGAGCAGCTCGCGCAGCTCACCGAGCGCGTCCGGGTCGTCCGCGCCGCAGTCCGGGGGGACGCCTCGTGACGCTCCGCAAGGACGACGGCCAGGACGACGGGCGTCCTCCGCTGCGCCCCTGGGCTCAGCGCACCCTCGTCGTCGTCGCCGCGGTCGTCATCATCGCGGTGATCATCGTCACGATCGTCTCCGGGCAGAGCTTCTTCTAGCGTGGTCGGCTCGGGCGGGATGCTGCCGGATCTGTCGCGGTCGGCCGTCGAAGCGGCGCCCGAGCTGCTGGGCTGCACCCTGCTCCACCGGACGGAGGACGGCGTCGTCGGCGTGCGGCTGACCGAGGTGGAGGCGTACCTCGGGCCGGGAGCGGATCCGGGATCGCACAGCTTCCGCGGGCCGACCGCGCGCACCCTGCCGATGTTCGGTCCTCCCGGCACCGTGTACGCGTACTTCACCTACGGGATGCACACCTGCCTCAATCTCGTGTGCGCTCCGGAGGGGTCCGCCTCGGCGGTCCTGCTGCGCGCGGGGGAGATCGTCGTGGGCGAGGAGCTGGCCCGCGCGCGCCGGGGCGACGTGCCGCCCCGCGACCTCGCGAAAGGGCCGGCACGGCTGGCGAAGGCGCTCGGGGTGCTGCTCGCCGAGTCGGGCGACCCGATGGAGCGGAGCTTCGAGCTGCTGCCGCCCGAGCGCCGGGGCACGGTCGTCGCGACCGAGCGCACCGGTGTCTCGGGCCCCGGGGGCGGAGCCGAGTACCCGTGGCGCTTCCACCTGCAGGGCGAGCCGACGGTGTCGCCCTACCGCCGGGCGGTGCCGCGCCGGCGGGCCGGGGATCAGCCGGCGAGGTAGAGCCGGGCGAGCGTCCCGAGCGCCGCCGACCAGGTGAGGCTCGCCAGGGTGCCGATGATGAACCGCTCGCGCGCCTCGGGTGACGCCAGCTCGCTGAACCGGCCGACGCCCTTCACCGCCACGACGACCGCGACGCCCTCGGGCAGCCCGCTCATCAGCGCGCCCGCCGTCGCGATGCGCTCGAGCACGCCGATGGTGGTCCCGCCCCGCAGCACCTCGATCGGCTGGCCGATCGCGGTGGGGGAACCGGGTGCGGCGGAGGGGCGCTGCAGCGGGCCGGCGATCATGATGCCGCCGTGCGTGCCGCTCCGGGAGTCGGTGGTGGCGAGGTCGAGGGTCATCAGGACGACGGGGCCGCCGCCGAGGACGGCGGTCGCGAAGGCCAGCACGGCGACGGTGAGCGCCAGGACCGGGGGAGCGGCCGTGCCGGCGAGGCCGGTGAGGAGGAGGGCCGCCGCGGTGGCGCCCACGCTGATCCAGGCGAGGTGGGGACGGCTCGACCGGAGGGCGAGCACCGCCCCGACGACTCCGGCGACGAGGGCCAGCACCACACCCGTCCAGGAGGCGGACTGCACAGCGGCGGCCAGGGCGCCGGTCAGGGAAGCGGGGAGCACCGTCATCGCTCGTTCCTCTCGTCGATGGGGTCGAGCGTACGGTCGACCACCGTCAGCAGGCGCGCGAGAGCGTCGGCGGCGGGCCGGTCGAGTCGCGCATCGGCGGCGCGCACCCGGAGGCTCACCGCCTGGGGGCTGATGGACAGGTGCGCCGCCGCGTCCTTCTGCGACTGACCGGACTCGAGCAGGTCGACGATCTCCCACCCCGCAGCGGTGCGCGAATCGCGCAGTCGCAGCAGCGGGTCGAGCAGCGCCTGCGCGTCGGCGACGGAGGGGAACGGCGCGGCGGGGGAGTCGGGGTCGAGCGACAGCCGGCTCGGCCGGGTCTTCGCCGCCTCGACGGCCCGCCGGGCGGCGAAGTACGCTTCGCCGCGGGCGGCCCGCGTCGACGTCGGCAGCGGACCCTCGATGCGCCCGATCCCCAGCCCGATGCTCCAGTGCGCCTGCCGGTGCAGAGTCAGGAGCACCTCGACAGCGGCCTCGGCCCGGTCGAGCACGAACTGGAACTCGTCTCCCGCCGTCCGCTCTGGCGGGAGGACGAACGCGTCGCGGTGCTCGGCGAGCAGCCCCGCGATCGCGCGCTCGACGCGGTCGTCGTCGTGACGGCTGTCCCGCTGGTCGGCGGTGATGACGAACATGGTCGACCTCCTCCATCAAGTATCAGGACTTGATCTCAGACAATCAAGCCTCTGAGCTTCATTCGAACCCGGGCGGACCGCTGCGCCGCGCTACCCTCAGAGGGTGACAGACGAGCAGACCCGAGGATCCTCGACGACTCCCGCCCTGGACGAGTCCTTCGACACCGTCTGGGACGAGCTGCTCTGGCGGGGCTCCGTGCACGTCTCCACCGACCCGGTCGCCCTGCGCGCCCTCCTCGCCGGCGAGCCGATCACCTACTACTGCGGGTTCGACCCCACGGCGCCCAGCCTGCACCTCGGCAACCTCGTGCAGCTGATCCTGATGCGCCGCCTGCAGCTCGCCGGCCACCGGCCCCTCGGTCTCGTGGGCGGATCGACCGGGTTGATCGGCGATCCCCGGCCCACGGCCGAGCGCACCCTGAACTCCCGCGAGACCGTGCACGACTGGGTGGTCCGCCTCCAGGCGCAGGTGTCGCGCTTCCTGGCGGTCGACGGCGAGAACGCGATGCGCCTGGTGAACAACCTCGACTGGACGGCTCCGCTCTCGGCGATCGACTTCCTCCGCGAGATCGGCAAGCACTTCCGGGTCGGCACGATGCTGAAGAAGGACGCGGTCAGCGCCCGCCTGAACTCGGACGCGGGGATCAGCTACACCGAGTTCAGCTACCAGATCCTGCAGGGGATGGACTTCCTCGAGCTGTACCGCCAGTACGGCTGCGTCCTGCAGACCGGCGGCAGCGACCAGTGGGGCAACCTCACGAGCGGGACGGATCTGATCCACCGCGCGGAGGGGGTGTCGGTCCACGCGATCGGGACGCCTCTGGTGATGAACAGCGATGGGACCAAGTTCGGCAAGAGCGAGGGCAACGCCGTCTGGCTCGACCCGGAGCTCACGAGCCCGTACGCGTTCTACCAGTTCTGGCTCAACACGGACGATCGCGATGCGGTCGACCGCCTCAAGACCTTCACCTTCCTCACCCGCGCCGAGATCGAGCGGCTCGAGCAGGCCGCCGTCGAGGCTCCGTTCAAGCGGGAGGCGCAGCGCGCCCTCGCGTGGGAGGTGACGTCGCTCGTCCACGGTGACGCGGTGACGCAGGCCGTGGTCGACGCATCGGCCGCGCTGTTCGGGCGCGGTTCGCTGAGTGGGATCGACCCGGTGATCCTCCGGGGTGCGCTCGACGCGGTCCCGACCGTGGAGGTCGAGCCCGGCACGCCGGTGCTGCAGGCGTTCCTCGAGACGCGACTCGTCGCGAGCCTCGGGGAGGCGCGACGCGCACTGGCCCAGGGCGGGCTCTCGGTGAACAACGAGGTGGTCGCGGAGGAGTCGCTCGTGCTGGGCGACCTCCCCCTGATCGACGGCATCGCGGTGCTGCGCCGGGGCAAGAAGAGCTTCGCCGGCGCGTTCGTCCAGTAGGAGCCCCGCGGCGACACGCCCGGGACGCGAGCGATTTGCAGCCCCGCGAAACATCGACGTAATGTAACTCCTCGTCACCCCAAAGGAGCGGCGAGCGAGAGTCGGACGCAGAGCGTCGAGACCCGCTGGCCCACCTCAAGCGGGGACCATCCCCTCACTCCACATCCTGTTAGAGGTTCGCCTCTTGATGGTGACGGATCGTGAGCGTACGATGTAAAGCCTCCGCTGGACCTCTGGTCCGGGCTTCGGTGCGGCACGCAGAGCTTCACGCTCCTCGTTCAGCACGATGCGGCGCTCAGATCCTCGGATCGCGGCGCTGAGCATCACGAAGACGCCGACTTGACACGGCCTGCGGATGTGCTAACTTATACAAGTTGCCACGGCGGCGCAAAGAACTTCGGTTCTGACAAACGTAGCCTGAACGGCAGCCACAATCAAATCAAGAGCCTCGGCTCCTGATGCAACACTCTTCGATCACTCTCGTTGTGAAGCGCTTTCTTTGGGCGTGGAGGCGGGGTGTGTCCGATTCTTGAGAACTCAACAGCGTGCACTATGTTCAATGCCAAATTATATAACCTCGGCCATTGATTCTGTTTCAGCCTTTCGGGGTTGATTCGGTTGATTGGTTGGGTTCCTTTGGAAATTGATGTCAGTAATGACGTCTTATTTGCTAGAGGTCAAACTTGACTTCCTTCTCTTCGGGGTTGGTTGTCGTAATTTTTTTACGGAGAGTTTGATCCTGGCTCAGGACGAACGCTGGCGGCGTGCTTAACACATGCAAGTCGAACGATGAAGCCCAGCTTGCTGGGTGGATTAGTGGCGAACGGGTGAGTAACACGTGAGTAACCTGCCCTTGACTCTGGGATAAGCGCTGGAAACGGCGTCTAATACCGGATACGACCTGCCCCGGCATCGGGTGCGGGTGGAAAGTTTTTCGGTCAAGGATGGACTCGCGGCCTATCAGCTTGTTGGTGAGGTAATGGCTCACCAAGGCGACGACGGGTAGCCGGCCTGAGAGGGTGACCGGCCACACTGGGACTGAGACACGGCCCAGACTCCTACGGGAGGCAGCAGTGGGGAATATTGCACAATGGGCGAAAGCCTGATGCAGCAACGCCGCGTGGGGGATGACGGCCTTCGGGTTGTAAACCTCTTTTAGTAGGGAAGAAGGACTTCGGTTTGACGGTACCTGCAGAAAAAGCACCGGCTAACTACGTGCCAGCAGCCGCGGTAATACGTAGGGTGCAAGCGTTGTCCGGAATTATTGGGCGTAAAGAGCTCGTAGGCGGTTTGTCGCGTCTGCTGTGAAAACCCGAGGCTCAACCTCGGGCCTGCAGTGGGTACGGGCAGACTAGAGTGCGGTAGGGGAGAATGGAATTCCTGGTGTAGCGGTGGAATGCGCAGATATCAGGAGGAACACCGATGGCGAAGGCAGTTCTCTGGGCCGTAACTGACGCTGAGGAGCGAAAGCATGGGGAGCGAACAGGATTAGATACCCTGGTAGTCCATGCCGTAAACGTTGGGCGCTAGATGTGGGGACCTTTCCACGGTTTCCGTGTCGCAGCTAACGCATTAAGCGCCCCGCCTGGGGAGTACGGCCGCAAGGCTAAAACTCAAAGGAATTGACGGGGGCCCGCACAAGCGGCGGAGCATGCGGATTAATTCGATGCAACGCGAAGAACCTTACCAAGGCTTGACATATACCGGAAACTTCCAGAAATGGTTGCCCCGCAAGGTCGGTATACAGGTGGTGCATGGTTGTCGTCAGCTCGTGTCGTGAGATGTTGGGTTAAGTCCCGCAACGAGCGCAACCCTCGTTCTATGTTGCCAGCACGTCATGGTGGGAACTCATAGGAGACTGCCGGGGTCAACTCGGAGGAAGGTGGGGATGACGTCAAATCATCATGCCCCTTATGTCTTGGGCTTCACGCATGCTACAATGGCCGGTACAAAGGGCTGCGATACCGCAAGGTGGAGCGAATCCCAAAAAGCCGGTCTCAGTTCGGATTGAGGTCTGCAACTCGACCTCATGAAGTCGGAGTCGCTAGTAATCGCAGATCAGCAACGCTGCGGTGAATACGTTCCCGGGCCTTGTACACACCGCCCGTCAAGTCATGAAAGTCGGTAACACCCGAAGCCAGTGGCCTAACCGCAAGGAGGGAGCTGTCGAAGGTGGGATCGGTGATTAGGACTAAGTCGTAACAAGGTAGCCGTACCGGAAGGTGCGGCTGGATCACCTCCTTTCTAAGGAGCATCTGGACACGGCGCTCCTCGGAGCGTGTCGGTTCCAGGCGCCAGATCAAAGCGAATGTCTTTGCTGGTAGCTCATGGGTGGAACATTGAACTAGGTGCTCGGTGAGATTCGTCTCGTGTCAGTACAGCCTTCGGGTTGGGAACGCACGGACGGGTGGAGTCGGGTACATGCACGCTGTTGGGTCCTGAGGGACCGGGCCGGCTGCTTCTTCGGGAGCAGCTCGGGTCTGAACCTTCTGGATCCTTTTCTCATGCCTGGGTGCATGGGGGAGGGATACCGCCCGTATTTTGAGAACTACACAGTGGACGCGAGCATCTTAGATTCGGCACCCTTGCAGGTGTCGGATCGACAAGATTCGCATGGCGCGGCTTTCGGGCTGCGGTCATGCAAATCATTGGATCTGCAACTTTTCGAGTTGTAGTTTCTTAACTCATGTGATTAGCAAGTTCATAAGAGCAAACGGTGAATGCCTTGGCATCTGGAGCCGAAGAAGGACGTCGTAATCTGCGATAAGCCTCGGGGAGCTGATAAACGAGCTGTGATCCGAGGATTTCCGAATGGGGAAACCCCGCCAGGCCCCTTGTGGTGACCTGGTGACTCCCGCCTGAATATATAGGGCGGGTAGAGGGAACGTGGGGAAGTGAAACATCTCAGTACCCACAGGAAGAGAAAACAACAGTGATTCCGTTAGTAGTGGCGAGCGAACGCGGAAGAGGCTAAACCGAGCCATGTGTGATACCCGGCAGGGGTTGCATGGTCGGGGTTGTGGGACTTTTCGTCGTGTTCTGCCGAGCACGGAACGTTACAGCGCATCATAGACGAACAGGTTTGAATGCCTGGCCAGAGCGGGTGCGAGCCCCGTAGTCGAAATGGTGTTATGGCGTGAAGAGTATCCCAAGTAGCACGGGGCCCGAGAAATCCCGTGTGAATCCGTCAGGACCACCTGATAAGCCTAAATACTCCCAGATGACCGATAGCGGACAAGTACCGTGAGGGAAAGGTGAAAAGTACCCCGGGAGGGGAGTGAAATAGTACCTGAAACCGTTTGCTTACAAACCGTCGGAGCCTCCTTGTAGGGGTGACGGCGTGCCTTTTGAAGAATGAGCCTGCGAGTTAGTGCTCTGTGGCGAGGTTAACCCGAGTGGGGCAGCCGTAGCGAAAGCGAGTCCGAATAGGGCGATTCAGTCGCAGGGTCTAGACCCGAAGCGAAGTGATCTATCCATGGCCAGGTTGAAGCGACGGTAAGACGTCGTGGAGGACCGAACCCACTTCAGTTGAAAATGGAGGGGATGAGCTGTGGATAGGGGTGAAAGGCCAATCAAACTTCGTGATAGCTGGTTCTCTCCGAAATGCATTTAGGTGCAGCGTTGCGTGTTTCTTGCCGGAGGTAGAGCTACTGGATGGCCGATGGGGCCCAAAAGCTTACTGACGTCAGCCAAACTCCGAATGCCGGTAAGTGAGAGCGCAGCAGTGAGACTGTGGGGGATAAGCTTCATAGTCGAGAGGGAAACAACCCAGACCACCAACTAAGGTCCCTAAGCGCGTGCTAAGTGGGAAAGGATGTGGAGTTGCACAGACAACCAGGAGGTTGGCTTAGAAGCAGCCACCCTTGAAAGAGTGCGTAATAGCTCACTGGTCAAGTGATTCCGCGCCGACAATGTAACGGGGCTCAAGCACGCCACCGAAGTTGTGGCATTGACATTAGTGGTAGGCCTTCGTGGTCCAGCCGTGTTGATGGGTAGGAGAGCGTCGTGTGGCGAGTGAAGCGGCGGTGTGAACCAGCCGTGGACGCCACACGAGTGAGAATGCAGGCATGAGTAGCGAAAGACGGGTGAGAAACCCGTCCTCCGGAAGACCAAGGGTTCCAGGGTCAAGCTAATCTTCCCTGGGTAAGTCGGGACCTAAGGCGAGGCCGACAGGCGTAGTCGATGGACAACGGGTTGATATTCCCGTACCGGCGAAGAACCGCCCAAGACAATCCAGTAGTGCTAAGTATCTGAATCCCTTTGATGGATCCCTTCGGGGTGAAGCGTTGGGCCTAGCGTACGACCCCATGCTGGTGCGTTTAGCGTATTAACAGGTGTGACGCAGGAAGGTAGCCGAGCCGGGCGATGGTTGTCCCGGTCTAAGGATGTAGGGCGAACGATAGGCAAATCCGTCGTTCACACAGCCTGAGATCTGATGGGTAGACGCAAGTCGAAATCGGTGATCCTATGCTGCCAAGAAAAGCATCGACGCGAGGTTCTAGCTGCCCGTACCCCAAACCGACTCAGGTGGTCAGGTAGAGAATACTAAGGAGATCGAGAGAATCGTGGTTAAGGAACTCGGCAAAATGCCCCCGTAACTTCGGGAGAAGGGGGGCCTGAGGCGTGAACGGACTTGCTCCGGGAGCGTTCGATGGCCGCAGAGACCAGTGGGAAGCGACTGTTTACTAAAAACACAGGTCCGTGCTAAGTCGCAAGACGATGTATACGGACTGACGCCTGCCCGGTGCTGGAAGGTTAAGAGGAACGGTTAGCCGCAAGGCGAAGCTGAGAATTTAAGCCCCAGTAAACGGCGGTGGTAACTATAACCATCCTAAGGTAGCGAAATTCCTTGTCGGGTAAGTTCCGACCTGCACGAATGGCGTAACGACTTCCCAGCTGTCTCAACCGCGAACTCGGCGAAATTGCATTACGAGTAAAGATGCTCGTTACGCGCAGCAGGACGGAAAGACCCCGTGACCTTTACTATAGTTTGGTATTGGTGTTCGGTGTGGCTTGTGTAGGATAGGTGGGAGACTGTGAAGCGGGCACGCTAGTGTTCGTGGAGTCATTGTTGAAATACCACTCTGGTCACTCTGGATATCTAACTTCGAACCCTGATCGGGTTCAGGGACAGTGCCTGATGGGTAGTTTAACTGGGGCGGTTGCCTCCTAAAGAGTAACGGAGGCGCCCAAAGGTTCCCTCAACCTGGTTGGCAATCAGGTGGCGAGTGTAAGTGCACAAGGGAGCTTGACTGTGAGACTGACAAGTCGAGCAGGGACGAAAGTCGGGACTAGTGATCCGGCAGTGGCTTGTGGAAGCGCTGTCGCTCAACGGATAAAAGGTACCTCGGGGATAACAGGCTGATCTTGCCCAAGAGTCCATATCGACGGCATGGTTTGGCACCTCGATGTCGGCTCGTCGCATCCTGGGGCTGGAGTAGGTCCCAAGGGTTGGGCTGTTCGCCCATTAAAGCGGTACGCGAGCTGGGTTTAGAACGTCGTGAGACAGTTCGGTCCCTATCCGCTGCGCGCGCAGGAAATTTGAGAAGATCTATCCCTAGTACGAGAGGACCGGGATGGACGAACCTCTGGTGTGTCAGTTGTTCCGCCAGGAGCACCGCTGATTAGCTACGTTCGGAACGGATAACCGCTGAAAGCATCTAAGCGGGAAGCCGGCTTCGAGATGAGATTTCCATCCCTTCGGGGGAGAGGCTCCCAGCCAGACGACTGGGTTGATAGGCCGGATGTGGAAGACAGGACTAAAGACTGTCGGAGCTGACCGGTACTAATAAGCCGATAACTTGATAATCACTACACTCATACCGTTGTAAAGGCTGGTAGGAGTGGTCAGAGATTGCTTGCGTCCACTTTGTGGTTCCCAGAAGACGGGCACCCCACACAACCCTTTGCGGGAGTGTGGAACATAATTGAATACACGCACGGCGTGTAACCCCAGATTTGACCATCGGCCTTTGGGGCTGGTGTGTCGCCAGGGTTACGGCGGCCATAGCGAGAGGGAAACGCCCGGTCACATTCCGAACCCGGAAGCTAAGACTCTCAGCGCCGATGGTACTGCAGGGGGGACCCTGTGGGAGAGTAGGACACCGCCGGACACCATTCACGATGGCCACCCAGAAATGGGTGGCCATCGCTGTTTAACCAGCGATTCCGCGCGACCGACTCCGCACTCGATGACGAGCGCGGAAGGATGGAGCGGGACGTGGTTCTCGAAGAGACGTGGTTCTCGAAGGGCGAGGTGCGATGACGGACGAGCAGGAGACTCCAGCGGACGCGATCGACGGTCTCGTCGACCGCCTCGAGGTGATCGAGGACCAGCCTCTGCAGAGCAGAGCCGCCTCGTACTCGGAGCTCCAGGAGAGACTCCGCGTCCGCCTCGAGGGCGGGGACTCCCGACGATGAGCGAGTCCGATGACCTCCGTCTCGACACCGCTCTGGCCGAGCGCGGGATCGCGCGCTCCCGCACCCATGCGGCTCGCCTCATCGCCGACGGGCTGGTCACCGTCGACGGCGTGCCGGCGCCCAAGGCGTCGGTCCGCGTCCGCGCCGACCAGGACGTCGCCGTCGCCGGCCTCGATCACTACGTGAGCCGGGCCGCGCACAAGCTGCTCGGTGCGCTCGAGAGCTTCCCCACGGTGCGCGTCGCCGGCTCCCGCGCTCTCGATGTCGGGGCCTCGACCGGCGGCTTCTCGCAGGTGCTCCTGGAGCGCGGCGCCGCGTCCGTGATCGCTCTCGATGTCGGACACGCGCAGCTCGCACCGCGGATCAGGTCGGACGATCGCGTCCACGTCGTCGAGGGCTTCAACGCCCGGGACATGACGGCGGAGTCGCTGGCCGCCGCCTCGGGCTCGTCCGTGCCTCCCGACCTCGTGGTCTCGGACGTCTCCTTCATCTCGCTGGCGATGATCCTGCCGGCGGTCGCCTCCTCCGTCGACCCCGGCGCCGACTTCGTCGTGCTGATCAAGCCGCAGTTCGAGGTCGGCCGCACCGGGATCAAGGAGGGGATCGTGCGCGATCCGGAGCTCCGCAGGGAGGCGCTCTCGGACGTGCTCTGGTCGGCCTGGGACGTCGGGCTCGGTGTCGTCGGGCTCGCCGCCTCGCCTCTGCTGGGGAGCGCTGGGAATCACGAGTATCTCGCGCACCTCCACCGCGACCGCGGAACGATTCCGACAGAATGGAGGGACGCGGTCTCCGCGCTCACCACCGGATGACGCGACCGTGTCCGCCGCCGTCGACCCCCACCGTTCGACCAGTACCGAAGGACACCCTCTCGATGCAGTCCCCTCCTGACGAGCGCCACATCCTCGTCGTCGCCCACACCGGTCGGGCGGACTCCCTCGAAGCCGCGGTCCTCGTCGTGCGCCGCCTCCGGAACTCGGGTGCTCACCCGGTGCTCTGCGGAGACGACAAGGGCGACATCGTCGCCGCGTCCCCCGAGCTGTCCGACGTCGCCGTGCTCGGTGTCGATGTGGAGCTGGCCTCCGTCGAGCTCGTGTTCGTCCTGGGGGGTGACGGCACCATCCTGCGCGCGGCCGAGATCGCCCGCTCGGGGACGGCCCCGCTGCTGGGCGTGAACCTCGGGCACGTCGGATTCCTCGCCGAGAGCGAGAGGGACGATCTGGACGACGCCGTGGCGCGCGCGCTCGACGGCGACTACCGCGTCGAGGAGCGCCTGGCGCTGCAGGTCCGCGTGAAGATCGACGACATCGTCGTCTACGAGACCTGGGCCCTGAACGAGGCGACGGTCGAGAAGGGGAGCCGCGAGCGGATGCTCGAGGTCATGGTCGGCGTCGACGGCCGTCCGCTCTCGAGCTTCGGCTGCGACGGGATCGTCGTCTCCACTCCGACCGGATCCACCGCGTACGCCTTCTCGGGCGGGGGGCCGGTGGTCTGGCCGACCTTGGAGGCGATGCTCCTGGTGCCGCTCAGCGCTCACGCGCTGTTCGCGCGCCCGCTCGTCGTCGGGCCGGAGTCGAGTCTCGCGGTCGAGGTGAAGGAGCGCACCGACGGGGTCGGCGTGCTCTGGGCCGACGGCCGGAGGACGTACGAGCTGCCCCCGGGAGCCCGGGTCGTCTTCCGCCGCTCACCCGAGCCGGTGCGCTTCGCCCGCCTCCACGACGCACCGTTCACCGATCGCCTCGTGCACAAGTTCCAACTGCCCATCCGCGGCTGGCGCGGGTCGGCCGAGACGGAGTAGAGCCGTGCTCGAGGAACTGCAGATCAGGGATCTCGGCGTCATCGCCGAGGCCACCCTTCCGCTCGGCCCGGGGTTCACGGCCGTCACCGGTGAGACCGGCGCCGGCAAGACCATGGTCGTGACCGCGCTCGGGCTCGTGCTCGGTGCGCGGTCGGACGCCTCCGCCGTCAGGGCGGGGAGCGCCCAGGCCTGGGTGTCGGGCCGCTGGCTGGTGCCCGAGGACGGTGCCGTCGCCGATCGCGTCCGCGACGCCGGCGGCGACCTCGACGGGCCGGAGCTGCTGCTGGCCCGCTCCGTCTCGGCGGAGGGCCGCGGCCGCGCGGTGGTCGGCGGTCGCAGTGCGCCCGTCAGCGTGCTGAGCGAGCTCGCGGACCAGCTCGTCGTCGTGCACGGGCAGTCGGACCAGATCCGGCTGCGGTCGGCGGCGGCTCAGCGCGACGCGCTCGACCGCTTCGGCGGTCAGGAGCTCGCGGCGGCGCTGCGCGATTACGGATCCGCCTTCGAGCGCTGGCGCGCCAACCGCGAGGAGCTGGACGAGCTGACCATGGCACGGGAGGCGCGTGCGCGCGAGGCGGAGCGCCTCCGGAGCGCCCTGGCCGAGATCGAGGTCGTCGCCCCGCAGCGCGGGGAGGACGTGGAGCTCGCCGCGCAGTCGGAGCGGCTCGGCAGCATCGAGCAGCTGCGGCTCTCGGCGGGCGAGGCCCGCGAGGCGATCTCGTCGGAGGAGCTCGACGGCCGCGACGCCGTCGGCCTGCTCGACGCCGCCCGGCGGGTGCTCGAGCGCGCCGCCGAGCACGACGCCGCCCTGCTGCCGACCGTCCAGACGCTCGACGAGGCCTCCGTGCTGCTTGTCGACGCCGCGGGGAGCCTCTCGTCGTACCTGGCCGAACTCGATCTCGACGGGGCGCACGATCTCGAGCTGATCGAGAACCGGCGCGCCGAGCTCTCGGCGCTGGCCAGGACCTATGGGCCCACGCTCGACGACGTCCTCGACCTCGTCGACTCCTCGGGACTGCGCCTGCTGGAACTCGACGGCGACGACGAGCGGATCGCGGCCCTCGAGTCGGACACCGCGGCCGACGCCGATCTGGTCGAGCGGCTCGCCGACCGGCTCACCGCTCTTCGCACCGCCGCGGCCCAGGAGCTGGGGGAGCGGGTGAGCGACGAGCTGACCGCGCTCGCGATGGCCGATGCGCGCCTCCGCGTGCAGGTGACCAGCACGAGCGAGCCGACCGCGCACGGCCGGGACGCGGTCGAGATGCTGCTGCAGCCGCACAGCGGGGCGACGCCCAGGCCGCTCGCGCGCGGGGCCTCCGGGGGCGAGCTCTCGCGGGTGATGCTCGCGATCGAGGTCGTCGTCGCGGCCAACGACCCCGTGCCGACGTTCGTCTTCGACGAGGTGGACGCCGGAGTCGGCGGAGCGGCGGCGATCGAGATCGGGAGGCGCCTCGCGCGGCTCGCCGAGACCTCGCAGGTGATCGTGGTGACGCACCTCGCGCAGGTCGCCGCGTTCGCGACGAACCATCTCCGCGTCGAGAAGGGGTCGGACGGCTCCGTGACCTCGAGCGCGGTGACGCAGCTGGAGGCCGAGGAGCGCGTGTCCGAGATGGCGCGCCTGCTCTCGGGCCTGACCGACTCCGAGAACGCGCTCGCCCATGCCCGCGAGCTCCTGGAGACGAGTCGGCTGCGCTGATTCGGGCGCCGTCGGCGACCCGCCTGCGATTCGCTGTTAGGGTGGAAGCCCGTGGTGGACATTTCGAACTCGGGCCCTTCCTCTTCTACTCCTGACGCCTCCGGCTCCTCTTCGGCCGGATCGACGAAGGTCACGAAGCACATCTTCGTCACCGGCGGAGTCGTCTCGTCGCTCGGCAAGGGGCTCACGGCCGCCAGCCTCGGCAACCTGCTCACCGCGCGCGGACTGCGCGTCGTGATGCAGAAGCTCGACCCCTACCTCAACGTGGATCCGGGGACGATGAACCCGTTCCAGCACGGCGAGGTCTTCGTGACCGACGACGGCGCCGAGACCGACCTCGACATCGGCCACTACGAGCGCTTCCTCGACATCAACCTCAACCAGGCCGCGAACGTCACGACCGGGCAGATCTACTCGCGCGTCATCGCCCGCGAGCGGGCCGGCGAGTACCTCGGCGACACGGTGCAGGTCATCCCGCACATCACCGACGAGATCAAGCGCCGCATGCGCCTCCAGGCCGAGGACGACCCCCAGCCCGACGTGATCATCACCGAGATCGGCGGCACCGTCGGCGACATCGAGAGCCAGCCGTTCATCGAGTCGGCGCGCCAGGTGCGCCACGAGCTCGGCCGCCGCAACGTGTTCTTCGTGCACGTCTCGCTGGTGCCGTTCATGGGCGCCTCCGGCGAGCAGAAGACCAAGCCGACGCAGCACTCCGTCGCGGCCCTGCGCTCCATCGGCATCCAGCCCGACGCTCTCGTGCTGCGCAGCGACCGCCCCGTCTCGGAGTCGAACAAGCGCAAGATCGCGCTGATGTGCGACGTCGACGAGCAGGCCGTGGTGAACGCGAAGGACGTCGCCTCGATCTACGAGATCCCGGAGATGCTCAACGAGCAGGGGCTCGACTCCTACATCATCGACCAGCTCGGACTGCCCGCCGGCGAGGTCGTCTGGGACGGCTGGTCGAAGCTGCTCGAGGCGGTGCACGAGCCCAAGCACGAGGTGACCATCGGCCTGGTCGGCAAGTACATCGACCTGCCCGACGCCTACCTCTCGGTGACGGAGGCGCTGCGCGCCGGCGGCTTCGCCCAGCAGACGAAGGTCGCCATCCGCTGGATCGCCTCGGACGGACTCGAGGACCCGGAGGCGGCCGCGAAGACCCTCTCCGAGCTCGACGGCATCTGCGTGCCCGGCGGCTTCGGCATCCGCGGCATCGAGGGCAAGCTCGGAGCCCTGCGGTTCGCCCGCGAGAACGGCATCCCGACGCTGGGCCTGTGCCTCGGGCTCCAGTGCATGGTCATCGAGTACGCGCGGAACGAAGCGGGACTCGAGGGCGCCTCCTCGTCGGAGTTCGACCCGGAGACCGAGTTCCCCGTGATCGCGACGATGGCCGAGCAGGTCGAGATCCTCGCCTCCGGCGACATGGGCGGAACGATGCGGCTCGGCCTCTACACCGCCGACCTCGCCGAGGGGTCGATCGTCGCCGACGTCTACGGCGCCCCGCAGGCCGCCGAGCGCCACCGCCACCGCTACGAGGTCAACAACCGCTACCGCGACCGCATCGCCGAGGCCGGACTCTGGTTCTCGGGCACCTCGCCCGACGGGCACCTCGTCGAGTACGTCGAGCTGCCGCGCGACAAGCACCCCTACTACGTCGGCACCCAGGCGCACCCGGAGCTGCGCTCGCGCCCGAACAACGCCCACCCGCTGTTCCGGGGACTCGTGACGGCGGCGCTCGAGCGTCAGGAGTCGTCGCGCCTGTTCCCGGCGTCCGAGGCCGGCGCCGATGAGTGAGCCGCTGGCCGACGAGCGCGTCGAGCCCGAGATCCTCACCAGCGAGCGCGTCTTCGACGGGATGGTCTGGGGCGTGCGCGCCGAGACGTTCCGCTACGGCGCAGACGTGTTGCGCCGGGAGTTCCTCGACCACACGGGAGCGGTCGCCGTCCTCGCGATCGACGAGCGCGATCGCGTCGCGCTGATCAAGCAGTACCGCCACCCCGTCCGCTCCCGCGAGTGGGAGATCCCCGCGGGGCTCCTCGACATCGAGGGGGAGGACGCCCTCCTCGCCGCCCAGCGCGAGCTGGCCGAGGAGACCGACCTGCAGGCCGGCCGCTGGGATCTGCTCTCGGAGTTCGCGACCTCGCCCGGCGGCAGCGACGAGGCGATCCGGATCTACCTCGCCCGCGACCTCTCTGCCACCGACTCCGTCTTCGAGCGCGAGGCGGAGGAGGCCGACATGGAACTGCGCTGGGTCGACCTGGACGAGGCCGTCGACGCCGTGCTCGCGCGCCGCGTGCAGAACCCCTCGCTGACGATCGCGGTCCTCGCCGCCCACGCCTTCCGCGCCCGCGGCTGGGCGGGGCTCGGGGACGCCGCCTCGCCGTGGACGCGGCACCCGCGGGCCCGCCGGGGGTGACGCCTCGCGCGTGCGCCGACGCGTTCCTGCGCCAGTCGAGCGTCGAGCGCGGGCTGTCGGCCCACACGATCGCCGCGTACCGCCGCGATCTCGAGCTGTACCTCGGCTGGCTGGGCGAGCAGGGTGTGGACGATCTCGCGACCCTGCGGCGCGCGGACGTCGGCGCCTTCGCCTCCTGGCTCGCGGCCCGGACCGAGCGGCCGCTCGCCGCGTCGTCGCGGGCGCGGATCCTCTCGAGCGTGCGCGGGCTGCACCGGTTCGCGCTCGAGGAGGGGATCGTCGCCGACGACGTCGCCCACGACGTCGTGCCTCCGAAGCTCCCGATGACGCTGCCGAAGGCGATCACGGTCGAGCAGATGGCCGCACTGCTCGACGCGGCCCGCGGTGAGGAGCTCGCCGACCTGCGCGACAGGGCACTCCTCGAACTGCTCTACGCCACGGGCGCGCGCATCTCGGAGGCCGTCGACCTCAACGTCGACGACGTGTTCGACGCCGAGGTCGTGCGGCTGACCGGCAAGGGCTCGAAGCAGCGGATGGTGCCGCTCGGCCGCTTCGCGCGCGAGGCCGTCGACGACTACCTGGTGCGCGCTCGGCCCGAGCTGTCGCGGCGCGGGCGCGCGACTCCGGCGCTGTTCCTCGGTGTGCGGGGGAGCAGGCTGTCCCGGCAGAGCGCGTGGCTCGTGATCCGCGCAGTCGCCGGGAAGGCGGGGCTCGACCGCGAGATCTCGCCGCACACGTTCCGGCACTCCTTCGCGACGCACCTGCTCGCGGGCGGGGCGGACGTGCGGGTGGTGCAGGAGCTGCTCGGGCACGCCTCCGTCGCGACGACGCAGATCTACACGCTGGTGACGGCGGACTCGCTGCGCGACGTGTACACGACGGCTCATCCGCGGGCACGGCGCTGAGGCCCTCGGCCGGGCACGGCGGGGCGGAACGGCGGGCGGCAGGGGCGCCGGTACACTCGATGCAGGCCGCGCGGGAGCGCATGCCGACACGGAAGCGAGGCGACGCAGGTGACACGCAAGACGGACGACAAGGCCGAGCTCACCGGTCTCGAAGCCCCGACGCTCGGCCCGACGGGCCGCCCCCTGCGCGACTTCCCGCTGCCGGTCGAGCTCACCGGGCACGGGCCCGCGCGCATCATCTCGCTCTGCAACCAGAAGGGCGGCGTCGGCAAGACGACGACGACCATCAACCTGGGCGCGACGCTGGCCGAGTACGGCCGCCGCGTGCTGGCGATCGACTTCGACCCGCAGGGCGCGCTCTCGGCCGGCCTCGGCGTCGCGACCTACGACGCGATCACCGTCTACGACCTCCTCCTCGGCACGGTGAAGGACCCGGCCGAGGCGATCCAGTCGACGAACGTGCCCGGGCTCGACATCATCCCGGCCAACATCGACCTCTCGGCCGCCGAGGTCCACCTCGTCAACGAGGTCGCCCGCGAGCAGATCCTCGCCCGGGTCCTCCGCAAGGTGAGCGCCGACTACGACGTCATCCTCATCGACTGCCAGCCCTCGCTCGGCCTGCTCACCGTGAACGCGCTCACCGCGAGCCACGGCGTGCTGATCCCGCTCGAGTGCGAGTTCTTCGCCCTGCGCGGTGTGGCCCTCCTGATCGAGACGATCGACAAGGTGCGCGACCGCCTCAATCCGGTGATCGAGCTCGACGGCATCCTGCCCACGATGTACGACTCGCGCACGCTGCACTCGCGCGAGGTCCTCGACCGCGTCGTGGACGCCTTCGGCGACAGCGTGCTCGAGACCGTCATCGGGCGCACGGTCAAGTTCCCCGACGCCAGCGTCTCGGGGGTGCCGATCACGCAGTTCGCGCCGGAGCACAACGCCGCGAAGGCGTACCGCAAGCTCGCCAGGGAGCTGATCTCGCGTGGCGCGGTCGCCTGAGGTCGTCCTCGAGGCGCCGCCGGCCGAGGGCGGCTTCCGGGTCGCACTGTCCAACTTCGAGGGGCCGTTCGACCTGCTCCTCAGCCTGATCGCGAAGCAGCAGGTCGACATCACCGAGATCGCGCTGAGCGCGGTGACGGACGAGTTCCTCTCGTACCTGCACGGGATCGACACCCTGGAGGGCCTCGACCGCGCCTCGGAGTTCCTGGTCGTCGCCGCGACCCTCCTGGACCTGAAGATCGCCGGGCTCCTGCCGCAGGGCGAGCTCGTCGACGCGGAGGACGCCGCCCTGCTCGAGGCGCGCGATCTGCTGTTCGCCCGGCTCCTGCAGTACCGCGCGTTCAAGCAGGTCTCGGCCTGGATCGCCGAGCGGATGGAGATCGAGACGGCGCGGCACGTGCGCCAGGTCCCGCTCGAGGAGGAGTTCCGCGCGAAGAAGCCGGAGCTGGTCTGGACGCTCTCGGCGGAGGACTTCTCGGCCCTCGCGGCCCTCGCCCTCGCGCCCCGCGAGATCCCGACGGTCGGACTGGATCACCTGCACGCTCCGCTGATCAGCATCCGCGAGCAGGCCGCCCACCTCGTCCGCGTGCTCCGCGAGCGCACGACGGCCACGTTCCGCGAGCTCATCGCGGACGCAGGGGAGAAGGGCGTCGTCGTCGCCCGCTTCATCGCGGTGCTCGAGCTCTACCGTCACGCGGCGATCGCGTTCGAGCAGCCGGAGCCGCTCGGCGAGCTCACGCTGCAGTGGGTCGCCGAGTCGTGGTCGGACGCGAGCCTGGCCCACCTGGGGGCGGACTATGACGGCTGACACAGGCGCCGGCACCGTCGCGTTCGAGATCGATCGCGCGATCGAGGCGATCCTCATGGTCGCCGACGAACCGCAGTCGCTCGTCGCGCTCGCGACCGCGCTCTCCCGTCCGATCGCCGTGGTGCGCCAGTCGATCGAGCGGCTCGTCGCCGACTTCGACGGGGAGACCGGGGGAGTGCGTCGCGGCTTCGAGCTGCGCGAGGTCGGCGGCGGGTGGCGGGTCTACGTCCGCCGCGAGTACGACCCCGTGGTCTCGGACTTCGTGCTGACGCAGAACCCGACGAAGCTGTCGCAGGCGGCGCTCGAGACCCTCGCCGTGATCGCCTACAAGCAGCCGATCTCGCGCGGTCAGGTGGCGCAGATCCGCGCGGTCAACGTCGACTCCGTGGCACGCACCCTGCTCGGTCGCGGTCTGATCGCCGAGATCGGCAACGACCCGGAGACGGGCGCGATCCTCTACGGCACCACCGAGCAGCTGCTCGTGCACCTCGGCCTCACCTCGCTCGATGAGCTGCCGAAGATCTCACCACTTCTGAGCGACGGACGGGACGGATTCGATGGTCAACTCGGCTAGCAGCGAGGGCGAGCGCCTGCAGAAGGTCCTCGCCGCAGCGGGGGTCGCCTCCCGGCGCGTCGTCGAGGAGATGATCGTCGCGCGGCGGATCCGCGTGAACGGCGAGGTGGCCGCCGAGCTCGGTCGGCGCATCGATCCCGCAGCCGACCTCATCGAGGTCGACGGAGTCGCCGTGCAGCTGGACACCTCGCGCCGCTACGTGATGCTGAACAAGCCGATCGGGGTCGTCAGCTCGCTGGCGGACGAGAACGGCCGGCCCGACCTGCGCACCTACACGCAGAACTTCGAGGAGCGGCTGTTCAACGTCGGCCGACTCGACGCCGAGACCTCGGGGCTGCTGGTGCTCACCAACGACGGCGAGCTGGCGCACGTGCTCGCGCACCCGTCGTTCGGCGTGACGAAGACCTACATCGCCAAGGTGCACGGCCAGGTGCTGCCGCAGACGATCGCGGCGCTGACCGCCGGCATCGAGCTCGAGGACGGCCCGATCGCGGCCGATAAGGCGCGCCTGCTCGGCCGGCCGGAGGGCCGCTCGAACGCGTCGCTCGTCGAGATCACACTGCACTCGGGGCGCAACCGCATCGTCCGCCGGATGATGGCCGAGGTCGGCCACCCGGTCATCGAGCTGGTGCGGCGCCAGTTCGGGCCGCTGCACCTCGGCACCCTGCGCTCGGGGGATCTGCGCGATCTCACCCGGGCGGAGCTCGGCGCACTGCTCACGATCTCGCGGCAGGGCGGCGAGGCTCCGTCGACGAGCCGGCAGGCGAGTGCCGAGGAGAAGCCTCGGGCAGCTCGGCCGGCACGTTCCGACCGGCCTGCGCGGGACGACCGGCCTGCACGGGACGATCGGCCTGCACGGGACGATCGGCCTGCACGGGACGACCGGCAGCGTGCTCGGACCTCCTCCACAGGCGGCGATCGGCGCGACTCTCCTCCGCGTCGCTCGGGCGTCGACAAGCAGCGACGACCTGATCGGTAGGCTGTCGGGGTGAACGAGCTGCTGCACCCCGCCCCGCCCGCGATGCGGACGACGGGGACGGTGCGCGTGGTCGGCTCGGGACTCCTCGGCGCCTCCATCGGCCTCGGTCTCGCCTCGCGCGGCGTCGACGTCGTGCTCGACGACGCCTCCCCGGCCAGCCTCTCGCTCGCCATCGACTACGGGGCCGGCCGTGCCGCCTCCGCCGAGGACGAGCCCGCTCTGATCGTCGTCTGCGTGCCGCCCGACGTGGTCGCGAGCGTCGTCGAGCGTGAGCTCGCCGCGCACCCGACCGCGGTGGTCACCGACGTCGCCAGTGTGAAGATGCAGCCGCTGCGCGAGCTGCGGGCGCGCGGCGTCGACCTCGTCCGCTACATCGGGTCGCACCCGATGGCCGGTCGCGAGCGCGGTGGCCCGGTCGCCGCCCGCGGCGACCTCTTCGTCGGGCGGCCCTGGGTCCTGTGCCGCGACGGAGAGACGACTCCCGAGGCGCTCGCGCGCGTGGAGGCGCTCGCGCTCGACCTGGGTGCGGCGATCGTCGAGATGGACCCGGAGGAGCACGACCTCTCGGTCGGACTCGTCTCGCACGTGCCGCAGGTGATCTCGTCGCTGCTGGGGCAGCGCCTCCTGGACGCCCCCGACGACGCCCTGCGGCTCGCGGGTCAGGGCGTCCGCGACGTGACGCGACTCGCCGCGTCCGCCCCCGAGCTGTGGGTGCAGATCCTCGGAGCGAACCGCGACCACGTCGTCTCGGTGCTCGACGCGTTCCGCGACGACGTCGCCGCCGTGGCCGATGCGCTCCGCGAGCTCGACGCGCCCGGTGCGCGGCGCCTCCTCGCCGAGCACCTCGCCGCGGGCAACGCCGGCGTCGCCCGCCTCCCGGGCAAGCACGGGCAGGCCCAGCGCTTCTCGACCCTGATCGTCCTGATCGACGACCTCCCGGGGACGCTCGCCCGCCTCCTGGTCGAGATCGGCGAGGCCGGCGTCAACCTCGAGGACGTGCGCCTCGAGCACGCGGAGGGGCGCCGGGTGGGACTCGCCGAGATCTCGGTGGTGCCCGAGGCGGTCGGCCCGCTGACGGACGAGCTGACCTCGCGCGGGTGGCGGATCGCGGGATGAGCGCCGCGCCGCATCGAGGATCCTCCGGCATCGACCGGGCGAGCACAGAGCAGACGAGCACAGAGCCGACCAGCACCGAGCAGACCAGCACCGAGCAGATGAGCACCGAGAGCGTATGAGCACCGAGCAGAACAGGCAGGACGGCGGACTGAACCGGATGACCCCGGCCCGCCGCGCACAGCAGAGCATCCCGGAGGACGGCGGCTCCGCCGTCGAGCGGACGCGCGGCACGCGGATCGACGAGGCCGCCGACTTCGGCGCCGCGACCGTCGTCGCCGTCGACGGCCCCGCGGGCAGCGGCAAGTCGAGCGTCTCGCGGGAGGCCGCGCGCCGCCTCGACTTCGAGTTCCTCGACACGGGCGCCGCCTACCGCGCGCTCGCGTGGCACGGTCTCGACATCGGTCTCGACTTCTCGGACCAGAACGCCGTCGTCGACGCGCTCGACGGCTTCGACTACTCCATCGGCACCGACCCCGAGACCTACTCGGTCTGGGTCGGGCGGACCGAGGTCACGGCCGCGATCCGGGAGCCGCGCGTCACCGCCCAGGTGTCGGCCGTGGCGAAGGTGCCCGAGGTGCGCCGGAGGATCACGCTGCTCTTCCGCCGCATCATCGGCGAGACCCGCAAGGCCGGGATCATCGTCGAGGGACGCGACATCACCACGGTCGTCGCACCCACCGCTCCCGTCCGGATCCTGCTCACCGCGAGCGAAGAGGCTAGGATGGCGAGGCGTTCGCGCGAAGTCACCACGGAATCCGCTGAGGCTACGGGTCTGGCACTGCGGTCGAGGGACCGCGCCGACTCCCAGGTGGTCGACTTCATGAACGCCGCAGAAGGAGTCACTCTTCTCGACTCCACTCACCTCGACTTCGAGCAGACCGTCGATGCGGTCATCGCCGAGGTCCGATCTTCGAGAGCAAGGGCCGATCATGGCACAGGACACACGCGCCGGTGACGACGAGCTGAACTACCCGGACGACGACCTCGTGGAGCGCCTCGGCGACCTCGACGAGCAGCTCGCCGCCTCCCGCGCGCAGGCGCTGCGCAGCGGACTCCAGGACTACGACCTCGACGACGAGGACCTGACCCTCCTCGAGTACGCGGGCGGCGACTCCGACGAGGTGATCTACCTGCCGGCGCTGCCGGTCGTGGCGATCGTCGGCCGCCCGAACGTCGGCAAGTCGGCGCTCGTGAACCGCATCCTCGGCCGCCGCGAGGCCGTCGTCGAGGACACCCCCGGTGTCACCCGTGACCGCGTCTCGTACAAGGCCGAGTGGCTCGACCGCGCGTTCACGATCGTGGACACCGGCGGCTGGGAGCCCGACGCCCGCGGCATCGACGCCTCCGTCGCGATGCAGGCCGAGATCGCGATCGACCTCGCCGACGCCGTGATCTTCGTCGTCGACGCGAACGTCGGCGCGACCGCGACCGACGAGCACGTCGTGAAGCTGCTGCGCAAGACCAAGAAGCCCGTCTTCCTCGCGGCCAACAAAGTCGACGACGCCCGTCAGGAGCCCAACGCCGCGTCGCTGTGGTCGCTCGGCCTCGGCGAGCCGTACCCCGTCTCGGCCGTGCACGGCCGCGGTGTCGCCGACCTGCTCGACACGGTGCTGAAGAAGCTGCCCCTCGAGTCGGCCGTCGCCAAGCGCGAGATCGGCGGCCCCCGCCGCGTCGCGATCCTCGGCCGACCGAACGTCGGCAAGTCGAGCCTGCTGAACAAGGCCGCGGGGGAGGAGCGGGTCGTCGTCAACGAGCTCGCCGGCACCACCCGCGACCCGGTCGACGAGCAGGTCGAGATCGCCGGCAAGGTGTGGCGCTTCGTCGACACCGCCGGCATCCGCCGCCGCGTGCACCTCCAGCAGGGCGCCGACTTCTACGCGTCGCTGCGCACCTCGACCGCGCTCGAGAAGGCGGAGGTCGCGGTCGTCGTGATCGACGTCTCGCAGCCGATCTCGGAGCAGGACGTGCGGATCATCGACCTCGTCCTCGAGTCGGGTCGCGCCCTCGTCCTCGCCTTCAACAAGTGGGACCTCCTCGACGACGAGCGCCGCCGCTACCTCGAGCGCGAGATCGAGAAGGACCTCGCCCACGTGGCGTGGGCGCCGCGCGTCAACATCTCGGCCCGGACCGGACGCCACCTCGAGAAGCTGGTGCCCGCGCTCGAGCTCGCCCTCGAGTCGTGGGACACCCGCATCCCCACCGGCAAGTTCAACGCGTTCCTCGCGGAGCTCACGGCGGCGCACCCGCACCCGCTGCGCGGCGGCAAGCAGCCGCGCGTGCTGTTCGGCACGCAGGCGTCCTCGCGTCCGCCGACATTCGTGCTGTTCACGACCGGCTTCCTCGACCCGGGCTACCGCCGCTACATCCAGCGCCGCCTCCGCGAGATCTACGGATTCGAGGGGTCGCCGGTGAACGTCAACATGCGCGTCCGCGAGAAGCGGGTGCGCTGAGGGCTCCGGCTCTCGCCGGCCTGCTCCGGCTCGTCGTCCTGCGTCCGGCTCGCGGGGATCCTCGGATCCCGCGAGCCGGACGCATTTCTGCGCGCCGGCAGTGCCTGCGCCGGAGTCGATCCGTCACGAACGGTCGTCCGCGGCCGGCTGAGGCAGCCCGCCGTGACGGATCGGCCGGTTCCCGGTCAGCCCTGAGTGGCGAACGGCCACCACGACGGCAGGAGGCGGCGGTAGGCGGCGAGGTACGTGTCGGGGGAGCGGGGCGCGGGGAGGCGCAGCCACTCCTCCATGAGGCCGGTCGAGCCCGCCGCGAGGAAGGACGCGGTCCCGTCGGCGAGGAAGGTGCCGAGGACCTCGCTCTCCGGGAGGTCGAGGGTGCCCGTCTCGAGCGTGGCGATCACCGCGGCGCGGAAGTGCACGGCGAGCATCGCGCGCAGTCCGGAGTCGCCGCCCGGTGAATCGAAGGCCCGCATGTACAGGTCGCGGTGGAGCTCGAGGTGCGCGAGGATCCTCGCCGTGCCCTGGCGGATGGTCGTATCGGTGGCCGCTCCACCGCGGAGGGTGTCGAGGTAGTCGTCCCGGATCGCGTCGAGCTCGGCGTTGAGGGCGGCACAGAGCAGCTCGGCCGCCGAGGAGGCGTGCGCGTAGAAGGTGGAGCGGTTGACGCCTGCGCGATCGGTGATGTCGGAGATGGTGAGGCCGGACACCTCCCCGGCGGTGGCCAGGTCGATGATGGCTCGGTGCAGGGAGACCTGCGATCGCTTCTGCCGCGCGTCCACTACTGCTTCCTCCGTCGTCCGCGCCACCCCCGCCGGTCCGGACGGACCCACGCGCTCCGTGATTCTACGGGCGCGGGCGGAGGCTCGTTTTCACTTCCGGGACCGCGATCCGCTAAGGTAGTCGAGTTGCCCGGGCCACGGTCCGGACTGCCACGGGCTGTGGCGCAGCTTGGTAGCGCACTTGACTGGGGGTCAGGTGAGTTGGAGCGGCAATATGGCTCGAAAACTAAACAACGGGATGTGGCGCAGCTTGGTAGCGCACTTGACTGGGGGTCAAGGGGTCGCAGGTTCAAATCCTGTCATCCCGACAAAAAGCCCTGGTGAGAGGTAACTTTCACCAGGGCTTCGTCGTTTCTGGATGTGGTCACTGGCTGGTCCACTTGCTCGATCTGCTCGAGCCTTCCGCTGACTAAGTGGACCAATCCCTTTCGAGCTCGTCGCCCGTGGGGTGCACCAATAGGTGCCCATGAGGTGGACCAGAATCCGGGCAGGCCGATGCTCCGGCCCGTTCTGGAAGGGTCGGAGCGGCTGTTCAGCGGTGGTCATAGGTGGGGTCCGTCGCGGCGGATTGGGTCCCTTCTCGTGGGTGCTGCGGAGAGGAACTGGTTGGCCTGTCTGGCGGCTTCGGCGAGGTGCCGGTGGTCGGGGTGCAGGTAGCCCTTGGTGGTCTCGATCGACTGGTGTCCAAGGATCTCTTGGAGCACGTGGAGGGCGATGCCGGCGTCGGCCATCCAGGTTGCTCCGGTGTGGCGGAGCCCGTGGCGGGTGAGGTTGTCGAAGCCGAGCTTTGCCACGAGGTCGTCCCAGTGGGTTGCGTCGCGGACGGTGGCTGTGGTGAGGACTCCGCCGCGTGGCCCCCGCAGGAGCGGGTCGTCGGGCTTCTTGTCTGCGGTGAGACGCCCGAGAATCGGTTCGAGGGCGTCGAGCATCGGGACGGGGCGGTCTCGGCGACCTTTGGTCTGTTTGATGACGAGACCGCCTCTGCCGGGGTAGTGCTGGCGTCTGATCCAAACGATGCGGTTTTCCCAGTCCACGTCACCTGCCCGCAGTCCTGCGACTTCGGAACCGCGGGCTGCCAGGAGGGCGGCGAGCATGACGTGATCGGAGTAGGACTGGTGCACTTCCCCGCAGGCTGCCGCGAGCTTCTGCAACGTCTGGAGGTCTGGGAGCGCGTACTGTCGGAGCGCTCCGGTGGTCTGGGTGACGTTTTTGCCGAGGTTCCGGCGGGCGCGGTGCTTGGCGGGGTTGATGGAGATGAGGTCGTCGCGGACGGCTTCGTCTAGGACCCGGACGAGTGGGGCGATGGAGTTCTTGATGGTCGAGGCGGAGTGCTCCGTCTCCCAGGTGTCGATGGTGCGGTCGATCATTCCGGCGGTGATCTTCGCGACCCGGATGTGCCCGAGCGCTGGCAGTACGCGAAGCCGGAGCCCGGTGTCGTACAGCTCGGCGGTGGAGGTGGGGTCGAGGCCCCGCTGCCACCTCTCGCCGATCGAGGCCGCATAGTCGGCCAGCGTCACGGTGGTGTCGGTGCCGGTTTCGGTCGCCGCCCGCATCTGCTCGAAGAACTCCTCAACCTCCTCCGCAGTTCTTACATGGCTGACACGGCCGACTCGTTTATGAGTTGAGGGATCGGTCCAGCGCACGCGAGCCCGATATCCATCGACGCGGCGCTCGACGTCGGTGGTGAGTTTCACTCCAACCGGCGGCATGCGGCGGTTGCGTGGATCAGCCATGAGCCTGCTCGTTCGCTTTGACCCACGCGCGCACCGATGACGGGTTGTAGCGGGAGATGCCGCCGACCTGGAGAAACGGCGGCCCGACCTTCGCCCTGCGCCAACGCGAGAGCGTTGCCTGGGAGACGTTCAAGAACTCGGCGACGTCCCTGGCACACCACAGCGTTTCGACGTTGCCGATGCCGTCGTCAATCCTCGGTTGGACGTTCATCGTCGAGACTCGCGTAGAACTCATCCTCAGCCGCCTGCCGTTTTGCGACGTCGGCGGTCACGAACGCTTCGAAGTCTGCCGAGCGGTCTGCGAGCACGACATCATCGATCGCGGGTCCGGGTTCCTCGCCGGGCCAGGTGGTCTGCCGAGTGGGGCGATCACGATCCAGGCGGGTCCCAGAAGCGGCAACCCAATCGCGGAGCCGTTGCCGAGTGTCAGCGAAGTCGCGATGCCACCCGAGAGGCGCAGACCCGTTCTGGTCGGGGTCGTAGGCGCACAGCCAATGCAGGTGCAGAGCCGACAGTTCCCACAGCAG
Organism: Rathayibacter sp. VKM Ac-2759; assembly: GCF_009834225.1. Taxonomy (NCBI): domain Bacteria; kingdom Bacillati; phylum Actinomycetota; class Actinomycetes; order Micrococcales; family Microbacteriaceae; genus Rathayibacter; species Rathayibacter sp. VKM Ac-2759. Next base: position 1,530,631 of record NZ_CP047176.1, read on the forward strand.
TTCAGGGTGTCGGTACCAGAACGGTGGGATCACCGAAGCTGGAAGGCCGTACGTGCGACGGAGCCAGTGCACCCATTGGTCGAGTTCGATCCATTCGGCGCCGGCTTCGTCGGCGGTGAGCAGATTCCAGTTCACCGGATGCGGCGGCTCGGCGATCAGGCCGGTGTCTACCAGGCGATGCTTGTCGTAGTCGTCCTCATTGAGTTGGCGCGGCTCTGGTTCGTCGAACTCGGGAGCCTCGTTGATGTCCTCCATGGCTGTATTCCTCACAGCCCGATCGCGGGCGCGTTGTCCGGGGATGTTCGTCGAGCGTTTGCGTGTTCAGTTGCGGACCGGTCGGCGGGCTCGCGGTTAGGAGCGACTTGTTCGACGGCGGTCGGGGCACGTCGTGTGCGGTCGACTTCGTAGGTGGTGCGGGCGAGGTCGTGACCGATCTTCTTGGCGACGAACTCTTCAACGTCGGTGCTCTGCCCGTCGCGCTCGCTCGTGTAGGGGTGGACGTATCCCTCGGCGACGAAGCTGTCGCCCTTGGCGAATCGTTCATGGGCTCGCTCGGCGGTGGCACGGAACGCGACGAGATCGTGGAACGTCGGCTCTAGCCGGGTGAATGTCCCATCGGCTTCTCGGCGGAAGTGTTCCTGCCCGATCCGTGCGTAGAACCTCGCCTCACCCTTGGACGTGTAGTTGAGCTGCGGATCGGACGCGATGAAGCCCGAGATGGACTGCTGAGTACGGATAGCCATCGGGCTCTCCTCCTGGTGTTCGTGGCGACCGCCGGTGCGAGGTCGCTCGTATAAGGCAGGTGCACAGCAACGCCCAGGCGCGCTTTCGTCAGGAGCCGGCTGGGCGTCGTAGCCGCGCCTCGATGCCGGCCCGCTCCTCTTTGAGTTGGGCGCTATCAGGGCGCGAGGTCCAGGCCCGCAAGTCGGTGATGATTGGTGGCGCGGAGCGGAGCAGGGTGACGCCGGTGCCGAACGGCAAGGTGCGTATGCGGTCCGGCGGAAGGATCGGCACTCGGCGGATGGAGCGCTGGTTCGAGCGGCTGCCGTGGTCGCCGAGGGTCACGCTGTCGGTGTATTCGTCGCGTTCGCCGATGAGCGTGGAGAGGTCTTGGAGGTCACGAGAGTTGGAGGCGCCGCCAAGGATGATCTTCACGATGGACGCGTCCCAGATCGCACCGGCGGCGTTGTCCGACCATTTGTCCCGAGCTTGGGCCAGTGACTGAAGGACAGGCATAGTGGTGATGCCAGTGCCGCCGCCCTCCGCCATTAGCGTGGGCAGGGACGGTAACGGGGCGAGGTTGCCGATCTCATCGAGTGCGAGCAGCAAGGGTGGGTCGAGGCGTGCGCCGGGTGACCGCGCGGCGATGCGGCGAGCGGTCTCGATGAGGTCTTCAACGAGCGCTGCCACGAGTGCGGCGGATGCGCCGGCTCCGGCGCCGGTAGCGAGGAGATAGAGGGTGCCGCGTTCTCGGATGAACGTCTCGGGGTCGAAGCCTTCGCCGGGTCCGGGTGAGACGGCGTCGAGGACGCGGGGGTCAGCGAGGGCGCCGAGGGCGAGGGCGACGCCCTGCCAGATCGAATCGCGGGTCTTGGGGTCGGAGTCGATCATCGCCCCGAGGGAGTCCGCCCAGCCTGTCGCCGCTTGAGCACTGTTCGTGAGGATCGCGACGGCTTCGGCGGCAGCCGTGGGGTCGAGGGTCCACCGGAACAGTTCTGATGGTGGCCGCTGGTCGAGGGCTGCGGCGTGGAGGAGCGCTTGGAGGGCGGTGCGGGTTTTGCCTTCCCAGAATCCGCCAGATTCGACTCCGCCGGACGAGAGTCCGGTGGCGGCGGCGAGGCCGGTGGCGCGGATCATCGCGGTTAGCGGGTCGTCGCAGCCGCGGATCGGTGACCAACGCATGCCTGCTGGGATGCCTTCGGCGAGGTGCTGGGGGTCGAACACGGCTATCGGGCGTCCGTCACGTTCCCGCGCGCGGAGAGTGGCGGTGAGGTTGTCTGGGCGTGTACTGGTGGTGACGACAGCGCCCGGCGCATCGAGGATGGCATTGATGACGAGGTGGAGGCCTTTGCCAGAGCGGGGTGGCCCGATGAGCAGGATTGAGTCCTCGACGCTGGCCCAAACATCTCGCCCCTTGGACGTGCCGATCCGGTAGCCCACATCGCCAGGGGCGGGTCTGTCGAGGGAGGGGCGGAGCGTAGATGCCCGGCGGAGAAGCGCCTTGGCTGAGGCAGCCTTGGTGACGTCGTGGGCGGTGGCGGTGCCGATCAGACGCCGCGGGTCGGCGTCGACCTTTCGGGTATGCCGTCGAAACCGGACCCACACCCAGGTCCCTGCGGTGGCGAGGCTCGCGAGCAGGATTACGGTCGTACCCCAGTACACGATCGGACTGAGGCTGTGGGCGCCCAGCGCAGTGGCCGGGTCGCCCGGATTGGCGAGCACCGCCAATCCGGATGCTAGCCCCGATGCGGGTTGCGGCGTGCCGGAGAGGAACGCTGCCACGCTTCCGGCGGCACGCAGAATGAGCGCGACGCCGAAGATCCCCACCAACCCGATGAGTGCGGCGTTGGTCAGCTCATCGCCCACCGACCCACCCTGACGTTGCTGGGATGGGTTCATGGCAGCCGCCGAACGTGAACGGTGCCGGAGATTCGCCCGAGGAGCACAACCTCGCCGGTGCCGTCGCGTAGGACGGGGTCGAGGTGAGTCTTGTCGAGAAGGGTGCGGGCGCGGCCGGTCCAGGCGGCATCGGTGTGGGAAGCGATGACGGCGACGGCAACGTCCTCGCCCGGCACGTACCCGTCCGCTGTCACCTCGATCAGCTCGGGCGTTCGCGTCCTCGTGGCGTGCTTGCCGCCTTGTTTCCCCGACTCGGGTGCTGCCGGTCCTGGCGTGATGCGCCGGCGGGTGCGGATGATGTCGGTGAACACGCTCCCGTCGGTCTCACGGACTTCGATGCGTACTGCGGTCGCCCGGGCTTCGCTGATGGCATCCAGCAGGGTTCCGAAACTGCTTCGCGTCCACGCCTGCCCGTCGGTCGGCGGCGGGAATGCGGTTCCGTCGACAGTGACGTCCAGTTCGCCATCGTCAGTGACGGTGACGACCGCGCGCGGAAGCGCGATCGGGGTCTGCTCGGGTTCCTGCCAGGTCGAACGGCGGAGGGGCTTGCGGTGCATCACTTCACCCCCTGCGTGAGCCTGGAGCTGGTGTCGAACAACTCCAGCTCGGCGGGATGCAGTTGGTGTTGGGTCACGAAGGCCCGGTCCTTGATCCGCCACAGTCCTTGCCCGACACCTAACGAGGGGAGAAGCTTCTGCTCGGTGCCAGTGAGCCCGAGGGCCTGTGCCGTGGGGCCGAGCTGGTCGGATTCCTGCCGGTAGACGATCCTGGTCTCGGCATTCGCTAGCAGCGAGTTCGCCAAGGACCGCATCGCGGAGCCGGCATCGCCGACGTTGTCGAGGTCGCTCAGCTTGTGGAAGATCAGCATGTTCGCGATTCCGTAATGCCTAGCCAGCCGCCAGTGCGCGTCCATCCTGCGCAACAGTGCCGGATGGGACATGAGCCGCCACGCCTCGTCGTAGATGACCCAGCGTTGCCCGCCGTTGGGGTCCAACAAGGCGGATTCCATCCACGCCGAAGAGCACGTCATCAGCACGGAGATCAGGGTGCTGTTCTCGGTGACACGGGACAGGTCCAGGCTAATCATCGGAAGGGACGGGTCGAATGTCACTGTGGACGGGCCATCGAACAAGCCGGCGAGGTCACCGGCGACCAGGCGGCGCAGGGCGTGGCCGGCGAGCCGTCCGTCATCTGCCAACCGGTCGTCGACATCGGCAGTAGGGCGGAGGATGCGGTCAACGACCATGGGCAGGATCGGCACGGTGTTCTCCCGCACCGTCTGCGTGAGTGCCAGGTCGATCGCGGTGTGCTCCAACGGCGTCAACCCGCGAGCCAGGACCGTCTCAGCCAGTGACCCAATCAAGTCGCGGCGGCGGGACGCAACGGTGATCGCCCATTGCTCATTGGACAGACCGGAGGGCCGGTGGCCCTCGTCGAGCGGGTTCAGGCGGGTGTTGAGTCCGTGGCCCAGGACGATCGCCCGACCACCGACGGCCTCCGCGACCGCGGTGTGCTCGCCCTTCGGATCGCCCGGAACGTACACCCGGCGGCCGAACGGAATGCTCCGCGTGTAGAGCGACTTCGCGAGGCTGGACTTGCCAGAACCGACGATCCCCGCGAGCACCACGTTCGGTGCGGTAATGATGCCTCGGGCGTAGAGCACCCAGGGGTCGTACACAAACGACCCTCCCGAGTAGAGGTCTTGCCCGACGAACACCCCGTCGGCGCCGAGCCCACCTTCCGCGACGAACGGATACGCCCCCGCCAACGTCGCAGAGGTGTCCTGATGCCGAGGCAGACGGAACCTGCCAGGGGAGCGCAGCGCTGCCGGGCCGGGCTCACCCGCGGCAGGCAGGTAGGCGGTGGCTCGTCGTTCGGCGCGCTCGGCCTCCGCTTTCGCCTTCACTTCGGCGATCTCGGTACGGCGCTGTTCAGCCTGGAGGTGGGCGGCGGCCTGCCGGCGCTGCTTACGGAGCCGGCGGCGCTCGGAGGCTGGCGCGACGAGTACGGAGGTGTGCAATTGCTCGCGTTCGTTCACAGCGACAGCTCCCGCCCAACAGAGGCGGTCCCGCCGGCAGGACCGGCGAACCAGTCCCGATCCGCCACCGGCGACGTCCGCGTCGCCTCGCGACGGTGCGTTGCACTCGATCCAGCCAGCGGCGGATCAGGCGGAACCGGGAGCGCGCGTAGCAGGCTTACGTGCCCCATCGCTCCGTTCGAAGTGAGGATGTAGTCCCCATCGGCAACCACACGGTCCAGCGGCCCCGCCGGGGGCTCCTCGTAGACGTACCCGTTCTCCATCGCGGCTGAGGTGGTCTCGTCGCCGTAGTCGAATCTCTTCAGGTGTTCGATCGCCGCGTCCGTGCCGTCCCGGTCGATCAGGTCGAGCACCCCATCGGCGTCTTCGCCTTGGAGGAACACGACAGAGACCCACCGCCGCGCGGCGGGCTCGCTCAGCGGCGCTCCTTCGAGGGCGGGTTCGGGGTGCCAGGCGATCTTTCCCGAGTGACCGAACGCTGCATCGAGCCGGTCGTGCACCTGATCCAGCAGAGTGCCCGCCTGGTGCAGCTCATCCGCAGAGGTCAGGGCACTTTCTGCTCCGGCAGCGTGATTGCCGGAGTCGTCGTGGGCGCGTTCGCGGTGGGTCAGATGAGCGTCCGCGAGCTGATCGAGGACCTGTCGCAGCGACCGCACTCCGGAGATCACATCACCGAAAACGGCGTACGTGTCGGCGGGGTTGTCGAAGGTCCGGCTGGCGTGGGCGAGGCCGCGCAGCGCTTCTGATGCATCGGCGGCATCTGCGAGTGGATCGTTGAATGTCGGCATTGCGAGTCTCCTTGGCATGTGGCGTGTCAAGCAGGTGCGCGGTGATGAGCCAAGGGTGTCCGTGGTCGGGCGTAGCGTGGCTACGAGTGGACGCAATGGAGCGAGGGGGAGTCAGATGAGCGCGAGTCAGTACCGGGGTCAGCTTGAACGGAAACGCAAGCAGCGGATCGAGGCCGAGAAGAAGGCCGGTGAGTATCGGACGAAGGAGTCCAAGAAACGTGCCGAGGCTGCCAAGGCCCGACAGTCCGCTTCGAAGACCAAGAGCGAGACGACTGCGAAGAGCAAGCTTCGCGAAGCTGATCGCAAGGACCAGGAAGCCGAAACCGCCGGTAAGGAAGCCGGCCGGTTGCAGTCGAAGGCCGCCGGGTACTCGAAAGAAGAGTCAGCATTGCTGACCAAGCTGACGCGAGCCGAGCAGTCTGAGGCAGATGCCGCGGAGCGCCGCCGTAAACGCGAACAGCAGCAGGCGGACCGGCGGACTGCCGCCGATCGGGCAACACTGGAGTCACGAATCAGTGGAACCGAATCAGCCGTCGACCAGGTTCTTCGCCAGCTTCCTTCCCCAAAACCGGAAAAACTTCGGGTACTGATTCTCGGGGCATCCTCGGAAGGAGACCTCCGAGTGGGAAGGGAACAGAAACGCATCCGGGCGGCCGTCGAATCCGCTTTGCACCGCGATCAGATCGAACTCGACGTCCGTCCGGCGGCGACCACCCATGACCTCCTCGACGGAATTACCAAGTTCCGCCCCCACGTGGTGCACTTCTCAGGCCATAGCAACGAGGACCTCATCGTGTTCGAGGACGAGCGGGACGCGCCGCACACCGGCGTGATCGTCACGGCCCGCGCGTTTGCCAACGCCATCCGCGCCACCGATGAGCCGCCGCTGCTGGTGCTGTTGAACTCCTGCAAGTCCGCAGCCCAGATCGATGACCTGGTGGACCAGGTCGTGCCGTTCGCGATCGGCATGGCCGACAGCATCGACGATGCCGACGCGATCAACTACGCGGCCCAGTTCTACGCCGCTATCGCCAACGGGCAGTCGGTCAACTCAGCCCACCTGGCCGGACAGGTCCGTCTCGAACTCGACGGACTGGACAGTGCCGATCTGCCCACGCTGGCGTGGGCAGCCGATGTCGACCCGACAACAACCATCCTCGTCAGGCCCACCGACCCCGCCTGAGCTTCACACGGTCCGGCATAGCGGCAGTGCGGCGGCCGTGAATGCGGCGGCCTGCTGACCGACGAGCGGTCTGGTCTCGCAGGAGGCTTGGATCGCTGCCTGTTCAATAGCCGCGACCGCGGCCTCCAGCTCGTCGACGGTGGGGGCCGAGACGCTGATGAGACCGGTGTAGCGCAGTACCCCGTGGCCCGCGGTGAGGTCGGCTTCCTGCTGGAGAACGTCCTGGTATTCGGCAGTGAGGGCGGCGTCCTCGATCTGGCCGATCTTTGCCCGCTGAGCGGCGTCGCTGATGTGCTCGACCTTCTTCTTGCGGATGTCCCGGGCAGCTTGGTCCGAGCGCATCGGAGTGCAGATCAGTGAGAAGCTGCGTTTGATGCCGGTGGACAGCAGCACCGGCGACAGGAATCCGGGATAGACCATCGAGCGGGGCCACTCACTGATCCACAGTGTCGTGTGGTGGGCGGAGTCGGTGCGCAAGCGTGTCCAGGACTCGTTGACTGCGACCGGGCCGGCGGTGGCGAGGTTCTGTCCCAGCTCGCCGTGACGTTCGAGGGTGGCGGCGATCGCCGGGTCGTAGGCACCGCGGAGGATGACGGCGATTTGTCCGGGGGTGAGCCATCTGGACGGTGTGAGGTCGGCGGAGCGCAGCGCTGCAACGAGGGTGGACATCTCCTGGCGGAGTACGGCCGCGCCGCCGCGGATGCCGCCCCCGGCGGTCCTGATCTGCCGGGCGGCGGCTTTCATGTCCAGTGAGAGAGACAGGGTGGTGGCGTGTCGTTCTCCGGCGGGCCCGGCGCGGTCAATGAGTTCGGCGTAGGTGGTCGCGGCCCAGGAGTCGTTGGAGATCCCGTGGGAGGCCCACCATTCGGCAAGCCCGGTCCCGGAGTCCGGAAGAGTGCGTTCGAGTACTTGCAGGGTCGCGATCCGTCCCGACCGGCAGACCGTCGCCAGGACGCGCCCCCAGGAGGTGACGCGGCGTTCCTGCTCGCCCGGGTCGAGGAGCACGAACGCGGGATGGCTGACTTCGCAGACGACGGTAAGGGTCTGCTGGTGGGGGTCGTGAATCATCCCGGCATTCGTGTCGGGGTCGGTGTATTCGCGGAGCCGCGCCGTGTCACCAGGCAGGGCGAGAGTGCCGACCGGGCGTGGTGTCACCACGCGCCGCCGGTAGAGGAGCTGCCCGCCGGTGGAACGCCACAGCCACCAGAACGCGACCGGTAGCCATTCGACAGCGGGGCGTCCGGCGATAGGTGTCCAGGTCAGGGCGGCGGCAAGGACCCAGACGGGTGCGGTGTAGGCGAGGAGAATGCCGCCGCCGGCGTACAGTGCGCCGACGATGCTCAGGATGCCGGTGGCCAAGGTGATGAGCTGGGACAGAGACAGGCCCAGCAGCACTCCCCGGCGGGTGAGGCGGGAGAACTTCACTGGTACCAGTTCCGACGACATGGCGCGCTCGTTCTTGGTCGTCATGGTTCTCACTCCTTCCCGGTCGGCTTCGGAGCCGGAGATGGGGTCTGTTTCGGTGCGGACGGTGTCTTGGGCGCCGGGGTGGATGGCGGGGGTGTCTGTGACGGTGGGGGTGTGCTGCCTGCCTGGGAGGCGGAGTCGGCGGCGGTCTCGCCGTGCCCGCCGAGCGCGGCGCCGGCTTTGGGCCCGGCGGTAGCTGCATCTTTGGCGACCTTCGCTCCGATCACTGCCGCTGCGACTGGGCCTGCTGCCGCAGCACCCGCACCGGCGGAGCTGCCGCCCGCGGCGGCAGCCTTCCCGGCTCCGGCTCCGGCAACGCCACCAGGGTCCTGGGGTGCCGTGTCCTTCGGTGGCGGCGGGGTCTTTCCACCCCCACCGCCTCTGGAGTTGTTGCCGCCGTCGAGAATCTTCTTTGGGTCGCCGCCCTGTGGCTTCGACGGTGTAGGGATGGGCCGGTTGAGGGCGTTTTTCGCGTCCTGCTCGGACCCGATCGCGTGGTACATGTCGAAGCCCACAAAGGACAGGAACTTGTACGTCAGGTAGGGAGCGAACGCGGCCATCGCCATCAGCACGATCCCGGCGATCGGATCGGCGACGGAAGATAGATCCCCGTCGATCGGCGCGGAGACTTGGGTGATGGCGACGAGGAACATGACGACCAGGACGAGCTTGGAGACGATCAGGGCGATGACGAACATCGCCCATTTGCTGATCCACCCCTTCGTGGCGTCCCATGACGCACCGGAGAACGCCAGCGGCGCGAGAACGATCGCGACCAGCAGGAGGGCTTTGCGGACGAGGAGGGAGAGCCACACGATGGCGGCGGCGGCGATGGCGAGGCCGGCGAGGAAGATCGTGATGATCGCCCCGACCCCGGGGGCGGCGATGTTGATCCCGACCAGTCCCGCAGCCAAGAGCGTGATCTTGTCTCCCATCGACTCGGTGGTCTCGCCGGCGGCTTGGACGATGCCGATGCAGAGCTGATCGACGATCTCCAAGAGCAACGCGGTCAGGGTGATGACGACGAACGATCCGAGGACGGATTTCGCCAGGCCCAGTGCCGCCCGGGACAGGGCGGTCGGATCTCGACGGATGAGGCCGGTGATGAGTTGGAGGCAGAAGAAGATCAGCATCACGAACACGGCGATGCCGAACAGGATGTTGTAGACCGCCACATACTCCGGCCGCGTGATATCGACCAGGGTGGTGGTGTCGAACACGGTCCAGACGGCCTCGAACAGCCAGCCCGCGGCGGCGCCCATCGCGGAGGCGAGCCAGTCGAACGGTGCAGCCACGAGGGACGCGGCGGCTTCGCCGGCCGTGTCGCAGACGGACGAGATGATGGGGACATCGCACACACCCACCGCAATCACTCCTCACACATAGGGTTCGAGTCGGGTGGGTGGGGTCAGACCTGCTGGCCGACGTTCCAGAAGAAGTTGATGAGCGTCACCGACGCTCCGCAGATCACTGCCGCACCGCAGGAGACGAGGACGCCGACCTTTCCCCGTCCGGCGAGGTGAGGGTTGGAGGAGTTCGCGCCGAAGCCCCACACGATCGCCGAGATGATCAGCGCCAGGACGGACAGGATCAGGCCGACGGTCATGACGGCGCCGACGATGGTGCGGAGCTGTGCGATACCGGGCAGGCCGTCGCTGTTGGGATCGATGTTGATGTCCATCGGCATGAGCGCGGGCAGGGCGGTGATGAGATCGAACACGGTGGGCCTCCTGACGAATGACCTCCGCCCCTCGGCGGAGAACATGGATGGGTTCGTCGGTCAGGTGCGCGGCCCAACCCGTGAAGCCGCGAACACGACAGGTTCGGGACGTGGGCGGCAGGGCGTCGTCAGAGTTGCTGGCCGAGGGTGATGAGCCAGTTCATCCACGCGACCCCGCCGCCGGCCACGACTGTGGTCGCGAGGGCGGTCCACGCGCCGATGCGTGCCTTGGACGCAGCGGTGTGGTTGCCGTTGGCGGTAGCGATGGCCCAGATGATGGCGGAGACGATCAGCATCAACACGGCGGTGATGAGCACGAACGTCAGTAGTGCGCCGATTACTTCGCGTAGGTCGCCGATGCCGCTCAGGCCCTCGAAGTCGGGGAACACGTCCATGGTCGTCAGCTTCCGGCCCGGACGGTGACGTGGAGGTGGTCGATGTGACGGGTGGTGATATCGGTGCCGTGGGTGTAGTCGCGCCATCCTTCGGCGTCTCGGGCCAGGGACCAGATCTTGTTCTGCCAGATCAGGTACTCGACGCCGAGGCTTTCGGCGTGGTCCTTCATCCAGTTGGTGACCTGCCATCCGGCCTCGAGCTGCGGGGGAGTGGGTGGGGTGCCGATGGCGTTGCCGAACGTGAGATCGCACGCCCGCCCCAGAGGGTGTTCGGAAACGGTGCCCGGACGTGGCGAGTAGCAGGACCACGAGGTCTCCGGGAACGCTGCGGTGGCCTGGGTGTGGAGGTTCAGGAGGCGGGCGGTGATTTGCCCGCCGGTGGTGGGGTCGTCGACCATTCGGTCTGGGTCGCCATCGACCGGTTCCGGGTCGCCGCCGGGTGTTCCGGTGGCGGGGTCGCAGCCGGCGGGTGCGCCGGTTGCAGGCTCGGGCAGGTCGGCGGCGTTGTGGGCGTTGAGCCAGGCTGCCGGGTCGGTGTGCTGGCCGTTGGTGCCGCCGTCACGGACCTCGAAGTGCAGATGTGGGCCGGTGGAGTTGCCGGCGGAGCCGACGTCGCCGATGTGCTGTCCGGCGGTCACGGTGTCGCCGGCGGTGACGTGGATGCCGGTCTCCCACATGTGCGCATACGCCGTTGCGACGACTGCTCCGTCGATGTGGTGTTCGATGACGACGAGTCCGCCGTAGCCGCCGGAGAACTCGGCGACGGTCACGGTTCCGTCTGCCGCGGCGAGGATGGGAGTGCCGTCGGGGGCGGCGAAGTCAGCACCGGTATGGAACGAGTTCTCCCCGCTGATCGGGTGGACCCGGGGCCCGTAGTCCGAGGAGGGAACCCAGGTGCCCTCCGGCAGCGGGAACACCACCCGCGACGACTCCGCCGCGGTCATCACTAGTGGCGCTACTGTGCCGCCGGTCGAAGTGCCCGCAGTGGTCGTGGTGGTGGTGAGGGTGGTCAGGATGGTCTCGGCGACGGGCTCGTAGTTGCGGTACCGGTCGGGGTAAGCAGATACCTCGACGGCCTGGGCGGCTTCGCCCTTGTCCATCGACTCCCAGCCGGGGATGTCCAGCAGCCCTCGGGGACTGGGGTAGTTCGGGCCGTGTGGTCCTCCGAAGAACGCCCGCGCCTGATAGGTGGGGTCCATGAGGTCGGCGACCGTGCCCCACCCGGACTGTGGCCGCATCTGGAACAGGCCCAGCGAGTCGTGGTCGGAGCCGTCACCGTCGTTGGGGTAGTTCCCGGACTCGGGGTAGCTGCCCGTGTTGGCGAGCATGCGCAGGGTGGATTCGGTGAGCGCGGCCATCAGCGCGATCTGGAGCCCGTCCCGGGTAACCCCGTCGATGCTCGCGCCGGTCTCGATGATCGTTGCGGCGTGGGTGAGTTGCTGGTTGTTGAGGGTGAAGGTCTCTCCGTTCGCGGTGGTCACGGTCAGCGACTCGGGGATCTCGCCGATCGTGATGTCCTTCCCGGGCAGGGTGCACGCGGCTGTGGAGGCAGGGTTCATCAGGGCCCCGATCCCGACCAACGCGAACGACGGACCGAGCAGGATTAGAGCGAGAGCGGCAGTGACGAGCTTCTTCACGAGTGATTCCCCCCGGCCCTATCGGAGGGGGTTGTCGAGCTGGGAGAGCCGCAGCAGATGGCAGGTGTCGTAGGTCGGGCCGCAGACGATGAACACCGTGAACGTCACCGGATGTTCGGAGGCGACCGGTTCGTTGTTCCAGAGGCCAGAGCGGTGGCGGGTGCCCTCGATTGTGTAGGCGGTCGTTCCCGCAGCGAGCTGTCCCGGGTGAGCCTGGCCGATGGCGGTGTCCCAGGCATCGGGGACGAACAGGGTGTCGATGGTGAGGTGCTGGGTCGTGGCGTACTGGCGCAGCTCGACCCACGCTTCCCGGGTGGGCAGGTAGGTGGCGATGTCGGAGGCAAGCCCGGCTTGCTCGGCGCCAGTGGGGTCGCCGACAGCAAGGAGAACTGAGGTGTAGTCCAGGGGCATGAATCCGGACGCGGTGTCCCAGGCGAACAGGGCGGTTGCAACGTTGCGGGCGAAGGTCTCCGGATCGTCCGACCCGGCTACGACGGGCAGGTGTGGTGTCGCAGTCGGCGCCGGGGCGGTAGGTGTCGTGGCGATTGGCCCAGGACCGGTCGAGCCGCTGTCGGTGCCTGCTGGCGTGGGTGGTCCGGTGATCAGGCCGTAGACGCCGACACCGGCCAGCACGAGAACCGCCGCGACTGCGGCGAGCACGGCGATCCACCGGCGACGGATACGGGGGTCAGTGAGGTCGGGTGTCTTCATGCCCCGTAGGTGCACTACCGGAACCCAGCGGCGCGGAGTAGTCAGAGGGCGCGCAGGTGACCGCCGACGGGCGCGAGGTCGCCGCTGGTCTGTCTGTCGTGGGCGGCACGCAGCTCGTCTGCGAACCGGCCAGTCCCGGCGACAGTGTCCAGGAAGGACTCAATCTGTTCGTCGCTGAGTTCGGCGGCGAGATGATCGGCGTCGTAGTGGGTCCACCAGTCGACCAGTTCGCCCCAGGTGAGCACGAACGCCCGTACCGGATACCGCACTGGCTCACCACCTCCATCGGAGGGCGGGATGGGGCGGGGTGTGTGTTTCTTCGTCTTGCTGTTCTTGGCTCGGGCGAGTGCGTCGGAGGCGAGTTGGTGCAGGTCAGTCTCGCGCTGATCTTGAGCGGTGGTCGCGGTGGCGCGGACGGATTCGTATATGGGATGCACCGGTGCGCCGGCATCGATGCGTGCCAACTCAGCGGTGACGTGCGCGCGGAGTTCGGTCGGTTGGGCGGGGTCGGCGGCGATCTGCTCCAGGTAGCCGATCTTGTCGAGGGTCTTGTAGGAGGCCCCGCCCGGGATCATCGCCGCGGCCTGCTCGCGGGTCTTGCCGCGAGGGCCGGGTGACGGTGGTGGAAATTTTCCACCACCGTCAGCTCCCGGCTGGTGGTCGCTGCTGAACATGGTTGCTGCTTGTCGCCGTTCGGCGTCTTCGGCCATCAGGGTTTTCAATTCCCGGTAGAGGGCGGCGGCCTCGGTCTGCGTCAGTGGCTTGTGCAGCGCGTTGTCGTCCTGTTCGGCCAGGAGATGTCCGAGGCGGTCGGATATTCCGGAGCGGACCCACACGTTGACTTTCTTCCATCCGAGACGTGTGATTGCCGCCAGTCGGCGTGCACCGCACACCAGCATCCCATCGGGGGTGATCGTGATGGGTTGCAGGAGCCCGTCGCGCTCAATAGACGCAGCAAGTTCATCGATGTCGCCCAGCTCGGTGCGATGCCGGCGTCCGACCCGAATCGAGGCGACCGTCCGCTCCAACTCGATGAACCCCGATGGCGCTCTCACCGCGACCCACCCCCGCCAGGTTCGCGAGGTGCGGCGAGAGAGACGGCGAGGACGAGGTCGTCATCACGCAGCAGCACCGCGACGGGCTCGCCGATCAGCAGCCGTAGCAGCACGCCCCGCCCGGCAGCGGTCGCGGCATAGGCCGGGTGGGGATTGCCCAGCGCCGCTTTCAATAGGGCAGTCCAAGAGGTCCGGGGGATGTCGAGCTGGGCGCGAGCGTGCTTGTCGCGTCGCAGCGCCTCGTAGGTGGCCTGGCGGGTGCCAGCCCTGGTCAGTGCCCCGCAGACGTGTTCGATCCCGGCTCGCGCGGTCGACGGCGGCCAGTCCAGCAGGGTGAAGAACGCGATGGCATCCTCTACCGCAGCCGACGCCGAGGTGGACGCCCCCGCCGAGGGCTCGTCCTCATCCTGGCTCTTGCCGTCGCCGGTTGGCGTTGGATCGGTGACGTGGAACGCGGGATCGTAGTCGATCAGGGGATTGTCGCGGTCGCTGAACCGTTCCGGGTCATGGAACGCCGACACATGCGGGCGTCGTGCCTGATGCACTGAGCACAGCAAGCCTTGGGCACGTTCCTCGAAGATGCAGGTGATCCGTACCGCATGAGTGACCACCGCCCACGGATCGATCGCGGTCCGGGCGGCCCGGGTGCGCATCACGTCGAACGCTGCGGACGCGGCCTCCCACGGGTCCAACCCGTGCTTGCGCGCCAAGGGCGCGTACTTCTCGGCTACGAATACCATCAGCTCCGCTGCCATTGGGTCGCGTCGCCATCCGCCCGGCCCTGAGTCGTGGAGCCGGTGCAGCAGGACCCGTAGGCCTTCGCTGGTTGTGTAGTCCTCGACGCTCTTGGTCGGGCGCTTGGTGGTGGTGTGCGTGTTCTCGGTCATGGTCAGGGCACCTCCTGACACACAGGTGCGCACGCGTCCCCAGCAGACGTCATCGGCGACGTGTTGGTGCTGGGGGCGCGCATCGTCAGCTCACCCCAACCCGATCCCCGAACGCGTCACCCACGACTGTGACCCACCCGAACGACCGAAGTCCGACACCGGCGGTAAACGCCGTGCCCGCTCGGCCTCGACGGCTTGTTCGTCGCTGATCCGGCGTCTGCCCGCACGGACGGCCTGTCTCGGGAGGCTACGGGTGCGGCGGGCCAGCTCGACCTCGAAATCGATACCCCGACCCGCCAACGCGGCACCGTGACGAGCCATCAAATCGGTAGGCCGCACCCACTCCACACCCCGCACACGGCTGACGGACGCTCCTGCCGGCGACGTGTCGCTGCCCGGACGGCTGACTCTTGCGGCCTGCACCGCCTCCGGGGTTTCTGTCCTATCGGCACGCTCCGATGAGGCGGGCGTCGTATCCGGTTCGGGCGCGTGTTGATGGCGCTCGTCTGGCTGGGCGAAATGGCTGCTCATGAGTTCTCCGCCTCCTCGACGTCGGCATCTTCGGTGTCGTCGGGAAGGTGCGCGCTGGCGAACCACCGGCCCACAGTCGAGGGATGCACCTGGAGCTCGCGGGCAATCTTCTTGTTAGACCACCCCCGGCCATGGAGCTCCCGGGCATGGTCGCGCCGATCCGCGGCAGCAACCGTGCGGAGCGGTGCTTCCTCAACAGCGGGGAGTCGTTTCAAGAGCGTGCTCCCAACGCGCGGCGGTGCGACGGGGCTTCGTTGCGCGGTCGTGGTGCCTGAGACTTGCGGCGTCTCCTCAGCGGTTGACGGCTCCCCAGCGGTGGGGAGGGGGCGGGTGAGGATGACGGTCAGATGGGTGATCGCCAGCAGCACAACCGGCGGGACTGCCGCCACACTCGCGGCCAGCACACCTGGGACATCGGCGTCGGCGGCGACGACGGCGTGAATCGCGTTCGCGGTCACAGACACGGCGGCCCCGCCGACCAGCAGCGCCCATGGGTACCAGGCCGACCGCTGTCCGGCCAGAGCGACGACGGCGACCGTGGCGACCACGATGATCCCGTCCACGATCAGCGGCCAAGCCCACGCTTGTTCCTCACCGATCCCGGACCGGGCGGCGAGATCCGACAACGCCGTGAAGCTGAGCCAGAACGCCCCGGCGGCGATGAACACCGTCCCGGCCACAGCCGTCACTACCGCCCAGTGCCGGCCCGCCTGCTTGTCGAGAACGGAGGTGGCCATCACAGGACCCGCGTATTCGACGGACCCACAGCAGCAGGATCTCCGGCAAACCAGATGTCTGCCTCTGAAGGTGCCAAGGCTCGCACCGAGGCCGAGGCCGCCTCCCTGTCGGGATGAGCGGCACGGTAGGCAGAACGGATGGTTGTGATGATCTCCCGTTCACCCAAACCCGCATCCGAAGCAGCAGCGCCCAGTACGTCGAGGGCATTGGAGGTTGGCAGGCCGTTCTCCGCAAGCCGGCACGCGGCCCAGAACAGGCTGCGGTTCCGCTCACCCTCCGCGCGTCCAGCGACCCACGCCGCCAACCGCGACACATCCGCACCTTGCCGCCGAGCTGTATTCATGGGCTCGCGAACTGTGGGGCGCGGGTCGAGGAAATCTCGCAACCGATCCGAGTCGAGCACCGAGGACGTTCCGGCCTCGACCCGCCGCACCCGATAACCGACAACGTCTCCGGCGATGGACATCCGTGAGGGTGGGACGACGATGTATCCGCCGTCGCCACGGAAGTCGATCCCCGCGCGCGCCGCCTGCCAGGACCGTTGCACCTGACCAGGCGTTGATCGGTAGTAGGCGTGCATCCCGCCGGACGGCGTGGATACCAGGAGCTGCCACCCGTCCAGCAGATCCGCTCGATGGGCGCGCGAGAAACCACGAAACCCATCGATAGGGCCATGGACATCGACATCCACCACGACCATTCCCGAGGGTGCGCCGGTCGGGACGCCGATGTTCGCCCCGGGAGACCGGCCCCACCATGCGGCTACTCGGTCGGCGTCGGTGGTGGCGTCGTGGAAGCCGTGCTCGGTCAGCGGTCGCTTCCCGCCCGGTATGCACGGGAACACCGGTACTCCCACGCGGGCCAGCTCTTCGGCGGCAGCAGGCAACGACTGCGGGGCGGATGGTCGCGTCAGCGCACGGGCGAACACGTCTGGAAGGGCCATCACATGCCTCTCTCTCGCGCCGTTGCGGTTGCTACGGTCGTGACCCGCGCGCCAGCGTCATGTAGTAACGCTGCGCGTTCGGGCGCTGACCGTTCGCTACCGGGCTGGGTCCGTTGCGGTGTCTCGCGGTCCAAACCCGGTGGGGTGCCGTCCCCGATCTGGGTGGTATCGAGCTGGTCGAGGATTCCCATCGCGGTCTTGCGAACCCGCTCACCGGTGGTCTTGACGATCTCGACCGGCTCCTTTCCGTCGACCCTGGCCGCCCACGTCGACACGTACGGAATCGTGTAACCAGACGTGTCCATGCCGTGGGCAGCGCCGATCATCAGCGCGACCGACTCTGCCTCGACCTCCCCGATTCCACGATGCTGGCGAGCGTTCTCGGCGTCAGGGACGTGCATGAGCACATGACCGAGTTCGTGAGCGAGAGTCTTCACCTGCGAGGCCGGGTCCATGTTTTCTCGCACCGCCACCGTCTTCGCGGTGTAGTCCGTCATCCCGTTGGCACCGTGGATCATCCCCTCATGCGGGACCCGCAGCACCTCAAACCCGCGCTCCTCGACCACGGTTGCCAGTCCGCGCCATAGACCGGCAGGTGCCTCGCCTTTCAGCAGGCGTGGTGAGGGCGGTTCCGGGATCGGGTCTCCAGCCGTCTGCGCGACATCCCACACGTAGGCAGGGCGGGCGGCGATCATCTTCGACCGCACGACCTCGCCCGGCCGGGGCCTATCGCCCTTCCCAAGCCGACGCCATGAATCGGAGGCAGCGGGATTCGATGAGGCGAAGCGTCCCGTTACCGGGGCGAAGATCATGTACCCCGACTGGCCCTTCTCCACCTGACGGCCCAACCCCTGCCACTGCCTGTAACCCGCGACAAAGGACGGCATCGGGTCGGGCACGCGACCTGCCTCGTAGGCGGCCTCATGCTGCGCCCAGATCAGCAACGTGTTGGAAAACGATCGCGCCCGAAACCGTGCCGCGAACGCGAGCGCCCGAGCCCAGTCATCACCGGAGACGAGCTGTTCCACAGCGCCGGTCAGGCGCTCATGCAGCTCGTCGAGCTTTGCCTCCCGCGCCTCCTGGGATTGCTCCCGCGTTCTGGCCATGGCCTGGTCTCCTCCCGATACCCTGAGCACCGGGCCGATCGGGCTCGGTGACCATCAGGTACGCCGGGACCACCAGCAATGAGACGGACAGCGAAACGAGCGATGTGACCGTCGGGCGCGGCGGTGAACCCAACGAGTCTTCACCGGATTACCAGCCAATTAGCCACCTCGGGCGAAGCATCGGGCGAGGATGCGGATGCATGTACCGCCGATGCGCACATGTGTATCGCGACTCAGACTGTGAACGTTTGTCGGCTCAGTTGTCGGTACCTGACCGGAGTTACTCCAACGGCTTGGCGAAACATCCTTGCGGCATGGCCCCGGCTCTGCCAGCCCACCTGCCGCATCGCCACTTCGACGGGTAGGTCTGTGTCTCGCAGCAATCGCGCTAAACCCTCGGCGCGCACGGTCGACAGGTAGGTCATTGGCGTCTTACCGTAGGCATCCACAAACACTCGGCCGAGTTGCGACGGCGACAAGTGCACAGCAGCGGCGAGAACTTGGAGTGTCCACTGTTTCTCGGGGTGGTTGTGGAGCAGTTCGAGCGCCTCTCGGGCTTCGGCGCGCAACGGTGCAAACCGGCGAAGCGACGGAGGGCCAGGCCGGCGGGTCGTCTTCCGATCGCTAGGAATGCGGCGCACTGGGGTGGTCCTCATATAGGGAGTAATCACGTCGAGCACCGCGAAAAGTAGGGCTTGCATCCGAAAGAACCGATCCGAATCTGCGCCGTCGATGCTCAGTGCCACTAGTTCGTCCAGCCAGGGCATGAGCATCCCGGCGCGCTCCTCGCCGAGGCGCACTATTTGGGCTGGTTCGGAGTACAGCTCGTTAGCGAAGCCTTGCGCATCCCATCGGTCGGCGAGCAGCGCGGCGTGCTGCCAAAACACCTGGTCGATGATGTATTCATGGTCGAGGTAAAGGGTGCTGACAGTGATTGAGCCTTCGGGCTCGCTTCCACACAGCGTGTCGGCAGCAAGAGCGATGACGTCACCGACTTTTACGGGTTTCTCGCCGAACTCACTTCGCACGATCGCGGAGCCATGACGAACGAAGATCACCTTGACACAGTCGTAGGCCACCGGCTCCATGGGGTGATGTATCGTCCGGGTGCGTGCCACTATCGGACTGAACGGACGCGCCGGACCAAGGTTGGCGTGATTCATGACGGCGGCGGTTTGTGATATCCGGACAAGTGCGGCAACTATCTGCCGGAGGCGCGTCGACGATTCAGGCCGAGTTGCCCGCGGAGGCGCGTCACGGTGCGAGCGCTGATTTGGACCTGGACTTGTTGGAGTTTGAAAGCGGTTCGAGATGCCGACAATTTGTGTTCACGGCGCATCCCTTCGATCTGCGTCTTCGCATCGCCGCCCGTCCCAGGGGGCTTCCGGTCGAGCTCGCATGATCTGTCGAGAAGTCCGGCCGCGCTGAACTGCCGGTATCGATTCACCCGCTTGGACGCGGTTGCCCGCGAGATTCCCATCTCGCGGGCAACTTGAGCGATCGGGCGGGATCGGCAGCGTTCGAGGAGCCGATGGCGGCCCTCAACCGTGAGCGGAGCGTTCGCGTGCGTGCTCGACTTGCGACGCCGTGGAGCCGGCGCCCTCTCAGTCAACGACTCAGCCGAGATGGCGGGCGAAGAAGCGGACGGCATCCTCACCTGCGAATCGCGGGACGCCTGTATGACCACCCATATTGGCGCAGAGCGTCTTCTCAGTCGATGAGAAGGCGTCGAAAAGATCGAGAGCCATTCCCCGGTCATTCCCCTCGTCATCCCACTGGAGGAGAACGTGCAGCGGGATGGTGACCTGGCGCGCCTCTTCCATCGTGACACGCGGCACGTAGCTGCCAGCGAAGAGTCCCGCTGCCGCGATACGCGAGTCGATGGCCGCGAGGCGTGTGCCAATCGCGATCACGCCGCCCGAGAAGCCAACTTTCTCGCCGATCTCGGGGAGGTCGAGGACCTCGTCGAGAGTGATCTGCCACTCTGGTACAGCCTGGTCGGTGAGCGGAAGGATCAGTCGGTCTACAAGGTCCGCTCCGGGCTGGTCGCCCGTGGAGATTGCACGGATGAGGTCTGCTCGAGCCTGCTCTACGCCGGGTAGCGGGATGCGGGTGCCCGCCCCAGGCAGCTCTATGGAGACCGCAGCGAAGCCTTGCGCTGCGGCGCTGAGCGCCCGTGCAACGAGGCGGGGATACATCCGTCGAATCCCAAACCCGCCGGGCTGGCCCAACAAAATGAGTGGAACTGGCGTGGACGAGGAAGCTGCTGCTGGCGTCCACAAAATGCCGGAGAAATCACCGAGAGTGAACTCACGCTCGGTGGTGCCGTCGTCGAGAATCTGTTCAGAAGTGAGGTGCATGGTCGTGCCTTTCGGGAGTGCTGCAAATATGCGGCGCTCCCAGACGACCTATCGCCCGACCGTGACTCCCCAGAGGAGCACCAACGTCAATTCGTTCACGGGTACCACCTCCTCAAATTCCTGCACGGACGCCTCAGCATATCAGCACCCAGCTCAGCAACAACTAGCAGTTCAGTGACGAGCCGTCGCGCGGCGAGAGTCGTAGGCGCACCCGCGCGGAGCCGCCCGGAACAAGTCCTGTCCCGGCGCTGCCAGATCCATTCACAGAGCTGCCAGATCCATTCACAGAGCTGCCACGCCTCTTGCAGGTCGAGGAGCGGCACCCGTGCCGGAGAATGGGTGAATGCCTGAATCTTGTGCTTTCTGCGGGTCGGTGGGGCCCCTGACCCGCGAGCACGTTTTCGGTCAGTGGGTGAGCAGGACTGGCTTGGATCTCGCTCCGATGCGTCATCACGCAGGCCCGTTGAATGCTCTGCCGCGCGACATGGGGGAGCAGCCCGCATTCCGGCTGACAGTGAAGAGCTTCTGCGCCTCTTGTAACAACGGGTGGATGAGCAACCTCGAAACGGTCGCGCAGCGAGTGCTCACCCCGTTGATCCTCGACGAGTCCGGGACGATCGCGCTGGAAGATCAGGCGGCGATCGCAACGTGGGTGCAGAAGACCGCGCTGACAGCGATGCTCCTCTCCAGCAAGGAGCAGCGGGAAAACGGCTACGGGCTCGCCCCGTCGGAGTACAGGGCACTCTACGAGCGCCGCGAGCTGGTGCAACCGCTGGATTTCAGCCAGTTCTGGGTCGGCCGATTCGAAGGAGTCCAGGGATTCTCGGCTGTACGCGTCACGCCGCTGACAGTTCGCATCCCAGGCTTTCCCGAGCCGCCGCGGCCTCAGGGCTACGCGATGACGATCGTCCTTGGAGCGCTCCTCCTGCACGGCGTGCGGTTCACCACTCCAGGTCTTCAGGCGGACTCGAAGACGGAGCTGGGGATGCCACCGTTGTGGCCGTCGGAAACGTCGTTGATGTGGCCGGCGGGGCAGACGTGCACGGAGAAGTCTCTGCTTGCTCTCGCGGATGGGGGGACGTTGCGTGCAACGGGTGGGGAGGTGCGACTGCAACCCTGGTCTCACGCAGCTCACCTGCCGCAGAGCGCCTTCGAGAATGGTGCAGTCAAAGTTCCGGCGCTGTGCCGTAAGCACGACATCTACTACCCCGCGGCGCTTTTGCAAGAAGCGCAGCAGGGGCGGTTCTACGCATTCATGACTTCGTGCGAGTGCAGTGCCTATCTGATCCATACGGATTCTGACCGCATCCGCTTCCGAGCCGCGGGCGAACCGGAAGGCATCGGGGCCATGTACGTGGACATGGTTGGCGACGAGTTCCTCATCGAGGACCATATCGGGGAGTTCGCCTGCAAGAGACTGCCCGCCTGACGCGACCGGCAGCGCCAAGCGCGGGCAGGTGCACCTGCTGCATGTGACGGTCTCGATGCGAGTGATGTCCGCAGGTGACGGCTACAAGTACCTCCTGCGTACGGTCGCCGCCGCAGACGGCGACAGGTCGTTCTCGACGCCCTTGACTCGCTACTACGCCGAGGCGGGAACCCCTCCAGGCCAATGGCTCGGGTCGGGCGTAGCGTCCCTCGGGAGCGGTCAGCTCGCGGTGGGTGATCGAGTGTCCGAGGCGCAGCTCCAGCTCCTCATGGGGATGGGCCGTGACCCGATCACCGGAGATCCCCTCGGGCTAGCGTTCCCGGCCTACAAATCCACCTCAGAGCGGATCGAGGCGCGGATCGCAGACCTCGCCCCAACGATGTCTCCCGGTGCAATGGGAGACGCGGTCGCGCAAATCCAGGCCGAGGAGACCGAGCGCGGGACGCGACGGGCGGTGGCGGGCTTCGATTTCACCTTCTCGATTCCGAAGTCTGCATCCGTGTTGTGGGCGGTCGCGGATGCGGGGACGCAAGCGTTGATAGGGGAGGCGCACCACACGGCGGTTGCGGAGGTAGTTGCATTCATGGAACGCGAGGTTGCAGCCACTCGCACCGGCGCGACCGCCGGCGACGGGGCCGTTGCGCAGGTCGATGTCACAGGCCTGGTCGCGACGGCCTTCGACCACTTCGACTCCCGTGCCGGTGATCCCCACCTGCACACCCATGTCGTCATCTCCAACAAGGTCCGAACCGCTCTCGACGGGAAGTGGCGGAGCCTCGATGGACGGCCGATGCACGCCGCCGTCGTCGCGCTATCCGAATTGCACGAGGCCGTGTTCGCCGACCACATGACCCGCACGTTCGGTGTCAAGTGGGAAGCCCGTGACAGGGGTCGTGACCGCAATCCCGCATGGGCGATCAGCGGCGTGCCGGAAGAGTTGGTGGCCGAGTTCTCGACTCGCGCCCGGCACATTGATACCGAGACCGACCGCCTCATCGCCGACTACGTGAGCAAACACGGCAGGCGGCCAGCCCCGGCGACGATCTTGAAGCTGCGCGCCCAAGCAACCCTCTCCACACGGCCCGACAAGGAGGTCCGATCGCTGGCTGACCTCACTACCGAGTGGCGGTCGCGCGCCACCGCCGTTCTCGGTCAGGACGCCACGACCTGGGCACGCAACCTCACAAACAACAACAGCCCGCTCCTGCTGCGCGCCGACGACGTGCCGCTGGAGAGCATCGAAGAACTCGGTACCGCGGTGGTAGAAATTGTCGGCGAGAAGCGGTCGACCTGGCGGCGATGGAATCTGATGGCTGAGGCCTCGCGGCAGACGATGCGCTGGCGCTTCGCGTCCATGCGGGATCGAGAGGCGATCGTCGGGATGATTGCTGACGCTGCCGAACAGGCGTCGCTGCGGCTGACCCCACCGGATCTTGCCACCAGTCCAGCCGCGTTTCGCCGTGTTGACGGAACCAGCGTGTTTCGGCCCAAGCACTCGACCGTGTTCTCTTCCGAGCTGTTGCTGGCCGCCGAAGACCGACTGGTCGACCGCTCTCGCACGCTGACGGCACCCGCGGTCTCGGTGGGCTCGGTCGAGAAGATCACCTCTCGCCCCGACTCCGAGGGCCGGGTTCTGAGTGAGGACCAGGCCGACGCGCTCATGAAGATTGCTGTCTCTGGCCGGATGCTCGACGTACTGGTCGGCCCCGCTGGCGCGGGCAAGACGACGGCGATGAATGCCCTGCGCCGCGCGTGGGAAGTCGAACACGGGACAGGGTCCGTGGTCGGGCTCGCGCCGTCCGCGGTGGCCGCGCAAGTGCTGGCGGACGATCTTGGCATCCAGACCGAGAACACGGCGAAATGGTGGCAGAACCACCTTGTGCACGGGACCTCGTTTGACGCAGGTCAGCTCGTCATCATCGACGAGGCGTCGCTGGCTGGCACCCTGTCCTTAGATCGGATCACGCACCTGGCTGAGCGGGCAGGAGCGAAGGTGTTGCTGGTCGGCGATTTCGCCCAGCTCCAGTCCGTAGACGCAGGCGGCGCGTTCAATCTCGTGGTGGCCGACCGGGACGAAGCGCCGGAGCTGGTTGACGTTCACCGCTTCACGAACGCGTGGGAGAAGTCAGCATCGCTGGCTTTACGGCACGGACGTACGGAGGTAATCGGCACCTACCTCGACCATGACCGCATCCGAGGCGGTGAGGCCGATCTGATGACCGATGCCGCCTACTCGGCATGGCGAGCCGACAGAGATATAGGACTGGCATCGGTGCTGGTCGCGGAGACCCGCGACCAGGCGACCGCGCTCAATACCCGCGCCCGCGCAGACCTCATTCTCGACGGCACCTTGATGCCAGGCCCAGAAGTCGAACTCGCTGACGGGACGATGACCGGCGCGGGGGACACGATCATCACCCGCCGCAACGACCGCAGACTGCGCAACGGCAAGGACTGGGTCCGCAACGGCGACACCTGGGCCATCAACGACGTCCGCGACGACGGGTCGGTCACCATCCGCCGGACTGGACGCCGCTTCGGCGGGGCGATCGTGCTTCCGGCTGCCTACGTGGCTGAGCACGTTGACCTCGGCTACGCAGTCACGGCCCATCGTGCACAGGGCATCACCACCGATACCGCGCATGTCTTGGTGGAGCCGACCACGACGAGGGAGAACTTCTACGTCTCGATGACCCGCGGCAAGCGTTCCAACCACGCATATGTGGTCCTCGACCGAGCCGACGACGGCCACGCCGCCCCGCACCCGGGCGACAACCCCGATGCCACAGCACGTTCCGTGCTCTACGGCGTCCTGCAACACGTCGGTGCCGAGCTGTCCGCGAACGAGACCATCACCAACGAACATGAACAGTGGGGCTCGATCGCCCAGATCGCCGCGGAGTACGAGACCATCGCGGCGGCCGCCCAACGAGACCGCTGGGCCACTCTCATCCGCGACTCTGGTCTCACCGACGATCAGGCAAGCTCTGCTGTCGACTCCGATGCATTCGGGGCTCTGACTGCCGAGCTACGCCGGGCCGAGGCAAACCATCACGACCTCGACCGCTTGCTCCCGCGTCTCGTGGCCGCGCGGGGATTCGGTGACGCCGACGACATCGCCTCGGTCCTCCACCACAGGGTGGCGCGGGCAACCGCACGGCCGGCACGCTCGGGCCGCGTACGCGAGGCACCGCGGCTGATTGCCGGACTTGTCCCGGCTGCGAGCGGTCCCATGGCCGACGACATGCGCCAAGCACTCGACGAACGACGCGATCTGATCAAACAGCGAGCCGATGCCGTGCTCGACAGCGCCCTGAACGATGGGGCCACGTGGACGAAAGCTCTCGGCTCGCCACCTCGCCCGCAGGCGAAGCGACAGGCCTGGTTCAGAAACTCCCGCACTGTGGCCGCCTACCGCGACCGATACGGCATCACCGACGACACTCCTCTCGGCCCCACCCCGGTGGCGACCGCGCAGAAGATCGATGCCGCCCGTGCGAAGGCGGCGCTCGACGGGGCACGTAGTGTCACAGCCGGCCAAGAAGAGGCGCTGGGGCGGCAACGTGGACGCGAGCCGTTGGGCCGTTCGTTCTGATCGCCGGCCCTTCCCGGTGTCGCCGCGAAGTCGTATCGTAGATGTCGAGGCGGCCTCTATATTGGCGCTGTCGCTCCTCGCGACAGTATGACCTTCCCGGCAACGGGCAGTCCTTTCAGGTTCTTGTCGCCGAACCCTTGAAGAGGACTGTCCATGTTCCGAATCATCTGGGCCATCAGCGTCCGCACCCGGTACTTCCTGCGCCGCTACATGCCCACCAACATCCTGCTCGACGCCATCCGCACCAGACGCGGCCTGCGATGGGGAGTCCCAGCGATGGCGCTGGCGATCCCGTACCTGTACGCCGCGAGCATCAGCGCACAGCTCGCTGAAGGTGGCGGTCCCGGGTGGCTGCACCTCTTCGTGATGCTGTTCATCTGGAACGCGCTGAAGTTCGCCTTCATCGGGCCCATCAGCCTCGCCCTGCTGATTCGTGTTCGCCTCAAGGAGGACTCACGCTCACATCGTGCCGTGGATGTCGGCGCGGCTCAGTAGCCTAATGACCGCCACCGGTAGGATTGGCGAAGGATGTCAGCACTCAACTGAGGGAGGCGAGAGATGGCGCGCGCCGACCTGCTTCTTGACCTCGTTGAGGCCGAGCGTCACGGGGACCGTGATCGGTTCCGCACCCTCGTAGAAGCGGTGATCGCCGAAGAGCGTGCCAACCAGCACCACCTCGTGGCGGACCGTCTCTCTGAGCTGATTACCACGACCGGGCAAGGGCTTGTCCGCGATGATCGCGCCACCGCGATTCGAGACCTGGTTCACGAAATCGTCCCCAGTCGTCGCCTCGATGACCTTGAACTCGCCCCCGTTCCACGGCGGGTCGTCACAGAACTGATTGAGGAGCAGAAGCGCGCTGAGCTGCTCCGCAGCTACGGGATCGAACCTCGCAACCGGCTCCTACTGTCCGGCCCCCCGGGCAACGGTAAGACCAGTGTCGCGGAGGCGATTGCTTCCGAACTGATGCTCCCCTTCTACGTGATTCGTTACGAAGGCGTCATGTCCAGCTTCCTCGGCGAGACAGCCGCCAGGCTCGACAACGCCTTCGAGTTCGCGCGCACGCGACGATGCGTATTGTTCTTCGACGAACTCGACACCATCGCGAAGGAGCGGTCAGATCAGCACGAGACGGGCGAGATCAAGCGCGTCGTGTCCACCCTGCTGCTCCAGATCGACCGGCTCCCTGCGCACGTACTCTTCGTCGGCGCGACCAACCACAGCGAACTACTCGACCGCGCCGCATGGAGGCGCTTCCAGATTCGGGCCGAACTCGAACCCCCGAGCCGCTCCGAAGCAACGCGGTTCCTAGAACGGCTCGCCGCACGGCTCGGCGGTGACCTCGGCTTCGCTCCACGCACATTGGCAGACAAACTCGCTGGCGCCAGCTACTCCGAACTGGAAGAGTTTGCTCTCGACGTGCGCCGCCGAGCGGTGCTGGAACTGCCGGACAGCAACCTACGGCGGATTGTGCAAGAACGTCTTGAGCACAGGCGCGGTCAGGCCACTGCGTGACCGCGGAGCGCCGACCGCTCCTGGCATTCGGTCCGCCAGTCGTCGCCGAACGGCCCACGCAGACTCCGCGAGACATGCCGCGCCTATCCAAACCCAGTGCGGGCAGGCAGGGAGAGCGGTTAGCGCCTCAATTCGGTGACCTGACCGCAGCGTTCGACGCCGAGCGGGTGCGTCTCTCCGCGGAAACCCCCGACGAAGTCGATCCGGCGCTGGTGGTTGTTTTCGACCTCGCAGGCAGCATCAAGGACTTCCGCAACGCGATCGACCAGATCGACGGCCTTGAGTTCCTGTCGGAGTTGCTGGGGGACCAATCCGATCCAGACGACGACTTCTACATGGCCGAACGGGAAGCTGGGCGCACGGACAAACCCATCACGCACTCCCTCTACCTCGTGATGTCGAACGCCAAGGCGATCGAAGAACTCTTGAGATTGTTCACCCTGTGGCAAGAGGATCCATCGGCCTCATTCGTGCACGGCCTTGGCAAGTTCAAGTCGGCGTTCCAACAGTTGACCGCGATCCGACGATGGGGCCCAGAGGACCGCATCCGTGAGACAGGGCTACGCGAGCAGTGGCAGGAAACCCTCGACCTCGTCGGACAGTCCGTCAGCACGGTCACGGTCGAAATCGAACTCTGGTACCGACGCGACGCGGTGCAGCGCGTCAGCGCCCAGACCCACATTGAACAAACCATCACTGCCAGCGGTGGACGGGTTATCGACCAATCGCAGATCGGCGACATCGGCTATCACGCAGTGCTCGCGGAACTTCCTATCCAACAAGTTCATTCCGTACTCAACAATGGCGCGGAATCCATCCGACTGCTCACAACCGACGAGGTCATGTTCGTCAGCCCGTTCACGCCCATGAGTGTCGCGCCACCTACCCTCGAACCCGTCGCCGAAGTTCGACTCCCACCCGGAGATCGAGTGGACGGCCTACCACGCATCGCACTCCTTGACGGGCTTCCGTTTCCGAACCACGACGCCCTCGCAGGCCGGCTAGTGGTCGATGACCCTGACGGCCTTGCTGAGCGCTACCCGCTGTCATCACGCAACCACGGCACTGCGATGGCGTCACTCATCGTGCAAGGCGACCTCTCCATCGGCGGCGAACCGCTGGACCGCCCCTTGTACGTGCGACCCATCATGCGGCCCCACGAGTTTGCCGCAGGGTACGAGCAGATCCTCCCCAACAGACTCCTCACCGACCTCCTACACCAGGCCATCAAGCGCATTGTCGAGGGCGAAGGGGGAAGGGCAGCAGTCGCACCCAGCGTCCGAATCGTCAACCTCTCCATTGGTGCCCAAGCGAGAGCCCTCGTGAGAAGGATGAGCCCCGTCGGACGTCTGCTCGACTGGCTCGCCCACTCCTACAACCTGCTTTTCATCGTCAGCGCAGGCAACCACAGCGACCCGATTATCATCCCCGCCGCGGCCCTTACGGATTCCGACGCCGCGCGGTCAGCGGCAACCCGTTCCGTCTACGACGCCGCGCTCCTGCGGGGCATCTTGCCCCCGGGCGACGCACTCAACGCACTCACCATTGGCGCTACTCACGAAGACGGACTCGGAGACATCGACGTGCCCGACACCGTCTGGGACATCACCCACCCACGCGCGCCGGCTCACTACGGTGCGACAGGTCCCGGTGTCGATCGATCCGTCAAGCCGGACCTCCACCACACCGGCGGAAGGGCGCTCTACACCCGCCCGATCACCACGCCCGGTGACGAAACAGTCACCATCGAGCCGGCCCATACAGCAATCGCGGGCCCCGGCCTCCAAGTAGCCGCTCCCGGACGAGCGGGCGCGACCAATAACACCGTGTTTACGGTCGGCACCAGCAACGCCACCGCATTGGTGACGCGCGAGGCGAGTCGCCTGTTCGACATCCTGGAAGCAGGCGCACCCGATGCTCAGGACGCAGCATTGCCCGATCCGCAATACCACCCACTGCTCGTACGCGCCCTCCTTACCCACGCAAGCAACTGGGGCGACTGGGAACCGAGACTTCGCCGCGAACTTGGACTCAGCAATCAGCAGGCCCGCCGGAGCCTGACAGCGCTTCTCGGATATGGGCGGCTCGACGCCAGCCGGCTCGGAACCGCCGCAACAAACAGAGCTGTACTCGTTGGCGGAGGACTGATCGCGCGGAACCAGCGCCACACGTACGACTTGCCGCTGCCGCGGTCTCTTCGCGCGCGAGCGGAGTGGCACCGCTTCACGATCACCCTCGCATACATGGTTCCGACCGTGGGTCAGCTCACAAGGTATCGAGGTGCCAAGGTCTACTTCGCGACACCCGATACCAGCCTCGCCGGCGGAGACCGAACGGACGCTGAGCACAACGCGGTTAGGCGGGGGAGTCTCCAGCACGAGATCGTCCAAGGGACTCGAACGATGGTCTTCGGCGACGGAGACGCGTTCCCCATCCACGTCGAATGCATGGACGATGCCCAACGGCTCCGTGCAGGCAAGACCGTCCGGTACGCGCTCGTGGTCTCCGTTGAAACGGCCGAGGAAACTTCCACGACCATCCACGATGAGGTTCGCGCGCAGCTCCGGCAGCAGATTCGCGAGCGTGCCCGCGGGCGTGTGCAAAGTTGACCCGGGAGACGGACCACGATTCCGGCGGCAGGAGTGCCGTGTCAGCGTACGAAGAGTGGTACCAGCGGGTTCTTGCCAGCCACAGCGAATCTGCGGATCTTCGTGTCGCCTCACAGAGAGTGTTGTCCATCGCGGGGGAGATCGACGGCTCACCACTCGTTGGCGACGAAAAGGCTGCGCTGAGATACGTTTGCTCGTCACTCGTCATCAACGCGGGGGCCGACCTTGCCGATGTCGGGCTCCTCACCGAAGGCCAAGAGCTTGCGTCACGCGCGCGCAGCGACACTACTCCCGAGCAGCCGCTGCACTTTCAGTGCATGTACAACGTCGCTAACGCAATCGTCACAGCATCTGACCTCGGCTTGCCCACGCAGGCAACCTCCGAAGAACGAGCGAGCGACCTTGCGGAAAATCGTCGCGCCAACCGAGTAGAGCTTCGCCGTGCGAGGCAAATGTTTCTCACCGTCGGATCTTCGCCGTACGCAGATCCACACACGCGGTCGGCTGCATACTGCAATCTTGCGAACTGTCTCGACCACTCCGGGCGATGGGCTGAAGCCTACGACTTCTACCTACATGCGCTCGAAGCCGATCCATCGAACGGCAACGCCGCAGGAAATCTTGCCCAGCTCCTCATGAACAGAGTCCAATCAGGAGTCGGACAGACCGGTCACATCGCAGCAGTCTTCGACAAGTACGTGAAGATGGCCCAGTCCCTGCGCGACGGCACCATCAGCTTCGCCGGCGCGGACACGGCCAACCGATGGGATGGACTCGAGCCCACCGAAAGCCCAGGACACCTTTCGCACGGCTTGGATGGCGTCGAGGACGAGTACCTCAAATGGATCGCCGCGTACAGACTCGCCCTGTCACCGGCCGTTGAAGGACTCGGCACCGAGGACCCACACTGGGACAGCGCCTCGATCGAAGTTTTATACGGCGGTTCTCCAGAGGAAATGTCTCCGCCGATTCTCGCCGAGATGAATGTCTTGAAATCTGACTTCCTCGTCTCGCGTCAGTTGGCGTACGAGGGGTATGTGCAAGTCGCCGAAGGCCCGGAGCAGAAGGATGACGACTCCGGATACTACGTTGAGACGCTCGACTATTCGCTCTACGGCCTTCAATATTCGAAGCTCCTTCTCGCTCAACGATCCGCCCTCGACGTTCTGGATAAAACAGCCGTCGTCGCCAACGATCACTTCGAGGTGGGAGACGAGGCGCGTCGAGTTTCCTTCCGGAAGTTCTGGGCAACCAAGGACGGCACTGTGCGGCCTGAGCTGGTGAAGGCCCCACGACACGCATTGCCCCCGTACGCGCTTTCCGAACTTGCATACGACATGGAAGATGCAGGCATGTATGCCCCCTCGCAGGCTCTTCGCAACGCCGGCACCCATCGAATCGTCCATGCGGCATTCCTAGACCCGACGGGTGTGACGGTTGACGCCCGCAGCCGGGTTGATCTCTTCGAACTCGTTGACTCAACGATGCTCGCACTCCAAGTAACTCGGTCCGCTTACCTCTACCTCATCGACCTTGTCGCGAGCTGGAACCACCCCGCCGATCATCCTGGTACGTACATGCCCTTCCCCTCCTTCGAGTACATGCAGTTCCCCGAAGACCCCGAACAAGATCCGCAGGCCGACGCGCACGAATCCAGGGAATCAGCTGGGGCACAACCAGGCCCGGACACTGACAGAGATGCAGGACCGGACTCGTAGGTGCACCCGACTCGGCGAGCCAGCGTACGGAGCACGCTAGGACAGGTCGCCCACGTTGATAGATCGCTCGGCACGCAGAATCGCTTCCAGCACCACATTCGGATTACACCGGTGCCCGGGCTCAAAGAGATGCTGGCGCAGACCGACCTACGTGCCCGAGCGGATGCCGACACGACGGTCGCGCGTCCACGCTTCGCCGAGGCGACCTGACCGCGGTGCGATATCCGCGGCACTCGTCTATGCCTGCTTCCCCCTGCTGGAGCCCGCCCCGTACAAGATGCGGTCAAATCATGCTCGTACGGCGGGGTCAGATCGGATTGGCTCGATGTGCGGAGCATCATGGGAATGTGAGTCCTCGCCACCACCTCGTTCCGCAGTTCTACCTGCGAAACTTCGCCGATAGCAACCAGCAACTGGCACTGGTCGATCGCGACCGACCAGACCGCGTCGTACGAAGCGCTGTTCGGAAAGCCTGCGCCGAAGTCGGCTTCTACCGGATTGAGACCGAGGTCCTTGCTCGCGACGAAGATCGTGCCGGCCACGACCCAGAGTCGATCGAGCACCACCTGAGCCAGTTCGAACAGGCCGCGGCTCCCGCCGTGTACAAGCTGCTCCGTACAGGCTGGGCCGACTTCACCACGGAGGACTGGTACCACCTGATCAATCACATCGCTCTCCAGACCATCCGCGGACATCGGTGGCGTGAGGACTTCAACGCGATGGCCACCCACCACATGCGGCTACAACTCGGAGAAACAGTCACAGACGACAGCGTCCGGACCTGGCTTCACGCGAACGGCCGCCCCGCCTCCGCGGATGACGTGGGCATCTTCAAGGCTGAGATGCTCGGCCCGTCCGGGCCCAAGTTGGTGGCACCCGACGCTGTGATGATCCAAGAGGGCATCAAGCTCGCTTTGGGCGAACTCGGAGAACGTCTGGCCCACCAGATGACTTGGTCACTGATCCTGAGCGACACCGAGCCCGTCCTCACCTCAGATGAACCAGTGTGCTGGTGGTCACCAGGTGATGCGCCAGTTGGCTATCTGACGGCAAGCATCGTGTGGCTTCCTTTGAGTCCGCGCGTGATACTCCAGTTGCGTGACCGCGAGGCTGAGCATGAGGAGTTGGGCCTTCCTCCGTGTTCCACTCCCGCTGGCCGCGATGAACTCGTCCGCCTAGTCAATAGTCAGATCGCGAACCAAGCACACCGATGGGTCGTCCATCACCCAGACGACCGTCCGCTCGACGGCCTCCAGATAGCGCTGCGAACAACGTGGGGCGACCAGTTCATCAGCGCTAAGAAGGACGGAAGCACGAGTCATGAGCTTTGGGTCCACCGACGGTTACCCGCGCAATAAATGATCATGTCGACATGATTGTGTCGGCCGCCGCGACAATACGGGAGGCGCATTGTCTGATCGAGATACGCTGGCTGACCAGGAACTGATGACCGCCCCGAAATCACGTTCATGTGCAGAGATCCCAGACACGGCGTCCGAGACTGCGTCTCGACGCGCGCGGTACAACCACGCAAAGACGCACCTCTCCGCCAAGATGGGCAGATGGACGATGATCCTCCTGCAGCCTTGAATCCCGACGCGCTCGCCGATCGCGCATGGGACGAGGCGCTCGCCGCGGCGGTGGCGGCGGGTGGTGACTACCACGACTACTGGACGGCTATCGGCAGTGCTGCCAAGGCGGCTCGCGAATCGGCCCCCGAGCTAGAGCGGACCTTTGCACTGTTCGCGAGTATTGCATCGCTTATGCTGCAACCCGACAAGCCGGCCGAGCCATACACCCCAGCAATCGTGATGAGCACGGGCAGGACCATGGCCGAAGAGGACTTGGGGCAGGAGGAGTTGGTGTTCCTCGGGTCGGTGGTCAGCACGCTCGAACCTCCGAAGTTACGTGCAAGGGTGGGGGACATTCTGTGGCGAAGGAGCGAGCGTGAGAGTCGATATAGGTTTGGGGTGATCGCGCTTGACGCTTTCCTGCTGGTCGACCTGACCCCTGACTCTTGGGCCGGTGATGGCGAAGACTGTTGGGCGCGGGCGATCGAAATTGCCTATCGCAGTAACGCGAAAGAGAAGCTAAGCCAGATCTGTCAGCACCTCCTGACTCTCTTCGACGAGGCCACAGTCAACGACGGCTACTACTTCATGGCGCTTGCCACCCTCCTGTTCCGGTCGCGGGTTCCGGAGGCAGACACCCACAAGGTTGCCGATCGCTTGCACGCCCTAAGCAGCGAGCTGGAGGAAAGCGGCGACCTCTGGCGCGCGAGAGATTTCCTACTTGAAGCGGAGCGCTGGTATCGCAAGCTCGGGGCGCGCGACACAATCCTCGACATCCACGTTCGCGAAGCGGACCTATGGCAGCGCGAAGCCGCCATGGCGTCGTCGGGGGAGGCAGCAAGGCCCGCGTTTGTAGTGGCAACCTATCTGGAGAGCGCGCTCAAGGCATTGCTGAAGGTTCCGCGGGCGCAGCGGGGACCACGCGGACTCGACCCCAGGATCGAAGTGATTAGGTGGGAGATCCGAGACGCACACGCCGCCGCGGTGCAGCAGATGGTTGCCTTCGACTCACCGGTCATCGACCTGACCAAGGCAGCACAGCAGGCTCGCGCCCGGGTCAAAGAACTCGACGTGATCACCGCCTTGAAGAACTTCGTGACTCTCGCACCGTATGCCTCAGACGCGGAGAGCAGGCAACAGGCGACCGCAGCGGTGAACGAGCCACGCATATTGAACCTGGTAAGCCGTGTCGTCTACACCCCGGACGCCCGAGTCGCGGCACGAAGCACGCCAACGCTCGGCGAGGAGAACCAAAACGAGCGGATCTGGCATGTCATGGTCTCAGAGTTCAGCGAACGCGCGACCCGGATAGCGCACGGGGTGATCTTGCCGGCTTTGTCCCAGCTTCACGTCGATCATGGTCTCTCACTTCGAGACTTTAAAAACATTGCTCAGTCCTCCGCCGTGGTGCCGGCCGACCGCGAGGGACTGTTTGCGCTTGCGCTGTTCCACGGGTTCAACCGAGATTTCACGTCGGCTCTGTACATCTTGGCGCCGCAGATGGAGAACCTTGTCCGGCAAGTACTGAAGTCAGCGCGGGTCTCCACCAGCACCTTCGACGCCGACAATCTCGAGACCGAGAACAGCTTGAACGCGCTGCTGGAGCGTCCTGAGGCGGCCGAAATCTTTGGCCCGGACCTCGTATTTGAGTTGCGGGCGCTCTACTGCGAGCAGGTCGGACCGAATCTGCGCAATCAGGTAGCCCACGGTCTGCTCGACGACGATGAGTCGGCCTCCTCTCACGCGGTGTATGCCTGGTGGCAAGCGCTGCGGCTGGTCTACATGCCCTACTGGAATCAGTACCGGGCAGAAGCGGTACCCACAGACGAAGACCGAGATGACCCAGATCAATAGGGCAAGCAGCGATGTTCAGGACGGAGCACGTCAGAATGGCTGAGCAACACGCACCCGACCCGGAGCAGGAGTTCGGTGTCAACGTCCTTGAGAACTTTTTTGTGACGTGGGTCGAGCCGGAGCTCGCCCGACGTCGACTGCCCGCCGATCGGAGCTTCGTGTGGGCAGCCGTCGTGGAGCTCCTTCCTGGTGGTGGCTCCAAGACGACGCTCAATAGTGAAGCCAAGATCGCCGCAAAGGCGGCCCCCTCCGCAGGGATCGCGCCGGGCACGCCGCTGACCGAGCAGAACATCGAAAGCCTCGAAAGTTTCCAACCGGCCGGAGTCGGGGCCGACAGCGGTTGGATCGTCTACGTCGTGTTCGCAGGGGCTCCGTACCTTGCGTTTGACTTCCGCTACAACAAGAGCCGCGTCGGCGAGCTACTCGATCTCGCCGACGACTACATCACGACGGCCCGGGCGTCCCACGCGACGGCCGTTCGTCCCGCTATCGATAACCTGTACTCCGCGGCCGAGCTCACCGTCCAAGCGCAGATGCTCGGCGAGTCCCAGAAGACCACCTTCCACCGAGTCCGCGCGGAGTGGCTGAAGAACGCGGCCGACATGGCGAACGTTCCGCCCACGCACAACGACGTACTCGACCGCCTGCATGGCCAGCGGGCAGCAGCCCGCTACGCAGATGGCCCACTGCACATGACGGTCACCGACGTCGCCGAAGCGCTTGAGGCAGTGACCCAGATGATCGACTTCGCGCGCCAGCGCACCGGCGTTCCTCGCCAGGATTAAGGATGCCGTCGGCTCCGCATACGGCAGCGCGGACGGGAAGCGGCGCGAGATGACGAGTCGCCGCGGCGTGTCGTCAAGGCCAAGCTTGACTGGGAGCGCGGACGGCTTTGCTTGCCCCTCGCTAGCGGCATGACACCGCCTAGTCATGTAAAAGATGAGCAGAATACCGAGTTGTGGTTCGGATTGGTTACTGGTCTGAACTGAAACCCGACTACGGCATCGCGAGGGGTTACCGGACTGCCGCACGAGTTGAGTTCATCCTCGCGCTCGTATGCTGGAACCGCGGCTCGGGCGCGGGGCTCTGCCATTTCGCGCCCGACTCGACCTGGGTGATCCTCCGCGACTCTGCCAACAAAGTGGAACGTCAGTCTGTGTAGGAAGATGAGGAGGCTTCGGTGGCTCGAGAAATCGGTGCGCACATGATGCTGGCCGAGTGGCTGTTCGTGGAGACGGTCGCCGATCTGCGCAACCGCAGCCGTGACCCAGCGTCTCGGCGCCGGTACGAGCTGCTTGGCATTGCACCGTTGCTTCGGAAGCTTCTCACCGATCGCGGTGACCCCTTGCTCGTAACCGTCAGGCGGGCACGACACGAAATCACGCCGGGATTCCGGATTCGACCGTGGCAGGTTCCTGGTAGCGCAGACGAGTCGCTCAACTATCTGATTCGCTTGAGCGGTCCTGAGCTTGTTGGCGACGCGGCGACTGACGCGCTGATGGCGGATCAATTCCTTGCGGCGAGAGTTGGGATGATTGAGGGTCAGGACCTGTCCGTCAAGCAGGTCATCCGCTACTACGCCCATGTCGAGGGTGGCGTCCACTTCGGTGACCCGGACGAAGACGGTCAAGAAGCGATGAGCAGTATGGCTCCCGTGCTGCTGGGGCACACTACGGGGCAGATCGAGATTCTTGGATACCTCGGGCAGGTCGTCGTCGACGCTCTGACGCCGCTGTGCGATTCGATTCTCACTTCGCCCACGATCGTCCCGGAGATGCACCGCCTCAACCGCTCGGGCTTCTACGACCATCACTGGACCACGGAGCACCACGCGAAACGCCAACCAAAGACAATTCGATGACAGGCCTCGCAGAGAGAGCCGAGCGGATTGCAGCACATTTGGTCGGCTACGAAACCGGTGCCAAGGTCGTTCCTCATGACATCGACGGTCGACAAAGTGCTGTCGACTATTTACTTGTCTGGCCGGACGGACGCCGTGGCGCTCTTGAAGTAACGCTCGTCATAGATAGAGCGTCAATCGCATGGCAAGGCATGGCGATGAAAGAGGGCTGGCGTTGGCCGGCGGCCAGCTCGTGGGAGTTCCGCTCAGCTGGGCCAAATTTTCCCTACAAGTTCGTACGGCGAGCGGTTTTGCGGGCAGTCGCGCTCTGCGACGCCCACGGTGCAGACCGGCCCGAAGAGCTGCCCCTGGCGGTACTTGAAGACGAGCTAGAACTGGCGCAGTTCCTCGCCGAGGAGCTCGGCACGCTCCGACGTGCGAAGCTCGATCCTGGCGTGGTGATTTACCAGTCCATGCACGCAGAGTTCGTCGACAATGCTCCTTCCGATTTCGCTCGGGTCGTCGAGACCTTGCATGGAGAACCCCACATGGCGTCGCATCTCAAGAAGCTGAGGCGCACGGCAGATGTTTCAGAGCGCCACCTGTTCTTGGTTCCGACGGACGATGTGCTGCCGGCCCGATTCTTCACCGATGATTTCCAGCCGCCCATTTCTGCTCCAGCGGGCTTCGGCTCCGTTGATGCGCTTTGGATCTGGTCGAACTACTGGCACCGGTACCTCGCGTTCCGGAACGATTCGTGGGCTTGGGTCGACTTCCCGCCCCGTGTTCAAGCACCAGCGGGTACTACATAATCGGCGGGATGAAACTCGAATTCATCCGCAAGTCGGGGAACTGAGATCACGAATATGGCAGTTCTGTGGCCCGGGAAGTGAAGTGGACCAATCAGGTGACCAACAGTCTGCAAATTATGCAAAACGTGACGCGCAGAGCATGCCGTGAAAGGTGAAACCCCAGATCAGGTGGCCCGGGAGTTTTGTTCCTGGCACCTGGGGGTCAAGGGGTCGCAGGTTCAAATCCTGTCAGCCCGACAGAAAGCCCTGATGAGACACTGTTCTCATCGGGGCTTCGTCATGTCCGGGGTGGGATCGCGCGCCTCCTGCCCGGCTGCCGGGGGATCAGCGTGCTCGAGCACCGCGACCTCATCGGCACCCGCTCCCGGCACTCTGCTCGGGCTGACCGCTCGCGGGAGTCCCTCGTGGAGAGGGCCCGAGGCGACGGACAGGACGTGCGCCCAGCGGCCAGGCCGCGCACCAGCCGAAGGCGCCCGTGGGTTCCCTGCCGGAGCCGGAGGCGCCGGGAGGCCGGCGGTGCCGCCGCGACGATCCGCCACAATCGACGCATGATCACCATCCACCTCCGCTACCAGATCGATCCCGAGCAGCTCGACACCTTCACCGAGTACGGCCGGCGCTGGATCCGTCTCGTGAACCGGCTCGGTGGTGACCACCACGGCTACTTCCTCCCGGCGGAAGGCGACAACGACGAGGCGTTCGCCCTGTTCAGCTTCCCGTCGCTCGCCGCGTATGAGCAGTACCGTCGTGCCGCCGAGACGGACCAGGAGTGCATCGACGCCTACGAGCTCGTGCGGGGCACGGGCTGCATCGTCCGCTTCGAGCGTCGCTTCCAGACGCCGCTGTTCGGTGACGCGGCGGTCATGGGCGAACCGGCCTGACCGCCCCTCGGCTGCCGCCGGCGGGCGCAGGAGGCTGCGCTGCCCGCCGTGAGACGACCTCGGCGACGCCGCAGCCGATCGGGACGCCCGAGACCGCCGCCGGGAACTCGGCCGTCCGAGTCGATCGAGCGACTCCGATCGCAGGAGCACGTCCGCGATGATGGGCGGATGTACGGGAACCGTCTCGCGCGCTGGGAGCGCGCTGCCGAGTGGCCGCTGACGATCTGCGCGTCGGTGTTCCTCGCCGCCTATGCGACCCAGATCCTCGCGCGACCGGATGGACCTCTCGAGGCCGTCGCAGAAGTACTGCTCTGGGGAACGTGGGCCGTGTTCCTCGTCGACTACCTCGCGCGCCTGGCGCTCGCGGAGGATCGCGGGCGGTGGTTCACGCGGCATCTGCTCGATCTCGCCGTGGTCGCCCTGCCGATGCTCCGGCCGCTGCGCCTCATGAGATTCCTCACGATCATCTCGCTCATCCAGCGCAACGCCGGGTCGATGCTGCGCGGCAAGGTGGTGGTCTACACCGTCGGCGCGACGGCCCTGACGATCCTGGTGGCGGCACTGGCGGTGCTGGACGCGGAACGGGGAGGCGGTGGTCCGATCCGGGACTTCGGCGACGCGATCTGGTGGGCGTTCGTCACCGTGACCACCGTCGGCTACGGCGACTTCGTGCCGGTGAGTGTGACCGGGCGCGTCGTCGCCGTCGGCCTCATGGTCGGCGGCATCGCGCTGATCGGTGTGGTCACGGCGACGCTCGCTTCATGGATCGTCGAGCAGGTCTCGCTCGAGACGGAGAAGACGGCGGCGGCGACGGAGGAGCAGGTGGAGGCGCTCCGCGACGAGATCGCGCAGCTCAAGGAGTTGATCCGCGACCTGCGTCCGTCGCTCTGAGCTCCGCCGCTTCAGCGCTCCTCTACCGACCGATCTTCGCGTGACTCCGCGAGTAGGCGAAGTAGATCGCGAAGCCGATCGCGAGCCAGATCAGGAAGCGCAGCCAGGTCTCGATGGAGAGGTTCAGCATCAGGTAGGTGCAGATCAGGGCGGAGAGGCCGGGCAGCCACGGGTTGAGCGGGACGCGGAAGCCGCGCTTGAGCTCGGGGCGCTTGCGGCGCAGGACGATGACGCCGACCGAGACGAGCACGAAGGCCGAGAGGGTTCCGATGTTCACCATCTCCTCGAGGACGCCGATCGGGGTGAAGCCGGCGAGCAGGGCGACGATAACGGTCACGACGGCGGAGGTGACCCACGGGGTGCGCAGGCGCGGGTGCACCGTCGCGAGGCTCTGGGGGAGCAGGCCGTCGCGGGACATCGCGAAGATGATGCGCGTCGCTCCGATGAGCAGGGTCAGCACCACCGTGGTGAGGCCCGCGACGGCGCCCGCCGAGATGACCGTCGCCATCCAGGTCTGGCCGTGGTACGCGAAGGCGTTGGCCAGGGCCGCGGAGGGGTCGAGCTCGCGGTAGGGGACCATCCCGGTCACGACGAGGGCGACGGCGCAGTAGAGCACGGTGCAGATGACGAGGGAGGCGATGATGCCGATGGGCATGTCGCGCTGAGGGTTGCGGGTCTCCTCGGCGGTCGTGGCGACCACGTCGAAGCCGATGTACGCGAAGAAGACCAGTGAGGCGCCGGCGATGATGCCGCCGACACCGAAGGTCGCGGGCTCGATGCCCGACACGAACTGCAGGAGCGGCTGGGTGAGCCCCGATGCGGCCTGCGTCGCCTCCGCCGGCGGGATGAAGGGCGAGTAGTTGGCCGTGTTCACGAACTGCAGGCCGGCGATGATGACGAACAGCACGATGAAGAGCTTCACGGCGACGAGCACGAGGTTGACGCGCAGCGACTCCTTGATGCCGAAGGTCATCAGGGCGCCGAGCACCAGGACCAGCAGGATCGCGGGGAGGTCGACGACTCCGCCGTACGAGACCGCCGCGGGCAGAGTGATGCCGAGCTGCTGGAGGAACGAGCCGAGATAGGCGCTCCAGCCCTGCGCGACCACGCTCGCACCGAGGAACAGCTCGAGAATGAGGTCCCAGCCGATGATCCACGCGAAGAGCTCGCCGAGCGACGCGTACGAGAACGTGTAGGCCGACCCCGAGACGGGCACGGTGGAGGCGAACTCCGCGTAGCACATGGCCGCGAGGGCGCAGGCGAAGGCGGCGACGACGAAGCTCAGCACGATCGCGGGGCCTGCGATGTCGTGGGCCGCGCGCCCGGTGAGGGTGAAGATGCCGGCGCCGATGACGACTCCGACGCCGAACACCGTGAGGTCGAGCGCGCTCAGCGACTTCTTGAGGCGGAACTCGGGCTCATCGGTGTCGGCGATCGACTGCTCGA
Organism: Rathayibacter sp. VKM Ac-2759; assembly: GCF_009834225.1. Taxonomy (NCBI): domain Bacteria; kingdom Bacillati; phylum Actinomycetota; class Actinomycetes; order Micrococcales; family Microbacteriaceae; genus Rathayibacter; species Rathayibacter sp. VKM Ac-2759. The sequence continues at coordinate 1,570,970 of NZ_CP047176.1, forward strand.
CGGACTTGGTGCGGAGGAGGCTCACGGTGGTTCTCTCTGTGTGCGGTGGATCGAGGCGCGAGGGCCACTCCGGGAATATAGCGGCGTCGGCGCCCGGAGCCCGCGAGAGCCGCTCACCGACGCGACGGCGCGCTCCACGCCTCCCACAGTCGCGCGTAGCGACCGCCGGACGCGAGCAGCTCGGCGTGGGTCCCCTCCTCGGCGATGCGGCCCGCCTCCATCAGGACGACGTGGTCGGCGGTCTCGGCCTGGGTGAGGCGGTGCGCGACGACCAGCGCGGTGCGGCCGCGCAGCACTTCCGATGCGGCGCGTTCGAGGCGCCCGGCGTCGATCGACCCCGCCTCGGCGGTGGCCTCGTCGAGGATGACGGTCGCGGGGTCGGCCAGCAGCACCCGGGCGAGGGCCAGCTGCTGCGCCTCGGCGGGAGTGAGCGCCGAGCCGGAGGCGCCGAGCACGCCCTCCAGCCCGATGCGTCTCAGCAGAGGCGCGGCACCGACTCGGCGGAGCGACTCCGTCAGGTCGGCGTCGGTCGCGGCGGGAGCGGCGAGCGTGAGGTTGTCGCGCAGTGTCCCGTCGAAGAGGTGCACCTCCTGCGTGACCAGCACCACGGGGTCCCGGCGCGCGACGGAGCCGACGGTGGGCAGGTGCATCCCGGCGGCGAGCGCCGCGAGCGTGCTCTTGCCGGCACCGGAGGCGCCGACCACCGCGACGGTTCCCCGGGCGGGCACGGTCACCGAGACGCCCGAGAGCACGGGATGCCCCGGCAGGTGGGCGTAGCCGAGATCCGTGAGCCGGAGTGCGCCGGAGGAGGCCGGGGCGGGCGCCTCGGCACCCGCCTCCTCCGCGGCGATCACGCCGACGATCCGTCCGAGGGAGGCGAGAGCCGACTGCAACTCGTCGACGATGAAGAGCAGCTGGTTGATCGGCCCGAACAGGCGCAGGAACAGCAGCATCGCGGCGGTCGTGCCGCCGAGCGTGCCGGCTCCGCTCGAGACCAGGACGAAGCCCACCACGAGCAGTGCGCTCATGCCCAGGTACTCGGCGAGGTTGAGCCGGGCGAAGAAGCCGTTCTGGATCGCGCGGGCGCGCATCGTGAGCCGCACGACCTCCCACGAGGCCGCCGCGATGAGCTGCAGATGCCGGTGCCCGAGACCGTAGGCGCGCACCGACTCGAGACCGCGCAGCGAGTCGAGGAGGTGCTGCGCGCGGTCGGACATCGCGGCGCGCTCGCCGGCGTAGACCTCGGGCGCCTCGCGGAGGTACCAGCGGACGGCGAGCACGTGCACGGGGACGACGACGAGCATCGCTGCGGCGTAGCGGAGGTCGAGGGCGGCCATGCCGACGAGGGTCACGGCGATCGTGACGAGCGCGCCGCCGAGGGCCGGGACGACGCTCGGGACGGCGCTCGAGACCTCCGCCACGTCGTCGCCGGCGCGCGCGATCAGGTCTCCGGTGCCCGCTCGCTCGACGCGCGACGGGGGGAGGCGGAACGCGGCCTCGACCATCCGCTCCCGCACGTCGGCCAGCATCCGCTCGACGAGGCGCGAGGCGGCGACGACCCCGATCGCCGACAGCACGGCGCCGGCGACGACCGCTGCCGCCATCACGAGACCCAGCCGCCCGATCAGTGCGGGGTCGTCGGCGCCCGTGCTGAGGGAGTCGACGACGAGGCCCAGCGCGACGGGCGGCACGATGCCGGCGACGGCCGCAGCGACGAGGACGAGCGCGAGCGGCAGGAGCAGCAGGCGACGACGGCCGAGCGCCCGCCACACCTCGCGGAGGACGACGCGGCCCCGCGCGACGGGGAGGCGATCGGAGGCGGCGGTCACCGGCGCGCCTCCGCGAGGCCGTCGACCACGCGGTCGGCGACGGCGAGGAGAGCGGGGGAGCGCGAGACGACCACGGTGCGGTGCTCGCCGCGCACGGAGCGCAGGCGGGAGGCGATCGCGGACTCGGTCACCGCGTCGACCGCGGTCGTGGGGTCGTGCAGCACGAGGACGGGGGCGTCCTGTGCGAGCGCGCGCGCCAGCGCCACCCGCTGGCGCTGACCGCCCGAGAGCGAGGATCCGCCTTCGCCGACGTCACCGTCCAGTCCTCCCGGGAGGATCTCGGCGAGCTCGTCGCACCCTGCGGCGGTGAGTGCCGCCGCGGCGCGGGCGGAGTCGACGCCGTGCAGTCGCACGTTCTCGAGCACGCTGCCCGAGAACAGGTGGGAGGCGTGCGGAGCGAACAGGGCGTCGGGATGCGCCGCGCGGATCCCGGCCAGGACCGCATCGGCCGCTGCTCCGTCGGTCGCGACCGCGACGATCTCGACCGCCGACATCCCGTCGATCAGCGACCGGAGCGGTAGCGAGGGCGGTTCTGGCCCGGTCGGCACGGACGCGATCGGCTCCGACTCGGTCGGCTCGGACTCCGGCAGCAGCTCGAGGAGGCGCGCGGCCGACGCGGTCGCCGTCGCCCACCACGAACCCGCCTCCCGCGCCGCGTTCTGCAGCGGGTCGACGAGGAACTGGGTCAGCCCGACCACCGTCACGAACTCACCGAGACCCAGTCGTCCCGCCACGGCCAGGAGGGCGGCCGCGACGGCGACGGCCGTGAGGAGGAGTCCCGTCGCGAGGTCCATGACCCCGCCGAGCACGCCCTCCGCGCGGCGAGCGCGCACCGTGCTCTCGAGAGCCGCCCGGCTCGCGCTGCGGTAGCGGCGGGACGCCTCCTCCTCGGCGCCGATGCCGCGGAGGACGCGGTAGCCGGCCATGAGGTCGGCCGCCCTGCCCGCCGCGGTCGCGGCCGCCTCCTGCTCGTCACCGCTGCGACGTCGCAGACCGCGACCGGCGAGCTCGGTCGCCCCCAGGAGCAGCGGCGCGCCCAGAAGCACCGCGAGACCGAGCGGCCACGACAGGGTGAGCAGCACGGCTCCTCCGAAGAGCACCGCGGCGAGCTGACCGACGGGGTGCACGCCGATCTCGACGGCCAGCGAGAGCCGGTTGACGTCGGAGGTCGCCAGCGAGAGGGCGACACCCGGCTGATCGGAGCGCCTGCCGGTGCGCGCCGAGCGCAGCAGCAGCCGCTCGGCGACGAGACTCCGGAGGCGGTGCTGCACCACGAGCATGCCGAGCTCGCCGAGACGCGAGCCGAACCGCCACGAGAACGAGAGGAGCGCGAAGTCGGCCGCGAGCAGGACGAGCCAGAGCAGCAGCTGCGCCGGGTCCCCGGTGGAGACGGCGCGTTCGATGGCGAGGCCGATCAGCACCGGGACCAGTGCCTCGCCGATCTGATGGCTGATCGAGAGAGCGGCGGCGGGCACGGTGAACCGGCGGGCGCCGGTGAGGACGCGGAGGGTCAACCGCGCCGGAGTCGTCGACGCGTCGATGCGTATCGTCCGCGCAGGGATCGGCTCCGGCGGCGCCTGGAGGAGCATGCGGCGCGTCATCGCGGCGCCCGCACCCGCGCGCGACCCCGAGGCGCCACCAGCGGGGTCCCGGTCACGGGGTCGGGGACGACCACGCAGGGCAGCCCGAAGACGTGCTCGACGAGCTCGGCGGTCACGATCTCACCCGGGGCTCCCTGAGCGACGACAGCGCCGTCCTTCATCGCGATCAGATGAGTGCCGTACCGGGCCGCCTGATTGAGGTCGTGCAGGACGGCCACCAGGGTGGTGCCCTGCTCGTGCAGATCGGTGAACAGCTCCATGAGCTCGATCTGGTGCGCGATGTCGAGGAAGGTCGTCGGCTCGTCGAGCAGCACGAGCGGGGTCTGCTGGGCCAGCACCATCGCGACCCAGACGCGCTGTCGCTGCCCGCCCGAGAGCTCGTCCACGAGTCTGCCGGCCAGCTCGGTGACGCCGGTCGCCGCCATCGCCGCGGCCACCGCCTCCTCGTCGGCGACCGACCACTGGCGGAGGAAGCCCTGGTGCGGGTACCGGCCGCGCCCCACGAGATCGGCGACCGTGATGCCGTCGGGTGCCAGAGAGCTCTGGGGCAGCAGCCCGAGCACCCGGGCGACCTCCTTCGGGCGCGAGGAGGCGATCGAGCGCCCGTCGAGCAGCACCTGGCCGGCGATCGGGGCGACGAGGCGCGAGAGCGCCCGGAGCAGGGTCGACTTGCCGCAGGCGTTCGGTCCGACGATCACCGTGAACGAGCGGTCGGGGATCTCGACCGAGAGCTCGCGCGAGACGACGCGGCGGTCGTAGCCGATCGTGAGGTCGACGGCGGCGAGGCGGGGCGAGGGGGTCATGAGCGTCTCCGTGCTTCGTGGATGAGGAGCCCGACGAGGTAGAGGCCGCCGACGACGACCGTGACGACGCCGACCGGGAGCGATCCGGGCACGACGTGCTGCGCGAGCGTGTCGGCACCGAGCAGCACCAGCGCGCCGACGAGGGCCGACGGCGCCAGGGCGAGCCCGGCGGTGCGAGTGAGGCGTCGCGCGATCTGCGGGGCGGCGAGGGCGACGAACGCGATCGGCCCGGAGGCGGCGGTCACCGCGGCGGTGAGCACCACGGCGCCGACCACGAGGAGCAGGCGGGTGCACTCGACCCCCGAGCCGAGTGCCCGCGCCGCGTCGTCGCCGAGCTCGAGCTGGCGCATCGCACGGGCGAGCAGCCCCAGCCCCACCAGGGCGACGCCGATCGCCACGGCGGCCGGGAGGAGCTGATCCGCTCCCACGGGGTTCAACGACCCCGCACCCCAGACGGAGGCGGTCATCGCGATCTCGAGCTTCGCACGCAGCACCAGGTAGGTGCTGAGCGCCTCGAGCATCGCCGAGACGCCGATGCCGATGACGATCAGCCGGAAGCCCTGCACTCCGCGTCGGTAGGCGAGGAGGTAGACGAGCGCCGCGGCGGCCAGTCCGCCGACGACGGAGCCCGCCGCGACGGGCACCGACCCGGCCCCGGCGCCGAGGACGATGATCGCGAGCAGGCCGCCGGCGTACGAGCCCGCGGTCAGCCCGATGACGTCGGGGCTCGCGAGCGGGTTGCGGGTGAGGGACTGGAACACGGCGCCCGAGGCTCCGAGTGCGGCACCGAAGACCGCTGCGGCGAGCACCCGGGGGAGCCGCCACTCGACGACGACGGTCCGTGCGATGCCGCTGCGCTGCCCCAGCAGGGTCGCGACGACGTCGGGCGCCGACAGCGGGAGGTCGCCGAGGCCGAGGGCCACGACCGAGAGGGCGACCACGCAGGCGGCGAGCGCTGCGCCGACGACGACGGTGCGCCTCCGGAAGCGCACGGAGAACGGGCCGCCCCGCAGGACGATCGCGTGCGGGCCGAGGGTGGTGCGGCTCACAGGGTGCTCACCTTCGCCCGCCGCACCAGGTGGATGAGGACGGGAGCGCCGACGAAGGCGGTGACGACCCCGACCGGCACCTCGCCCGGCCGGAGCACGATGCGGCCGACGACGTCGGCGAGCAGCAGGAGAGTCGGCGCCAGCACGATCGACAGCGCGAGGATCCAGCGCTGATCGGGTCCGGTGATCCACCGCGCGATGTGCGGGACCGCCAGCCCGACGAACCCGACCGGGCCGGCGATCGCGGTGGCCGCCCCGGCGAGGAGGGTGATCGCGAGCACCGCGAGCAGCCGGGTGCGTCCGAGGCGCGTGCCGAGGGAGGCGGCGAGATCGTCGCCGAGGCCCATCGCGGTGAGCGAGCGGGCGGAGAGCGCCGCCACGACGACTCCCGCGACCACGAACGGAGCCGCCGGGACCACGACGTCGAAGCCGCGCTCGACGAAGGAGCCCGCGTTCCAGCCTCGGAGCCTGGTGAAGGTCACGGGGTCGAGCAGCATCATGGCGGTCGTGACGCCGGTGAGGACGGCGGCCAGCGCGACGCCGGCGAGCGTCAGCCGCACCGGATCGGGGCCGCCCCTGCCGACCGAGCCGATGACCGAGACCACCCCGGTGACCACCAGGGCGCCGACGAACGCGAAGGGCAGGTACTGCACCGGCGAGCTCGCGCCGAGGGCGACTCCCACCGCGACGAAGAGCGCCGCGCCGGCGTCGACGCCGAGGATGCCCGGGTCGCCCAGAGGATTGCGGGTGAGCGCCTGGATCACGGCGCCCGAGACTCCGAGCCCGACGCCCACGACGAGACCGGCGACCGTGCGCGGGACGCGGAGGTCGACGACCACCTGGTCGGTCGTCGATCCGTCGTAGGCGGTGATCGCGTGCCAGAGCTCGGCCGGGCCGAGCGGGTTCGACCCGACGAGGATGCTGAGCGCGCACGCGAGCAGCAGGGCAGCGACGGCGGCGAGGAGGCCGAGGAGGCGGTACCGGCGCACGGTCGGCACCGCCGCCTCGAGGATCGGCGTCACGGGGAGGTCAGCCCTCGACGGTCTGCGGGGCCTCGCCGGCGACGGCGTCGACCAGGCGCGGCACGAGCTGCTCGAGCACGTGCTTCTGGCTGAGCGGGGTGAGGAAGTAAATCGCACCCGCGAGCTCGGCGTCGGTGTAGACGGCGCGGCCGCCGGTGACCGCGGAGAGGCTCGAGGTGGTGCCGAAGCCGAGCAGCTCCTGGACGGCGTCGGGCGACTCCGTCGCGAAGACGATCACGTCGGCGTCGATCAGACCGACGTTCTCGGCCGAGATCTGCGCCTGACCGCCCTCTTCGGGGACGAAGTCCTCGAGGCCCGGCGTGATCGTGAAGCCGAGATCGGTGAGGAAGTCGGTGTTGAGGCCGTCGGGATAGACCCAGAGGTCGCCGTCCCAGGGGCCGCCCTGCGAGAACGTCGCGGTGAGCCCGGCGAACTCGGGATGCGCGGCGGCGGCCTCGGCGTAGGCGTCCTCGACTCCCGTGATCAGGGCGTCGCCCTCGGCGGAGCGGCCGACCGCGCGCGCGACCTGGCGGGTCTGGTCCTGCCAGCTCGAGAAGTAGAGGCCCGACCCCTCGACGCTCGTGACGGTGGGCGCGATGTCGGTGAGCTTGTCGTACATCTCCTCGGTCATGCCCGCGTTCGTGCCCACGATCAGGTCGGGCTCGAGGGAGGCGATCTTCTCGTACTCCGGTCCGTCGGTCGCGTCGAGGACGGTCGGCTCGGCGTCGCCGAGGAGATCGGTGGCCCACGGCCAGACGGCGTGGGGCTGCTCTCCGTACCACTCGGTCGTGGCGATCGGGGTGACGCCGAGTTCGAGCAGGATGTCCTGCTCGGTGAGTCCGACGACCACCACGCGCTGCGGCTCGGCGGGGATCACCGTCTCGCCGTACTGGTGCTCGAGCGTCACCGGGAAGGAGTCGCTCGGCTCGGTCGTGTAGTCGGGGTTCTCGGCGCTCGCCGTAGCGGCGGTGCTGCAGCCGGAGAGGGCGGCCACGCTCAGGGCGAGCGCGGCCGAGGCGGCGAGGAGGCGGGATGCAGGGGTCATGGCTCTTCCGGGATCGGTCGGACGGGGGAGGCGGTCGTCAGGTTAGCCTTGCCTTACTACGCTCGCCATCACCGCGAGCGGACACCGATCCGGAAGGGAGGACGCCGCTGTGTCCGACCGCGAACATCTGCAGTCCCTTCTCGCGTCTCGCGCCGGAATCGATCACCCCGAGGGGACATCCGCCGTTCTCACCGCATCCCGGTCGAGGGTCGTCCGCGGAACGGGCTTCGACTCGCACGTGCACCAGGAGGATCAGCTCGCCTGGATGGCGACCGGGTCGATGGAGCTCGGCGTGCTCGGCGACCAGTGGCACCTGCGCCGCGAGCACCTGGCGTGGATCCCCGCGGGAGTGCCGCACGAGATGACCTTCGTCGAGCAGGGAGACCTGATCAGCGTCTACGCCGACCCGACCCTCCGACCGCCCGGCGACCGCTGGGGGAGCGCACGCACCCTCCGTCTCGAGGACCTCGCGGGGTCGCTGCTGCTCCACCTCGCCGATGCGCACCCCTCCGCGGTGCGGCGCCGGCAGTGCTGGCTGCTGCTCGCCGAGCTGCTCGCCGAGGCGCCCGACCACGACGCCGCGGTCGCGCTGCCCCGCGATCCGCGAGCGCGGACGGTGGCTGCCGCCCTGCTCGACGATCCGGCCGACCCCCGTGAGCTCGCCGACTGGGCCGCCGAGATCGGGGTGAGCAGCAAGACCATCGCGCGCGCGTTCTCGGCCGAGACCGGCAGCACGTTCCGGGAATGGCGGGTGCGGGCCAGGGTGCACACCGCGGTGGGGATGCTCGTTCGCGGAGACGCGGTGCAGGCGGTCGCGCCCGCGGTCGGCTACGACTCGGTGAGCAGCTTCATCGCCGCGTTCCGGGCCCGGCTGGGGACGACTCCCGCGGTGTACGCCGCGCAGGCCCGGGGAGAGGTGCCGCCGGTCTCGACTCGGCGTTAGCCTCCGTCGTCGCTCCGGTCTACCCTTCGACCCATGCACAGGATCTTCACGACGAGCGTCGCTTCGGTGTACCCGCACTACGTGGCGAAGGCGGAGCGGAGGGGCCGGACCCGGGCCGACGTCGACGCGGTCATCGAGTGGCTGACCGGCTACTCCGACGCCGAGTTGCGTGAGCACCTCGAGAGCGGCACGACCTTCGAGGAGTTCTTCGCTTCGGCGAGGATGAATCCGAAGTCCGATCTCGTCACCGGAGTGGTCTGCGGGGTCCGCGTCGAGGAGGTCGACGATCCCCTGATGCAGAAGATCCGCCGGCTCGACAAGCTCGTCGACGAGCTGAGGACGAGCCGCTCGATGGAGAAGGTGCTGCGCGCCTGAGCCGTCGCGGCGTGATCGGCACGCCGCTGAGGGGTCAGGAGTCGGGGTGCTCGGCGCCGCCGGCCGGGGGAGTTCGCGTCGGCGGACCCCGGCGGCGGCGGACGGCGACGACGACCAGCGCGACGACTCCGATCACCACGAGCCAGGGGAGCAGGAACCCGATGCCGATCAGTGCGCCGTTCGCGGCGACGATCAGGCCGTTCCAGCCGGCGAGGAGGCCGTCGAGGAAGCCGGCCGGCTCGGCGGTGGTGGCGGACGACTCCGGGACCACGGTGATGGTGAGGGAGGCGAGCGAGACCTGGCTCTCGAGAGCCGTGAGCTGCTGCTGGGTGGACTCGAGCGTGGCCTGACGTTCGGCGAGCGCGGACTCGGCGGCGAGCAGATCGGCGAGGCTGCCGGCCTGGGCGATGAGCTCGGTGAGGCGGTCGACCGAGGCCTGTGCCGACTCGACGCGTGCACGCAGATCGATGGCCTGCGTCGTGACGTCGGCGCGGTTGATCGAGCTCGCCGTCACGGTGCCGAGGGAGGCGAGGGAGTCGCGGGCCTCGGCCAGGCGGTCGGCGGGGACCCTGAGCGTGATCACTCCGGAGCCGTCCGGGACGGGCGCGGGGAACGACGGGTCGACGGCCATCGCGTCGGTCGTCGCCTGCAGGGCGGAGGTGGTCGAGCTCTCGACGTAGCCGCCGAGGGTGGAGGCGGAGGCGGAGAGAGCGTCGAGGGCGTCGGAGACGGAGGCGACCTCGAGCGTCGCCGACGCCGTCGAGACGATCTCGCGCGCAGACGAGTCTCCCGCAGCGGGATCGGGCGCCGCCTGCGGGTTCGACTCGAGGCCGCCGCCGGCGAAGGCGGGCGCTTCGTCGGCCGCCGAGGACCCGGCGCTCGACGACACGACCCCGGCGGAGCCGACGACGGGACCGATGACCACCGCGAGGACGAGGAGACCGGCGGCGACGCCTCCGATGCTGACGGCGCGTCGACGGCGCGCGGCGCGGGCCGCGCGCGACGCCGCGATCGAGCGGAAGACCCGGGACTCCAGGGCGGAGACCCGCTCGTCGTCGAGGGGCGCGAGGGTGATGGGGTCGGTCATGGCTGCTCCGCTCCTCGGAAGTCGTCGACCACGAGGCGCAGGCGGCGGCGCACCCGCGACAGTCGATTGCGGACGGTGGCGTGCGAGACGCCGAGGGTGGCGGCGGCCTCGTCGTAGCCGCGCCCCTCGGTGGCGCAGAGGCGGAAGATCGAGCGGTCGAGCTCGGCGAGCCCCTCGGTCTCGCGCAGGATCGCCTCGGTGAGCGCCGCCGTCACCATCTGCTGCTCGAGGTCGTGCGGCGACGCCAGCTCGTCGTCGGCCTCGACCGTCTGCTCGCGATCGCGGCGACGCGAGCGGACGCGGTTCGCCGCCTGGAAGCGGCAGATCGTCGCGAGCCACGGCAGGAGCGAGTCGCTGGCGAGCTCGAGCTCGCCGAGCTTGCTCCAGGCGACGACGAACGTCTCCTGGGTGACGTCCTCGGCCTCGCCCGCATCGTGGAGCATGCCGTGCGCGAGCCAGTAGACCGGCCGGACGTAGGCGCGGTAGAGGCTGCGGAAGGCGAGCTCGCTGCCGGCTGCGGCGCGACGCACGAGTTCGGCGTCCGTCTCCTGTACCGCTGTCACGATCCCACCTCCTCTCGCCCTCACTCTGACAGTGTCGGCGAGAGGGCGATCGTCTCAGGAAGGACTCGATCCGATGGCGGAGGCTCGTCAGCCCGGGTGGACGATCTGCTGCAGCGCCCAGGTGTTGCCGTCGGGGTCGGCGAAGTAGACGAACTCGCCCCACGGCTGCGAGTCGATCTCGGAGACCTCCGCGCCGCGCCCGCGGAGCTCGGCGTGCGCCTCCGCGGCGTCGGCGACGACCATCTGCAGGCCCTTCTGCGACCCGGGCTCCATCTCGGTGATGCCGACGCCGATCACGATCGAGCACGCCGACCCGGGAGGGGTCAGCTGCACGAAGCGCAGGCCCTCGTGCACGACCTGATCGTGGTCGGCGACGAAGCCGATCGTGTTCGTGTAGAAGTCCTTCGCGCGGTCGACGTCGGTCACCGGCACGGGGATCAGTTCGAGCTTCATGTCCACGGTGCTCTCCTCGTTCTCTTCTCGGAAGCGGTGGTGCCCCCGGACGACGACGCTAGGAGTCGATCAGGTCGCTTCCTGTCCTGATGCGGGAGCAGACTCGGCGCATGTCCCGGACGACCTCGCGCGTGCTCGCGCTGCTGGACCTGCTGCAGACCCACCAGCAGTGGACCGGGCCGGTCCTCGCCGCCCGGCTGGGGGTGACCGAGCGGACGCTGCGCCGCGATGTGGAGCGCCTCCGCGAGCTCGGCTACGAGGTGGTGGCGGCGCGCGGTGCGACCGGCGGGTACCGGCTCGAGGCCGGTGCGCGGGTCCCGCCGCTCCTCCTCACCGACGACGAGGCGGTCACGGTGGCGGTCGGGCTGCGCCTCGCGGCCGACGAGGGGCTCGAGGACGGTCAGCGGACCACCTTGAGCGCGCTGGCGAAGTTCGAGCAGGTACTGCCGGCGTCCCTCCGAGAGCGGGTGGACGCGGTGAGCCGGCTGCAGCGGTGGCGGCGCCCCCGGGAGACGGCGGTGCCGCAGGAGGTGCTGGGGCGGCTGGCTCTCGCCTGCCGCGATCAGGAGAGGATCCGCTTCCACTACACCACGGCGGACGGGAGCGAGTCGGATCGTCTGGTGGATCCGCACGCCGTCGTCTCCACCCACCGGACGTGGCTCCTGGTGTGCTGGGACCTGCGCCGAGAGGACTGGCGGACCTTCCGGCTGGATCGGATGAGCCGCCTCTTCGGCACGCGGGTGCGCTTCGAGGCCCGGATCGGCCCGGAGGCGGAGGTCGAGGCGCCGGGTGAGGGGCGCCTCCGGCTGGAGGTGCTGCTGTCGCTGCCGCTCGAGGAGGCGACCGAGATGCTCGGCCGCTGGTCGGCGGGTGCGGTCGCCGTCGGGAGCGGGCTCACCCGCTGGCCTGTCGACGCCGAGACAGCGGAGGGTCTGCTGTCGGCGCTCGTCTGGATCCCGGCGGAGGTGGACTTCCGTCTGGAGGGGCGTCCGGAGGTGCTGGAGGTCGTCTCCACCGCGCTGGAGAGGCTGCGCGGCGCCGTCGCGACGGCTGCTCAGGTCTCCTCCCCAGGCCGATCCTGACGGTGCCTCTCCACTGATCCGGACGTCGGCCGCCCACGTGCGGGAGGGACGGACGACCGTGTGGGCCATGACAGCACACCTCCGCTCCTCCGCCACCGTCCGCGAACCGGAGCTGCTCCGCGCCAGCGGCTTCGCCGACCTCCTCGCGGTCGTCCCCTCGTTGATCGGGATGAGACCCGAGAACTCCGTCGCGGTCGTCCCGTTCCGAGGAACTCGTGCCGCCGGCGGCTTCCGGCTGCCGCTCCCCGGGCGACTGCGCCGGGTCGAGATCCAGGCCGTCGCCCGCGGCTGCGTCGAGATGATGGAGGCGGTGCCCGAGGCGGACGCGGCGCTGGTCGTCGTCTACCCGGAGGCGACCTACGAGCAGTCGCGGGGGATCCCGCTGCTCGAGCTGGGCCGGGCCGTCCTCCGGCGATTGGAGAGGACGGGGCTCGGCATCGTCGGGGTGGCCTGCGTCGCGCCGGACGGCTGGGGGAGGTACACCGACCCCGCCGAGAGCCGCGACCCCCGGCCGCCGGCCGAGATCGACGACAGCGAGGCGGGGGTCCTCGCACGGGCGACGTCTCCCGACCCGCTCGACGTCGCGGTGCTCGCCGAGCTGCCGGAGGTCGCGCCGTCCGACCGCGCGGTCGTGGCGGCGATCCTCGAGCGCGGGCCGGGCGCCGTGCGCGACGTGGTCTCGATGGTCGAGCGCTGGCTGATCTCGCCTCCGGCGGCAGGAAGGGACGGCGGGATCGTCCGCATCCTGCAGTCGCCGGCCCTCCGCGACCAGGTCACCGTGCAGATCGCGCTGGGTCGCGCCGCGGCCGAGCAGTCGCGCCGGCTGCAGCACCGGCTCGAGGCGGTGCAGAGGAGGACCGGCGAGACCATGGACGAGATCGTCGCGCGGGAGACGGCAGCCGGCGAGGTGGACGATCTCGACCGCTCCTCGGCGGCCCTGCTGCTCGGGACGGGCACCGGCCCCGATCGACCCCGGGTCGAGCACGCGACCGCGGCGCTCGCCCGTCTCGCGGCTCTCGCGCCCCGGGAGGCGCGGCCTCCCGTCCTGACCGTCCTCGCGTGGTGCTGGTGGTCGCTCGGCGTGACGAGCCTGGCGGCGGTCCACCTCGAGTCGGCTCTGCGGATCGATCCCTCGTACTCGATGGCGCGGCTCTACTCCACCGTCTTCTCGTACCGTGCGCTCCCGGACTGGATCGTCGGCGCCGCCTCGCGGTCGCTCGTCGCCGCGTCGGAGCGACCGTGAGAGGCGCTGAGGCGTGGGGCCGCCGATCACGACGGCCGCGATCCGCTGCTGCGGACCCGCCGAGGTCAGCCCCTCCGCTCCCGCGTGGCGGCGCGGAGGCGCTCGCCGCCGTCGGGCAGCACCGCGAGCAGCGCCCGGAACTCGGCGTCGTGGGCGTCCTGGATGCGGCCGACGTCGAGCGGGCGATCCGTCAGCGTCTTGGCGTAGCCGTGCAGGACGACGACCTCGGGCGGCTGGGTCGCATCGAAGAGCGGCGTGTACCCGGCGGTCAGGTACAGCCGCTGGGCCTCCGGCTGGAGCGGTCCGGTCGTCAGGTAGGCCGTCGAGTAGCCGAGGCGGCGCGCCTCGGCCTCGAGCTCCGCGACCACCCGGAGCGCGAGACCCTGACGTCGATGGGACGAGGAGGTCCAGATGCGCTTGAGCTCGCAGGTGCTGTCGTCGAAGGCCTTGAACGCACCTCCGGCGATCGCCGTCCCGTCGCGCAGGAGCAGGACGAACCCGCCCTTCGGCGGGGCGAAGTCCTCTGCCGGGTACCGGCTCAGCTCCGTCGAGGCCGGCCCGCCCCAGCTGGTCCCGTACCGGGTGTCGTACTCGAGCTCGAGCTCGTCGAGCAGCGGCCTCGCCCGCGGATCGTCGGCCCGGACGTGGACGAACCCGTCCGCCGACGGCTCGGCGTCAGTCGAGGACATCGGCGGTCCGAGCGGCGGCGGCGTCGCGACGGGCGACCTCGGCGCGCACGAGCGGGATCACCTGGCGGCCGACGGGGTCGGGACCGGCGCGAGGTCGGCGGCGTACGCGGAGACCGAGCGCTGATAGCGCGGGAGTGTCGGCACGAGCGCCTCGAGGGCGATGCGCAGGGCGTCGTCGGGCCGCCCCGCGCTGTGCAGGGCGAGCGCGAGGAACACCTCCCGGGCCGCGCCGATGGCAGGATGCGGCGGCGCGGCGGTGAGCAGGTCCACCGCCTCCTCGGCCCGGCCGAGATTGCGGAGGGTCGAGGCGTACTGGATGCTCAGGCGGGCGCGGCGCTCGTCGTCGAGTCCGGCGGCGAGGGCCTGCTCGTACTCCTCGGCCGCCTCGGCCTCGTGGCCGGCGCTGTCGAGTGCGCCGCCCAGCTCGAAGTGCGCCGAGCCGTCGGAGCCGGGGAACTCTGCGGCGAGCTCGCGCATGCGGGCGAGGACGTGCTCCGGGTCGTCGTGCGCCCAGAGGGCGTCGACCGCGGTCTGCCAGGAGGCGGTGGGGTCGGAGGTCATGGTGCGACGGTAGCGGGGGTCTGCGCACGCACGACGCCCGGACGACGGTGGGTCTCGATACGCCCCCTGCGGGGCTGCTCGACCAGCAGGCAGTGGGCGGGCACAGTGGCCGGCGGCGGCCCTCCGGGTGCTGCCCGACCAGCGGGCAGCCCGAGAGCCCGGTGGGGCCGACAGGAACCGGCCGGGCGCGGCGGACGCGCGACCGGCCGGGCCCGCAGGTCAGGCCGTGCCGTCGGCGGCCGAGGTGGGGGACTCGGGGGAGGAGCCGAGCGGCGCGGCGCGGCGGCCTGCCTCGATCGCGGCGGTCGAGGCGGCGGCTCCGGCGACCAGGGCGAACAGGGCCCAGCCGGCGCCCCACTTCTTCTTGCCCAGCAGCGCGTCGAACGAGAGCGCGCCCGGTCCGTCGGCGACGATCGCGGCCGACGCGGCGACGAGCAGGCCGTTGAACTCCCACCCGCCGCCCGCGTTCCACAGGCCGTTGCTCCAGTGCACCTTGCGGACAGCGGTGACCATCGTCGCGATCAGACCGGCAGCGGCGAGCGGAGTGGCCGCTCCGAGAGCGAGGGCAGCGCCTCCGGCCGTCTCGGTGACGGCGGCCGCGACGGCGTTCCGCCTCGGCGGGTGCATCTCGAGGCTCTCCATCATCTGCTGGGTGCCGTCGAGGCCGGGGCCGCCGAACGAGCCGCGGAGCTTCTGCAGGCCGTGGCCGACGAAGAGCCCGCCGACGGCGAGACGGAGAATGAGCGAGCCGACCTTCATGGGGGACCTCCGGGGTAGCGGGACGTTGTGGACGAGCGTGACCCCGCCGTCTTGGTTGGTCAAGGGCTCGCGCGCTCCGCGATCGCGCAGTATCCGAGGGCTGCGGTCAACCGGTTGTCCTCCTATGATCAGAGCAGATCGACTCGAAGGAGAGAACGCATGACCGGTCGCCTCACTGGCAAGAACGCCCTCGTCACCGGAGCCGGCTCCGGCATCGGCCGTGCCGTCGCCGAGCGCTTCGCGCGGGAGGGCGCCCGTGTCGCCTTCTCCGATCGCGATCTCGCTGCGGCCGAGAGCGCCGCCTCCGCATTCCCCGAGGCCGTCGCCGTCGCGCTGGACATCTCGGACGAGTCGAGCGTCGAGGCCGCGTTCGCCCGGCTCGCCGACGAGGGCCGCTCTCCCGACGTCGTCGTCGCCAACGCGGGAGTGCAGCTGTTCGGCCAGGACGCGAAGGTCGCCGACCTCGACCTCGACGTCTGGCGCCGCACGATCGACATCAACCTCACGGGCACCTTCCTCACCGTCAAGCACGCGGTGCGGGCGCTCCGCGGTCGCGGCGGCTCGATCATCCTGACCGGCAGCCCGACCGGCCTGAACGGCGAGGGCCAGGACTTCACCGCGTACAGCAGCTCGAAGGCGGGCATCCACGGCCTCGCCCGCACGGTCGCCGCGGCCTACGCGGGCGAGGGCGTCCGGGTCAACACGGTCGTGCCCGGCTACACCGAGACTCCGCTCGTCACCGCGATCTCGGGCGACGCGGAGGCCCGCGCCGCCATCACCTCGCGCATCCCGCTCGGCCGCCCCGGCTCGGCCGCGGACGTCGAGGGGATCATGGTCTACCTCGCGAGCGACGAGTCCAGCTATGCGACCGGAGCGCTCTTCCGTGTCGACGGCGGCATGACCACACTCTGAGGATGGCCGCTATCCGGATCCTGACGGCGGAGCTCTCGCTCCCCGCCGACCTCCTGCTTCCGGTCGAGCGCGATGAGCAGCTGATCCGGGCGGGTCAGTGGTCGCTGCGCCTCTCGGACGGCCGCCTCGACGACCTGCGCTACGGTTCGACGCTGATCCTGCGCGGCATCCGGTTCGTGGTGAGGGACCGCGACTGGGGCACACTGCCGACCACACGCACGACCGCGGTCGCGGCGACGGGCGGCCTGCTGATCGAGGGCGAGAGCTCCGACGGCGCCGCGCGCGTCCACTGGACGCTCCGCGTCGGCGTCGAGGAGTCTGCGCTCACGGTCGCGCTCGAGGCGGTCGCCGCGTCCTCGTTCCTCCGCAACCGGCTCGGGCTCATCGTGCTGCACGCTCCGGAGGTGGCGGGCACGCCCTTCGAGGCGCGTCACTCCGACGGGTCCGTCGAGTCCCTGGCCTTCCCCGGGCGGATCTCTCCGCACCAGCCCGCGCGGGACCTCGCCGGCCTGTCCTTCCGGGCCGGCGACGTGCCGGTCGACCTGGTCTTCGAGGGCGACGTGTTCGAGATGGAGGACCAGCGCAACTGGACCGACGCCTCGTTCAAGACCTACTCCACTCCGCTCGATCTGCCCTTCCCGGTGCAGGTCGACGCGGGCGACACCGTCCGCCAGAGCGTCCGCGTCTCGTGCGCCGCGGCGCCGCGTCCCGTCGAGCAGCGGGACCCCGCTCCCGAGAGCGCCGCCGTGGTCGTCGTGGAGGTGGGAGGGGAGTCGCATCCGCTCCCCGAGATCCGCACGTCCGCGTCCACCGCCCCCGGCGCTCACCCCCCGGGGTACCGGAGCGGCCTCGGGCTGATCGTCGAGGCCGATCCGCGCGGAGCGGGCTGGCGCCGCGCACTGCGGCGCGCCGTCGAGGACGCTCCCGGCGCGATCGATCTGCGGATCGTCGCCACCGACCCCGGCGACGTCGACGCCGTGCTCGCCGAGCTGGGCGACGCTCCGCTCGCGCGGCTGGGCGCCTTCGCGGCCGTCGGGCACCGCAGCGAGCCCGACCTGCTCGCCCGGGCCCGGCGCGCGGCCGAGGAGCGCGGCATCGGACTCGTCGGCGGCGTGCGCTCGCACTTCACCGAGCTGAACCGGGGGGCGGAGGCGCTGGCCGACGTCGACGCTCCGCTCGCCTTCAGTCTCACCCCGTTCATGCACGACAGCTCCGGGCACCAGCTCGTCGAGTCGCTCGGCGTGCAGCGCACCGTCGTCCGCGATGCGTCGGTGATCGCCGCCGGTCGTCGCCTGCACCTCGGTCCGGTGACCCTCGGACCGCGGATGAACGCCGTGTCGACCTCGCCGTTCGACCCGGGCGACGCCGACATCGACCGGTTCGGCCACGGACCCGAGCTGCTGCCCGGCGCGACCGACGAGCGGCAGAGTTCACCGGCGCTCGCGGCCTGGGTGGTCGGCAGTCTCGACGCTCTCGCGCAGGACGGCGTCGACTCCCTCGCCTACTTCGAGCAGTGGGGGCCGCGGGGGATCGCCGGCCCCGACGGGCCCACGCCGGCGGGACGGGTCCTGGACTGGGCCGCGGAGCTGACCGGAGCGCCTCGGCTCGCCGTGCATGCGCCGGGTCTGCATGCGCTGGGCGCGGCCGTCGGAGGCGGTGCCGTCCTCCTCCTCGGCAACCTCGGCGGCGAGGCGGTCGAGGTCGCCGTCGACGGAGTCGTCGAGTGGCGACGAGCGGACGGAGGCGGTGCCGAGGGTGGCGCGCTCCGGCTCGCCCCGGGCGACGCCGTCAGGGTCGTGCTCGCCGGTCAGCCGAGCAGCGTGTAGGTCGACGCCTCCATGAAGACCGTGCCGTCGGTGCAGACCTCGATCGAGGCCGGTGCCCGGACGGCGGGGTCCGCCGCGTCGACGACCTCGGCGACGAGGTAGGCGGAGGTCGCGACGGGGCAGCCGAAGGCTCCGGGGGAGTGCCAGGTCACGCGGACATCGGCCTGCCCGCCGGGGATCAGCGAGAACAGCCCGTCGGGGTTCGGCCCGGTGGCGGCGGCGACTGCTCCCAGCCGGACGCCGTCGGCGTCGGTCGCGTAGACGCCGGGGATGCCGGCGAGCGTGCAGGTGACGGCGGTGGTGTTCGTGAAGACGAGGTCGAAGGCGCTGCTGCCCGCGCCGGACGCGTCGGGGTCGGGGCGGTACTCGAGCGCGAGGTCGGCGCCGGTGCAGCGCTCGATCGAGGGGACGGTGCCCGGCTCCGGTGCGGCGGTCGGCTCCGGGGCGACGCTCGGCTCCGGAGCCGCGGCGGGCGACGCCTCCGTCGGTGAGGTCTCGGGGGTGGCCGTGGGCGTGGCAGTCGCCGTGGCCGTCGCCGCGACGGTCGGAGTCGGCAGCGGCGTCTGCGACGAGGCCACGTCCGCGCGCCCCGCGCACCCGGTGACGAGGAGCGCGGTCGCCACGGCGGCGATCGTGGCGGTGCGGCGCAGGATCGGGCTCATCACCCGATCCTGCCACCGCGCATCAGCTCCCGGTGTCGGCGAGGCGCCGCGAGGCCGTGCTCATGTGCGACTCCATCGCGCGGGCCGCGGCGGCGGGGTCGCCCGCCTCCAGCGCCTCGAGCACGGCGCGGTGCTCGGTGAACGCGTCGAGGGCCTGCTGCGGGCTGCTCAGCGCGCGCTCGACCCAGAGCCGCAGCAGCGAGCGGATCGTCTGCAGCAGATCGCGCAGCACCACGTTCTCGGCGCTGAGCGCGATCTGCAGGTGGAAGCGCACGTCGGCGTCCACGAACGCGCTCATGTCGTCGAGGTGCGACTCCATCGCGGCGAGGTGCGCGCGCAGCTTGTCGAGCCCCTCGGCGTCGATCCGGATCGCGGCGAGCATGGCGGCCTGGATCTCGAGGCCGCTCCGCACCTCGATGAGCTCGGCGGTGCGCCCGGCCGAGAGCATGAGCCCCCAGCTGAGCGTCGTCGGCAGCAGCTCGGAGGTGCTGTCGCGGAGGTAGGTGCCCGAGCCGGGGCGGACGGACACGATGCCGAGGATCTCGAGGGCGGCGAGCGCCTCCCGCACGGCCGAGCGGCCGACTCCGAGGCTCTCGGCCAGCTGGCGCTCGGGAGGCAGCCGCGAGCCGGGCACGAGGTCGCCGCGGGTGAGGAGAGAGGTGAGCTGCTTCGCGACCTCGGCGACCGCCGTCCCGCGGGGCAGGGTCTGCAGCTCGAGGCGCACGAGGGACGGATCGTCTTCGGGGTACGCCGGCATGCTCCGACGGTAGCAATCACCGGCCCTGGCGCAGGGCAGCGACGCGAGACGCGAACCGGTTGACAGGAGATCCCCCGGGGGAGCATCATCTAATTGGTCAACCGGTCAGCCAATTCCCGCTGACGGCGCCCGGTGGCCCCAACACAGTCGTTGACATGGATCAGGAGATCGACGTGGACCTTCCCCCTCAGACCGGCGCTCGGCCGAACGCCGACGCCGCCGTCGAGAAGAGCACGATCAGGAAGATCTCGGTGCGCCTCGTGCCGTTCGTCGCCCTGATGTTCTTCATCAACTACCTCGACCGCACGGCGATCGGCTTCGCCGCGCCGAACGGCATGGAGGCGGACCTCGCGCTCTCAGCCGCGCAGTTCGGCTTCGCCTCGGGCGTCTTCTTCATCGGCTACATCCTCCTCGAGGTGCCGAGCAACCTGGCGCTGCACCGCTTCGGCGCCCGCCGCTGGCTCGCCCGCATCATGGTCAGCTGGGGCATCGTCGCGCTCCTGTTCACCTGGGTGCAGAACTTCGAGCAGCTCGTCGTGCTGCGCTTCCTGCTCGGAGTCGCCGAGGCCGGCTTCTTCCCGGGCGCCATCCTCTTCCTCAGCCTCTGGGTGCCCGCGAAGCACCGCTCCAAGATCCTCGCGCTCTTCTACCTGGCGCAGCCGCTCACCACGGTCATCGGAGCCCCGCTCGCGGGCCTGCTGATCGAGCAGGACGGCATCTTCGGCCTCGAGGGCTGGCGCTTCATGTTCCTCGGCGTCTCTGTCCCGGCGATCATCGTCGGCCTCATCGCCTGGTTCTACCTCAAGGACAAGCCCTCCGACGCGAAGTGGCTGACCCGCGAGGAGCAGGTCTGGCTCACCACCGCGCTGCAGCGCGAGGAGGACGTCAAGACCAAGGGCGTCACCACGCACCCCAAGATGTCGTCGGCGTTCAAGAGCGGTCGCGTCTGGATGCTGAGCTTCGTCTACTTCGGCTTCATCTACGGCCTCTACGCGCTGGCCTTCTTCCTCCCCACGATCATCGAGGGCTTCCAGGAGCAGTACGGCACGACCTTCGGCATCTTCGAGAAGGGCCTGATCACGGCGATCCCGTACGTGCCCGCCGCCATCGCGCTCTTCCTCTGGTCGCGCGACGCCACCCGCCGCGGAGTCCGCACCTGGCACATCGTCATCCCGGCGATCGCCGGCGGCCTGAGCATCCCGCTCGCCCTCTTCGCCGGCTCGCCCGCGGCGACGATCGCGGTCATCACCGTCACCGCGATGGCGATCTTCTCGGCGCTGCCCAACTTCTGGACCTTCCCGACGCGCTTCCTCACCGGAGCCGCGGCGGCCGCGGGCATCGCGCTCATCAACACGGTCGGCAACCTCGCCGGCTTCTCGGCCCCGTACATCACGGGTGCCCTGAAGGACGCGACCGGCGGCTACGAGGTGCCGATGTTCATCGTCGGGTTCTTCCTGCTGCTCTCGGCCCTGCTGATGTCGCTGCTCGCCCGCAAGTACAAGGACGCCCCGCTGGACGCGCCGACGGTCGACGTCATCGCGCACTAGCCGTCCGCCTCCTCCGCCGACACGACACCGAACAGGACCGAACGCATGACCCGGCTCTACAACGACCCGTCCGACTTCGCCGACGAGATGATCGACGGCTTCGTCGCCGCGAACCGCCGCTTCGTGCGGCGGGTGCAGGGCGGCGTGGTGCGCTCCACCGCGAGCGCCCCCGGCTCGGTCGCCCTGGTCGTGGGCGGCGGCTCCGGCCACTACCCGGCGTTCGGCGGGCTGGTCGGCCAGGGGCTCGCGCACGGTGCGGCGATGGGGAACCTCTTCGCCTCTCCGTCCGCGCAGCAGGTCCACTCGGTCGCGAAGGCGGCCGAGCACGGCGGCGGCGTGCTGCTCAGCTACGGCAACTACGCGGGCGACGTGCTGAACTTCGACGCGGCCCAGCGGCGCCTCCGCGACGAGGGGATCGACGTGCGCACCGTGACCGTGACCGACGACATCTCGAGCGCGGCGCCGCACGAGAAGCACAAGCGCCGCGGCATCGCCGGCGACCTCACGGTCTTCAAGGTCGCCGGAGCCGCGGCGGAGGAGGGCGCCTCGCTCGACGACGTCGAGCGGATCGCCGCCCTCGCCAACGAGCGCACCCGCTCGTTCGGCGTCGCGTTCTCGGGCTGCTCGCTGCCCGGAGCCTCCGAGCCGCTGTTCGAGGTGCCCGAGGGCCGCATGGCGGTCGGCATGGGCATCCACGGCGAGCCCGGCATCCGCGAGGACGACGTCCCGACGGCCGACGGTCTCGCCGAGCTGCTGGTCGAGTCGCTCCTGGCCGAGCGGCCCGACGGGGTCGAGGAGCTCGAGGGCGCCCGCCTCGTCGTGATCCTCAACGGGCTCGGCTCGGTCAAGTACGAGGAGCTGTTCGTCGTCTACTCCGGCATCGAGCGGCGCCTCCGCGCGCACGGCGTCGAAGTGCTGGAGCCGGAGGTCGGCGAGCTGGTCACGAGCTTCGACATGGCGGGCGTCTCGCTCACCTTCTTCTGGGTCGACGACGAGCTCGAGCGGCTCTGGGCGGCCCCGGCGGAGGCCCCCGCCTACCGCAAGGGCGCCGTGCGCCCCGCGGCCCCGCTCGAGGACACCGCGGAGGAGACGGCCGGCCCGGCCGCGATCGCGGAGGCGTCCGAGCACTCCCGCGCCGCCGCCGCCACCGTGCTCGCCGCCCTCGAGGCGACCGAGCGCGTGATCGACGAGAACGCCGACGAGCTCGGCCGGATCGACGCGGTCGCGGGCGACGGCGACCACGGCATCGGGATGCAGCGCGGGGTGCACGCGGCCGTCGCCGCGGCCCGCGCCGCGGTCGAAGCGGGCGCGGGCTCGGGAACGGTGCTCGCCCACGCGGGCGACGCCTGGTCCGACCGCGCGGGCGGCACCTCCGGAGCCCTCTGGGGCGCCGCGCTCGACGCGATCGGCGGGGCGCTCGGCGACTCCGATGGCCCCAGCGCCGAGTCGGTGCTCGCGGGAGTCGAGCGGGCGCGGACCGCGATCCTCGCCTTCGGCGCGACTCCGGGCGACAAGACCATGGTCGACTCCCTCGTGCCCTTCGCCGACGTGCTCGGCACCCGGGTCGGTGCCGGCGCGCCGCTCGCCGTCGCGTGGCGCGACGCCGCCCTCGCCTGCACCGAGGCCGCCGCCGCCACCGCGCAGCTGCTGCCGAAGATGGGCCGCGCCCGCCCGCACGCCGAGAAGAGCCTCGGCACACCCGACGCGGGAGCCCACTCGCTCGCGCTGATCGTCACGGCCGTCGGCGCCGTGCTGACCGAGAACGACTCCAGCACCGGCGCGTAGCGTCGACACCGCCACTTTCCCCAGACAGCACGAGGAGAACACCCATGAGCGCACCGTTCCGCCTGGTCGTCGGCTCCGACGACGCCGGCTTCGACTACAAGCAGATCATCAAGGCCGACCTCGAGAAGGACTCGCGCGTCGCGAGCCTGGTCGATGTGGGCGTCGATGCCGAGTCGCACACGCCGTACCCGAGCGTCGCCATCGCGGCCGCCGAGATGGTGGCCCGCGGCGAGGCCGATCGCGCGATCCTGATCTGCGGCACCGGGCTCGGAGTCGCGATCGCCGCGAACAAGGTCGCCGGTATCCGCGCGGTGACCGCGCACGACTCGTTCTCGGTCGAGCGCTCGATCCTCTCGAACGACGCGCAGGTGCTCTGCATGGGCCAGCGCGTCGTCGGCATCGAGCTCGCCCGCCGCCTCGTGAAGGAGTGGCTGGGGTACGAGTTCGACACCTCCTCCGCCTCGGCCGAGAAGGTGCGCGTCATCGAGGCCTACGAGGCCGGCCACCCCGCCGACGGGGTCGCCGCGTCGCCCTCGTCGTGCTGAGCCCCATCGCGGGTCCGGCCCCCGCGTTCACGATCGGCGTGAGCCTGAAGATGTACTTCGGGCACGCGCGGACGCTCGACTGGGCGCGCAGCGTCGCCGAGCTGGCGCGGACGCATCCGGCGATCACCTCCGGCGCGGTCGAGCTGTTCGTCGTGCCGACATTCCCCTCGCTGGTGCCGGTCAGCGCTCTCGTGGCGGAGGCGGGCCTCGCGCTCGGCGCGCAGGACCTGTTCTGGGAGGACGCGGGAGCGTTCACCGGCGAGGTCAGCGGTGCCGAGCTGCGCGAGGTCGGCTGCCGGCTGGTCGAGATCGGCCACGCCGAGCGCCGCGCCCTCTTCGGCGACGACGACGAGCGGATCCGCCTCAAGGTGGCCGCCGCGTTCCGCCACGACCTCGTGCCGCTGCTGTGCGTCGGCGAGACCGAGCGCGGCAGCGTCGAGGACGCGGTCGAGCTGGTGCTCGCGCAGATCATCTCCGCGCTCGAGGCGGCCGACGCGGCGGGAGCCCTCGGGCCGATCCTCGCCGCGTACGAGCCGGTCTGGGCGATCGGCGCCCCCGAGCCCGCCGAGCCGGAGTTCATCGCCGGAGTCGTCACCGCCCTCGAGGAGGCGCTCACCGCGCTCCCGGGCCGGGCCGGCAGCCGCGTGATCTACGGCGGCAGCGCCGGTCCCGGACTGCTCACCGCGCTCGAGGGCCGGGTGCCCGGGCTCTTCCTCGGCCGCTTCGCTCACGATCCGGAGGCGGTGCGCACGATCCTCGACGAGGCGCTCGCGCTCGCAGGGGCCGGCTCGTGATCGGGCTGAGCAGCTACGCGTTCTTCTGGCGCTCCTCCGACCGCGTGCCCGAGCCGCTCGGCATCGAGGACATGGTGCGCGAGACGGCCGCGCTCGGCGTCGGCCTGCTGCAGCTGTGCGACGTCCCCGCCGTCGAGGAGTTCGACGCGGAGCGGCTCGAGTCGCTGCGTGCGCTCGCCGCGGCGGAGGGCGTCGCCCTCGAGCTCGGCACGCGCGGCACCGACCCCGAGCACCTGCGGCGCTACCTCCGCCTGGCCGCCGCGCTCGACGTGACGCTGCTGCGCAGCATGTGGACCTCGGGGGCGGACCGGCCGGACCGCGAGGAGACGCTGCGGCGGCTCGGCGAGATCGCCCCCGAGCTCGAGACCGCGGGGGTCACCCTCGCACTCGAGACCTACGAGCAGGTGAGCACCGCCGCCCTCGTCGACGTCGTCGAGACGCTCGATCACCCGCGGGTCCGCATCTGCCTCGACCCGGCGAACACCGTCGCGAACCTCGAGCTGCCGGGCGACGTGACGGCGCTCTGCGCCCCCTGGGTCGCCAACTGGCACGTCAAGGACTTCGACTTCAGCCGCAACCCCGGCTGGGTCGGCTTCGTCTACACCGGCACCGCGCTCGGCGACGGACGCCTCGACTACGACGGCATGCTCGCGCTGCTCGACCCGGATGCCCGCGGCATCCACCAGATCATCGAGTTCTGGCTCCCCTGGCAGGACACCGTCCCCGCCGCGGAGCAGGCACTCGTCACCACTCGGCTCGAAGCCGAGTGGACCGCCCGCACTCTCGACCACCTGAGGAGAAGGAACCCATGACCGACACCGCTGTTTCCGAATCGGGCACCGCCGCCCCCGCCCTGACCGTCGCCGTGATCGGCGCCGGCGGCAAGATGGGCATGCGGGTCTCGAACAACCTGCAGAAGTCCGCCTACACCGCGCTCTACTCGGAGGCGTCGCCCGCCGGCCAGGAGCGCACCCGCGAGGCCGGGCGCGAGATCAACTCGACCCCGGACGCCGTCGCGGACGCCGACGTCGTCATCCTCGCCGTCCCCGACGTCGTGCTCGGCGCGGTCTCGGAGGACGTCATCCCGCAGATGAAGTCGGGCGCGATCATCCTGACGCTCGACCCGGCGGCGGCGTACGCGGGGCTGCTCGCGAAGCGCGAGGACATCCACTACGCCGTGGCGCACCCCTGCCACCCCTCGGTGTTCCTCGAGCGCACCACTCCGGAGGAGTGGGCCGACACGTTCGGAGGCATCGCGGCCCCGCAGGAGGTCGTCGCGGCTCTCGAGGAGGCGGACGACGACGTCCGGGCGATCGCCGAGGGCGTCATCTCGACGATCTACGCACCCGTCATCGCGGTGCACTGGGTCACCGTCAAGCAGCTGGCCGTGCTCGAGCCGACGCTGGTCGAGACCATCGCCTGCATGATCGGCGAGTTCCTCAAGGAGGCGCTCGAGGAGACCGTGAACGGAGTCGGCGTGCCCTACGAGGCCGCCCGCGCCATGCTCTACGGCCACACCTGGATCGCGCTGACGAACGGCCTGCGCGGCTCGAACCCCTTCTCGGAGGCGTGCCACATCGCGATGGGCTACGGCCGCGAGGCGCTCATCAAGGACGACTGGAAGAAGATCTTCGACGACTCCGAGCTCGACTCGGTCATCGCGAAGATGCTCAAGATCGACGCCGTCAAGCGCTGATCCCGCACCGCGGGAACCGCGGACCGTCGAGAGAGCCCGCTGCAGCGGGCGGTCTCGACGCTCCGGGGTTCCCTCGGTCGTGCCGCTAGAGGCGGACGACCATCTTGCCGGTGTTGCCGCCGCGCATCATCGAGAGGAACGCATCGACGGCGTTCTCGATGCCGTCCACGACCGTCTCGTCGTAGGCGATCCGGCCCTCGGCGAACCAGCCGGACATCAGGCGGTTGAATTCCGGCGCGTGGTCGAGGTAGCCGCTCAGGGTGAAGCCCTGCAGGGTGAGCCCGCGGGTGATGATGTTCGCCATGTTGTCGGGCCCGGCCGGCTTCGCGGTCGAGTTGTAGCCGGCGATCGCGCCGCACAGCGCCGCCCGCCCGCCGTCGCGGAACGCGTCGAGCGCGGCCTCGAGGTGGTCACCGCCGACGTTGTCGAAGTAGACGTCGATGCCCTCGGGCGCCGCGGCGGCGAGCTGCTCGCGCACGGGCGCCGCGTGGTAGTCGAACGCGGTGTCGTAGCCGTACCTGCCGGTGAGCAGCGCGACCTTCTCTGCGGAGCCCGCGGATCCGATCACGCGCGAGGCGCCCAGGAGGCGCGCGATCTGCCCGGCGGCCGAGCCGACGGCTCCCGCGGCACCCGAGACGAAGACGGTGTCGCCCTCCTTCATCCCGGCGATCGCGGTGAGGCCGACGTAGGCGGTGAGCCCGGTCATGCCGAGGACGCCGAGCCGGAGCGACAGCGGGACCCCGGGGATCTCGTCGACGACGCGGAACTGCGACGCGGGCGCCTGCGCGATGTCGCGCCAGCCGAGCTGGTGCAGCACGACGCTGCCGACCGGCACGGCGGGGTCGGCGGAGGCGGTGACCCGGCCGATCGCGCCTCCGGTCATGGTCTCGCCGAGCGCGTAGGGCGGGGTGTAGCTCTTGACGTCGTTCATGCGGCCGCGCATGTAGGGGTCGACCGAGAGGAACGCGTTCGCGACGCGGACCTCGCCGTCGGCGGGATCGTCGTAGCTCACCTGAGCGGTGCGGAAGTCGTCGGCGACGGGCCAGCCGTCGGGACGGCGGACGAGCTGGATCTGGGTGCTGGTGACGGTCATGGGGGCCTTTCGGGTGGAGCGGTGGATCAGGAGGCGAGCAGGCCGATCGCGAGGGCGATCACCGCGAGCAGACCCGGAGCCATCTGGGTCAGGGCGGCGCGGCGCTTCGCGGGGGCGGAGAGCAGCAGCACCAGCGCGGCGCCGACCATCGAGCCGGTGCCCGTGAAGACCAGCGCGGCGCCGACGGCGGTCGCCCCGGAGGCGAGGGCGATGATCCCGACGATCGTCACGATCGCGAGGAACAGGTTGTAGAAGCCCTGGTTGAACGCCAGCTCTCGGGTGGCCTCGGCCTCGCCCGAGGTCGTGCCGAAGGTCGTCCGCGCCCGAGGAGTCGTCCAGAGGAGCGACTCGAGCACGAAGATGTAGACGTGCAGCAGCGCGGCGAGGGCCGCGAGCACGAGTCCGATGACGATCACGGCGCCTCCTGATTGTGTAATGGCTGGTCCACAATATACTGGATCGAGCGTTACACAACCAGGGGAGGCGCGATGGGCCGGCTGCAGGGCTTCGAGACCGACGCGGTCGTCCGCTCCGCGCGCGCCGTCTTCTGGGAGCGCGGCTTCGAGGAGGCGTCCCTGCCCGAGCTCGAGAGCGCCACGGGGGTCGGCCGCTCGAGCCTCTACCACGCGTTCGGCAGCAAGCGCGGGCTGTTCGACGCGGCGGTGCAGAGCTACCTCGACGAGGTGGTGCGGCCGCGGCTGGCCCCTCTCGTGTCGGGAGCCGTCTCCTCCGGCGCACTCGAGGCCTACTTCGGCGGACTGCGCGGCGCTCTGGCCGACGCGGCGTCGATCTCGGCACGGAGCGGCTGCCTCCTGCTGAACGCGGCGGGAGCGCCGATCGCGCGGGACGACGCGGTGCGCGAGGAGATCGCCGACTACCGTGCGGAGCTGCTGGCCGCGATGCGCGCGGGAGCGGCGGCGCGCTGGCCGGGCGCCTCCTCCGCGTGGCGGGCGCAGCAGGCGGACGTGCTGGTGTCGCTGCTGGTCGCGGCGCTGGTGCTGGCGCGCGTCGACTCCGCGCAGTCGGTGGCGACGGTCGACGCGGCGCTGGCCCTGGTGCGGACGCCGCACGCCTCCTGAGACACCTCCGGCTCGTCGAATCGCGTTCGGCTCGCGCGATCCGGCGATGTCTGCGAGCCGAACGGGTTCTTGCGAGCCGGAGGTCGCCGACGCTGAGGTTCGGCTCGTGAAGTCGCGTTCGGCTCGCGGAATCCGGCGGATTCGACGAGCCGAACGGTTTCCCGCGAGCCGGAGGTGACACCGGACCCGCAGACGGAACAAGCCCACGGGCGCGCCCGGCTCCGAGGAGCGGCGTGCCCGGGGGCTTCCGGTGTGCAGGGTGTCAGTCGGTGCCGGCGTCGAACGCGGCGCCCTCGGACGCGAGGTCGGTCGCGCGGCCGAGCGCATCGGCCGCAGCGGTACCTCCGCCCTCGGTGATCGCCTCGCCCTCGCCGATCTCGAGGTGCCCGACGAGCTCGGCGGTCGGCCCGCCGACGAGACCGGCGGCCGCGTACTGCTCGAGGCGCGAGCGCGAGTCGGCGATGTCGAGGTTGCGCATCGTGAGCTGGCCGATGCGGTCCTCGGGGCCGAAGGCGGCGTCGCCGACGCGCTCCATCGACAGCTTGTCGGGGTGGTAGCTGAGCGCCGGTCCCGACGTGTCGAGGATCGTGTAGTCGTCTCCGCGGCGCAGGCGAACGGTGACCTCGCCGGAGACGGCCGAGCCGACCCAGCGCTGGATCGACTCGCGCAGCATCAGCGACTGCGGGTCGAGCCAGCGGCCCTCGTACATCAGGCGGCCGAGGCGGCGGCCCTCGGAGTGGTACTGCGCGATCGTGTCCTCGTTGTGGATCGCGTTGAGGAGGCGCTCGTAGGCCAGGTGCAGCAGCGCCATGCCGGGGGCCTCGTAGATGCCGCGGCTCTTCGCCTCGATGATGCGGTTCTCGATCTGGTCGGAGTTGCCCAGGCCGTGGCGTCCGCCGATCGTGTTCGCCTCGAGGACGAGGGCGACCGGGTCGGCGTACTCGACGCCGTTGATCGCGACGGGGCGGCCGGCCTCGAAGCGGACCGAGACCGTCTCGGCGGCGATCTCGACGTCCTCGCGCCAGGCGGCGACTCCCATGATCGGCTCGACCAGCTCCATGCCGCTGCTGAGCTCCTCGAGGCGCTTGGCCTCGTGGGTCGCACCCCAGATGTTGGCGTCGGTGGAGTAGGCCTTCTCGGTGGCGTCGCGGTAGGGGAAGCCGCGGGCGACCAGCCACTCCGACATCTCGGTGCGTCCGCCGAGCTCGTTCACGAACTGCACGTCGAGCCAGGGCTTGTAGATGCGCAGGCGCGGGTTGGCGAGCAGGCCGTAGCGGTAGAACCGCTCGATGTCGTTGCCCTTGTAGGTGGAGCCGTCGCCCCAGATGTCGACGCCGTCCTCGCGCATCGCGCGCACCAGCAGCGTGCCGGTGACCGCGCGGCCGAGCGGGGTGGTGTTGAAGTAGGTCTTGCCTCCCGAGCGGATGTGGAAGGCGCCGCACTGCAGGGCGACGAGGCCCTCCTCGACCAGCGCGCTCTTGGCGTCGACGAGGCGCGAGATCTCGGCGCCGTACTGCGCGGCGCGCGAGGGGACGCTCTCGATGTCGGGCTCATCGGCCTGGCCGATGTCGGCGGTGTAGGTGCAGGGGACCGCACCCTTCTCGCGCATCCAGGCGACAGCGACGGATGTGTCGAGGCCTCCCGAGAATGCGATTCCGACACGCTCGCCCACGGGCAGACTGCTCAACACTTTCGACATGGCTCCGATTTTAGGAGACTCCGCGGGGGTGCTTCGACGCACGCGCCCGTCGGGCCGGGGAACCGCCCGTCACTCCCCGCCCGGCAGCCCGACCGCGGGCAGCAGGATGTCGTCGATGAGCGACACCAGGTAGGCCCGCTCGACCGGCTCGCGCAGCAGCAGCACACGGTAGGCGACCATCGCCGGGGTGATCAGCGCGATCAGCTCGACGTCGATGTCCTCGCCGATCTCGCCGCGGGCGATCGCGCGGCGCAGGAGGAAGCCGTTGGCCCGCGCGCGCGGCTCGACGATCGCGGCGCGGACGGCGTCGGAGAGCTCGGGCGACTTGGAGACCATGGCCACGACTCCGGCCATGATCTGGAGCTTGCGCTCGGCGTCCTCCATCGTCCGGGGCTTGATCAGGGCGACGAGATCCCCCCGCAGCGTGCCCGTGTCGGGCAGCGCCGACTCGGTGAGATCGGCGCCCTTCATGCACGCGAGCGCCTCGACGACCAGCTCGGCCTTCGAGTCCCAGCGGCGGTAGAGCGTGGCCTTGCCGGCGCGGGCGCGGGCGGCGACCATGTCGATCGTCATGCCGTCGTAGCCCGTCTCGGCGAGGACGTCGAGCGCCGCGGTGAGGATCTCGACGTCGCGGGACGGATCGCGGCGGCGGCCGGGCCGGCTGGGCGCGTCGGGCTCGAGCAGGGGGGAGGGGGGCGGCGTCATCGCAGCGTCTCCTGTCGATCAGAGACCGCCCGGATGACGGCCACGTGAATTCTACGACGAATACAGAACCGAGCAGTTCCGAAACTCGCGAGTCTCGTATATGGTCTCCTCCATGTCGCAGACCTCCTCACTGCCGGTCGTCACCGCCCCCGCGGTCCCGGTGCCCTCGAACCGCCGCTGGTGGACCCTCGTCGCCGTCGGACTCGCCCAGCTCATGGTCGTGCTCGACTCCACCGTCGTGAACATCGCCCTCCCCGCCGCCCAGGCCGATCTCGGCTTCTCGGACGGCGACCGCCAGTGGGTGGTCACCGCCTACTCGCTCGCCTTCGGCAGCCTCCTGCTGCTCGGCGGACGCCTCTCCGACCTCATCGGACGCAAGCGCACCTTCGTCATCGGCCTGATCGGCTTCGCCATCGCCTCCGCGCTCGGCGGCGCCGCGCCGAACTTCGAGCTGCTCATCGCGGCCCGCGCTCTGCAGGGCGTGTTCGGCGCTCTGCTGGCCCCGACCGCGCTCGCGGTCCTCACCACGACCTTCACCGTGCCGAAGGAGCGGGCGCGCGCGTTCGGCGTCTTCGGCGCGATCGCGGGGGCCGGCGGCGCCGTGGGCCTCCTCCTCGGCGGCCTGCTCACCGAGAGCTTCGACTGGCGCTGGAACCTCTACATCAATGTGATCATCGCGGTCGTCGCGGTCATCGGCGCGATCGTCTTCGTGCCGGCGATCGACCGCTCCGGACCCCGCCCGAGGCTCGACGTCCCCGGAACGGTCCTCGTCTCGGCCGCCCTCTTCGGCCTCGTGTTCGGCTTCGCCAACGCCGAGACCGACGGCTGGGACTCGCCGATGACCTGGGTGCCGCTCGCCGCGGCCGTCGTGCTGCTCGTCGGCTTCGTGCAGCGCCAGCGCACCACCGAGCACCCGCTGCTGCCGCTGCAGATCGTGCTCGACCGCGACCGCGGCGCCGCCTACCTCTCGGTGCTCATCGCGGGAGCCGGGATGTTCGGCATCTTCCTGTTCGTCACCTACTACCTGCAGGTGTCGCTGGGCTACTCGCCGATCCAGACCGGTCTCTCGTTCCTGCCGATGATCGGCATGCTGGTGCTCGCCGCCCAGCTGTCGACGAACCTCCTCCTGCCGCGCTTCGGCCCGAAGACCATGGTGCCGTTCGGCATGGTGCTCGGAGTGATCGGCATGCTGCTGCTCACCCGCCTCGACCTCGACAGCGGCTACGCGGCCGATGTCCTGCCGGCGCTGATGGTGCTCGGCTTCGCGATGGGCTCGATCATGCCCGGGTCGATGCAGACGGCGACCCGCGGAGTCGACGTGCGCTTCGCCGGAGTCGCCTCGGCGATGGTCAACACGAGCCAGCAGGTCGGCGGATCGATCGGCACGGCGCTCCTCAACACGCTCGCGGCCACCGCGGTCACCGACTACCTCGCCTCCCACACCCCGGCGACGGCGGCCACGGCGGCGGAGGCGGCGGTGCAGAGCTACGCGGTGGCCTACGGCTGGGGCGCGGGGTTCTTCGCCCTCGGCGCGGTGCTGTCGGTGCTGCTGTTCCGCCGGAGGTCGGACGCGATCGCGGCGACTCCGGGAGCGGAGCCGGTGATCGCGCACTGAGACCGATCCTCCGGAGCGGACGGGGCCTTCCGGGGTCCCGTCCGCTCCGTCGTCTGCCGCGACATGTCGGCGTGTTGCGGCCGCGGTCGAGGCCCGAGTGGCCCGTCAGTAGCGTCGGGGCATGCCCGAGACCCTCGACATCGTCCACCTGCGCACGCTCGTGGCGATCGCCGACTGCGGTGGTTTCGGCCGGGCGGCGGTGGCGCTGCACATCAGCCAGCCGACGGTGTCGCAGCACGTGCGCACCCTGGAGCGCCGGCTCGAGCGCACCTTCATCGAGAAGGCGGGCAGGAAGGCCCGCTTCACTCCGGCCGGCGAGCGCCTGCTCGTGCAGGCCCGCCGCATCCTCGCCGTCCACGACGACGCGCTCGAGACCCTCGATGCGGCGAGCGAGAACCCGCTGGCCCTCGGCCTGACCGAGCCGGCCGCCGAGCAGCTGCTGCCCCGGCTGCTCGAGACCCTGCGCCGCGCCTTCGACGACCGGCCGCTGAGCTTCTCGCTCGACCGCTCCACGCATCTCGCGGAGGCGGTGGCCCGCGGAGTCGTCGACCTCGCTGTCATCCTCGGCGTCGGCGGCGACCTGCCGGGCCGCCAGGTCGCCACGCTGCCGCTCGACTGGTACGCGGCCCCCGGCTGGCAGCCGCCGGAGGGCGCGCCGATCCCGCTCGTCGCCTACTCGGAGCCGTGCGGGATGCGTCAGCGCGCCCTCCAGCAGCTCGGCGCGTTCGGGCACGAGGTGCGGGTCGTCGCCGAGTCCGCGGGGCTCGAGGGCGTCATCGCCGCGGCCAGAGCGGGGATCGGAGTCGCGGTGCTGCCGACCTCGCACCAGGGCCCCGTCGCCGAGGGCCTCGAGGCGCGGCACGACCTGCCCGCGCTGGGCTCGGTGAACCTCCGCCTGGTCTCGCGCCGCGGCCTCGCACCCGATGTCGAGGACACGGCGCTCGCCGCGCTCGCCGAGCTGTTCGGCCCCTCCCGCGGCAGGACGGCGCTGCGCGAGGTGCGCTCGTGACGCCGCGCGGACATGACGGATTCTTACCAACGATCGGGTTCGCCGATCGGAACGCATCCGGAATCATCGTTGGACGCCGGGAGCGGGCCGCCCGTAGCGTCGATGACATGACCTCCCCGCACGCCCTCGTCGAGACCGCGCCCACCGGCGCGGTCCGAGCGGCGCGCGTGGACC
Source organism: Rathayibacter sp. VKM Ac-2759 (assembly GCF_009834225.1). Taxonomy (NCBI): domain Bacteria; kingdom Bacillati; phylum Actinomycetota; class Actinomycetes; order Micrococcales; family Microbacteriaceae; genus Rathayibacter; species Rathayibacter sp. VKM Ac-2759. The sequence continues at coordinate 1,603,972 of NZ_CP047176.1, forward strand.
CCGCGGCCGGCGAAAGGCGCCCCCGGGTGCTCCCCGGCCGAATGCCGGTGGACGGGAAGCTCTCCGCGTCGGTGCGCGGGTGCTCCTGTCCGCTCTCCCGCTGACGCCTCGGCGTCGCCGGCACTGACGCGGCGGACTCCGCCGCACGCGACCCGCGCTCCTCGACGAGCGCCGTCGCCCCCTCTCCTCCGGGCCGCTCCGCCGTGCCCGCGAGCCCTCCTCCGCGCCCTCGCGCACCTCTCCTGCCGAAAGGACCGCCACCATGGCCGTCGAGTTCATCTCCGCGATCAACGTCAACAGCTCCAACGAGGTCAACGGCCTCGCCCGGTCGGCCATCGACGTCGCCCACCTCCGCCGCTACTCGCGGATCCTCGAGGACGGCGGCTTCGACTACACGCTCGTGCCCTACGGCTCGGCCGGGCACGACCCCTTCACCGTCGCCTCCGCGGTCACGCAGTACACCGAGCACCTGAAGCCGATCGTGGCGCTGCGGCCGAACACGGTCTACCCGACGGTGGCGGCCAAGGCCCTCGCCACTCTCGACCAGCTCTCCGGCGGCCGGGCCGTCGTGCACTTCATCGCCGGGGGCGACGACCACGAGCAGGCGCGCGAGGGCGACCGCCTCGGCAAGACCGAGCGCTACGCCCGCCAGGAGGAGTACATCCGGATCCTGCGACAGGTCTGGTCGGCGACCGAGCCGTTCGACCACGAGGGCGCCCACTACCGGTTCGAGGACTTCGTCTCGCGGGTCCGGCCCGTGCGCGGGAGCATCCCCGTCTCGGTCGGCGGCTCGAGCGACGAGGCCTACCGCCAGGGCGGCGCGCTCGCCGACATCTTCGGGCTGTGGGGCGAGCCGCTGGCCGACACCCAGCAGCAGATCGACCGGATCGCCGACGCCGCCCTCGCGGCCGGCCGCGCCGACACTCCGCGCACCTGGGTCACCTTCCGGCCGATCATCGCGCCGACCGAGGAGCTCGCGTGGGAGAAGGCGCACCGGATCCTCGGGATCCTGCAGAGCCGCTCGGCGACGACCGCGAACCCGCGCAAGGGCGAGAAGGGCCTCTGGGTGCAGACCCCCGGCGCGAAGGGACCTGCGAACGTCGGGTCGCAGCGCCTGCTCGACATCGCGCGCCGCAAGGATCTGCACGACCGGGCCCTCTGGACGCCGACCGCGACCGCGACCGGCGCGCAGGGCGCCTCCACCGCCCTGGTCGGCACTCCCGAGACCGTCGCCGCCGCGATCCTCGACTACGTCGACCTCGGCGCCGATCTGATCTCGATCCGCGGCTACGACAACCTCAACGACGCGGTCGACTACGGGCGCTACCTCATCCCGCTCGTCCGGGAGGAGCTCGCGCACCGCGAGGCCACCGGCCGCCGCGGCGAGATCGTCGCGCAGCCTCCGCTCGAGAGCACCGAGCTGGTCGGAGCGACCGCGTGACGCTGCTCGACGCCCCCGCCCGCGTCGTCCCCGATCTCTCGGACCGGGCGCTCGCCCGGCTCACCGCCCGCCTCGCCGAGACCGCGGAGCACTACGACCGCACCGCCGAGTTCCCGTGGGAGGGGATCCGCGCCGTCCACGACGCCGGGCTCCTCACCCTCGCGGTCGGCTCCCGCTACGGCGGCACCCCGCCCTCGACGGTCGATCTCGTCCGGATCTTCGGCGCGCTCGGGCAGGGCGACCCCGCGGTCGCGCTCATCTCGGCGATGACCGTGCTGCAGCACACCGCTCAGGACCGCGCTGCGACCTGGCCCGACGAGCTCTACCGCGCGGTCCTCGCCGACTCCGCCGAGCGCCCCGTGCTGCTGAACGCCGTGCGGGCCGAGCCCGAGTGGGGCGCCCCCGCCCGCGGCGGACTGCCCGCCACCACGGTCCGCCGCGACGGCGACGAGTGGGTGCTCGAGGGGCGCAAGGGCTTCGCCACCGGCTCCGAGGGGCTCGCCTACCACCTCGTCTGGGCGGTCGACCTGCAGGGCGCCTCGGGTGAGCCCGAGCTGGCGCACGCGATCGTCCCGGGAGACGCTCCGGGCGTCCGGATCGAGAGGACCTGGGACCACCTCGGCCAGCGGGCCTCGAGCACGCACGACGTGGTCTACGAGCAGGTGCGTCTGCCGCTCGAGCACTTCCGCGGCACGCCGCGCTCGCAGCTGCCTCCCGAGGCGGGGGCGGGCGGAGGCTTCGGCCTCGCGGTCGCGGCGCTGTACGTGGGCGTGGGGCGGGCGGCGCAGAGCTTCTTCGTCCGTTTCGCGAATGACCGCGTACCGACCTCGCTCGGGCGGCCGATCGCCACGACGGAGCGCATCCGCTCGGTCGCCGGCGAGATCGAGGCGCAGCTCGTGCAGGCCGAGGAGGTGCTGCTCTCGCTCGCCGGCCGCGTCGACGCGGGGGATCCGCGGGCCGCCGAGCGCCTCGTCGTCGGCAAGCTGCTCGCCACCCGCTCGGCGATCGCGGCGGTCGAGACCGCCGTCGCCGCCCTCGGCAACCCCGGACTCACGCGGCACCACCCGCTCGAGCGCCACCTGCGCGACGTCCTCGCCTCGCGGGTGCACCCGCCGCAGGACGACGCCGCCCTCCTGATCGCCGGCACACGCACCCTCGCCGCGCACTGACTCCTCCCGACACCCCCTGCACTGAAGGAACACCGCCATGACTCGTCGACGATCCCGCTGGGCCGGCGCCGCCGCGCTCACCCTCGCCGCCTCCCTCGCCCTGACCGCCTGCTCCGGATCCTCCGACGCGGGGACCGCCTCCGACGACGCGACCCCGGTGGCCGGTGGCCGCCTCTCGCTCGCGTTCTTCCCCGACAACGCCGCGTTCTCGTGCGTCGACCCGTTCCAGACCTACTGGATCGAGCACCGCACGGTCATCCGCAACGTCGCCGACTCCCTGACCGATCAGGACCCGGAGACGGGGGAGATCGTGCCGTGGCTCGCGACCGGCTGGAGCGTCGACGACGCCGGCACCGAGTACACCTTCGACCTGCGCACCGACGTGACCTTCTCGGACGGCACCGCGTTCACCGCCGAGAGCGTGAAGACCGCCTTCGACAACGACGCGGCGACCCTCGCGCAGCTGCCCTCGGCCTACGGCGGCGTCTACCTGGCCGGCTACTCGGGCACGGAGGTGGTCGACGCCGACACGGTCACCGTCACCTTCTCGACGCCCAACGCCGCGTTCCTCCAGGGCACCTCGACGACCAACCTCGCGATCCTCGCCGCCTCCTCGTACGAGAAGACGCCCGAGGAGCGCTGCCTCGGGGCCGTGGTCGGCTCCGGGCCCTTCACGCTGACGGACTACACGCCCGGCACCGGCATCACGCTCGACAAGCGCGTCGGCTACGCCTGGGGCTCCGCGCTCCGCGACAACGCGGGCGAGGCGTACCTCGACGGGATCGACGTCAGCTACGTCGCCGAGGACAGCGTCCGCGTCGGCCAGCTCACGAGCGACGAGATCGACATCGCCTGGGGCCGGAACCCGGTCTCCGAGAACGACCAGGCGGTGATCACGGGCAACGGCGACACCGTCGAGAGCCGGTCGCTGCCGGGCCCCGCGAGCAACTACTACCCGAACGTCTCGGAGGGGAGGATCCTCTCGGACCAGAGGGTGCGCGAGGCCGTGCAGAAGGCGATCGACCGCGAGACCTACGCGTCGACGATCTTCGGCGCCGACTACCCGGCGGTGACGAGCGTCTACACCACCACGACGCCGTTCTACGAGGACGAGTCCTCGGCGCTGGCCTTCGACGCCGACGGCGCAGGCGAGCTGCTCGACGAGGCGGGCTGGGCGCTCGGCGACGACGGCTACCGCTACCGGGACGGGCGGAGGCTCACCCTCTCGGTGCCGATCGTGGCGCAGTTCGGAGCGGGCGACCAGCTGATCCAGGACCAGCTCAAGCAGGTGGGCATCGACCTCGAGCTGAACGTGATCACGAACGCGCAGCGCGCCGACGTGCTGGGCAGCGGGGACTACGACCTGATCTCGACCTACTACACCCGTGCCGATCCGGGGGTGATCCAGTGGATCATCGACTCCCGGTACGCCGGATCGAAGGCGCAGGCCGTGAACAACTTCACCGCCGAGCAGGCCGCAGAGGTGCAGGCACTGCTCGACGAGGGCGTCCAGACCATCGACACGACCGCCAGGGCGGCGGTCTACGCCGAGCTGCAGGACCACCTGCTCGAGAACGCGCTGGTCTTCCCCTTCGCCGAGCGGGTGCAGCTGGCCGGCGTCTCGTCGGCGGTGCACGGCTTCCGCTTCACCTCCGAGGCGTTCGGCGACTTCTCCGGCACCTGGATCCAGCCGTGACGACCCTCGCGGCACCGGCGGCACCGCGGAGGCCGGGCACCCGCTCGGCCCCCTCGGGCCTCGGCCGCTACCTCGCCGGCCGGCTCGGCCAGGCGGTCCTCGTGCTGTGGGCCGCGTACACGGTGACCTTCGCGGTGCTGTGGCTGCTGCCGAGCGATCCGCTCGCGCTCCTGCTCTCGGCCAACAACGTCGAGGTCGACTCGCTCACCCCCGAGCAGCTCGCCGAGGCCCAGGCGCGCTACGGACTCGACCAGCCGGTCTGGCAGCAGTACCTGCACATGCTCGGCGACGCGCTCCGGGGCGACTTCGGCACCTCCATCACCAAGGGGATCCCCGTCAGTCAGCTGATCGCCGAGAAGCTGCCGGGCACCCTGCAGCTCAGCGCCCTCGCCATCGGACTCGCGCTCGTCGGCGGCACGGCGCTCGCCTCCCTGGCGGCGTACGTGCAGTGGCGTCCGCTCAAGATCCTGCTGAGCCGGCTGCCCTCCGCGGGAGTCGCGTTCCCCGGGTTCTGGATCGGCCTGCTGCTCATCCAGTTCTTCGCCTTCACCCTGCACGTGCTGCCCTCCACGGGCAGCGCGACACCGGCGAGCCTGATCCTGCCGGCGGTGACGATGGCGATCCCCACCTCGGCGATGCTCGCCCAGGTGCTGACCCGCAGCTTCGCCGACGTCGAGAGGGAGGCGTACATCACCACCGCCCGCGCCGCGGGGCTCTCCCGCGCCGCCGTGCAGTGGCGGCACGCGTTCCGCAACGCCTCGCTGCCCGCCCTGACGATCCTCGGCATCCTGGCAGGCAACACCGTCACGGGCGCGATCGTCGCCGAGACGATCTTCGCCCGGCAGGGCATCGGGACGCTCGCCCAGGAGTCGGTGCTCACCCAGGACGTGCCGGTGGTGCAGGCCGTCGTGGTGCTGGCCGCGGCCGTCTTCGTCGGGATCAACCTCCTCGTCGACCTGCTCTACCCCCTCCTCGATCCGCGCATCACCACGACACCGAAGGCGAGCCGGCCATGACGCTCGAACTGACCAGGACCGCGACCGCCCGGGCGCTCGCCCCGGAGACCCGCGAGCGCGCCCCGCACGGCAGGACCGCGCGGCGCCTCAGGGCAGTGAGGCTGCTCCTGCGCCGCCCGGGCTTCGTGATCGCGCTCGCCTTCGCCGTCTTCGTCCTGCTCTCGGCGATCGCCCCTGCGCTGTTCACCGGGTACGACCCGTACGCGACGGCGCCGGCCGACAAGCTCCAGGCGCCCGGCCCGGCCCACCTCTTCGGCACCGACGAGCTCGGCCGCGACCTGTTCGCGCGGGTCCTGCACGGCGGGGCGCTGACCATCCAGGCCACCGTGATCGCGATCGCGATCGCCCTGGTCGGCGGTCTTGCGCTCGGCGTCGCCTCGGGCTACGCGGGCGGAGTCGTCGACGCGGTCGTCATGCGGATCGTCGACGTTCTGCTCGCGATCCCGGGCCTGCTGCTGGCGCTCGCCATCGTCACGGCGATCGGCTTCGGCACGCTGCCGGTGGCGCTCGCCGTGGGCATCGGGATCCTGCCGGGCTTCGCGCGGACCACCCGCGCCGAGGTGCTGCGGGTCAAGACGCTGCCCTACGTCGAGGCGGCCCGCACCGGAGGCGCCACTCGCCTGCGCATCCTCGTGCGGCACGTGCTCCCCAACTCGTGGGGTCCGGTCGCCGTCCTGGCGGTGCTCGATCTGGGCACCGCGATCATCGCCGTGGCTGCGCTGAGCTTCCTCGGCTTCGGAGCGGCGCCGCCCGCCGCCGAGTGGGGGACGCTCATCTCGAGCGGACGCAACTACCTGGTGACCAGCCCGTGGCTCTCGCTCCTGCCCGGACTCTTCGTCGGCCTCCTGGTGCTGTCGCTGAACCACGTGGCCAAGACCGTCGAGGAGGTCCAGCGATGAGCGCGCTCGTGCGGCTCGAGGGCCTCTCGGTCGCCTACGGCGGGCAGGACGTCGTGCACGGGGTCTCGCTCGAGATCGCACCGGGCGAGGTCGTCGCCGTGGTCGGCGAGTCGGGGTCGGGCAAGTCGACGACCGCGAACGCCGTCCTCGGGCTGCTCCCCGCGAACGGGCGCATCACCGGCGGCTCGATCGAGATCGCCGGCGACGACGTGACGCGCGCCGGCGAGAAGGAGCTGCGACGCCTCCGCGGTCGGTTCGTCGGCCTGGTGCCGCAGGACCCGATGGTCGGACTCGACCCGACCCTCCGGATCGGCGCGCAGATCGCCGAGGCGGTGCGCCTGCGCGGCGTCGACCGCCGCTCGGTCGACGCCGAGGTGCTCGACGCGCTCGCGCAGGCGGGGATCGACGACCCGGAGCTGCGGGCACGGCAGTACCCGCACGAGCTCTCGGGGGGTCTGCGTCAGCGCGCGCTGATCGCGCTCGCGCTGGCGGGGAGGCCGCGGCTGATCATCGCCGACGAGCCCACCTCCGCCCTCGACGTCACGGTGCAGAAGCGGATCCTCGACCACCTGCAGTCGCTCGTGCGCGAGCAGGGGATCGCGCTGCTGATCATCACGCACGACCTCGCCGTCGCGGCCGACCGGGCCGACCGCGTCCTCGTGATGCGGGCCGGCCGGGTGATCGAGCAGGGTCCGCCGGCCGAGATCCTCGTCGCGCCGCGCGAGGAGTACACCCGTGCTCTGATCGACGCGGCGCCCGGCCTCGGGCACGGCGGCGCGCTCGTCCCGCGCTTCGAGCGGGTGCAGCCGGCTCCCGAGATCCTGCGGATAGAGAACGTCGTCAAGGACTTCCCGCTCCCCGGGCGGCGCGGCGGCTTCCGTGCACTCGACGACGTCTCGTTCTCGGTCCGCGCCGGGCAGACGCTCGCGCTGGTGGGCGAGTCGGGCTCGGGCAAGACGACGGCGCTGCGGATCGCCCTCGGGCTCGAGCGCGCGTCGAGCGGCCGCGTGCTCGTCGAGGGCGCCGATCTGACGCGCGCGGGCGAGACGCAGTGGCGGCCGCTCCGCCGGCGCATCCAGCTGGTGCACCAGAATCCGTTCGCCGCCCTCGACCCGCGGTTCACCGTGCTCGAGTCGGTCGTCGAGCCGCTGGTGTCCTTCGGAGTCGGCGATCGCGCCTCCCGGCTCGCCCGCGCCCAGGAGCTCCTCGACCGCGTCGGCCTGCCCGGCTCCTTCCTCTCCCGGCTGCCCGCCGAGCTCTCGGGTGGACAGCGGCAGCGGGTGGCGATCGCCAGGGCGCTCGCGCTGGGCCCCGACCTCGTGCTGCTGGACGAGCCGGTGTCGGCGCTGGACGTGTCGGTGCAGGCGCAGATCCTCGCGCTGCTGGTCGAGCTGCAGCACGACCTCGGAGTCGCCTACCTCGTCGTCTCGCACGACCTCGCGGTCGTCGCCGACGTGTCGCACGAGATCGTGGTGCTGAACCGCGGCTGGGTGGAGGAGGCGGGCACCACCTCCCGCGTCTTCCGCTCGCCCGAGGCGGAGTACACCCGGACGCTCCTGGCCGCCGTCCCCGGGGCGACGGCGGTGGCCTCGTGAGCCGGCGCTTCCTCGTCATCGGCGGCGGCGCGGTGGGCTCGGTCGTCGCCGCGCAGCTGCACCTCGCGGGAGAGGACGTCGTCCTGATCGCGCGCGGCGAGCACCTCCGCCTGCTGAGGGAGCGCGGGCTGCGCCTGCGGCGGCCGGGCGGCGACCGGACGGTGCGCGTGCCGGTGGCCGGCGGGCCCCTCGAGGCCGCGCCGCGACGAGGGGACGTCCTCGTGCTGACCGTGAAGGCGCAGGACGCCGAGGCGGCGCTCGCCGAGTGGGCGTGGACGCCGCTGGCCGACGGGGGAGCGGGCAGCGAGCTGCCGGTGCTCACCCTCCAGAACGGACTCGCGGCCGAGGATGCGGCGCTGCGCCGGTTCGCCGATGTCTTCGGCGTCTCGATCGGCATCGCGGCCAGCTTCCTCACCCCCGGCGAGGTCGTCTCGCCGTCCTTCCCGACCGTCGGCGTGCTGTGGATCGGCCGGCACCCCGACGCCGAGGATCCTCGGGCCGCGGCGTTCGCGGAGACGTTCCGCGGCGCGGGCTTCGCGGCCCGCGCCGTGCCCGACATCGGCGCGTGGAAGGCGCGGAAGCTCCTCGCGAACGCGGTCAACGGCCTCGACCTCTTCTCCGGCACCGACGCCGAGCGGGCCGCCGCCCGCGAGGCCCTCGTGGCGGAGGCGCGCCTCGCGCTCACCGCGAACGGCCGCGCGATCGCCGACGACGACGGCACCCGCCTCCGGGTCGACCCCGTCGCCGGGCACACCGCCGGCCGCCTCTCGACCTGGCAGAGCTTCGCCCGCGGCGCCGGCAGCGAGGTCGACCACCTCACGGGCGAGGTCGTGCTCCTCGCCCGCCGAGCCGGTGTCGACGCTCCCGTGAGCGAGCGCCTGCAGCTCCTCCTCGGGCTCCGCGGGCGGGAGGCGGCCGTCGCGCCGCTCCCGCTCGCCGAGCTCTCCGTCCCCTCTCCCGAAGGAGTCCCCGCATGACCCTGACCACCCCCGCCGCCCTCGCCCGGCACTTCGACGAGCCGGAGGGCATCGCGCCCCGCGGCACGCTGATCGTCCTCGGCGGCCGCGGCGAGACGCCGGCCGTCTACGAGCGCTTCGGCACCCGCCTCGCCCGCGACGCCTACCGCGTCCGCGCGCTCGGCGATGCGACCGCCGAGGGGATCCGGGAGGCCGCGCTCGAGCTCCTCCGCGACCCCGGCGCCGTCTCCCCGCTGGTGCTGGTCGGCTCGGACGCGGGCGCGGCCGTCGCCCTCGAGCTCGCCGCGACCCACCCCGACGTGGTCGACGCGGTGATCGTCGCCGGTCTGCCCGTCCGCGCCGGGGGAGGCGAGGGCATCGCCGAGCGGACCGCCTGCCCGACCCACGCGGGGGTGCTCGCCCGCGAGGCCGACGCCGGTGCGCGCGACGCGGTGCTGCCCCTGGAGCTGCTCGCCGTCGCCGCGAGCGCCGTGCGGGCGCCGCTGCTCGCGCTGCACGGTGAGGCCGATGCGATCAGCCCCGTGGCGGAGGCGGTGGCCGTCTACCGCACGGCCCCGCGCGCCGAGATCCACCTCCTCGCCGACGGCCGGCACGACGCCCTGAACGACGCGACGCACCGCTCGGCCGCGGCGACCGCGGTGCTGTTCCTCGAGCGGGTGAAGGCGTCGGCGGCGACGGCCGCGATCATCACGCGGGTGGAGGCGTGAGCGTCGCCGCGCCGGCCGTGGCCGTCGCGCCCGCCCCGGCCGTCGTACCGGCCATCGCACCGGTCGTCGCCCGCGCCGACCGCTCGGGCTGGTCGCCCGCCGGCGACCCCGTCGGAGTGGTCCGCGCCCGCGACGTCGACGAGGTCCGCGCGACGCTCGTGCACGCCTCCGCCCACGGCATCCCCGTGGTGACCCGCGGCGCCGCCTCCGGACTCGCGGGTGCCGCGAGCGCGGGGGAGGGCGCGATCGTGCTCGACGTCTCCGGGCTCGACCGCATCCTCTCGATCGACCCGGTCGACGGTGTCGCACGGGTGGAGCCCGGGGTGATCACGGCCGACCTCGACCGCGCCGCCGCCCGCCACGGCCTCCTCTACGCGCCCGACCCCGGCAGCGTCGAGATCTCGACCATCGGCGGCAACATCGCCACCAACGCGGGCGGTCTGCGCGGCGCGAAGTACGGGGTCACCCGCGACGCCGTGCTCGCCCTCGACGTCGTCCTGGCCGACGGCTCCCTGGTGCACCTCGGCCGGGACACCGTGAAGGGCGTCGTCGGCCTCGACCTGACCGCCCTCGTGGTCGGCTCGGAGGGGAGCCTCGGCGTCGTCGTCGGCGCGACCCTCCGCCTCCTGCCGCGCCCCCGCCTCACCGCGACCGCCGCGGCGTTCTTCGCCGATGTCGCCGCGGGGGCCGAGGCCGCCGTCGCCCTCGCGCTCGCCGGGCTCCGCCCGAGCGTGCTCGAGCTCGTCGACGACCGCACCCTCGAGGCGATCGACGCCCTGCGCGGCACCCACCTCGCGCAGCGGGGAGGCGCGTTCCTCCTCGTCCAGACCGACGGGTTCGGCGCGGCGGACGAGATCGAGGCCGTGCGGGCGGTGCTGGCGGAGACCGCGACCAGCGTCGAGGCGACTCTCGATGCGGCGGAGGGGCTCGCCCTCGCGTCCGCGCGCCGCGACGCTCTGCCCGCCATCGAGGCGCGGGGCCGGGTCCTGATCGAGGACATCGCCGTGCCCCGGTCGCGTCTCGCCGAGGCCGTCCGCCGCATCCACGCGATCGCCGCGGACACGGGAGCCGACGTCTACGTCTTCGCGCACGCCGGCGACGGCAACCTGCATCCGATCATCCGCCTCCGGAGCGACACCGACGAGGCGCGCGCGCAGGCCGACGCCGCGGCCGAGGCGGTGTTCGCCCTCGCCCTCGAGCTCGGCGGGACCGTCAGCGGCGAGCACGGGGTCGGCGGGCTGAAGCGCGAGTGGGCGCGGCGCGAGCTCGGCCCCGACGTCGTCGCCCTGCAGCGCGCTGTGCGGCGGCTGTTCGATCCGCAGGGCATCCTGAATCCCGGAACCGCGCTGTGAGCGCACTCGAAAGGACCGACATGACCGGCACTGCTCCCTCCGACACCGATCTCCCCGACCGCAGCGACGTGCTCGTGACCCCCGAGGAGCTGGAGGCGGCACTCGCGTCGCCCGAGCCCCCGCTCGTCCTCGACGTGCGCTGGCGCCTCGACCGCCCCGACGGACGGCCCGCGTACCTCGAGGGGCACCTGCCGGGAGCGGTGTACGTCGACCTCGACCACGAGCTCGCCGCGCACGGCGACCCGGCCGACGGGCGGCACCCGCTGCCTCCGATCGAGGCGCTCCAGGAGGCCGCACGCGGCTGGGGCCTCCGGCGGGGCCAGTCGGTGGTGGTCTACGACGACTTCAAGAACCTCTCGTCGGCCCGGGCCTGGTGGCTGCTGCGCGCGGCCGGAGTCGCCGAGGTGCGCCTGCTCGACGGGTCGCTCCGCTCCTGGACCGGGTCGGGTCGCGCCCTCGAGGCGGGACCCGTGACTCCGGTGGCCGGCGACGTGGAGCTCGCGTACGGCGCCCTGCCGGTGCTCGACATCGACGCGGCGGCTGCGCTCCCGTCCGTCGGAGTGCTGCTCGATGCGCGCGCGCCCGAGCGCTACCGCGGCGACGTCGAGCCGATCGACCCGCGCGCCGGGCACATCCCGGGAGCGCTGAACGCGCCGGCCACCCGGAACGTCGACTCCGACGGCCGCTTCCTGCCGTCGTCCGAGCTGCGCGCGCGCTTCGAGGAGGTCGGCGTGCGGGCCGGGGCGCCTGTCGGCGTGTACTGCGGCTCCGGAGTGACGGCCGCCGCCGACGCGGTCGCGCTGACCCTCGCGGGCTTCGCGCCGCGCCTGTACCCGGGCTCGTGGTCGCAGTGGTCGAACACCCCCGGCCGCCCGGTGGCGACGGGCCCTGCGGCGTAGGCCCCTCTCGAGAACGCAGGAGTTGTCGTACTCGAGGGTCGAGTGCGACAACTCCTGCGTTCTCGCTCGCCTGCGCGCCCGTTCCTCAGAGGGTGCGGAGCACGTGCGCTGCTGTCGCAGCGCGTCTCGGAGTCCGCGCCTCCCGGATCCGCTCGCGCCGCTACCCGCACTCGCCGAGAACGCAGGAGTTGTCGCACTGGAGGGTCGAGTGCGACAACTTCTGCGGAGTCGAGGTGCCGGTCGGCCCGTTCGTCAGACGTCGCCCGTCTCGACATGCGGGAGCGTCACCGGGTTCCGGGGCGGCCTCGCGGTTCGCCGTTCTCGCGCGCATCACTACTAGAGAACGCGAGAGTCGTCGTACTCGACGGTCGAGTACGACGACTTCTGCGGGCTCGCGCTGCGAGTCCGGGGAGCGGCGCGCGTCAGCTCAGGCGGGAGTGCTCGCCGAGGTGGTGCCAGGTGCGGTTGTGGTAGACGAGCGGAGCGGTCGTGTCCGAGTCCTCGGGCACGTGGGCCTCGAGCGCGTGGACGGCGACGATCGTCGACGACCCCGCCTCCATGCGGTTGATGACGGTGCCGCGGATCCACGCGGCGGCCGTCGGGAAGTACGGCTCGCCGGTGGGCAGTCGCGACCAGATCGACGTGTCGGCGAAGCGGTCGATGCCGCTGGTCGAGCCCAGTCGCGCGAGATCGAGCTGGCCGGCGCCGAGCAGGTGCACGACGAGCGTCTCGGACGCCTGGATCGCGGGCGAGCTCGACGACGCCGACGACAGGGAGAACACGAACAGCGGAGGCTCGGCGCTCACCGAGAAGACAGAGGTCGCGGTCAGCGCGACGGGGCCGGTGCCCGGGTCGGCGGTGATCAGCGCGACTCCGGCGGCGTGATTGCGGAACGCGAGCTTGAACTCCTCCGGCGACAGCCCGGCGAACGCGGCACGCGGATGCGGATCGGCGCCCGCCTCGGAGGTGGCGAGGTTCTCACGGCTCATCGGAGGCTCCTGATCGATCGGGGATGCGGCGCGGGGTCGGCTCGCCTTCGCGCCGCAGCACTGCCCCTCCAGCCTGTCGCACTGCCGGGGGAGCCCTCGCCGCATTGCGGAGTATGACACCCGAGCCTGCGGTCGCTCCCGGACTCCGCGGTGCGGTCTGCAGGAGCCCGAGGTGCGATCTGCAGGAGCCGCGGGCCGAAGAGCGCTCTCCGCTGCGCCGATCCGGGATCCGGGTCCCGACCACCTGCAGACCGCACGATCTCCTGCAGACCGCACGCGCACCCCCGCGCAACCCGTCGCGCCACGGCGCCCCGCGCGCGCACACTCGAGGCATGGCCCACCGCGTCCGCGAATCCTCCGCCCGCCCCGAGAGCAAGACCTGCGCCTCCTGCGGCCGCGAGATCGAGTGGCGCGCGAAGTGGGCGCGCGACTGGGAGAACGTCCGCTACTGCTCCGACGCGTGCCGCCGTCGCGGCGTCGGCCCCGAGGAGGCGCTCCTCGAGGACGAGATCCGCCGCGTCCTCCTCGCCCGGGCGGCCACGTCCACCGCGTGCCCGTCCGAGGTCGCCCGCACGGTCGGCGGCGAGGAGTGGCGCCCCCTGATGGAGCCCGTCCGCCGCGCCGCCCGCCGGCTCGTCGATCGCGGCGAGATCGACATCGTGCAGGGCGGGCAGATCGTCGACCCGTCGCGCGCGAAGGGCCCGATCCGCCTCCGCCGCCGCCCCGGCGGGCCCCTGTCGCCGAACGGCACCGCGGGCTAGCCTCGCAAGATGCCCAGCAGCGACGCCGTCGTCCTCACCGTCCCCGGACCGCACGGCGACCGCGAGGTCCGCCTCTCGAGTCCGGGGCGCGTCCTCTTCCCCGAGTCCGGCATCACCAAGCGCGAGCTGGCCGAGTACCTGATCGCGGTCGGCGACGCGTTCGTCGCGGCGAACGGCGACCGGCCCGTGTCGCTGCAGCGCTTCTCCTCCGGGATCGACGGCGACCAGTTCTTCTCGAAGAACCCTCCCAAGGGAGCGCCCGACTACGTCCGCTCCGTCCCCGTCACCTACCCGAGCGGGCGCGTGCATCCGCAGCTCGTGATCGACGAGCCCGCCGTGGCCGTGTGGGCTGCGCAGATGAACACGATCACCTTCCACCCGTGGGCCTCGAGGGCCGGCGACCCCGATCGGCCCGATCAGCTCCGCATCGACCTCGACCCGCAGCCCGGGACCGACGTGGCCGACGCCGTCCGTGCCGCGCACGCCCTCCGCGAGGTGCTGCGGGAGGCGGGTCTGGAGTCGTTCGTCAAGACCTCGGGCAACCGCGGGCTGCACGTGTTCGCCCCGATCGAGCCCGAGCACGAGTTCCTCGATGTGCGGCACGCCGTGATCGCGGCCGCCCGCGAGCTCGAGCGCCGGCTGCCCGAGCAGGTCACGACGGCCTGGTGGAAGGAGGAGCGCGGCGAGCGCATCTTCGTCGACTTCAACCAGGCGAACCGCGACCGCACGATGGCCGGCGCCTACAGCCCGCGACCGCTCGCGCACGCTCCCGTGTCGTGCCCTCTCGAGTGGGAGGAGCTCGACGGAGTCGACCCCACCGCGTTCACCGTCCGCACCGTTCCCGGGCGGCTCGCGTCGCAGGGCGACCCGTGGGCGCGGATGCACGAGGCTCCCGGCCGGCTCGACACCCTGCTCGGCTGGTGGGAGCGCGATGTCGAGGAGGGGCTCGGCGAGCTGCCGTTCCCGCCCGACTTCCCCAAGATGCCCGGCGAGCCGCCCCGCGTGCAGCCGAGTCGCGCGAAGAAGCCCGCCGCCGACTGACCGGCGCTCAGCCGAGCACGTCGTCGAGGTCGTAGGCGGTCGGCCGCTCGAGCTGGTCGAAGGTGCACGAGGCCGCCTCGCGGTCGGGCCGCCACCGCTCGAACTGCACGGTGTGGCGGAAGCGCGCCCCCTCCATCTGGTCGTAGCGCACCTCCAGCACCCGCGTCGGCGCCAGCCGGACGAAGGAGGTGTCGCGGCTCCCCGAGAAGCGGCTCCGCTCGCCGTCGCCGCGCACGGGCTCGCCCTCGGCGTCGCGCTCGACCGCGTCGGCGAGCTCGTCGACCAGCTCCACCCGTCGGGCGTCGGTGAAGGCGGAGGCGCCTCCCACCTGCCGCACGGTCCCGTCGGCGTCGTAGAGGCCGAGCAGCAGCGAGCCGACGCCCGGCTTCGAGGTGTGCTCGCGGTAGCCGATCGCGACGACGTCGGCCGTGCGGTGGTGCTTCACCTTCAGCATCGACCGCTTGCCGGGGGCGTACGGCGCGTCGAGCGCCTTCGCGACCACTCCGTCGAGTCCCGCTCCCTCGAACCGCTCGAGCCAGTCGCGCGCGAGCGCCTCGTCGGAGGTGGTCCGCCCGAGGTGGAGCGGAGGCGCGACACCCTCCAGCAGGTCGGCCAGCGCCGCGCGCCGCGCCGAGTACGGCTCGTCGAGCAGGCTCCGCCCGCCGACGGCCAGCAGGTCGAAGGCGACGAGCATCGCCGGAGTCTCCTCCGCCAGCATCGCGACGCGGCTCGCGGCGGGGTGGATCCGCTGCGAGAGCAGCTCCCAGTCGAGTCTCTGAGCACCGCGGTCGCCGGTGGCGAGCACGATCTCGCCGTCGAGGACGCAGCCGTCGGGGAGCAACTCGAGGAACGCGGTCACGAGCTCGGGGAAGTACCGGGTGAGCGGCTTCGAGCCGCGGCTCCCGATCTCGCACTCACCGCCGGACCGCGAGACGATCGCGCGGAAGCCGTCCCACTTCGGTTCGTAGGAGAGTCCGCCCGGCACACTGCCCTGCGCGGGCACGGTCAGCACCGCCTTCGCCAGCATCGGTGCGATCGGGAGGGCGAACGGGAGGTCCATCCCCCGATCATCGCGGGCGGATGCGGCGCCCGCACCCCCGTTCTGCGACCCTTCCGGGGGCGACACGCCGTCTCACGCGGCAATGACGGTTCGTTTCGCGCCATCGCAACCGGGAGACTGGGGCGATGCACAGGTGGGGACGACGATCCGGATCGCAGGGTGGACCAGACCGGACAGCCGGGGGGCTCCGAAGAGCAGGTATGACCAGCTCCAGTCGGCGCGCGCACGGACGGGACTCCCGCTGATGGCGCGGGGGACCACCGGCGTGGCACGCCGGCTGTTCGGACGCGGTCGGCACGACGACGGCCCGGCCCTGCACGACAACGGCTCTGCCGTGCGCGACGAGGCGATCGATCTCGATCGGACCCTCCCGCGCGCTCCCGCCGAGAGTGCGCCCGCCTGGTCGTCCGGGCTGCCCACCTTCGAGGTGCCCGCACCGTCGATCGGCCGGTACTGCGAGCTCGACCCCGACGCGATCGAGTTCCCCCACCCCGCTGTGGCCGACTTCGATCCGGACCTCCCGACCCCGATCACCTCCGTGCCGCAGGCGGTCGCCGCGCCGCCCGCCGCGGTGCCGCCTCTCGCCGCGCCGCCCGCCGCGGTGCCGCCTCGCGCCGCGCCGGCCCCCACGGTGCCGCCTCTCATCGCGCCGGCCTTCTCGCCCGAAGCGTCGCCGCAGCCCGACTCGTCGCAGCCCGCGACGACGGTTCCCGACTTCGCACCCGACCCCGTCGCGGCTCCCGTCGCGACAGTCCCACCCGTGGTCGAGCCGCTGTCGAGCTTCGCACCACCGCCCGCGCCGCGATCGGCCCTCTCCGCCGTCTCGGCTCAGGAGCAGGCGGCGGCCGCCGAGCGCGCCGCCGTCGTCGAGCGCATCGCCGAGGCCGAGCGCCTGGCGGAGGCCGAGCGTGTCGCGGAGGCCGAGCGTATGGCTGAGGTCGAGCGTCTGGCTGAGGTCGAGCGTCTGGCTGAGGCCGAGCGTCTGGCTGAGGTCGAGCGTCTGGCTGAGGCCGAGCGTCTGGCGGAAGCGGAGCGTCTCGCCGAGGTCGAGCGTGTCGCGGAGGCCGAGCGTGTGGCTGAGGTCGAGCGTCTGGCTGAGGCCGAGCGTCTGGCGGAAGCCGAGCGTCTCGCCGAGGTCGAGCGTGTCGCGGAAGCCGAGCGTGTGGCTGAGGTCGAGCGTGTGGCTGAGGTCGAGCG
This sequence comes from Rathayibacter sp. VKM Ac-2759, assembly GCF_009834225.1. Taxonomy (NCBI): domain Bacteria; kingdom Bacillati; phylum Actinomycetota; class Actinomycetes; order Micrococcales; family Microbacteriaceae; genus Rathayibacter; species Rathayibacter sp. VKM Ac-2759. The sequence goes on from NZ_CP047176.1 coordinate 1,620,771, forward strand.
TGTGGCTGAGGTCGAGCGTGTGGCTGAGGCTGAGCGTGCCGCTGAGGACGAGCGTCTGGCCGAGACCGAGCGTGTTGCCGAGGTCGAGCGTCTGGCGGAGTCCGAGCGCGTCGCCGAGGCCGAGCACCGTGCCGAGGCCGAGCGCCTCGCGGAAGCCGAGCGCCTCGCCGAAGCCCAGCGAGCCGCCGCTGTCGAGCGCGACGAGCGCGACGAGCCCGCCGCGCCGTCCGCCTTCGAGCGTCCCGCGACCACCCCCCTGAGCGCCCCCTCCCTCGCCGCCGTGTCGACGTTCGGGGTCGCTCCGGCGATCGGGGAGGTCTGCGCGCTCGACCCCGACGCGATCGAGTTCCCGCACCCGGCGGTCGCCTCGTTCGTCCCGGAGACCATCCACCACCGGCCCTCCGAGCCCTCGCGCTCCTTCGTGTCGCGCCAGCGCTCCGCCGCGCCGGCTCCCCGCGCCGAGACCTCCGCCGACCCGTTCGACGCCCTGCTCGCCGACGACCGGCCGCCGGCCCCGCCGACCTATCCCGAGCACCTGCTGAACCTCGCCGACGCGCCCGACAACCGCAATGACTCGCCGCCCGTCGAGGAGCGCGCCCCGCGCTCGCGTCGCGGCCTGCTCCTGGTCGGCATCGGGATCGGTGCCGCGGTCCTCGTCATCGGCGGGACTCTCGTCGCCGTCCCGCTGCTCTCGCAGGGAGACTCGGGAGACGCCGCACCCGCCGCCGACCCCGGCCTGACGGCCGCCGCCGTCTCGTGGATCGCCTCCTCCCTCGACCCCTCGTCGGTGCTGCTCGTGCAGGACGACCTGGTCGACCAGGTCAACGAGGGGGGATTCCCGGCCGACACCATCGTCTCCGAGTCCACTCTCGCCGCCGCAGCCCCCGACTCGGCGTGGCGAGCGGCCGACTACGTCCTGGCCACGCCCGCGCTGACCTCCACGGCGACCGGCGAGGTCTCGACCGCCCTCGAGAACTCGGAGCCCGTCGCCCGGTTCGGCGGCGGCGACTCCGGTGTCGAGGTGCGGCGCGTGCTCGACCAGGGGCCCGACGCCGCCGCCGCCCAGGAGGTCGTCCTGACCGCCGCACGCGCCTCCGCCGGAGCACAGCTCGCCGCGAACCCGGCCCTCACCAGCACTCCGGCCGCGCGCGCCCTGCTCGAGGAGGGGCGCGTCGACTCCCGGCTGCTCCTGCTCCTCGGCCAGCAGCTCGCCGCCGCCCCGCTCTCGGTCGCCGACTTCCCGCTCGGCACCAACGAGACGGAGGGAGTCCGGCACCGCCTGCTCCTCTCCGGCTACAACGGCGCGAGCATCCCCTCGGACGCCACCGCGACCGCCGAGGCGACGGCCTGGCTCGGCAGCCAGACCGGCGACTTCGTCCCCCGCTCGGTCGACTCGAGTGCTGCGGGACTCCTCGTGACCCTCGACCTCGACGAGCCCGCCGGACTCCTCCCGAACGCCCCCTAGCGCCACCCACCGAAGGACCACTCATGCACCCGCTCGCCCGCTCCGCCCGCACGCCCCGACGTCTGCCGCGGATGGCGATCGGCCTGGTCGCGGCGGCCGCGCTGGCGGCGCTGGGTGCGGCGCCGGCGTCGGCGGAAGAGGCGGCGCCCTCGACGGGCTGGGTGCGGGTCGCGCACCTGTCGCCCGACACGAAGTCGGTCGACGTCACACTCACCGCTCTCGCGGGCGGAGGCGCGGCCTTCGAGCTCGACGACGTCGCCTACGGTGCGGTCTCGCCCTACTGGACCCTGCAGCCGGGCACCTACGTCGTGTCGATGGTCCCCTCCGACGCTCCCGACGGCACGGCTCCCGTGATCCAGCAGTCGGTCGACGTCTCGGCGGGGACTCCGCTGACCGTCGCCGCCCTCGGCCGGAACGCGGTCCTGTCCACCACCGTCTTCACCGACGACCTCACGCCGCCGGCCGACGGCCAGGCTCGCGTCCGCGTCGTCCAGGCCTCGACCACCGCCTCGCAGGTCGACGTCGTCACCACCACGGGAGCGGTCATCGCGAGCGATGCGCAGCAGGGCACCGCCACCTCCTACAAGAACGTCCCGGCCGGCCCGTGGACGCTCGACGTCAGCACCACGTCCGCCACGGCGAAGGCGGATCTCGACCTCGCTCCCGGATCCGTCGCCTCCCTCTTCGTGCTCGACGACGCGTCCGGCGGTCTCGTCGTCTCGCCGGTCCTCGACTCCGCCGCGGTCGGCGATCTGCCCACGGGCGGCATCCAGACCGGAGGAGGCGCGACGGCCGTCCACGTCTCGTCGACCGGATCGCCGGTCGTCCCCGGCCTCCTCGGCGTCGGCTCCGTGCTCGCCCTCCTCGCCGCCGCGGTGGTCGTGTTCGCGCGCCGGAGCGCCGCGCGAACGCACTGATGCGCGGGACACCGGCGGTCGCGGCCGCCGCTCTGCTGCTCGCGGTGCTCGCGGGCTGCGCGTCGGCGCCCGCCGCGGAAGCTCCTCCGGCGCCGGCGGAGACGACGGCCGTCGCCACGCCGGTCGCGACCCCCGGTCCTGCCGACGCCGGCCGCCTGCAGGACCCGGTCGCCGCTCCCGCTCCTGCCCGCTCCGCCCTCGTCCCCGAGCGCGTGATCATTCCCGCACTCGGCGTCGACTCGACCCTCGAGTCGCTGACCCGGGACGACACCGGCTGGATCCAGCCGCCCGAGCTCGTGGACGAGGCCGGCTGGTACCGCGACGGCGTGGTGCCCGGCGACATCGGCCCCTCCGTCATCGCCGGCCACGTCGACTCGCGGATCGGCCCCGGCGTGTTCCTCCGCCTGTCCGAGCTCGCCCCCGGCGACACCGTCGACGTCGTCCTCTCGGACGGCAGCACGCGCACCTTCTCGGTCACCGGGTCCGTGACGGTCCCGAAGGAGGACTTCCCGACCGAGGACGTCTACGGTCCGGCTCCGACCGCGCAGCTGCGGCTGATCACCTGCGGAGGCGTCTTCGACGATTCCTACGGCCACTACGTCGACAACGTGGTGGTCTCGGCCGTGCGCGTGGCGTGAGGCGCGGCGCGCCACGATTCGCAGCCGTCTCGACGTTTCGGCGCGTACCCTCCCCGGGTATGAGCACCTCCTGGAAGCGCTGGACCCCGTTCGCCGCCGTACCCCTGGTCGTCGTCGCGGCGGCCGTGGCGCTTCCCCTCTCGGCCAGTGCGGCCGGAGACCTCCCCGAGAAGTCGGCCGCTGAGCTGCTGGCCTTCGTCGCGGAGAACGACGTGACCGCGTTCTCGGGCGAGATCGAGCAGACCTCCGACCTCGGCCTCCCCGATCTCTCCGCGCTCGGCGGGTCGGGTGCCTCCACCGGCTCCGGTGAGACCTCGAGCACCGATGCGCTCCTCGAGCTCGCGACCGGCTCGCACCAGGCCCGCGTGTTCGTCGACGCCGAGCAGGGCGCCCGCCTGCAGATCCTCGACCGGCTCGCCGAGCGCGACATCGTCGCCTCGAAGGGCGAGGGCGTGTGGATCTACGACTCCTCCGAGAACACCGCCACCCATCTGCTGCCCGCCGAGGGCGACGGCACCGCTCCCGAGTCCGCTCCCGCCGCCGAGGTGCCCACCCCGTCGAGCGCCGCCGAGCAGATCCTCGCGTCGATCGACCCCACCACGACCGTCGCCGTCGGCTCCGACGTCAGCGTGGCCGGCCGCGACGCCTACGAGCTCGTGCTGACCCCGCGCGACTCCGGCACTCTGGTCGGCTCCGTCACCGTCTCGGTCGACGGCGAGACCGGACTGCCCCTCGGTGTCGCGGTGACCGCCGTCGGTGCCACCTCGCCGGCGTTCAGCGTCGCCTACTCGAGCATCGACTTCGAGGCGCCCGACGCCGCCATGTTCGACTTCACCGCCCCCGAGGGCGCCACCGTGACGGAGGAGACGGCTCCCGCGCACGACGACACCACCGCTCCCGAGGCCACCGATCCCGGCGCCACGGCGCCCGACGCCTCCGCCGACGACTCGGGTGTCACGAGCACCGGCACGGGCTGGGGCACCGTCGTCGAGCTGCCCGCGGGCGACGCCGAGGCGCTCTCCGCTCTCGACTCGGTGACCACCCCCGTCGCCGGTGGCCGAGTGCTCTCGTCCGCGCTGCTGAGCGTGCTGATCACCGACGACGGCCGCGTCCTCGCCGGGGCGGTCCCGACCGACGTCCTGCTCGACACGGCCGCCGGGCGGTGACGACGGCCGAGCTCGCGGTCGAGACCCGCGGTCTCACCAAGCGCTTCGGGCGTCAGGAGGCCGTGTCGGGTCTCGATCTCGCGGTGCCGCGCGGGGCCGTCTTCGGCTTCCTCGGCCCCAACGGCTCGGGCAAGACGACCACCATCCGGATGCTCCTCGCCCTCGCCGCGCCGACGGAGGGGAGCATCACGGTGCTCGGCTCCGCGATGCCGCGCCGTGCGGCCGACGTGCTCCCGCGGGTCGGCGCGCTGGTCGAGGGCCCCGGCTTCTACCCGTTCCTCTCGGGCGCCGCGAACCTCCGCCGCTTCGACGCGGCCGAGTCCGGCACCTCCTCCCGCACCCGTGGCGCCCGGACCGCGGAGGCGCTCGCCCGCGTCGGACTCTCGGCCGCAGCCCGCAAGAAGGTCGGCTCGTACTCGCTCGGCATGAAGCAGCGCCTCGGCATCGCCGTCGCCCTGCTGTCGCCGCGCGACCTGATCGTGCTCGACGAGCCGACCAACGGACTCGACCCGCAGGGCACCCGCGAGGTGCGCTCGCTGGTGCGCGGGCTCAACGAGGACGGCACCACCGTGCTCGTCTCGAGCCATCTGCTCGCCGAGATCGAGCAGCTCTGCACGCACGCCGCGGTGATGCGGACGGGCCGCCTCGTGGCGCAGGGCGGTCTCGACGAGCTCCGCGGCGACGCGGCGTCCGTCGAGCTGCTCACGCCCGACCCCGAGCGCGCGCTCGGCGAGCTCGCGGCACGCGGACTCGAGCCGCGGGTGGCGGCGGCCGCGCATCCGACCGATCCGCCGCTCCTCGTCGCGGCGCTCCCGCCGGGCACGGCACCGGAGGCGCTCGTCGCCGCGCTGGTCGCCGCCGACGTCCGCGTCCGCGGCTTCGCGGTCCGCAGGCCCTCTCTCGAGGAGCGCTTCGTCGAGCTGACGGGGGAGGGCTTCGATGTCGAGCGCTGAGGCGGTGCGGGGGCGCGGAGGCGTCGGCGCGCTCCTCGCCTCCGAGCTGGCCCTGCTCTTCCGCCGCCGGCGCACGTGGGCGCTCCTGGCGGCCCTCGCCGCCATCCCGGTCCTGCTCGCCGTCGCGGTGCGCCTGTCGGGGAGCGAGGGCGGCGGCCCCTCCTTCGTCGGCTCGATCGCCGGCAACGGGCTGTTCGTCGGCTTCGCCGCGATCACCGTCGCGGTGCCGCTCTTCCTCCCGCTGACCATCGGTGTCGTCGCGGGCGACGCGATCGCGGGGGAGGCGTCGCTCGGCACGCTCCGCTACCTGCTCGTCACCCCGGTGGGCCGGGTGCGGCTGCTCGCCGTCAAGTTCGCCGCGTCGGTCGCGTTCTGCCTCGCCGCGGCGCTCACGGTCATGGTCGTGGGCATCGTGATCGGCCTCGCCCTGTTCCCGGTGGGGCCCGTCACCCTGCTGTCGGGGAGCAGCGTGCCGCTCGGGGCCGCGATCGGGCGTGCGCTCCTGATCGCCGTCTACGCGGCGCTGTCGCTGGTCGGGCTCGCCGCGATCGGCCTCTTCATCTCGACCCTCACCGATGTGCCGGTCGGAGCGATGGCCGCCACGGTTGTCGTGTCGATCGCCGCGCAGATCGTCGGCTCGCTCTCGCAGCTCGACGCTCTGCACCCGTTCCTGTTCACCGACCGCTGGTTCGACTTCGCCGATCTGCTGCGCGATCCGATCGCGTGGGGGTCGCTCGGCGAGAACGCGCTCCTGCAGCTGGCCTACGTGCTCGTGTTCGGGTCGCTCGCGATCGGCCGCTTCACCACGCGGGACGTGCTGAGCTGACGGCAGCGGCCGCCCTCCCGTGACGGGAGAGCGGCCGCGGTCCTCGCCCGGCGTCAGTCCTGCGGGGCGACGCCGAAGCTGACTGAGCCGGCCTCGTCGACCTGCGCGTCGAGCACCTTGTCCTCGAGCGCGACCGAGGCGGCGACGTCGAGGAACACCCGCGCGCCGTCCTGCACGACGACGGCGTCGGTCGTCTCGGGCGCCGCCGCGACGGCGACGGCGAAGTTGCGGGCGTCGAGGTCGTCTCCGCTGATGCGGAGTCCGCCCTCGGCGGGGGTCTCGGTCTGGCTGGTGATGGTCGTGACGATCGAGCGGGCACTGTCGGTGAGAGTGAGCATCGCGTCGTTCCTTCCGTCGGGGTCGATGAGGGGGCCACGATGCCGGGATCCGGCCCCCGTCTCAACCCGTGCCCCGGGACACGGAGGCGATGCACACCTCCCCGCAACACTCGCGCTCCTCAGCAACATCCGGCAAACCTTTCCTTGACGCGGCAAATTGCCGCAAGCTACCGTGGGCGCATCGCGGCGATCGCCTCCGACCCGGCCGCGTCTCGACGACGAGAGGACGAACCGTGAGCTTCCCCGCCCGCCGCGTCACGCTCAGCGACGTCGCCACCGCGACCGGCGTCTCGGTCGGCACCGTCTCGAAGGCGCTGAACAACCGCGGGCAGCTGCGCGAGGACACCCGCGACCGCATCCTCGCGGCCGCCCGCGAGCTCGGCTTCGCCCTCCCCGCCGCCGCTCTCGGCCCGGTCGCCGAGCAGCGGCTGCTCACGATCGGCCTCGTCACCTCCGACGACATCGGCCGCTTCAGCATCCCCGTGATGTGGGGGCTCGAGGACGCGTTCCCCGCCGAGCAGGCCTCGGTGCTCCTCAGCAACTCCCGCGGCGATCGCGTGCGCGAGCGGCACTGCGTCGAGATCCTCGCGGCCCGCGGAGTCGACGCGATCGTCGTCATGACCAACCTCACCGGCCCGCGGCCCGCGCTGCCCGCGAGCAGCGTGCCGATCGTCTACGTGATGGGCTCCTCCGACGACCCGGCCGACATGTCCGTCGTCGTCGACCAGACCCAGGGCATGCTCCTCGCCCTCGAGCACGTCGCCGCCCTCGGCCGCCGCGACATCGCCTACGTCGCTGGACCCCGCCTCGACTACTCCGCCCGGATCCGCGCCGAGGCCGTGCAGGAGCACGCACCCTCGTTCGGCCTGCGCCTGGTCGGCGACCGCTCGCTCTACGGCACCTGGACCGAGACCTGGGGCCGGCAGGCGGCGCAGATGCTGCGCCAGCGCGTCGAGCCGATCGACGCCGTGCTCTGCGGCAGCGACGAGATCGCCCGCGGAGTCTCGGACGGGCTCCGCGAGGCCGGCGTCGTCGTGCCGCACGACGTCTCGATCGTCGGCTTCGACAACTGGGCGGCGGCGGCGCTGAACGCGCGCCCGGCCCTCACGACTGTCGACATGAACCTCGAGGAGCTCGGCCGGGCCGCCGGCGCCCGCGCCCTCGAGGCGATCGAGGGCCGCTCCCGCCCGGGCATCGACGCCCACCCGTGCCAGCTGATCGTCCGCGACTCCACCTGACCCGCTTCCGCCCACCGACCGATGAGGGATCGATGATGCACTCTCCTCTGCTCCTCCCCGACGTCTCGCGGCGTCGCGCGCTCGCCCTGGGCGGCGCCGGCCTCGCGAGCGTCCTGGGACTCGCCGGCTGCTCCGCCGTGCTCCCCGAGGCCGACGTGTCGGCATCCTCCTTCGCCGCGGATCCGCAGGGCACCATCCGCTTCTGGTGCCGCAGCGTCGCCTACAAGCCCGCCCAGCTGATCGTCGAGAAGTACCACGCGGCCCAGAGCGCGGTGCGCGTCGAGCTGACGGTGCTGCCCGAGGGGCAGATGGTGACCAAGCTCGCCACGGCGATCCGCGCCGACGCGGTGCCCGACGTGGTCGCTCCCGACTCGGTGACGACCCCCGTCTTCAGCTCGCGCGAGGCGCTCACCGACCTCACTCCGCTGATCGACGCCCTGCCCTACGCGGCGCAGCTGAACCAGCCGCTCGTCGACGTCGCCTCCTACGGCGGCCGGAAGTACGGCCTGCCCGCGCTGTCCAACGTGTCGCAGCTGTTCTGGAGCAGGTCGCTCTACGAGCAGGCGGGACTCGACCCGGACACGGGCCCCGCCGACTTCGACGAGTACCTCGCCCACGCCCGAGCACTCCAGCGCCTCGACGGCGTCTCGGGGGTGACCTTCACCGGCAACTCCGCGGGCATCCTCGGCTACGTGATCCAGCCGCACTTCTGGGCCGACGACAGTCCGTTCTACGACGGCGAGGTCGGCCGCCAGCGCGCGACCGTCACCGGCAACGACGCCCTGCGGCGCACGCTCGAGCTGTACCGGACCTTCGAGCAGGAGGGACTCGCGCAGCCGGGGGCCTCGGCCGACAGCGGCGCCGCGTGGGGCAAGGACTTCCTCGACGGCACCGTCGGTCTCTTCCCCGGCTCCTACGACCTCATCGTCGGCGGCGCGACACCCGAGTTCCTCGCCGACCTCGGTGTCAGCGCGTTCCCCGGCCCCGACGGAGGCGTCTCGCAGTTCTCGGGAGGCGCCGTGCTGTCCATCCCGCGCGGGGCCCGCAATCCGGAGGCGGCCTGGGACTTCATGCGCTTCGTCACCGAGCTCGAGCAGCAGTCCGAGCTCGCCGCCCTCGGCTGGTACCCCGTCCGCAGCGACGTCCTCGACACCGACTTCCCCGAGCGCTTCCCGCTGATGGTGCCGGGGATGGAGCGGATGAACGAGGGCTTCGCCGCTCCCACCACCCTGTACACCCAGCTCACCAACACCGTGCAGTCCCCGTGGCTCGCGATGTTCCGCGGAGCGGTCTTCGGCGACGAGGACCTCGGTGCGGTCCTCGATCGCGGCCAGGAGGAGACGGCCCGCGTCCTCGAGGTGAACCAGGCATGACCACGACGACCGACCTCCGCTCAGCCGCCGCGCCGGCGACCGAGACGCCCCCGCCTCCGCCGCGCCGCAGCAGCCTCGGCCGCAAGGACGCCCGCACCGGCCTCCTGATGATCCTCCCCGCCCTCGTGCTCGTCGTCGTCTTCGTCGTCGTCCCGCTCGTGTTCGCGATCGTGATCTCGGTCACGAACTGGCCGCTGGTCGGCTCCGTCGACTTCGTCGGCGCCGACAACTACGCGACCGCCTTCTCGGACACGACGTTCTGGGCCTCCGTGCTCTACACGCTCGGCTTCGCCGTCGTCTCCACCGTGCTCGGCATCGTCGTCGGCTACCTCCTGGCCGTGCTGGTGCGCTCCAACCGTCGCGGCTCTGGCATCATCCGCACCGCCGTCTTCGTGCCCTACGTCATCGGCATCACCTCGCTGAGCTTCGTGGCGCTCCTCGAGTTCCGCCCCGACAGCGGGGCGCTCGACCAGGTGCTGATGGCGGTCGGGCTCACCGATGCGCCCACCGCCTGGCTGCTCGACGCGACCAGCGCGACCACTCTGATCGTCCTGCTCGGCGCCTACGTCGGCTCCGGCTTCACGATGATCATCCTGATGTCGGGCATGCAGGGCATCGACGAGGCCCTCTACGAGTCGGCCGCGATCGACGGCGCAGGACGGTGGAAGCAGGAGTTCCTCGTGACGGTGCCGCTCGTGAAGCGCTACCTCGGGCTCCTGAGCGTGCTCGGCTTCGTCGGCGCGATCCTGGCGTTCACGCAGTTCTACATCATCACCGGCGGCGGTCCCGGCACCGGGACGCTGACCGTGATGCTCTACGTCTACAACAAGGCGTTCGGCGACCTGCAGGTGGGCTACGCGACCGCGCTCTCGTTCGTGGTCGTCGTGATCGCCGCCGTCCTCACCCTCATCCAGTTCCGCGTCATGCGGGACGACTGACCGCGCCGCGTCTCGAAGGAGAGAACCGTGACCACCACCCTCGCCGCGGCGCCCCGCCGCCCCACCACGCCCGCCCAGCGCGTGCGGACCGCCCTCTACGTCGTCCTCGGCGTCGTCGTCTCGGTCGCGTTCGTCGCCCCGGTCGCCTGGTCGATCCTCCGCTCGTTCCAGCCGGGTGCGCAGATCACCGCGCCCGCCGCCGAGCAGTCGTTCGCGAACCTGACTCTCGACAACTACATCGGGCTGCTCGGCTCGATCGGAGCGGGCACCTACGTCGTCAACTCGCTGATCATCGCCCTCGGCACCGCGGTGCTGAGCGTCGTGGTGACGACGTTCGCGGCCTACGCGCTCGTCCTGTTCCCGTTCCGCGGGTCGAACGTCGCGTTCGGGCTCATCCTGCTGACGATGATGGTGCCGTTCCAGGCGGTGCTGACGCCGCTGTTCCTCGAGATGAACGCGCTCGGACTCACCGACACGCACCTGGGCATCATCCTGTTCTACCTGACATTCAACCTGCCGTTCGGGGTGTTCCTGATGCGCAACTCCTTCGCGCAGATCCCGAAGGAGGTGTCGGAGGCGGCGCGGATCGACGGGGCCGGCCCGTTCCGCATCCTGTTCTCGGTGCTGCGGCCGATGATCGTGCCGGGGGTCGCGACGGTGTTCCTGTTCGCGTTCCTCGGCGCCTGGAGCGACTTCCTCGGCGCGCTGACCTTCCTCACCCGGCAGGAGCTGTTCACGCTCCCCGTCGCGATCCAGAACATCTCCTCCGGAGCCTTCGGCCAGACCGACTTCGGCTACGTCATCGCGGGCGCCGTGCTGCTGATGCTGCCCTGCCTGCTGCTCTACGCCGCCATCCAGAAGTACTACGTCCGCGGGCTCGTCGCGGGCGCCGTCAAGGGCTGAGAGGTCACCCGCATGCTCCGACGCTTCCCGCTCGGCTCCGTCCGCCTGCTCCCCGGCGAGTTCGCCGACGCCCAGGCGACGGGGCTCCGCTACCTGCTCGACCTCGATCCCGACCGTCTGCTCGCGCCGTTCCTCCGCGAGGCCGGGCTGCCGGCGGGGGAGGGGTACGGCAACTGGGAGTCGGGGGGCCTGGACGGCCACATCGCGGGCCACGCGCTCTCGGCCGCCGCCCTGATGCTGGCGGCCACGGGCGAGCCGGCGGTGCGCGAGCGGATGGAGACCCTGCTCGACGGGTTCGAGCGCGCGCAGGAGGCGGACGGCACGGGCTATCTCGGCGGCATCCCCCGCGGGCGCGCCCTGGGCGAGGAGCTGTCGCGCGGAGAGGTCGACGCCGATCTCTTCAGCCTCAACGACCGCTGGGTGCCCCTGTACAACCTGCACAAGACCCTCGCCGGGCTCCTCGACGCGGCGCAGCACGGCGGATCCGCGCGCGCGCTCGACATGGCCGTCCGCCTCGCCGACTGGTGGCTCGGGGTCTCGGCCGGGCTCGACGACGCGGCCTTCGAGACGATGCTGCACACCGAGTTCGGCGGCATGAACGACGCCCTCGCGAGGCTCGCGGAGGCGGTCGATGATCCGTCGCGCGCCGCCGCCTACCGCGCCGAGGCGCACCGCTTCTCGCACCGCGCGCTCCTCGATCCGCTGCTCGCCGGGCGGGACGAGCTCGACGGTCTGCACGCGAACACCCAGATCCCGAAGGTGATCGGCTACGCCCGCCTCGCCGGAGAGCTGCTGCCCGCCGCGCGCTTCTTCTGGGAGACGGTGACCCGCGACCGCACCGTGGCGATCGGCGGCAACAGCGTGCGCGAGCACTTCCACCGCGCCGCGGACTTCACGTCGATGGTGACCGACCGCGAGGGCCCCGAGAGCTGCAACACCTCCAACATGATCGCCCTGAGCGGCAGCCTCTTCGAGCAGAGCGGAGACGCGCGCTACCTCGACTACATCGAGCGGGCGCTCTACAACCACATCCTGTCGACCCAGCACCCCGACGGCGGCGTCGTCTACTTCACGTCGCTCCGGCCCGCGCACTACCGCGTCTACTCGAGCACGCACGAGTCGATGTGGTGCTGCGTCGGCTCGGGGCTCGAGAACCACGCGCGCTACGGCGAGCACGCCTACGCCCGCGACGGCGACGACCTGGTGATCGGCCTCTACCTGCCCTCGACCCTCGACTCGGCCGAGCACGGCGTCCGCGCGCGGATCGAGACCGCCTTCCCCGCCTCCGACGAGGTGGTGATCACGGTCGAGCTCGAGCGTGCGTGCCGGGTCCGGCTGCGCCGCCCCTCCTGGGCCGAGACGTTCGACGTGAGCACCGCGGTCGAGGAGGCGGGACCCGGCTTCGTCAGCACGGGGCCGCTCGCTCCCGGTCGGCACGAGCTGCGGGTGCGCCTGGGGCTCGAGCTCCGGGCGGAGGCGCTCCCCGACGGATCCGCGTGGTCCGCCTTCTCGTTCGGCCCGGTCGTCCTCGCGGCGCGCGCCGACTCCGACGACCTCGACGGGCTGCGCGGCGGCGGCGAGCGGATGGGCCACGTGGCGGCGGGACCGCTCCGCGACCTCGCGGCCACCCCGGTCGTGACGGCCGAGCGCCCCCTCGACGCCGTCGCCGTGCTCGACCGCCACGCGCTGACCGCGACCCTCGAGACCGACGCCGGCTCCGTCCTCCTCGAGCCGTTCGTGCGGATCCACGACACCCGGTACACCGTCTACTGGCCGACCGGCGCGGATCCGCTCGCGCGCCGGGCCGAGCTCGCCGCGGCCGACCGCATCGCCGCCGACGACGCGGCCGTGATCGACTCCGTCGCGGCGGGGGAGCAGCAGCCCGAGTCGGACCACGCCCTGGTGGGGCACGGTTCCCGCGCCGGCGGCTCCGGCGGCGGACACTGGCGGAGTGCTCAGGGCCCGGACGGCTGGTTCGGCTACACCCTGACCGACCCGGAGCAGCTCGCCGCGATCCTCCGGGTGCGACTGCGCTCCACCCACGGTGAGCAGGAGTTCCGGATCGACGACCGCCCGCTCGGCGAGCCCGTCGCCCGCGTCGAGGGCGACGGAGTGATCGCCCTCGACTTCGCGATCGAGCCGGAGCCCGGCCGCGACGGTCCCGTCCGCTTCTCGGTGCACGCGGTCGGAGCGGGCCCCACGCGGGAGCTGCTCGGCGTGTCCCTGCTGCGCGCCGCCGGCCTGCCACACTGACCGGATGCACCCCGCCGACGCCTGCCCCTGCGGAAGCCGCAGCCACTACGCCGACTGCTGCCGGCCCGCGCACCTCGGCGAGACCCCGTCGCCGACCGCGGAGCGCCTGATGCGCAGCCGCTACAGCGCCAACGTGCTCGGCAGCGCCCCCTACCTGCTCGCGAGCTGGCACCCCTCGACGCGCCCGCCGAGGGTCGACCTCGACGACGATGTCCGCTGGCGGCGCCTGCAGATCGTCGACACGGCGTTCGGAGCCGAGGACGACGACGAGGGGCTCGTCGAGTTCCGCGCGTCGTACCGCTCGTCGACGGGTGCGGGCCTCGTGCACGAGCGCAGCCGCTTCCTCCGCGAGGACGGGCGCTGGTACTACGTGGACGGCGATCTGCTCGACGGAGTCTGACCGCAGCCGCCCGACGCCGCCGGCTCCGATCTACGCTGGAGTCATGGCCAAGGAGTTCCGCCGGGCGGACGACGCGTCGCGCTACGAGCTGCATCTCGACGGGACGCTCGTGGGCGTCCTCGACTACCGCGAGAACGACGAGAGCGTGTCGCTCGTGCGCTCCTTCACATCTCCGCCGTTCCGCGGCCGCGGCCTCGCGGGCGAGCTCGTGGCGTTCGCGGTCGACGACATCGAGTCCTCGGGCGAGCGCGCGGTCGTGCCGATGTGCTGGTACGTCGGCCAGTGGTTCGAGCAGCACCCCGAGAAGTCCGGCCTGCTGAGTCGCGGGGCCTGACGCCGGGCGGTCCCGACCGTCGGGCAGTCCCGGCCGTCGGGCAGTCCGGACCGTCAGACGGTGACGAGCGGTTCGACGCCGGCGAGGTCCGGGCCGAGCCCGAGGTCGACCAGACGGATCCGGCCCGCGTAGGAGGAGCCCGGCGGCAGCAGCAGTCCCGCCTTGATCGCGCCGAACGTCACGGTGAGATCGGCCCGCAGCACCGTCGGATCGGGGACCGCGCCGTCGTCGGGGCCGATCCCGCTCGGCAGGTCGACCGCCAGGACGGTCGGCGGAGACTCGCGCCGGGCGACGTAGTCGATGACGACGGCGACCACGTCGCGCGCCCGGCCGCGCAGCGCGGGAGCCGCCGTGCCGATCCCGAGGATCCCGTCCACGACGACGTCGGCCCGGGCGACCGCGGCGGCGAGGGCGTTCGCGTCGCCGGCGCTCACCGTGCTGCAGCCCTCGTCGAGAGCGACGGCGAAGCCGCGCGGGTGCGCCCGGTCGCCGGTGAGCACCAGGGTCACGTCGCTCCCGGAGGCGGCGATCTCGGCGGCCGCGTACAGAGCGTCGCCGCCGTTGTTGCCCGGCCCGACCAGGACGAGCACGCTGCCGGCGCCCCGGCGGTCGGGCCGCGCCGCGAGGACGGCGCGCAGCTCGCGCGCGAGACCGCGCGCGGCCCGCTGCATCAGCGGTTCGCGCCGCGCCAGATGCGGCGCCTCGGCGGCCCGCACCTGCGCCGCGGAGTATCCCTCGACCATCCCTCCAGTCTCTGCCCGTGCCGTCCGATCGGCAACCGTGTGCGCCTCCGCGGCTTCCACGGCGAGTCACGGGCCCTGGCGGTCGAGCAGCCCGCAGGGGCGGATCGAGACCCGCAGGCGTCAGCAGGAGCGTCGGCGGGCTCGGCCCCGGCGGGCCAGTGGATCTCCCAGCGCCGCGCTGCGTGATCAGCGGGCGGCCGGCGCCGCGGCCGTCAGGACTCCTGGACCGCGCGGTCCGCCTCCTCGACGATCGCCCGCATGGCCCGCTCGGCGGCCTCGGCGTCGCCGTCCGCGACCGCTGTCGCGACCGCCCGGTGCAGCCGCACGGCCTCGGAGTCGGCCTCGCGCGGCATCAGCGCGTTGCGCGTGCGGCCCGCGAGCACCTCCGACACGAGGTCGGCGAGCTGGGCGAGCAGCGGATTCCCGGACGCTGCGAGCAGCGTCCGGTGGAAGGCCGTGTCGGCGGCGAGGTAGGCGGCCTGATCGGCCGAGTGCGCCTCCGCCGCCATCTCGCGCACCGCCTCCACCAGCGCCGAGCGGTGCAGGGCGGTGGCGTTCACCGCGGCGAGGCGCGCCGCGAGCGGCTCGACGCCCAGGCGCAGCTCGCTCAGCCGGTGCAGCTGCAGCTGACGATCGGGGCCGTCGAGACTCCACGCGATCACGCGCGGGTCGAGCGCGTTCCAGAGCTCCTGCGGCTGCACCCGCGTCCCGGCGCGCCGGCGCGAGACGACCAGTCCGAGCGACTCGAGGACGCGGACCGCCTCGCGCATCACCGACCGTGACACTCCGCTGCGCTCGGCCCGCTCATCGGCGCTGAAGGCGGTGCCGGGCGCCAGCTCGCCGCGCACGATCTGCGATCCCAGCTCGTCGAGGATCGAGGAGTGCAGGGAGCGGGGTGACGGCGCGGTCATGCGATCAGTATTCACGACGGAGGGTGGCGAAGCTGCAAATCGTCCGACATAATCGAGCAGCAATCTGGTTATGTCGGACATATCGTCCGCTGACCGTCGGACCGACCAAGGACGCTCATGACACCGACTCTCCCCACCCTCCTCCGCGCCGCCGGCGAGACAGAGGCCACGACCACCGCGCCCCAGGGGCAGCTCATCGCCGCCGCGATCCTGGGCATCGCCGTGATCGTCGTGCTGATCACCTGGCTCAAGCTGCACCCGTTCGTCTCGCTGCTGATCGGCGCGCTGACCACCGGCCTCGTCGCCGCCATGCCCGCCGCCGACGCGGTGGCGAGCTTCGCCCTCGGCTTCGGCAACACGATGGGCGGCGTCGGCATCCTGATCGGCCTCGGCGCCATGTACGGCAAGCTGCTCGCCGACTCCGGCGGCGCCGACCGCATCGTCGACACCCTGATCGCCCGCTCCAGCACTCGGGCGCTGCCCTGGATGATGGGCTTCGTCGGCGCGCTGATCGGCCTGCCGATGTTCTTCGAGGTCGGCCTCGTCCTCCTCATCCCGGTGGTCATCCTGGTCGCCCGCCGCAGCGGACTCCCGCTCATGAAGATCGCGATCCCGACCCTCGCCGGCCTCTCGGTCATGCACGGGCTCGTGCCGCCGCACCCCGGTCCGCTCGTCGCGATCGACGCGCTCGGCGCGAACCTCGGCGTGACCCTCGCGTTCGGCGTGCTCGTGGCCATCCCCACGGTCGTCGTCGCCGGCCCGCTCTTCGGCCGCCTCGCCGCGAAGTGGGCGCCCGTCGAGACTCCGCCGCTCTTCGGCGAGGGCGCGGGCGACGCTCGCGAGCACCGCCCCGGCTTCGTCGCTGCCGTCGCGAGCATCCTGCTCCCCGTCGTGCTGATGCTCGGCAAGGCGATCGCGGACATCGCGGCGCCCGGATCGACCGACGCGTGGAAGTCGCTGCTCGACTTCCTCGGCACCCCGACCATCGCGCTCGGCATCGCCCTGCTGGCCGGCCTCGTCCTCCTCGGCCGCGGCGGGCGGATGAACCGCGCCGAGCTGCAGACCTCTCTCTCGAGCTCGCTCCCTCCCATCGCCGGCATCCTGCTGATCGTCGGCGCCGGCGGAGGCTTCAAGCAGGTCCTCGTCGACACCGGCATCGGCAGCGTGGTCGCCCAGCTCGCCGAGGGCAGCGGCGCGTCGGCCCTGCTGCTCGCCTGGCTCGTCGCGGTCGTGATCCGCATCGCCACCGGTTCCGCGACCGTCGCCACGGTGACCGCAGCGGGCATCCTCCAGCCGCTCACCGAGACGATGGACGGTCCGATGGTCGCGCTGATGGTCCTCGCGATCGGCGCCGGATCGGTGTTCCTCTCGCACGTCAACGACGCCGGCTTCTGGCTCGTCAAGGAGTACCTGGGACTGAGCATCGGCCAGACACTGAAGACGTGGACAGTGATGGAGTGCCTCGTGTCGGTGACCGGTCTCGCCGGAGTCCTGATCATCGGCCTGTTCGTGGGAGGCCTCTGATGGCGCGGGAGGGCGCGGGCACCGTCCGCGCGATCGTGGTCATGGGCGTCTCCGGCAGCGGCAAGTCGACGGTCGCCGCCCTCCTCGCGGGCCAGCTGGGCTGGAGCTTCCTCGAGGGCGACGACCTGCACCCGCAGGCCAATGTCGCCAAGATGGCCGCCGGCACGCCGCTCACCGACGACGATCGCGCGCCGTGGCTCGCCGAGATCGCCCGCACCGTCGATGAGCGGATCGACGGGGGCGGATCCGTCGTGATCACCTGCTCGGCGCTGCGGCGCCGCTACCGCGACGTGCTCCGCCGGCCCGACCTGGTCTTCGTGCACCTCGCCGGCTCGCGCGAGGTCGTCGCCTCCCGGCTCGCCTCCCGTCTCGACCACTTCATGCCGACGACGCTGCTCGACTCGCAGTTCGGTACCCTGGAGCCGCTCGGCGCCGACGAGCGCCACCTCACGGTCGACGTCGGCCGTGCTCCCGAGGAGGAGGTCGCCGAGATCGTCGAGACGCTCGGGCTGCGCTGATCCTCGCTAGGCCAGGAGGTCCTCGAGGGCGGTCGCGGGCAGGCCGAACGCCTCCGCCACGGCGGAGTTGACGACCTGGCCGTCGTGCGTGCTCAGGCCCTTCGCCAGGGCCGGGTCCGCCGCCAGCGCGGCCTTCCAGCCGCGGTCCGCGAGAGCGACCACGTAGGGGAGGGTCGCGTTGGTCAGCGCCCGGGTCGAGGTCTCGGGCACCGCGCCGGGCATGTTCGCCACGCAGTAGTAGACGCTGTCGTGCACCGCGAAGACCGGGTCGTCGTGAGTGGTCGGGCGCGAGCCCTCGAAGCAGCCGCCCTGGTCGATCGCGATGTCCACGAGCACCGAGCCGGCCTTCATCGTCGCGACCATCTCGTCGGTCACGAGCTTCGGCGCCTTCGCACCGGGGATGAGGACGGAGCCGATCACGAGGTCGGCCTCGGCGATCTGCGCCGCGATCTCGTACGTCGAGGAGGCGCGGGTCTGGATGCGGCCGTCGAAACGGTTCTCGAGCTCGCGGAGGCGGGGGAGGGAGAGGTCGACGATCGTGACGTCGGCGCCCATCCCGAGGGCGTTCGCGGCGGCGTGCTCGCCCGCGACGCCTCCGCCGATCACGACGACCTTCGCCTTGGGGGTGCCGGGCACGCCGCCGAGCAGGGTTCCGCGGCCGCCCGCCGCGCGCATGAGGTGGTACGCGCCGACCGTGATCGACAGGCGGCCGGCGACCTCGCTCATCGGCGAGAGCAGCGGGAGCTGGCGGTTCGGCAGCTGGACCGTCTCGTAGGCGATCGCGGTGGTGCCGGCCGCGAGCAGCGCCTCCGTGCACGGCCGCGACGCGGCGAGATGCAGGTAGGTGAAGAGGATCTGGCCCGAGCGCATCCGCGGGTACTCGGCCTCGATCGGCTCCTTGACCTTCACGACGAGGTCGGCCTCGGCCCAGACCTCGTCGGCGTCGGCGGCGATCCGCGCGCCGGCTGCAGCGAAGTCCTCGTCCGACAGGCGGGAGCCCAGGCCCGCGCCCGACTGGACCAGCACCTCGTGCCCGCGGCGGACCAGCTCGTGCACGCCGGCCGGAGTGGCGGCGACGCGGTTCTCGTTGTTCTTGATCTCGGTGGGGATGCCGATGCGCATGACGACTCCTTGTCCTCGCGACCCGCACTGCGGCGGTCGGCGCCGATCCTGCGCCGGCACTGCCCCTATCGTGCGAAGATCGTGTTTCCTGCGCGTGACATTCCGCAGGATCGGTGGATTCGGCGTCCTCTTCCGCAGGATCGACGAACCGGAGGCGGGAGACGCGCATGAGAGCGAAGGATCTGCACGACCTCGGCGACCTCGACACCGTCGACCGGGCGCTCGTGCGCCTGCTCCGCGCCGACGCCCGCACGCCCAACAGCCGCCTCGCCGAGCAGGCGGGCATCGCCCCGTCGACGTGCGTCGCGCGGGTCCGCTCGCTGATCGACCGCGGCATCATCACCGGCTTCACCGCCGAGCTCGACCCGGCCGCTCTCGGCCTCACGCTGCAGGCCCTGATCAGCGTCGGCATCCGCGTCGGCCAACGGCAGGCGATCACCCGCTTCGCCGACGAGATCCGCGCCCTCCCCGAGGTGGTGCAGCTGTTCTTCCTGGGCGGATCCGAGGACTTCATCATCCACGTGGCCGTCCGCGACTCGAACGACGTGCGCGACTTCGTGGTGTCGAACCTCTCGGCGCACCCGGCGGTCGCGTCGACGCGCACGAGCATCGTCTTCGACCATCACCGCAAGGGGCCCGCGGTCCCGGAGTAGCGGCGCGCACCGCCGGCTGACTGCGGGACGTTCGGCCTGTCCGCCGATCACCGTGCGGGCGACTCTGAGGGGAGCCGGAACCGGCTGCCAGCAAGGGATGCCTGATGAATGCACAGCTCGTCGTCGGATGGGACGGGTCCGCCTCGGCGCGACGCGCACTCGAGTGGGCCCTGGACCAGAAGGCCGCGTCGCTCCTGCTCGTCGAGGTCGTCGACGGTCTCGACCGCTTCAGCGGCGACGACCTCAGTGCGGACCCGCGCGCCGACGGAGCCGTCTCCGTCGAGACCGCGGCCGCCGATGGGGAGCGGGCGCACCCGGGCGCCGTCGTCGACACCCGCGTGCTCGTGGGTCACCCTGTCGAGGAGCTCGCGCGCCTCTCGGGACCCGGCATTCTGCTCGTCGTCGGCGACCGTCGGCGCAGCCTCCTGCCGATGCGCGGTGGCTGGAGCGTCGGCGCCCGCCTCGCGGCGAAGGCCACCGGACCCGTCGCGATCATCACCGAGGACGCCCCGAGCGACGGATCCGGCGTGCTCGTCGGGATCGACGACTCCGACGACGCCCGCGCCGCCCTCGAGTTCGCCGCCGCCTGGGCGGCCCGCACACAGCAGACGCTGCACGTGCTGCACGCCTGGCGCACCCCGTACCTCTTCAACGACCGCGTGCCGCAGGAGGTCCTCCTCGAGGAGATCGCGACCGAGCACGCCGAGCTCCTGGCCGACGCGGTCGCCGAGGCCCGCGGGCTGCACCCGGAGCTCGCGGTCGAGGGCCACGAGGTCGACGGAGTGGCCGCGCGGTCGCTCCTGGAGGCGGCTGCCGGTCGGGCGCTGCTCGTGGTCGGCGACGGAGGCGTCTCGCGCCTCGAGCGGATGCTGATCGGCTCCGTCGGTCACGACATCCTGGTGAACCTCGCCGTTCCCACCGTGATCATCGGCCGGAAGAGCCGTGCGCCGAAGCCGAAGCCCGCCGCCGCCGCGCCCGTGCCGCCGCCGCGTCCGCCGACGCGGACGATCGTCGCCTGGGGCGGCGACGAACCGTCGCGGTCCGCGGTCGAGTGGGCGCTGGCCCGCCAGTCCTCCGGCAGCATCGAGGTGGTCATGATCGCCGACGAGTCGGCCGTGGTCCCCGGTTCGGAGGCCGCCGCGGAGTCGGTCGCCCTCGACGAGCGCGCGGTCGCCCGCATGATCGAGCAGGTCGGGACCGGCGGTGTCGCTCTGCACGGCCGCGTCGTGCGCGGCTTCGTGCTGCACACCCTCGCCGGGCTGACGGACCCCGACACCCTCCTGGTCGTCGGCACCGAGGACCGCCGGGGCCCGCGCCTCCGCTTCGGACTCTCGGTCGGCGCCCACCTGCCGGCTCTCGCCCGCGGTCCGATCGCGATCGTCCCGCAGACCGTCGACACCTCGCTCGTCGGAGTCGCTGTCGGAGTCGACGGATCGCAGTCGTCGCACGCGGCGGTCGTGGTCGCGGCCGCCGAGGCCGCCCGCCGCGGTGAGACGCTGCACCTCGTGCACGCCTGGACCGAGCCGGCCCTCTACGATCGCGCGTTCCTCCTCGACGAGGAGTTCCTCCGCTCGCTCGAGACCGAGCACCGGCGGATCCTCGACGCCGCAGGGCTGATCGCCTCGACGAGCGGCTTCGAGGGGAGGATCGAGACGCATCTGGTCGGCGGCGACCCGGTCCGGGCCCTCGTCGAGGTCGGGGCGGCGATGATCGTCATCGGCACTCGCGGCCTGACGGGATGGCGGCGCCTCCTGCTCGGCTCCGTCGGTCGCGGCCTCGTTCTGAACCTCGGCGTCCCCCTCATCGTGGTGGCCCATCCGGAGGCGGCGCAGCCGATCGCCCGTCCCGCCCGCGATCTGACGGTGACGGCATGAGCGTCCTCGATCTGCCCGCGGTCGCCTGGCCGGCCCGCCCGCCCGAGCCGCTCTCCGAGCGCTCGCTCGACGAGCTCGACGCGTGGTGGCGGGCCGCGAACTACCTCTCCCTCGGGCAGATCTACCTGCTCGACAACCCGCTCCTGCGCGAACCGCTCGCAGCACACCACATCAAGCCGCGCCTCCTCGGGCACTGGGGGACCACTCCGGGACTGAACTTCGTCTACGCCCACCTCAACCGGGTGATCCGCGAGCGCGACCTCAACGCGATCTTCGTGACGGGACCGGGACACGGCGGTCCGGGGATGGTCGCCAGCACCTACCTCGACGGCACCTACGGCGAGGTGTACGACGACATCGACCGCAGCGTCGAGGGCCTGCGGAAGCTCTTCCGGCAGTTCTCGTTCCCCGGCGGCATCCCCAGCCACGTCGCTCCCGAGACGCCCGGATCGATCCACGAGGGCGGCGAGCTCGGCTACTCGCTCTCACATGCCTACGGCGCCGTGTTCGACAACCCCGACCTGCTTGTCGCGGCGGTCGTCGGAGACGGCGAGGCCGAGACCGGCCCGCTCGCGACGAGCTGGCACTCGAACAAGTTCATCGACCCGCTCCACGACGGAGTCGTCCTGCCGATCCTGCACCTCAACGGCTACAAGATCGCCAACCCGACCGTCCTCGCCCGGATCCCCGAGCGCGAACTCGAGCAGCTGATGCGCGGCTACGGGCACACGCCCTACCTCGTCTCCGGAGGCTTCGACGGCGAGGATCCGCGCGCCGTCCACCGCCGACTCGCCGCCGCGATGGACCTGGCGTTGAACCACATCGCCGAGATCAAGGCCGATGCCCTGTCGGGGCGGCTCGACGGCCGGCCCGCGTGGCCGATGATCATCCTCCGCACCCCGAAGGGCTGGACGTGCCCCGCGGTCATCGACGGCCTGCCCGCCGAGAACAGCTGGCGCTCGCACCAGGTGCCGCTGGCGAACGTGCGCGAGCGGCCCGATCACCTCGCGGTCCTCGAGCAGTGGATGCGCTCGTACCGGCCCGAGGAGCTGTTCGACGAGGCGGGTGCTCCCGTGCCCCTGGTCACCGCACTCGCCCCGGTCGGGGCGCGCCGCATGAGCGCCAACCCCGTCGCCAACGGCGGGCTGCTGCGGAAGCCGCTGCACCTGCCCGACTTCCGCGACTACGCGGTCGACGTGCCCTCGCCCGGAGCGACGACCAGCTCGGCGACGACCGTGCTCGGCACGTGGCTGCGCGACGTCATCGCCGCCAACCCGCACGACGTCCGCCTGTTCGGGCCGGATGAGACGGCGTCGAACCGGCTGCAGGCCGTCTTCGAGGTCACCGACAAGCAGTGGGACGCCGAGGTGCGCGTCGCCGACGCCGACAACCACCTCGCCCGCTCCGGCCGTGTCGTCGAGATGCTGAGCGAGCACCAGTGCCAGGGCTGGCTCGAGGGCTACCTGCTCACCGGCCGCCACGGGCTGATCAACTCCTACGAGGCGTTCGTCCACATCGTCGACTCGATGGTCAATCAGCACGCGAAGTGGCTGAAGTCCGCGAAGGAGGTGCCGTGGCGCAGCCCGATCTCCTCGCTCAACTACCTGCTCAGCTCCCACGTCTGGCGGCAGGACCACAACGGAGCGTCCCATCAGGATCCCGGCTTCATCGACTTCGTCGCGAACAAGAAGGCCGGCATCGTGAGGGTGTACCTGCCGTTCGACGCGAACACGCTGCTCTCCACCTACGACCACTGCCTCCGCTCGGTCGACTACGTCAACGTCGTCGTCGCCGGGAAGCAGCCGGAGGCGAACTGGCTCTCGATGCCCGCGGCGATCGAGCACTGCACCCGCGGCCTGGGCGTCTTCGACTGGGCCGGCTCGGAGACCGCGGGGGAGGAGCCCGACGTCGTGCTCGCCTGCGCCGGCGACGTGCCCACCCTCGAGGTCCTCGCCGCCGCGGCTCTGCTGCGGGCCGAGGTTCCGACGCTGAGGGTACGGGTCGTGAACGTGGTGGACCTGATGCGCCTGCAGAGCGAGAGCGAGCATCCGCACGGGCTGAGCGACGCCGACTACGACGCCGTCTTCACCACCGACAAGCCCGTGATCTTCGCGTACCACGGCTACCCGTGGCTGATCCACCGGCTCACCTACCGCCGGCACGGTCACGCGAACCTGCATGTGCGCGGCTTCATCGACGAGGGCACGACGACGACTCCGTTCGACATGGTGATGCTGAACGACCTCGATCGCTACCGGCTCGTGCTCGACGTGCTCGATCGCGTGCCCGGGCTCGCTGCGCGCGAGGCGGCCTTCCGTCAGCGGATGCAGGACGCGCGCCTCGAGGCCCGCGCCTACACGCGGGAGCACGGCGAGGACATCCCCGCGGTCGCCCGGTGGAGCTGGACCGGGAGCGGGCCGCAGGGCGCGGCGTACCACCTCGTCGACGCGCGCTCGCACGAGCACGAGGCAATGGAACGCGCGGCGGCGCTGCAGTGACAGGGCACGCTGTCGATCGGCGCCTCAGCGGCACGGCTCGCTGAGGGCGGGCTCGAGCGTCAGAGCGGAGGCGGCTCGTCGTCCGCCCGGGGTGACGGGGGCGGCGCGGGCGGTCGTCCGGGGAGCGCGGGTGGTCGGGTGGTGACCCGCCGTCCGGTCGGAGTGGTCCACTCGGCGGTCCCGTCGGGGTGCAGGCGGTAGGTCCAGCGGTCGCCGTGGCGCACGTGGTGGTGGGCCGTGCAGAGGCAGGCCAGGTTCTCGAGGGCCGTCTCGCCTCCGTTCCGCCACTCCACCGTGTGGTCGCTCTCGCTGGTGGAGGCGGGTCGGGTGCAGCCCGGGAAGCGGCAGGTCTGGTCGCGCAACTGGAGGTGGAGGCGCATCCGGTGCGGGGGCACGCGGTGGGTGCGGCCGACGGAGGCGACGGCACCGGTGTCCGGGTCGGTCAGGATCCGCGTGAAGGAGGCGCCGACCCCGACGAGTTCTCGAGCGGTGTCGGCGGGGATGCGTCCGTACCCGTCGAGGTGCGCGGGGGCGTCGTCGACCTCGGAGGCGGTGCTCGCGGCGACGGTCAGCCGCACCTCGGCGCGGACACCCGGCACGAGCGTCGGCGGCGTCTTCGGGCCGTCCCCGGCAGGAGTCGTGCCGGCGACGTCGCCGTCGCAGAGCAGGTCGGCGAGCGCGTCGGCCCGCAGTTGCGCGAGGGTGCGCGCGTCGCCCGTGCCCTCGGCATCGCCGTCGCGGAGGGTGCGGGCGATCCGGTCCAGACGGTCGTAGGCGCCCATCGCGGCCGGTGCCGGCAGCAGCGCGCACAGCGTCGCCATCCCGTCGATCTCCGGCGAGACCCACACCGCACGGTCCTGCCGAGCGCGCAGGTGCCGCACGGCCAGGGGCTCGTCGTGCAGTTCGTCCCGCATCCGCGCGACCGCTCGCCGCAGCTGGGTCAGGTTCGATGTCGACGCCGCTTCGACCGCGCGCTCGTCCAGCGCTCCGCGGGCCGCGGCCGGCAGGGTGGCGGCGGCGTCGCAGATCGCCTCGACCGCCTCCCACAGCAGCCGCCCCTCCGCGAGCGCCGTGCGGGTGCGGGGAAGGTCCTCGAACAGCAGCCTCGCGAGCTCGAGGTTCCGCTTCACCATCCACTCCGTCATGCCCTGACCCACCGCCAGCTCGGCTCGGATCGACCGCCCCACCAGCTCCTGCGAATCCCTGTGCGACGAACGGCCGCCGCGCGCGAACGCCTCCGGGATCTCCGATGCCACCCGATACGCGAGGTGCAGCGCCGTGGCCCGCGTGAACTGGAGCTGCGCCGACGAGAACCCCGCGCGCGCCGCCAGATCGGTGAGCGACCCGACCGCGCCGAGCTGCGCCTTCACCGATCCTGTTCCACCCGTTCCGTCCATACGGGAATCGAAGCAGGGACCCGCGGCAGCCGACCGGCCCCGCGGCCCGAACCGGACGACTCGACCCCGGGACGCACCTGTGGAGGAGGACCCGCGCCGGTCACCGACGCCCGGACGCCCCGCCCCGGGCCAGTGCCGCCCGCGTGCTCTCGCTCGGACGCAGGTCCAGTCGCCGCAGCAGCTGCGCGTTCACCGCGACCACCACGGTGGAGGCCGACATCAGCAGCGCCCCGACCGACATCGGCAGCACGAACCCGATCGGCGCGAGGACCCCGGCCGCCAGGGGGACCGAGAGCAGGTTGTAGCCGGCCGCCCACCACAGGTTCTGCGACATCTTCCGGAAGCTCGCCCGCGACAGATCGATCACCGACAGCACCGAGCGGGGATCGTCGGAGGCGAGGATCACCCCGGCCGAGGCGATCGCGACGTCGGTTCCCGCGCCGATCGCGATGCCGACGTCGGCCTGCGCGAGCGCAGGGGCGTCGTTCACGCCGTCGCCGACCATGGCGACCCGGCGGCCCTCCTTCTGCAGTGCGGCCACCGTCGCGGCCTTGTCCTCGGGCTTCACCCCGGCGAAGACCCGGCCGATGCCGAGCTCCGCGGCGACGGAGGCGGCGACGGCCTCTGCGTCCCCCGTGACCATCACGACCTCCACGCCGACGGCGTCCAGGGCGCGCACGGCCTGGCGCGACTCCTCCCGCACCTCGTCGGCGAGACCGAGAGCGCCGATCACCGCGCCGTCCCGGAGCACGTGCAGGATGATCATCCCCTCCGCCTCCCACGCCCCGGTCTGCTCGAGCGCGGACGCTCCGTGAGCGTGCAGCAGGCTCGGCCCGCCGACTCCGATCGCGACGCCGTCGACCACAGCGGTGACCCCCACCGAGGTCGACGCCTCGAACGCCGTCGCGACCGGTACCCGCAGGCCGCGCCTCGCCGCCGCGGAGGTGATGGCGCGCGCGAGGGGGTGCTCGCTGTCCGCCTCGACGGCCGCCGCGATCGCGAGGACGTCGTCCTCGGTCAGCGGTCCCTCGGCGAGGACGGCGGACACGGTGGGCTCGCCCTTCGTGAGCGTGCCGGTCTTGTCGAAGAGGACCGTGTCGACGGTGCGCATGCTCTCGAGCGCGAGCCGGTCCTTCACCAGGACCCCGCCCTTCGCCGCCCGCTCCGTCGCGATCGACACGACGAGGGGGATCGCGAGGCCCAGCGCGTGCGGGCAGGCGATCACGAGGACGGTGATGGTGCGGATCACGGCGTCGTCGGGGCGTCCCAGGAGGCTCCACACGAGCGCGGTGATCGCGGCCGAGCCGAGCGCGAACCAGAACAGCCGGCCGGCGGCGACGTCCGCGATCCGCTGAGCACGCGAGGTCGAGTCCTGGGCCTGCGTCACCAGGCGACGGATGCCCGCCAGGGCGGTCTCGTCGCCGACCGCGGTCACCTCGACCCGCAGGGCGGTGTCGGTCGAGACCGTGCCCGCGACGACGGAGGCGCCCGGGCCGCGGCTCACGGGGCGCGACTCGCCCGTGATCATCGACTCGTCCACCTCCGCGGTGCCCTCGACGACTCGGCCGTCCGCCGGGATCCGCCCGCCTGGACGGACGACGACGACGTCTCCCCGCTCGAGAGCGGAGGGGGCGACCCGTTCGACGGCGCCGTCGCGCAGCCGTTCGGCCTCGTCGGGCAGGAGTGCGGCGAGGGACTCGAGCGCGGTCGAGGTCTGGGCGAGAGAGCGCA
This sequence comes from Rathayibacter sp. VKM Ac-2759, assembly GCF_009834225.1. Lineage (NCBI taxonomy): Bacteria > Bacillati > Actinomycetota > Actinomycetes > Micrococcales > Microbacteriaceae > Rathayibacter > Rathayibacter sp. VKM Ac-2759. Next base: position 1,647,484 of record NZ_CP047176.1, read on the forward strand.
TCTCGATCCAGTGCCCGAGGAGCATGATCACGATCAGGAGCGCGAGCTCCCACCAGAAGTCGAGTGCGTGGTCGAGCACGCCGACGCTCGCGCCCCACGAGGCGACGAACGCGACCGTGATGGCCAGGGCGATCAGCAGCATCATCCCGGGAGTCCGCGCCCGCAGCTCCGACACCGCCCCCTGGAGGAACGGCCGCCCGCCCCAGAGGTACATCACGGTCCCGGCGACCGGTGAGATGCACGCCGTCCACGCCCCCGGGAGGGAGTAGCCCACGATCATCGCGAACATCCCGCTGAACCCGATCACCGGCGCCGCCAGCGCGAGCATGATCCAGAACAGGCGCCGGAACTGCGCGACGTGGTCGCCGTGCCCGCCCGCGTGTCCGTCGCTCATCGTGTGACCCGAGTGCACGTCCGTGCTCCCGGTGTGCTGCACCTCGTGCTGCGTCATGGTCGTCCTCCCGATCGCCGTGCGGGGCACTGATACCCCCGGGGGGTATAGCGTCCACCGGGCTGGAACATTCCCGCAGCGACCGATCGACGTCACGGGCGGGCGTGTCGCCGCCCGGGACGCTCCCCGCTCCGAGCTGGTCGACGGAGAAGACGACGGAGCGGACCGCGGAGCCGACGACGGAGGAGCTCGCCGAGCGATCCCTCCGTCACACCCGGTCGTCGGCCCGCGGCCGCACGAGGATCTTCACCGCGGTCTCCCTGTGGTCGATGAGGGTGTGGAAGCCGCCGTCGATGAGGCGGTCCAGCGGGATGCGCGCGGTGATGAAGGGAGCGAGGTCGACCTTGCCGGACTGCACCAGGGCGATCGTCGCGGGGTGGTCGTCGACGTAGGCGATGGTGCCGCGGAGGTCGATCTCCTTCAGCACCAGCTTCTGCATGTCGATGCTCGCGCGGCTGCCCCAGATCGAGACGTTCACGATCACCCCGGCGGGCTTCACGGCGTCGATGAGCTGGTCGAGGACGGCGTTGATGCTCGAGCACTCGAAGGCGACGTCCACTCCGTTCCCGCCGGTGAGCTCGTGCACGCGCGCCAGGAGGTCCTCGGTCATCGGATCGACGACGACGTCGGCGACTCCGGTCTCTCGTGCCATCGCCTGCCGCGCGGCGCCCGGCTCGGAGATGATCACCCGGACGCCCTCCGCGGTGAGGACCGCGGCGAGCAGGAGCCCGATCGGCCCCGCTCCTCCGATGAGCGCCGTGTCGCCGCGCCGGGCGCCGCTGCGGGTGAACGCGTGGTGCCCGACCGCGAGCGGCTCGATCAGCGCCGCCTGGTCGAGCGGGATGTCGCCGATCGGATGCACCCAGCGCCGGTCGACGACGACCTTCTCGCTGAGCCCGCCTCCGCCTCCGGCGAGCCCGATGAAGCCCATGCTCGTGCAGAGGTTGTAGTGGCCGGCCAGGCACGGAGCGCAGTGCCCGCAGACGAAGTAGGGCTCCACGACGACGTTCGCGCCGACCTCCAGGTCGGTGACCCCGTCGCCGAGGGCGCTGACCGTGCCGCTGAACTCGTGCCCCATCGTGACCGGCACCTGCTCGTGCGTCAGCGGATGCGGGTGGCCCGCCGGCGGGATGAAGATCGGGCCCTCGAGGTACTCGTGCAGGTCGGTGCCGCAGATGCCGCACCAGGCGACGTCGATGGCGACGGCTCCGGGGCGGAGCTCCGGCTCGGCGACGTCGTCGATGCGGATGTCGTGGGGGCCGTGGAAGCGTGCTGCTCTCATGAGGGTCTCGTTCCGGGTCGTGGGGCGTGGGGTGGTCCGGGAGTCGCGACGACGGCTCGACGAGGACGACGACTGCCTCCGACGCTAGGTCCCTCCCGGCGCGGCCCCGGTGCCGAAGGTCCCCCCCTCGTGACGAGGCGGGACCTTCGCCTCTGCCGCGCCACCCCGCGGGCGCGCAGACTCGACGCAGGACCCCACCGCCGCACCGCGCGGCACCGGGCCGGAATCGAGCGTCGTGAACGCGCCCATCGTCGTCGGACTCTCCGACTCCTCCCACAGCCGCGCCGCCCTCGACTGGGCGCTGCACCGCGCCACGCGCTCCGGCGCTCCGGTCCTGGCCGTCTTCGTCTCCGACACGGACGCCGCGGCCGGCCACCCCGGCGCCGCCGCCGTCCAGGCCGCCCACGGCGAGGTCGTCCTCGCCCGTGACGCGTTCGGCTCCGCGGCGAAGGCGCCCGACATCGAGGTCACCACGGCCCTCCGCCGGGGCCGCCCCGTCGATGTGCTGACCGAGGACGCCCGCGGCGCCCGGATGATCGTCGTCGGCACCCACGACGACCACGGCGGATCCGGGACCAGCACCCGGCACTCGCCCGCCGTGGATCTCGCGGCCCGCTCCACCGCGCCGGTCGCGGTCGTCCCGCTCCCCGAGTCGGGGCACCACGGAGGCGTCCTCGTCGGCATCGACGGATCGCCCGCCGCCCGCGCGGCCGTCCTGTTCGCCGCCCGCGACGCCGCCGAGCTCGACGAGCCGCTCACCATCGTCCACGTCTGGACGCCGCTGCAGGCCTGGGTCCCCGGCTTCGTGCCGGATCAGGGCTTCTACGATCTGCTCCGCGTCGCCAGCCTCGACATGCTCGCCGACGAGGTCGCGGCCGTCCGCGAGCAGTTCCCGCGGCTGCTCGTGCACACCGTGTCCGAGACGGGCGACCCCGCGACCGTCCTCACGCGTCTCGGCAGTCACGCCCTCGAGATCGTCGTCGGCGCGACGGCACGGCACGGCCTCGAGCGCCTCCTGCTCGGCTCCGTCGCCCACGACACCCTCCGCGGCGCCTCCCGCCCCGTGATCGTCGTCCCCGACCCCGCCGTCGCCTCGTGACTGCGACCCGGACACCCCGGAAGGGCCCCATGACCACCGACTCCAACACGACCCTGCGCGAGCTGACCGCCGACGAGTGCTGGCGCCTCGCGCGGTCGAGCGACATCGGCCGCCTCGCGGTCATCGATCACCGCCCCGCCCCCCGCGGCCCGAGTGCCGCGATCGTCCCCGTCAACTTCCTCGTGCACGACGGAGCGATCTACTTCCGCAGCGGTCCGGGCAGCAAGATGATCGACATCACCCAGCACCCGCGTGTCGCCTTCGAGTTCGACGGCCACCGGGGTCGGCGCCACTGGAGCGTCGTCGTCCACGGCGACGCCCACCGCCTGAACTCCGACATCGACATCGAGAACTCCGGCATCCAGCAGCTCGAGGCGTTCCACGATGACGACAAGAACAACTTCGTGCGCATCGACGTCGAGTCGATCACCGGACGGTCCTTCTTCCGCTGGCCCGTCTACCGGCTTCGCCGGGCACTCCGCGAGTTCCGGGCGCGCCGCCCCGACCCGGCCAGCCTGCGCACCGCGGAGTAGGCGCGACGACCCCCGGACGGCGGCGCTCGAGAACCTCGGCGTCGCCGTTCGGCGTGCCAGGACGCTCCCGCGGCGCGTCGCCCGCACCGGGATCGTCGAGTCCTCGGCCGCGAGCGGAGGCGGTCCTGCGGGACGGCCGCAGAGCCCGGGCGCAGGAGACTCTTGCGCGCCTGGTACTCAGCGATACTATGTACCGGTAGTCAGCATCGCTGAGTAGCAGTCGCCCAGGAGGATCCGTGCCGAAACAGGAGACCGAGATGCTCAAGGGCATCCTCGAGGGGATCGTCCTCGCCGTGCTCGTGGACCGTCCGGCCCACGGGTACGAGATCACCGCCTGGCTCCGGGAGCAGGGCTTCGCCGACATCGCCGAGGGCACGGTCTACGCGCTGCTCGTCCGGATCGAGCAGCGCGGATTCGTCGATGTCGAGAAGGTCCCGTCCGAGAAGGGCCCGCCTCGCAAGGTGTTCTCCCTGAACGCCCGGGGCCAGGAGCAGCTCGACGGCTTCTGGCAGGCGTGGAGCTTCCTCGCCGCTCGACTCGACCACCTCAAGAGCCGCACGAACGGACAGGACTGATCATGGCCATCTCCTTCTCTGACATCACCACGAAGCTCATCGGCGACAAGAAGCGCTGGCGGGCGTACAAGGCACGGACGGCCTCGCTGCCGACGAGCCACCGCACGGCGATCGACGGCGTCGAGCGCTACCTCATGGTCACCGGCCCCGCCGACGGTGAACAGCTCATGAGGATGCTGGACGACCTCGCCGATCTGTTCGAGCAGAGTGCCGCGGACGGCACCACGGTCCGGGCGGTGGTCGGCGAGGACGCCGTCGCCTTCGCGGAGGACTTCAAGGCGAACTACGGTCTGGGCGCCTGGCTCGGCAAGGAGCAGCAGCGCCTCCTCACGGCGATCGACCAGGCCGACGGCGCTGAACGCAGCGGTGAGCCGTCATGACCTCCGCCGTCCGCGTCCGCGGGCTCGAGAAGTCCTTCGGTGCCCTCCACGTCCTCCGCGGTGTCGACCTCGATGTCGAGTCCGGGAGTGTCCACGCCCTGCTCGGATCCAACGGCGCAGGCAAGACGACCCTCATCCGGATCCTCGCCACGCTCGCCAGGGCCGATGCGGGCACCGCGAGCGTGGCCGGCCACGACGTCTCCGCTGAGCCCGGAGCCGTTCGCGAGGCGATCAGCCTCACGGGCCAGTCCGCCGCCGTCGACGGGATGCTCACGGGGCGCGAGAATCTCGTCCTGGTGGCCCGCCTGCGCCACCTCCGCCGGGCGGGCCGGATCGCCGACGACCTGCTCGCCCGCTTCTCCCTGACGGGTGCGGGCCGGCGCCGCGTCTCGACGTACTCGGGAGGCATGCGCCGTCGGCTGGACATCGCGATGAGCCTGATCGGCGCACCCGCCGTCGTGTTCCTCGACGAGCCGACGACCGGGCTCGATCCCGAGGGGCGTCTCGAGGTCTGGGACGCCGTCCGCGCTCTCGCGGCCTCGGGCGCCGCCGTCCTGCTGACCACCCAGCTTCTCGACGAGGCCGAGCAGCTGGCCGACCGCCTCTCGATCCTGCACGAGGGCCGCATCATCGCCGAGGGAACCCTCGCCGAGCTCCGGAGCCTCCTCCCGCCCGCCGAGATCGAGTACATCGAGAAGCGGCCCACGCTCGAGGACGTCTTCCTCGCCGTCATCGGGCACCGGTCCGACACCGACAGGAAGGACGTCGCGTGATGTCCGCGCATCCCCTCCGCGACACGGCCGTCCTGACCGGCCGCTCGCTGACCCACATCGTCCGCAGTCCCGACACGATCATCACGACGGCGGTGATGCCGATCGCCTTCCTGCTGCTGTTCGTCTTCGTCCTCGGCGGCGCGATCGACACGGGCGCCACGCCCTACGTCGACTACCTGCTGCCGGGGATCCTCCTCATCACGGTCGCCTCCGGGGTCGCGTACACCTCGTACCGGCTGTTCCTCGATCTGCAGTCCGGCATCGACGAGCGCTTCCGCTCGATGCCCATCGCCCGCCCCGCCGTGCTCTGGGCGCACGTCCTCACCTCGCTCGTCGCGAACCTGGTGTCGCTGGTCGTCGTCGTCGCGGCCGCGCTGCTCATGGGGTTCCGGAGCCCAGCGGGAGTCGGCGAGTGGCTGGCCGTCCTCGGGATCCTGGTCCTGTTCACGCTCGCACTCACCTGGGTCGCGATCATCGCGGGACTGTCGGCGAGCTCGGTGGACGGCGCGAGTGCGTTCTCCTACCCCCTCATCCTCCTGCCCTTCATCAGCTCGGCCTTCGTCCCGACGGAGACCATGCCGGCGCCGGTGCGCTGGTTCGCCGAGCACCAGCCTGTGACGCCCCTCGTCGACTCGCTCCGTGCGCTGCTCGGGGGCCGGTCGCCCGACAGCGACCTGTGGGTCGCCGTCGCCTGGTGCGCCGGCATCCTCGTCGTCGCCGTCGTCAGCGCGGTCCTCCTCCACCGGCGTCGCACCGGCTGACGCTCTCACCCTCGTCGCCGCCGTCCGCACCGACCCGCACGGCGCCCGGAAGGCGTTCTCCGCGCGCCGCGATCGCGCTCGGACAGGCGAGCCGACCGGTCGGATCCCGATCCCGAGCCCGCCACTCGCGTCCGTCTCCCGCCTGTCCTACCCTCGGCCCATGGCCGAGCTCCTCCGCACTCCCGCCGCGGGACCCGTCGGCCACGGGACGAACGGACGCCGGACCAGGGACGATGTCATCCACTCGCCGATGCGCGTCCGCGACCACGGCGTCACCGAGGTCGATCCGGAGGCGCGGTGCGGGGTCGAGCGAGTGCCCGGATCGAGTCCGCAGCTCCTCGTGCTGCGACGGGAGGCGACGTGACCGAGGCCCCTCAGGTGCACGCGGAGACCCGGGAGGACTGGCGCCGCTGGCTGGTCGAGAACCATCGATCGGAGCGGGCGGTGTGGCTGGTGTCGTGGAAGAAGGCGACCGGACGGCCCGCGGTGAGCTACGACGACGCGGTCTCCGAGGCGCTCGCCGTCGGGTGGGTCGACAGCCGGCCGCGCAGGCTCGACGACGAGCGGACGATGCTCTCCTTCACCCCGCGGAAGCCCACGAGCGCCTGGTCCCGGCCCAACAAGCTGCGCGTCGACCGGCTCCGGAGCGAGGGAGCGATGCTCCCGTCTGGCGAAGAGGTCATCGCCGCGGCGATCGCCAACGGCGCCTGGGCGCTCCTGGACGACGTCGAGGATCTGGTGATCCCTCCGGACCTGGCCGTCGCGTTCGCCGAGCACGAGAACGCGGAGCGGCACTGGAACGCGTTCCCCCGCTCGGCGCGCCGGGGGATCCTCGAGTGGATCGTCCAGGCGAAGAGGCCCGAGACCCGGGAGCGCCGCGTGCGCGAGACCGCTCGGCTCGCGGAGAGCGATCAGCGCGCTGCGCAGTGGAGCCCGAAGGAGCGTCCCTGAGGGGAGCGGTGCCCGGCGGTCGGGCGGGCGCTCAGTGCGCCCCGGGGCTCAGATCCCCACCGCCGCGCTGCGTCAGCCCGGGGATCCGCTTCGCGAGCCCCGGGATGCTCTCCTCCGCGATCTCGATGCGGGTGTCGCGCAGGCGCTGGCGCAGCAGCGCCTCCACGTCCTCCTCGGGGCGCAGCTGCGAGTCGCCGGCGACCTGCAGCAGCACGCCGCGGAGCTTCTCGTCGAGCACCGCGTCGTCGCTGCCGTGCTGGATCGGGTGGTCCTGGGATGCGTTCGTCATGCCCCCATGCTCACACTCCCGCCGGGCACCGGAGAGACCTTGCGGGCAGGATGGACTCATGCCCTTCAGCCGCGCCGAGCTCGCCTCGTACCGCGACCGCACCGTCGAGGATCTCCTCGGCGACGACGTCCGCCTCCTCTTCGTCGGCATCAACCCCGGCCTCTGGACGGCGGCGACCGGAGCCCACTTCGCGCACCCCGGCAACCGCTTCTACCCGGCGCTCGTCGCGGCGGGCATCCTCGAGGAGCCGTTGCGGGTCTCCGAGGGGATGAGCGCGGCCGATCGCCGCACCCTGATCGACCGCGGTGTCGGCATCACGAACCTCGCGTCGCGGGCGACCGCGCGGGCGGACGAGCTCACTCCCGAGGAGCTGCGCGAGGGCGCCGACCGCCTCGTCCGCACCGTCGAGCGCGTCCGCCCGCGCGCCGTCGCGATGGTCGGCATCACCGCCTACCGCGCCGCCTTCGGGCGAGGGAGGGCGCGGCAGGGCCGGCAGGAGGAGCCGATCGCCGGGGCCCCGCTCTGGGTCCTGCCGAACCCCAGTGGCCTCAACGCCCACGACACCGTCGCGTCGCTCGGCCGCGCCTACCGCGAGCCCGCCGTCGCGGCCGGCATCGTGCCCCAGGAATAGTCGGCGTCCGGCCGAGGTTGGAGAAGTCCATGAGTACGCATGAAGTCAAGTTCGGTGTCGACACCTTCGGAGACGTGACGGCGGGGCCCGACGGCACCCCGCTCCCGCACGGCCAGGTCCTCCGCGACGTGGTCGAGGAGGGGGTGCTCGCCGACCAGGTGGGCCTCGACTTCTTCGGAGTCGGCGAGCACCACCGCGCCGACTTCGCCGTGAGCGCGCCCGACGTGGTCCTCGCCGCCATCGCCGCGCGGACCGAGCGGATCCACCTCGGCTCGGCCGTGACCGTCCTCTCCTCGGACGACCCGGTGCGCGTCTACCAGCGCTTCGCCACCCTCGACGGCATCTCGAACGGCCGCGCCGAGGTCATCCTCGGCCGCGGCTCGTTCACCGAGTCCTTCCCGCTCTTCGGCTACGACCTCGCCCAGTACGAGCTGCTCTTCGAGGAGAAGCTCGAGCTCTTCCACGCCCTCGTGCAGGGCGGCCCGATCACGTGGCAGGGCACGACCCGGCCCGGCCTCACGGAGCAGAACGTCTACCCCACGGTCGAGAACGGTCCGCTCCGCACGTGGATCGGCGTCGGCGGCAGCCCCGAGTCGGTCGTCCGCGCCGCCCGCTTCGGCTTTCCGCTGGTCCTCGCGATCATCGGAGGCTCGCCCGCGCGCTTCCGCCCCTACGTCGACCTCTTCGGCCGCGCCCTCGACCAGCTCGAGCAGCCCCGCCTCCCGGTCGCCGTGCACTCTCCCGGCTTCATCGCCGACACGGATGAGGAGGCCCGCGAGCTGTACTACCCGCACCACAAGGCGATGATGGACGCCATCGGCCGCGAGCGCGGCTGGTCGCCCATGACCCGCGACCGCTTCGAGGAGGAGGCGGGCCCCGACGGCGCCCTGCACCTCGGCTCGCCCGAGACCGTGGCGCAGAAGATCGCGAGCACCGTCTCCGCGCTGGGGATCGACCGCTTCGACCTCAAGTACAGCGCGGGCACGCTGCCGCACCCGGCGATCATGCGCAACATCGAGCTCTACGGCACGCAGGTGATCCCGCGGGTGCGCGAGCTGCTCGGCTGAGCCCCGGCGCGCGCTGAGCGTCCTCCCACCGGGCGCTCGGCGCGCGCCGATATGCTCGAGGGCCCGGTGCCCGCACCGCCCCCGACCCTCCGGAAGACCATGCCCGACAGCCACGCCGCCCGCACCCCCTACGAGGTGCTGGGCGTCGCCCCCTCCGCCTCCGACGACGAGCTCCGCCGGGCCTACCGGCGACTCCTGCGCGAGACGCACCCGGACACGGGAGGCGACGCCGCGTCGTTCCACGCCGTTCAGCTCGCGTGGGAGCGGATCGGCAGCACCTCGGCACGCGTCGACTACGACCGCGGCGCCCCCGCCGCCGGCCACGCCTCGCCGCAGCAGCCCTACACCGGCTCGCCGCGTCCGCAGAGCGCGTCGGCGGTGCGCGCCCGGTCCTACGGGCACCCCGGAGGCGCCGCGCGCGAGTACTACCTGCGTCTCGTCCGCGAGTGGGTCGGCCGGGGAGTCGAGATCGACGATCCGTTCGACCCGGCGCTCGTCCGCTCGGCGCCCCGCGAGGTGCGCTCGTGGCTCGCGAAGGCGCAGGCCGAGGAGGCCACCGCCTCCCTGGTCGGCGCGCTCGGCATCGCCTACACGATCTGGAACGACGTCGCCGTGGGCGACGGCGGCCTGAAGATCGACCACCTCGTGCTCGGGCCGTCGGGCCTGCTCGCGCTCACCTCCGCCGACTGGGGCGACCCGGTGCGCCTGCGCAAGGGCGAGCTCGAGGGCGCGGGCATCGCCGACGACGAGAAGCCGTTCGCCTCCCTCTCCCGCGCCGCCCGCCGGCTCGGGCGTGAGCTCGGCGTCCGCTTCTCGGCCTGCGTCGTCGTGGTCCCCGACGACGCCCTCGAGCAGCCCTACGAGCAGGTGGAGCGCGGCCGGCACCAGGGCGCGGTCGTCATCCGCCGCTCCCTCCTGCCCCAGCTGCTGCGCTCGGGGACGGACGACCCGCGTCTCGGCGGCTACGGCGAGTCCTTCGAGGTCCGCACCCGCGTCCAGAGCCGCGTCCGCTTCGTCTGACCCGCGCCGATCCCTTCCGCGAGACGCCTCTCCGGTGCGCGGCACTCCGGAGAAGGCGTACCGGAGAGGCGTCCCGCCGAGGCCGATAGCCCGACCCCGCCCACCGGGCAAGGGGCTACCCGCCCCGGCCGAGGCCGCTCACGATGAAGTCGTACCCCCACGACGAACGGAACGAGGACGGAACGATGGTGCGATTCGGCTACACCCTGATGACCGAGCAGAGCGGGCCCAAGCAGCTGGTCGGCTACGCGGTCGACGCCGAGAGGCTCGGCTTCGAGTTCGCGGTCTCGAGCGACCACTACTCGCCGTGGCTGACCGAGCAGGGTCACGCCTCCTACGCCTGGACGATGCTCGGAGCCGTCGCGCAGGCGACGTCGAGGATCGACCTCGCCACCTACGTCACCGCGCCGACCATCCGGTACCACCCGGCCGTCGTCGCGCAGAAGGCGGCGACGCTCGCGATCCTCTCGGACGACCGCTTCCTGCTCGGCCTCGGCTCGGGCGAGAACCTCAACGAGCACGTGGTCGGGGAGGGCTGGCCGGCCGTCGCCGCGCGCCAGGACATGCTCGAGGAGGCGGTGCACATCATCCGCGCCCTGCACTCGGGCGAGCTCGTGACGTGGGAGGGCGAGTACTACCGCGTCGACTCCGCGCGCCTCTGGGACCTGCCGGAGAAGCCCCTGCAGATCGGCCTCGCCGTGAGCGGCGAGAAGTCGATCGAGCGCTTCGCCCCGCTCGGCGACCACCTGATCTCCACCGAGCCCGAGGCCGAGCTCATCACGCAGTGGACCGCGACCCGCGGGGCCGACGCCGCGCCGTCGCGCACCATCGGCCAGATCCCGATCTGCTGGGCGCCCGACAAGGAGCAGGGCATCGCCCTCGCGCACGAGCAGTTCCGCTGGTTCGCGGGCGGCTGGTCGGTCAACGCCGATCTGCCCACGACCGCGGGCTTCGCGGGCGCGAGCCAGTTCGTCCGCCCGGAGGACGTGGCCGAGACCATCGCGTGCGGTCCCGATCTCGACGAGCTCGCCGAGAGCTTCGTCCCCTACATCGAGGCGGGCTACACCGACATCGCCCTCGTGCAGGTCGGCGACGCGCTGCAGCAGCGCTTCCTCGACGAGGCGGCGGAGGGGCTCCTCGAGCGCCTGCGCGCCCTCGTCCCCTGAGCCGCCGCGGTCAGAACCCGCGCAGCCGCTCGATCTCGCGCCGGTCGCGCTTCGTCGGGCGGCCCGCACCGCGGTCGCGCACCAGCACCCCCGGAGCCGCCTCGCGGGGCGGCGGCGGGGGAGTGCGGTCCTCGACGCACTCGGCCGCGACCGGGGCGCCGACGCGCTTGACGATCAGGCCGCGCACGACGAGCTCGCGGTCGAAGCCGCCGATGCGCGCGCGCACCTCGTCACCGACGCGGACGGTCTGCGCCGCCTTCGCCCGCTCGCCGTTCACCCGGATGTGGCCGGCACGGGCGGCGGTCGTCGCGGCCGAGCGGGTCTTGTACACGCGGACCGCCCAGAGCCACGCGTCGACCCGCACCGAGCCTGTCGTCGGGATCTGCATCCGATCAGTCTACGAAGCCCTCTCCCGGCGGTGCAGCACCCCGGGAGGCCCACATCACGCGGTCCTACACTGGCCGCCGACAAGGAGGTCCATCCCATGACCACAGACGACACGACGGACGGCATCGCGAGCGGCAGCTCCTACACCGGTGCGGACGACGACGAGAGGATGCTGGCGGCGAACGGCACGAGCGCCCCCGGGGGCACCCGCGGCGACGTCGGCATGAGCGCGGCGAGCGGGGCCGAGGCCGACGGGACGTCAGGAGTCCCGACCCGCGGAGCACCCGCGCACAGCGGCTCCCCGTCGGAGCTGCGCGACACGGCCTTCCCGCACGCCGGCCTCGAGTTCGCGCTCGTCCCCTCCGGCCACGAGGAGTGGCGCATCCAGCACCCCGACGGCCGCACCGTCGGCCTCCTCGCCGTCATCTCGCACGCGGGCGAGGAGTCGGAGGCGGTCTTCGTGACCCGCCGCGTCGGCTCCGACGACGCCGTCGCCGAGGGCACCGACTGGCGCGGCATCGTCTCGGCCGTGATCAACGACGAGGCCGCGGATCAGCGCGATCCCGTGCAGCTCGATCCCACGGTCGACCACGTGCGCGGCGGACTGATCAGCCGCGGTCCGGCCGACCTGACCGGACTCTCCTGACCGGCACCCCTCAGCGGGCGAGCAGCGCCGCGTTGATCCGGGCCGAGAGCTCCTGGTCGACGCGGCGCTCCCGTCCGTCCACCGCGCGGATCGGTGCCGCGTTCCGCGCGCTCGACACCAGCCAGGCGGCGTCCGCCCGCTCCAGGTCCTCGGCCCGCAGCGCGCGGTAGGCGCTCTCGAGACCGAGTCCGCCCGCCAGGGCGAAGAGGTCGGCCTGCGTCGTGCCGGGCAGCAGCCCGAGGCTCGGCGGAGGCGTCACCAGCGTCCCCGAGACCAGCAGCACCAGGTTCGAGGTCGGCCCCTCGAGCAGGAACCCGTCGCTCGAGACGAAGAGCGCGTCGTCGGCCCCGCGCCGCACCGCCTCCCGCGACGCCGCCCGGTTGACCGCGTACGAGAGCGTCTTCGCTCCCGCCAGCAGCCACGGCGACGTCTGCTGCACGTCCGAGCGCAGCCCCCGGTCGAGCAGCACGACCCGGACGCCCTCGCGCCGCGCGGGGCCGAAGTCGGGGCTCGTCTGCACGAACACCAGCCCGGTCGGCCGGCCGTCGCCCTCGACGCCGCGGGTCAGGATCGTCTTGACCATCGCCTCCGGGACCCGCGGGTGCTCGGCCACGGCCAGGGCGATCGCCTCGAGCCAGGCGTCGCGGTCCGGGGCGGGCAGCTCCAGCATCCGCGCCGACCTCGCGAACCGGTCGAGGTGCGCCTCGAGCGCCTGCAGCCGCCCGTCGACGAGGTTGATCGTCTCGAAGACGCCGTCGCCGCGCGTGAAGCCGAGATCGGTCGCGTCGACGCCGCCGGTGCCGGTCGGGTCGACGGCGGGCCCGCCGCCGTGCCCCTCGGTCTCGAGCGAGGGGCGGGCGAGGCGGACGAGGGTCTCAGCGGGCATGGGCGGTGCGGTCCTTCCGGAGGGGGCGGCGGGGGAGGAGGACCACGATCAGCAGTGACCCGAGGAGGGAGCCGGTGCCGTTCGAGACGAGGTCGCGCATATCGGCGACCCGCGAGGGCAGCCAGAGCAGCTGCACCGTCTCGACCAGCACCGAGACGCCGAGCCCGATGAGCGCGGCGAGCAGGCGGCGCCGCGGAGGCAGCTGCGCGGCCACGAGCGCTCCGAGCGGCACGAACATCAGCACGTTCGCGGTGAACTCGGCGACGTCGTAGTCGAACCAGCCGGTGAGGGGAGTGGACCCCAGGAACGCGATGATCGCGCGCACGAGGTCGGAGGACTCGCCCGGAGGACGCGGGTTCGGTGTCAGCGTGATCAGGGCGATCACGCCGAGCCAGGCGAGCGTCGCGAGGAGGAGGACACTCGAGCGGCGCATCGTCCGATTCTGCCATCCGCCGGAGCGGCCGGCCGTCGGGGCCGCTCCGTGCGGTGTGGGAGGCTGGAGGGCATGACGCGCGAGGACTCAGGCGGCGGCCCCGTGCCCCCGCGCCCGCACTTCGACCCCGCGCTCGGCGACGGCTGGGTCGAGATCGGCGACGGACGGCGCTTCTGGGGACGCTTCGGCGCGGCGGGCCTGCTCCTGCGCGACCCGGCGGGCCGCGTCCTGCTGCAGCACCGGGTCAGCTGGAGCCACTTCGGCGACACCTGGGGGCTCCCGGGCGGCGCCCGGCACCCGGAGGAGACCGCCTTCGAGGCGGCGCTGCGCGAGTCGGCGGAGGAGGCAGGGGTCCCGCCCCGGCTGGTGCTCCCGGTGCTGTCCAGCGTCGTGACCATCGGCCCGTGGAGCTACACCACCGTCGTCGCCTCGGCCGTCGAGCACTTCGAGCCGCGGATCATGGACGCCGAGAGCAACGAGCTGCGCTGGGTCGCCCCGGACGAGGTCGACGCGCTGCCGCTGCACCCGGGCTTCGGCGCGTCCTGGGCGGGCCTGCGCGGGCTCGACTCCGCGATGCCCGTGCTCGTCGTCGATGCCGCGAACGTCGTCGGCTCGCGACCCGACGGATGGTGGCGCGATCGCCCGGGAGCCGCCCGGCGCCTCCTCGAGGGCCTCGGCCGCCTCGCCGCCCTCGGCCTCCCCGGCGACCTCGTGGGGCTCGAGGCGCACACCGTCTGGCCGCGCCTCGTCGTGGTCCTCGAGGGCGAGGCGCGAGCGGCGGACGCTGCCGGCGCCGTCGCCTCCGCTCCGCAGGGCCGCCTGGTCGTCGAGACGGCCGCCGGCTCCGGTGACGACGCGATCGTCGACGTGGTCGCCGCGCTCGGCCCGCTCGCCCGCGTCGTCACCGCCGACCGCGGCCTGATCGCGCGCGTGCAGGAGCTCGGCGCCTCCGCCGTGGGCCCGCGCACTCTGCTCGACCTGCTCGACCGCGGGGAATAGCCCGCGTCGCGGCCCGGTTGCATCCTCCATGGCCACGACCACGATGACTCTCGACACCCACGACCAGACCGTCTCCGACGGCATCGTCCTGATCGACTTCTGGGCCGCCTGGTGCGGTCCGTGCCGTCAGTTCGCCCCCGTCTTCGAGGCGTCGAGCGAGAAGAACGCCGACGTCACCTTCGCGAAGGTCGACACGGAGGACCAGCAGCAGCTCGCCGCGAGCTACGGCATCTCCTCGATCCCGACCCTCGTCGTCTACCGCGACGGCATCCCCCTGATGGCCCAGCCCGGCGCGCTGCCGGCCCCGGCCCTCGACAGCCTGATCGAGCAGGTCCGCGGCCTCGACATGGACGAGGTCCGCAAGCAGTACGACGAGGCGAAGGCCGCGCAGGAGTCCGGCGCCCCGCAGACCTTCGACGACGGCGCGCAGATCTGACGCTGATCCCGACACGACGGAACCCCCGGCAGCCGCACTGGCCGCCGGGGGTTCCGTCGTTCGAGGGCTCCGATCAGCCCGTGTTCTGAAGGCCCGCCGCAACGCCGTTGACGGCCAGCAGCAGCAGCCGCTGGTTCTGCTCGGTGCCCGATCCGCCCGGGTCCGTGCGCAGCGCGCGCAGGGCGCGCAGCTGCAGCAGCGAGAGCGCGTTGACGTACGGGGTCCGGAGGCGCACGGCCCGGCCGAGCACCCGGTGGCCGGTCAGCAGGCTCTCCTCGCCGGTGATGGAGAGCACCCAGCGGCGGGTGAGCTCCATCTCCTCGAGCACGAGGTCGGCGAGATCGCGGCGCTCGTCCAGTGCCAGGTAGCGGCGCGCGATGCCCTCGTCGGTCTTCGCCAGCGACATCTCGACGTTGTCGATCATCGTCGTGAACAGCGGCCACGAGGCGTAGGCGTCCCTCAGCACGTCCAGGTCGCCCACGGCCTCGAGCGCGCTGCCGAGGCCGAACCAGCCCGTGAGGTTCACGCGAGCCTGCGTCCACGCGAAGACCCACGGGATCGCCCGCAGATCCTCGAGCGACTCGACCGAGAGACCGCGGCGCGCGGGGCGGGAGCCCAGGGCGAGGAGCCCGACCTCCTCCTGGGGCGTCACGCGAGCGAACCACGGAGCGAAGCCGGGGGCCTTCACGAGGTCGAAGAAGCGGCGGCGCGATTCGCGGTCCATCGTCGCCGCGACGTCCTCGAAGCGCTCGGCGGCCGACGCGTTCCGCTCGCCCACCGAGGGGGAGGAGGCGAGGAGCGTCGCCCCCGCCACCTGCTCGATGTGCCGCGTCGCGATGTCCGGGTTGCCGTAGCGGGCGAAGATGACCTCGCCCTGCTCGGTGAGCTTGAAGCGGCCGTCGACCGATCCGGGCGGCTGCGCGAGCACTGCTCGGTTCGCCGGCCCGCCGCCGCGGCCGAGGGCGCCGCCGCGGCCGTGGAACAGCGTCAGCACGATGCCCTCGTCGTCGGCCCACTTCGCGATGCGCGCCTGCGCGTCGTAGAGGGCGAGCGTCGCCGAGACCGGTCCGACGTCCTTCGACGAGTCGGAGTAGCCGAGCATCACCTCGAGCCGGTTGCCGGTCGCCTCCAGGCGCGCCCGCACCTGGGGGAGGCGGATCATCTCGGCGAGGATGTCGACCGAGGCGTCGAGGTCGGCGAAGGTCTCGAACAGGGGGATCGCGTCGATGATCGGCGGGTGCCCGTCGGTCGCCGCCTCGGCGAGCTCGAACACCGTGCGGAGGTCGTCGGCCGACTGCGTGAACGAGACGATGTAGCGCCGCGCGGCGTCCGTGCCGAAGCGCTCCTGCACCGTCGCGATCGCGCGGTACACCGCGAGGACCTCGGCGCTGCGCTCGTCGAGCTCGCCGCCGGCGCGCACCGCCGCGAGGGTCTCTCGGTGCACCTGCGAGTGCTGGCGCACCTCGATCTCGGCGAGGTGGAAGCCGAAGGTCTCGACCTGCCAGACGAAGTTCTGCAGGTCGCCGTAGGCCGAGCGCACGTCCCCGGCCTCGACCAGCGACTCCTGGAGCGTCCGCAGATCGGCGAGCAGCTCGGCGGCCGAGCCGTACGCCAGCGCTCCACCGGAGCGGGTCGCCGCGAGCCGGTCGGCGGCGAAGAGCAGCACGCGCCGGTGCGTCTCGCTCGGCGAGCGCTCGGCGATCACCGAGGCGAGGTGCGCGTCGCGCGCGGTGCACGCGTCCCACAGCGCGAGGGCCTCGGCCGAGGGCGGAGTGGTCGCCGCGTCGAGGGTGAGCGCGCGGCCCACGCGGCGGGCGACCCGTTCCAGGCCGATCAGCACGTGCTCGGAGGCGATGTCGACGGCCTCGAGGGTGGTCGCGGCGGTCACGAAGGGGTTGCCGTCGCGGTCGCCGCCGATCCAGGTGCCCATGCGCACGAAGGCCGGTGCGATCGGCGCCCGCGTCCCGGAGGCGTCGCCCAGCAGTGCGTCGTCGAGGCGGCGGTACACGCGCGGCAGGACCGAGAACAGCGACTCGTCGAAGACGCTCATCGCCGTGCGGACCTCGTCCAGCGGCGACGGCTTCGACTCCCGCAGCGGCGCGGTGCGCCAGAGCGTGTCGACCTCGGCGAGGAGCCGGCGGCGGTTCTCGAGGAGGACCACGCCCCCGGTGCGCGGGTCGTCGCGCTGCTCGAGCAGGGCGCTGATCCGGCGGATCGTCGAGGCGATCGCCCGGCGGCGCGCCTCCGTCGGGTGCGCGGTGAGCACGGGGCGGAACTCGAGGCGCGAGAGGCGCGCGAACGCCTCGTCCTCGCCGAGCTCCTGGGTGAGCCGCGCCATCGAGGCGGTGATCGAGTCCTCGGGCGACTGCGCACCCGCCTCGGCCTCGCGGCGGCGGAGGACCCGCACGCGGTGGAACTCCTCCGCCACGTTCACGAGGTGGAAGTAGCAGGTGAAGGCCCGCGCCACCTCCTCGGCGCGCTCGAGCGAGAGCGCGGCGACGAACTCCTCCGCCGTCGCCATGTCCTCGGGCGCCGCGCTGTCGTACGCGCCGATCGTCAGCGCGCGCAGGCGCTCGACGTCGTCGTAGAGCGAGGGATCGCCCGACTCCCGGAGGACCTGGCCGAGCAGCTCGCCCAGCAGGTGGACGTCGCCGCGGATGCGGTCGTCCATCGGGGGAGCGACGGTTCCGTCGGCGGAGGGGGCGGGTGCTGCGGTCGCGTCTGGCGCGTCGGAGTACGGAGGCACCCGACAGACTTTAGCGATGCCGTGTATCGGGCGGATGACAGGCCCGTCATCGACCGTCCCTCGGGCCGCCCGGCCCTCCCGGCGAGCGGACCTGGGATGATCGAGAGGTGACCGTGACTCCTGCACCTCCCGCACCCGCCGTCCAGACCGAGCAGGCGGCGCCCCACGTGGTCGTCCTGTTCGGAGCGGTCGGCGATCTGGCCCGGCGCAAGCTCATCCCGGGCATGGCGCACCTGGCGCTGTCCTCGCTCGCGCCCGACCTCCAGATCGTCGGCACCTCGCTCGAGGAGCACGACGACGAGTCCTTCCGCGCCTTCGCGAAGCTCGCCTACGACGAGTTCGGCAGCCGCTCGCTGACCCCCGCGCAGTGGGACGAGTTCGCCTCGAAGCTGCGCTACGTCCCGCAGTCGGCGGGCCCCGCCGCGCTGGCCGAGGCCGTCACCGAGGCCGAGAAGGTCCTCGGCCCGGACGTCAGCCGCCTGCACTACCTCAGCGTCCCGCCGAAGGCCGCGCTGTCCGTGGTCCGGATGCTCGCCGAGGCGGGCCTGGTCGAGCGCTCGCGGATCATCATGGAGAAGCCCTTCGGCGTCGACCTCGAGAGCGCCGTGATCCTCAACGCCGAGCTGCACGAGACGTTCGACGAGGAGCAGATCTTCCGGATCGATCACTTCCTCGGCAAGGAGCCGGCGCAGAACATCCTCGCCTTCCGCTTCGCGAACGGCCTGTTCGAGCCGATCTGGAACCGCAACTTCATCGACCACGTCCAGATCGACATCCCCGAGAAGCTCACCCTCGACCGCCGGGCCGAGTTCTACGAGTCCACCGGCGCCTACAAGGACATGGTCGTCACCCACCTCTTCCAGGTGCTCGCGTTCATGGCGATGGAGCCGCCGACGGCGCTCGAGCCGAAGGCGATCAGCGAGGAGAAGAACAAGGTCTTCCGCTCGATGCGGCTGCTGAACCCCGAGAACGTGGTGCGCGGGCAGTACATCGGCTACCGCGAGGAGCCGGGAGTCGCGCCCGACTCCGAGACCGACACCTTCGTCGCCCTCAAGTGCGAGATCGACAACTGGCGCTGGGCGGGCGTGCCCTTCTACCTGCGCACGGGCAAGCGCATGGCGGAGGGGCAGCGCATCATCTCGATCGCGTTCCGCGAGCCTCCGAAGAGCATGTTCCCGCAGGGCTCGGGAGTCGGCGCCCACGGACCGGACCACCTCACGTTCGACCTGGCCGACGCCTCCAAGGTCTCGCTCTCGTTTTACGGCAAGCGGCCGGGGCCGGGGATGCGCCTCGACAAGCTGAGCATGCAGTTCGCCCTGCAGGAGACCGATCGCGCCGGCGACGCCCTCGAGGCGTACGAGCGCCTGATCCTCGACGCGATGCGCGGAGACCACACGCTCTTCACCACGGCCGAGGGCATCGAGCGCCTGTGGGAGGTGTCGGCGCCGCTGCTGCAGGACCCGCCGCCCGTCCGCCTCTACGCCCCCGGCTCCTGGGGCCCGAACGCCATCCACCAGCTGATCGCCCCGCACGCCTGGCGCCTCCCCTTCGAGCGCGTCTGGCGCGACAAGCGCTGACCGCGCCCCGCCTAGGCTGACGGCATGGTGCGCGCGGGCGAGGATCGGATCTGGACGGTCCCCAACGTCCTGAGCATGGTGCGCCTCGCACTGGTGCCGGTGTTCCTGGTGCTCGTCGTGCAGGGCGAGGACGCGCTGGCGCTGGTCACTCTCGTCGTCTCGAGTCTCACCGACTACCTCGACGGCTGGATCGCGCGCCGGTTCGACCAGATGACGCGCCTGGGCCGCATCCTCGACCCGGCCGCCGACCGGCTCTACATCTTCGCTACCGTCATCGGCCTGGCGTTCCGCGACCTCGTGCCCTGGTGGCTCGTGGCGGTGCTCGTGGCGCGCGACCTGCTGCTGGTCGTGCTCGCCGTGATCCTCGCGAACCACGGGTACGGCCCGCTGCCGGTGCATCACCTGGGCAAGTTCGCGACCTTCTGCCTCTTCTACGCCCTGCCGCTGATCATGCTGGGCCAGGCGTTCCCCGCGATCGCCGCGGCGTCGATGCCGATCGCCTGGGCGTTCGCACTGTGGGGAGCGTTCCTCTACTGGTGGGCGGGAATCGTCTACGCCGTGCAGACCCGGGATCTGATCCGCGGCGCCGGGAGCGCGATTCCGGCGTCCGAGGGCCCCTCCGATTCGGATACGCTGGACAGGTAGGAGGTACGTCTTGGTCGAGCCCGTGCGTGGAGCATCATCCGCCGAACCGCTGAAGTCCGAGTCCGTCGAGCCGTCGACCGACACGACTCTCACGTTCACCGACGACATCGGTGCGCAGCTCGCTGCGCTCGACAACCGCGCGTCCCGAGAGGAGGCGGAGGCGGTCGGCGCCCTCCCGTCCGGATCGGCGCTCCTGGTCGTCCGCCGGGGTCCCAACACCGGTGCGCGGTTCCTGCTCGACATCGACTCGACGACCGTCGGCCGTCACCCCGATGCGGGCATCTTCCTCGATGACGTCACCGTCTCGCGCCGTCACGCGGAGTTCGTCCGCCGCGGCACCTCGTTCGAGGTCCGCGACCTCGGCTCGCTCAACGGCACCTACTTCGACGGGGTCCGGATCGAGTCCGCGATCCTGACCGACGGCTCCGAGGTCCAGGTCGGCAAGTTCCGCCTCACCTTCTACGCGTCCCGCGCCGACCTCGTCGCCGCTCCGGACGCGTAGACCGTGGGTCGTTCCACCGCGCGGGCCCTCCCGTCCGGCTCGACTGCCCTCCTCGGCATCGGTCAGGTCCTCGCCCGGCTGACGACCGAGTTCCCCGACGTCACGCCGTCGAAGCTGCGCTTCCTCGAGGAGCAGGGACTCGTCTCGCCGGCGCGCACCGACTCCGGCTACCGCAAGTTCTCCTCGGCCGACGTCGAGCGGCTGCGGATGATCCTCGCGCTGCAGCGCGACCACTACCTGCCGCTCAAGGTGATCCGCGCCTACCTCGACGACGTCGACGCCGGCCGCGAGCCCTCGCTCCCCGCGGGGGTCGGCGGCGCGCCCGCGTCGCTGCTCGCCCCCGCCACCCGTCTCACCCGCGAGCGGCTCGCGGCCGAGTCCGGCGCGAGCAGCTCCCTCGTGCAGGAGGCGATCGCGGTCGGCCTCGTGCGCGGAGGCGAGTTCTTCGGCGAGGAGGCGGTCACGACCCTCCGAGCGCTCGTCGAGCTCGGACGCTCGGGCGTCGAGCCCCGGCACCTGCGCCCTCTGCGCGTCGCGGTCGAGCGCGAGATGTCCCTGATCGAGAGCGTCGTCGCCTCGAGCGCTCGGCGGCAGGACGCCTCCGGATCCGTCGGCGCCGCCGAGACCGCGATGGCGCTCGCCTCGCAGCTCGGCACCATCCGCGGCGCCATGGTGCGCAGCGCCCTCTCCCGGCTCTCGCGCTCGTGAGGCGCGCCGGGCGCTCGGTCGGCGCGGGATCCGCGCGACACGCCACCTCCGTGGACCGGATGTCGTTTACTCGGCACCCGGCGGTGGGTACCTTAGGGAGCGCGTTCGGAGGATCCGGCGATCGGAACCGAGAGGCAACGGAATGAGAGAAGTCAGCCGCGACACCAGCGGCCAGCGCGACCTCGTCCTGTTCACCGACGGTCTGCCCGACCTCGACGCCCACGCCGGCTACCGCGGTGCCGTCGCGGCTCGTGCCGCCGGCATCACCTACCGCCAGCTCGACTACTGGGCCCGCACCGAGCTCGTCGCCCCCACCGTCCGCGGGGCATCCGGCTCCGGCACGCAGCGGCTGTACGGCTTCCGCGACATCCTGGTGCTGAAGCTCGTCAAGCGCCTGCTCGACACCGGCATCTCGCTCCAGCAGATCCGCACCGCGGTCAACCAGCTCCGCGAGTCGGGAGTCGACGACCTCGCGCAGACGACGCTCATGAGCGACGGCGCGAGCGTCTACCTCTGCACGTCGAACGACGAGGTCATCGACCTCCTCAGCCGCGGCCAGGGCGTCTTCGGCATCGCCGTCGGCAAGGTCCTCCGCGAGGTCGAGTCGAGCCTCGTCGACCTCGATCACCAGACGCTCGACCCGATGGACGAGCTCGCGCAGCGCCGGGCCTCCCGCAAGGTCGGCTGACCGCACCCTCCTGCCCGCCCGCAGGAGGACGTCGATCTTGATGCACCCGTTGCGCGGGCTGGTCGATCAGAGGGCCGCAACGCCTGTTGCACGCCTCCCGGTCCAGCAGCCACCGCGGGCGGCGCATCGATCCCGCCGTCGTCAGCACGCCGGCGACCGGTCGGCGCGTCGCTCACCGAACGACAGCGGCGCCGCGGCTCCCGCCGCGACGCCGCCCGATGCCGTGCGTGCTACTTGGCCGCGGGGACCTGCTCGCCGATGCGGCCGGTGCGGATGACGCGGTCGAGCAGCAGGTCGAAGTTGTGCGCCATCTCCTGCGCGCTCTCGCCCGGCCAGACGTGCACGGGCTTCGCGGCGCCCTGCGCCTGCTGCAGCGACGTGCGCTCCGGCAGCTGGGGGCTGAGCACGAGCGGTCCGAACATGTCGCGCAGCTCCTTGATCCGGAACTGGTGCTCGAGCGACTGCACGCGGGCGCGGTTGACGATGATGCCGAGGGGCTGGAGGCGCGGGCTGAGTCCGCGGCGGATCTCCTCGATCGCGCGGAGGGCCCGGTCGGCGGCCGCGACCGAGAAGAGTCCCGGCTCCGTGACGACGGCGACGCGGTCGCTGGCCGCCCACGCGGTGCGGGTGAGCGCGTTGAGCGACGGGGCGCAGTCGATGAGGACGAGGTCGTAGTCGGCCTCGACGCTCGCGAGCGCCTCCTCGAGCTTCCAGATGTCGCGGATGCTGGGGTGCGGTCCGTCGAAGTTGATCGCCGACGGGCTCCCGATCAGCACGTCGATCGTGCCGTGGTGCTCCTTCGTCCAGCCGGAGGGGGCGATCGCCGAGCGGACGATCTTCTCCTTGGGGGAGGTCAGGACGTCCGCGATGTTGAGGTGCCCGGCGACGTTGATGTCCATCCCGGTCGACACATCGGACTGTGGATCGAGGTCGACGACCAGCGTTCGCAGACCCTTCGAGAACGCCGCGGAGGCGAGGCCGAGGGTCACCGTCGTCTTGCCGACGCCGCCCTTGAGGGAGCTCACGCTGAGTACATGCATGGCTGACTACTTTACGTTCACTAGGGTGGAGAACCTAACCGTTCCCTGCGTGCCCACCCGGCCCGGGATGCGGAGGCGGGAATCGCACGGTCGCGACTCCGGCTCCCTCGTCGCCCGCGGAGGACCCACCCGAAGGACTGCCATGTTCTCGAAGATCCTTGTGGCCAACCGCGGCGAGATCGCGATCCGGGCGTTCCGCGCCGCCTACGAGCTCGGCGCCCGCACGGTGGCGGTGTACCCCTACGAGGACCGCAACTCGATGCACCGGCTGAAGGCCGATGAGGCGTACCAGATCGGCGAGCGGGGGCACCCGGTGCGCGCGTACCTCGATGTCGCCGAGATCGTCCGGGTCGCCCGCGAGAGCGGTGCCGACGCGATCTACCCGGGCTACGGCTTCCTCTCCGAGAACCCCGAGCTCGCGCGCGCCGCCGCCGATGCCGGCATCGCCTTCATCGGCCCGCCCGCGCGGGTGCTCGAGATGGCGGGCAACAAGGTCACCGCCAAGGAGCACGCGACGGCGGCCGGCGTCCCCGTCCTCCGCTCGACCCCTGCCTCGCGCGACATCGACGAGCTGATCGCGGGCGCCGAGGCGATCGGCTTCCCGATCTTCGCCAAGGCCGTCGCGGGCGGCGGGGGACGCGGCATGCGGAGGGTCGGCACCGCCGAGGAGCTGCGTCCCGCGCTCGAGGCGGCGATGCGCGAGGCCGACAGCGCCTTCGGCGACCCGACCATGTTCCTCGAGCAGGCGGTGGTCCGGCCCCGCCACATCGAGGTGCAGATCCTGGCCGACGGGACGGGCGAGACCGTCCACCTGTTCGAGCGCGACTGCTCGGTGCAGCGGCGGCACCAGAAGGTGGTCGAGATCGCGCCGGCGCCGAACCTCGACGAGGCGACGCGGCAGGCGATGTACCGCGACGCGATCGCCTTCGCGCGCTCGATCGGCTACGAGAACGCGGGGACGGTGGAGTTCCTCCTCGACACCGCGGGGGAGCGGGCGGGGGAGCACGTCTTCATCGAGATGAACCCGCGGATCCAGGTCGAGCACACGGTGACGGAGGAGGTCACCGACGTCGATCTCGTGGCCAGCCAGATGCGCATCGCCTCGGGGCAGACGCTCGCCGAGCTCGGGCTCACCCAGGGGGAGCTGCGACTGCACGGAGCGGCGCTCCAGTGCCGGATCACCACCGAGGACCCGGCAGCGGGCTTCCGTCCCGACACCGGCAAGATCACCACCTACCGCTCGCCGGGTGGCGGCGGCATCCGCCTCGACGGCGGCACCATCAACCCCGGCGCGCAGATCAGCCCGCACTTCGACTCGATGCTGGCCAAGCTGACCTGCCGCGGTCGCGACTTCCCGGCCGCGGTCGGCCGCGCCAAGCGCGCGCTGGCCGAGTTCCGCATCCGCGGCGTGTCGACGAACATCCCGTTCCTGCAGGCGGTGCTCGATGATCCGGCGTTCGCGGCGGGCGATCTCAGCACCTCCTTCATCGACGAGCGCCCCGGCCTGCTCGCGGGCCGCGAGTCGCGCGACCGCGGCACGAAGCTGCTGACCTGGCTCGCCGAGGTGACGGTCAACCAGCCCAACGGGGCACGGCCGTCCGGCCTCGCGCCGGTCGAGAAGCTGCCGGCGGTCGACACCGCGGCACCCGCTCCGGAGGGATCGCGCCAGCGCCTGCTCGAGCTCGGCCCGCGCGGGTTCGCCTCCGCCCTCCGCGCGCAGACCGCCCTGGCGGTCACCGACACGACCTTCCGCGACGCGCATCAGTCGCTGCTCGCGACGCGGGTGCGCTCGCGCGACCTGATCGCGGTCGCACCGGCGGTCGCGCGCCTCACTCCCGGGCTGCTCTCGGTCGAGGCGTGGGGAGGCGCGACCTACGACGTCGCCCTGCGCTTCCTCGGCGAGGACCCCTGGGAGCGCCTGGCCTCCCTGCGCGAGGCGCTCCCGAACGTCGCGATCCAGATGCTGCTGCGCGGGCGCAACACGGTGGGCTACACGCCGTACCCGACCGAGGTGACCGACGCCTTCGTCCGCGAGGCGGCCGGCACCGGGGTCGACGTCTTCCGCATCTTCGACGCCCTCAACGACGTGTCGCAGATGCGGCCGGCGATCGACGCCGTCCTCGCCACCGGCAGCACGGTCGCCGAGGTCGCGCTCTGCTACACCGGCGATCTGCTGGACCCCGCCGAGGACCTCTACACGCTCGACTACTACCTGCGGCTCGCCGAGCAGATCGTCGAGGCCGGAGCGCACATCCTCGCCGTCAAGGACATGGCCGGGCTCCTCCGCCCCTACGCCGCGTCGACTCTCGTCGCGGCGCTGCGCGAGCGGTTCGACCTCCCGGTGCACGTGCACACGCACGACACCCCCGGCGGTCAGCTGGCGACCCTCCTCGCCGCGGCGGAGGCCGGAGCCGACGCGGTCGACGCCGCCTCCGCCCCGATGGCGGGCACCACCAGTCAGCCGTCGCTGTCGGCGCTCGTCGCCGCCCTCGCGCACACGCCCCGCGACACCGGGCTGAGCCTCGCCGCCGTCTCGGACCTCGAGCCCTACTGGGAGGCCGTCCGCGCGCTGTACCGCCCCTTCGAGTCCGGGCTGCCCGGACCGACCGGCCGCGTGTACCGGCACGAGATCCCGGGAGGACAGCTCTCGAACCTGCGCCAGCAGGCGATCGCGCTCGGCCTCGCCGACCGCTTCGAGGTCGTCGAGGACCTTTACGCCGCGGCCGACCGGATCCTCGGCCGGGTGCCGAAGGTCACCCCGTCGTCGAAGGTCGTGGGCGATCTGGCCCTGCACCTGGCGGCGGTGGACGCCGATCCGGCCGACTTCGCCGAGAACCCGCAGAACTACGACATCCCCGACTCGGTGGTCGGCTTCATGGCGGGCGAGCTCGGCGAGCTGCCCGGCGGCTGGCCGGAGCCGTTCCGGTCGCGCGTGCTCGAGGGTCGCGACGTCCGGATCGGCGTCACCGCGGTGTCGGACGAGGACGGAGCGGTGCTCGCGGGCGAGGACTCGGCCGCCCGTCGCGCGACGCTGAACCGGCTGCTCTTCCCCGGCCCGGCGAAGCAGTTCGACCAGGTGCGCGAGACCTACGGGGACGTCTCCGCGCTCGGCACCGCCGACTACCTCTACGGGCTGCGCCAGGGCGAGGAGCACGTCGTCGAGATCGCCCGGGGCGTGCGGCTGTTCGTCGGCCTCGAGGCGATCGGCGACGCCGACGACCGGGGCATGCGCACGGTGATGACGACCCTCAACGGTCAGCTCCGCCCCGTGTTCGTCCGTGATGCGACCATCACCGTCGACACGGTCAGCGCAGAGCGCGCCGACCGCGCCGACCCCGGCCAGGTCGCGGCCCCGTTCGCCGGAGTGGTGACGCTGAAGGTGGCGGTCGGCGACCGGATCGAGGCGGGCGCGGCGGTCGCCACGATCGAGGCGATGAAGATGGAGGCGGCGATCACCTGCTCCGTCGGCGGAGTCGTGAGGCGCCTCGCCGTGCCGCTCACCCAGCAGGTGGATGCGGGCGACCTGCTGGTGGTCGTCGAGCCGTCCTAGCGCGTGGTGGACGAGAGAACGCCGAGGCGGGCACGGTCGACCGGACCGGGCGGAGCACGCGAGATCGTGCTCGACACGTCCTAGCAGGACTCCTTGGCCGGGCTCCAGCCCACGGGCCCGCCAGGAGGCCCTCGGTAGACTGACCCCAAGCGGAAGGAGGCTCGTTCGCATGGATGAGCGCAACGACGAACAGCCCGACACCGACACCGGCCCCACGCCCCGTACCGCGCTCGACGCGGCCCGGGAGTCGGCGCAGTACGTGCCGCGGGCGAGCGACACCGCTCCGACGCGCATCCCGGACGGCATCCGCCTCGATCCGCCGCCGATGCGGCGGTCGAGCGCACCCGCTCCCGTCGAGGACGAGTCGATCGACGTCGGCACGCTCGGCATCCCGTCGACCCGGCCGGTGGACGTCGCTCCCGCTCCTGCGGACGCGTCCGGCGCCATCCGCCCGGTCTCGGCCGGCTACCCGTCGCGCGACGACGTCTCGGTCCTGCCGGAGGACACGGGGGAGCGTCCGAGGGGCCGCGGCGAGAACCGCGAGTCCGAGCCCGCCGACACCGAGACCGCCCGGGGCGAGACGCGGCGCGACCGGCTGCGGGCCGAGCACGGCGCCGCGGGATCCGGCGCGCCGGAATCGTCCTCGATGCTCACCCCCGACCGCCTCCTCGAGGTCAACCGCAAGACCCGGCCGGCGCCGACCGGAGGCTGGAACCGCTTCGTCTACGGCCTCACCTTCCACGCCGTCAACCTCGGCGACTCCGCCAAGGTGCAGGCCTACAAGGCTCTCGACGAGCGGATCGGCCGCCAGTTCGAGGGCGGGACCCGCTTCGTCCCGGTGATGACGCGCAAGGGCGGGGTCGGCAAGACCACCGTCACGACCCTCCTCGGCATGGCCCTCGCCGACGCGCGCGAGGACCGCATCATCGCGGTCGACGCCAACCCCGACCGCGGCACGCTCGCCGAGCGCGTGCCGAAGCAGACCCGCTCGACCGTCCGCGACGTGGTGAACCGCGCCTCCGGAGTCACCGGGTTCACCGACTTCTCGACCATGGTGTCGCGCGACGAGACCCGTCTCGACGTGCTCGCCTCCGACACCGACCCGCAGCTGTCCGAGGCGTTCGACGAGGACGACTACAACGTCGTCGCCGATCTCGTCGAGCGCTTCTACTCGATCATGCTCACCGACTGCGGGACGGGGATCGTGCACTCGGTCATGCGCCCCACGCTGCAGCGCGCCGACACCGTGGTGATCGTCTCCGGCGGCAGCATCGACGAGGCCCGGCTCGCCTCCGAGACTCTGACCTGGCTGGACGCCAACGGCCACGGCGACCTGGTCAAGAACGCCGTCGTCGCGCTCAACACGGCGACCGACAGCGCCAGCCTCGTCAAGCTCGAGGAGATCGAGTCGCACTTCCGGTCGAGGGTGCGCGACATCGTCCGCATACCCTACGACCCCGTGCTGGCCGCCGGCTCCGTCGTGAAGTGGCAGCAGCTGCGCCCGGCGACCAAGGACGCGGCGCGCCGTCTCGCCGCGCTCGTCGTCGAGGGCATGCCGGTCCGTCGTGCCTGAGGTCCTCGACTCCCGCGGAGTCGAGGCCGACGGGATCGACGCCCCGCGCTCGTTCGACCTGATCGTCATCGGTGCGGGATCGGGCAACTCGATCGTCGGGCCCGAGTTCGCCGGCCGGCGGGTCGCCCTCCTCGACGACGGCGAGTGGTTCGGCGGCACCTGCCTCAACGCGGGCTGCATCCCGACCAAGATGTTCGTGCACGTCGCCGACGTGGTGACCGATGTCGACCAGGCCGATCCGATCGGGCTGCACGCCTCGGTCGCCCGCCCGAGCTGGCCCGAGGTGCGCGACCGCGTCTTCGGGCGCACCGACTCGATCAGCGAGGGCGGCCTCGACTACCGCGCGCACCGCTCCGAGAACGTCACCCTCTACCGAGAGAGCTTCGGCTTCGAGTCCCTCGGCGACGGCACGACGCCGCACGTGCTCGCGAGCGCGAGCGGCACCCGCATCAGCGCGCCGACCGTCGTCGTCGCCGCGGGCTCCCGCCCCCGCCCGCTCCTGGCCGCCTACGATCCCGACCCGCGGATCCACGACTCCTCGTCGATCATGCGGATCGGCGAGCTCCCGCGGCGGATGGTGATCCTCGGAGGCGGTGCCGTCGCCGTCGAGTTCGCCCACGTGTTCGCGGCGTTCGGCACCGCGGTGACGATCGCCGTGCGGAGCGACCGCCTCCTCCGCGCGCTCGACGAGGACATCGCCCGGCGCTTCACCGCGCTGGCGCGCGAGCGCTGGGACGTGCGCACCGGAGTCTCGGCCTCGGGCATCGACGCGGTGGGCGACTCCCTCGTGGTCGCCTTCGACGACGGATCGAGCGTCGAGACGGACGTCGTGCTGGTCGCCCTCGGACGCGAGCCCAACAGCGACACCGTGGCGGCGGCCTCCGTCGGCATCGACCTGCACGACGACGGCCGCATCGCGGTCGACACCGAGCAGCGGGTGCTCTCGGGAGGGCGGCCTGTGCCCGGGATCTTCGCCCTCGGCGACGTCTCGTCCGAGTGGCAGCTCAAGCACGTCGCGAACCACGAGGCCAGGATCGTCGCGCACAACCTGCTGCACCCCGCCGAGCTGCTCTCGAACACGCTCTCGCCCGTCCCGTCCGCGATCTTCGCCCACCCGCAGCTCGCCTACTTCGGCATGACGGCGGCGGAGGCGGCGGAGGCGGGTGTCGAGGCCGTCTCGGTCACGCAGGAGTACGGCTCCACCGCTTACGGCTGGGCCCTCGAGGACGACTCGAGCGTGTGCACCCTCGTCGTCGGTCTCGACGGCGCACTGCTCGGCGCCCACCTGATGGGGCCGCAGGCGAGTATCCTCATTCAGCCGCTCGTCCAGGCCGCCAGCGCCGGGGTCGGCATCCGCGGACTCGCCCGCAGCCAGTACTGGCCGCACCCCGCGGCGAGCGAAGTCATCGAGAACGCCCTCCTGTCGGCGGAGGAGGCCCTGAGGGAGCGCACCACATGACCGAACGCCAGATCCGACTCTTCGGGGACCCGGTGCTCAAGACCGTCTCCGACCCGATCGGAGCGATCGACGACGGCATCCGCGGCCTGGTCGAGGACCTCGTCGACAGCGTCCGGCCCGACGGCCGCGCCGGCGTCGCCGCTCCCCAGATCGGCGTCAACCTCCGCGCGTTCAGCTACAACGTCGACGGCGTCATCGGCTACATCCTCAACCCCGAGATCGTCGAGCTCAGCGGAGAACCGCAGCCCGTCGACGAGGGCTGCCTCTCCGTCCCCAACCTCTGGTACCCCGCGATCCGCTACCCGCACGCCAAGGTGCGCGGGACCGACCTCGACGGCAACGAGATCGTCCTCGAGGGCGACGGCCTGATGGCCCAGGCCCTCCAGCACGAGTGCGACCACCTCGACGGCCGCCTCTACCTGGACCGCCTCTCCAAGGAGGACCGCCGGGCCGCGATGAAGTCCGTCAGGGCCCAGCCCTGGTTCTGAGTCCGCATGCCTTCTTCTGAGCCGGAGGCCGGCTCAGCGCGGCGCCGCCCCCGGACGTCGGGAGCCCACGCCGCACCTATCGGAGCGAGATGCCTTCGGTAGCCGGCGCCGCCGAGTACACCGCCGCGATGGTGTCCGCGTAGTCGGCGAGGATCACGCTGCGCTTGATGCTCATCTTCGGGGTGAGGTGTCCGCTCGCCTCGGTGAACTCGGTGGGCAGGATGACGAACTTGCGGATCGACTCCGCGCGGGACACGGTCGCGTTGGCGGCGTCGACGGCGCGCTGCACCTCGGCGAGGACCGCCGGGTTCACGGCCGCGTCCTCGAGCGAGAGGCTCGAGCTCTGTCCGTTGTTGCCGAGCCACGTCGGCAGCATCTCGGGGTCGAGAGTGATCAGCGCGGCGATGAACGGCCGCTGGTCGCCCACGACGACGACCTGCCCCACGAGCGGGTTCGCGCGGATCGGATCCTCGAGGGCGGCCGGGGCGACGTTCTTGCCGCCGGCGGTGACGATGATCTCCTTCTTGCGCCCGGTGACGCGGAGATAGCCGTCCTCGTCGAGCGTCCCGAGGTCGCCGGTGCGGAACCACTCGCCGTCGAAGGCCTCGGCCGTCGCCGCCTCGTTGTTCCAGTAGCCACCGAACACGTCGATCCCGCGCACCTGGATCTCGCCGTCGTCCGCGATGCGGATCGACACTCCGGGCATCGCCGGGCCGACGGTGCCGATCTTGAAGCGCTCGGTGCGGTTGACGCTCGCGGGCGCCGTGGTCTCGGTGAGGCCGTAGCCCTCGAGGATCTTGATCCCGAGGCTGTGGAAGAAGTGGCCCAGGCGGTCGCCCAGCGGAGCGGATCCCGACACGGCGAAGCGCACGTTGCCGCCCATCGCCGTCCGCAGCTTCGAGTAGACGAGACGGTCGAAGAGGAGGAACTGCAGCTTGAGCGCGAGCGGGACCGATCCGGCCTCCACCGCGATCGAGTGGGCCACGGCGACATCGGCCGCCCGCCGGAAGATCTTGCCCTTGCCACCCGCCTCGGCCTTCTGCTCGGCGGAGTTGTACACCTTCTCGAAGACCCGCGGCACGGCCAGGAGGAAGGTCGGCTTGAACGATCCGAGCGAGGGCAGCAGCTGCTTGGTGTCGGCCTGGTGCCCGACCTTCACTCCGCCGTGCACGCAGAGGATCGAGATGAAGCGGGCGAAGACGTGGGCCGTCGTGATGAAGAGCAGCGTGGAGGCGCCGGGCTGGTGGATCAGCTCGGTCAGCGCGACCGCCGAGTTCCGGCTCAGCTCGACGAAGTTCGAGTGGCGGATGATGCAGCCCTTGGGGCGGCCGGTGGACCCGGAGGTGTAGATGATCGTCGCGATGTCGGAGCCCGTGGCGAGCGAGCGTCGGCGCTCGATCTCGGCGTCCGGGACGTCGACTCCGCGCCGCGCGAGCTTGTCGAGGTCGCCCAGTCCGATCTGCCAGGCGGTCCGCACCTCGGGCAGGTCGGCGCGGACCTCGTCGAAGCGGGCGAAGTGGTCGGCCGTCTCGACGATGACGGCGTGGGCTCCGGAGTCGGCCAGGTTCCACTGCACCTGCGCGGGGGAGGAGGTCTCGTAGACCGGCACCAGGACGCCGCCCGCGAACCAGACGGCGAAGTCGATCAGCGTCCACTCGTACCGGGTCTTGCAGATCAGCCCGATCTTCTCGCCCGGCTCGATGCCCGAGGCGACGAAGCCCTTGGCGAGCGCGACCACCTGGTCGAGGAACTGCTGAGCGGTGACATCGCGCCAGCCGTCGCCGTCGGGGAGGGCGAAGAGGGGGCGGTCCGGACTCTCGCGCACGCGGTCGAGCAGCAGCGCCGTCGTGTTCGCATGCGGGTCTGCGGCCACCACGAGGGGGGAATCGAACTGTTCCACGGCAACTCCTTCGTAACCTGAACGAACGTCGGCTCCAGCCTACCTGCGGAGCCGAAGCTGTACATCCACTCAGGCTGTGCGTCACGGTCGCGCTCGTGGACGGCGGCGGCCCTGCTCCTCCGACACGATCACCCGACCGCTTCGGGGCGTCACCCGGTCACTACACTCGTTGTGGTCGCCGAACGAGGCGGATCGACGGCGCTCCGGCGTCGACGGGGCGAGGGAAGGGCGGTTCGCGTGCACGCGATCGGTATCGACATCGGCGGCACGAAGATCGCGGGAGCGCTCGTCGACGAGTTCGGGGGGATCCTCCGGGAGGACCGCCAGCCGACGCCCGCCGGTCATCCCGAGCTCATCGTCGACGTGGTGGTCGAGATGGTCGAGCGACTGCGCGAGGGTCTGCCGGCCGGCGACGTCGCGGCCGTCGGTGTCGCGGCCGCCGGCTTCATCGACGCCTCGCAGTCGATCGTCTACTACGCCCCCAACATCAACTGGCGCAACGAGCCGTTCCGCGAGAAGCTCTCGGCCCGGATCGACCTGCCGATCATCATCGAGAACGACGCGAACGCGGCCGGGTGGGCCGAGTTCCGCTACGGCTCCGGCCGCCTCGTCAGCGACATGCTCATGCTGACCATCGGCACCGGGGTCGGCGGCGCGATCGTCATCAACGACCGCCTCCTGCGCGGCGGCTTCGGCGCCGCCGCCGAGATCGGCCACATGCGGGTCGTCCCCGGCGGCCTGCCGTGCGGCTGCGGCGCCCGCGGCTGCATCGAGCAGTACGGCTCCGGGCGGGCCCTGCAGCGCTTCGCCGGCGAGCTGGCCGACGCCGGCGGCATCGGGCAGGGCATCGCCGACGCGCGCACCCGCAACGGCGGCACGCTCGACGGCCGCGTCATCTCGGAGCTCATCACGAGCGGCGACCTCGGGGCCCTCGCGGCGCTGCGCCAGCTCGGCCACTGGCTCGGCGAGGCCGCGGCCAGCCTGAGTGCCGTGCTCGACCCCCAGATGTTCGTGATCGGAGGCGGAGTCGCGCAGGCGGGCGACCTCCTGCTCGACCCGATCCGTCAGGCCTATCTCGACAACCTGCCCGCCCGGGGCTACCACCCCGAGCCGGAGTTCCGGATCGCGGAGCTGGTGAACGACGCAGGCGTCGTGGGGGCGGCCGACCTGGCCCGCCTGCACGCCAGCACCCTCTGAGCGCCGCTCGAGATGCTGCACCGACAGATTCGCTGAGGAGTCGACCGTTGTTCTACTGGTTCATGAAGCACATCGTCGCGGGACCCCTCCTGAAGACGATCTTCCGCCCCTGGGTGGTCGGCGCCGACCGCGTCCCGCCGACGGGAGGCGTGATCCTCGCGAGCAACCACCTCTCGTTCATCGACTCCGTCTTCCTGCCACTGGTGATCGAGCGCAACATGGTGTTCCTCGCCAAGAGCGACTACTTCACCGGCAGGGGCCTCAAGGGCTGGGCGACGAAGATGTTCTTCACGGCGACGGGGATGCTGCCGATCGACCGCTCGGGCGGCAAGGCGTCGGAGGCGTCGCTCAACACGGGCCTGCGCGTCCTCTCGCGCGGCGAGGCGCTCGGCATCTACCCGGAGGGCACCCGCAGTCCCGACGGGCGCATGTACCGCGGCCGCACCGGAGTCGCCCGCATGGTCCTCGAGGCGCGGGTCCCCGTGATCCCCGTCGCGATGATCGACACCGCGCGGATCATGCCCATCGGCAGCCGCCTCCCCAAGCTCGGCCGCATCGGGATCGTCTTCGGCGAGCCGCTCGACTTCAGCCGCTTCGAGGGCATGGAGGGCGACCGGTTCATCCTGCGCTCGATCACCGACGAGATCATGTACGAGCTGCTCGCCCTCAGCGGTCAGGAGTACCTCGACGTCTACGCCACGTCGGTCAAGGAGAAGCGCGCGGCGCTCACCCGCTGAGCACGCGCCGAGCGCTCCGGCCGACGCCCGGGGGAGCCCCTCGCGAGGCGATAAGCTCGTCAACCGCTGCCGTCCGTCCGGACGGCCGTATCCTGCGCCCCGCGCGCCCGTCAGAACCAGGACACCCTCGTGGTCATCGATCCGAACGAACCGTACGTCCAAGCCGCCCCCTCCGTGGTCGCCGGCCTGGACTATTGGCGCGAGCTCGAGATCAAGCAGCAGCCGCAGTGGCCCGACGCCGACGCGGTGAAGGCGGCGTCCGCCGAGGTCGCGGGGCTGCCTCCGCTGGTCTTCGCGGGCGAGGTCGACCAGCTGCGCGAGCGCCTCGGCAACGCGGCCCGCGGAGAGGCGTTCCTCCTGCAGGGCGGCGACTGCGCCGAGACCTTCGCCGGCGCCACCGCCGACCAGATCCGCAACCGCGTCAAGACGGTGCTGCAGATGGCGGTCGTCCTCACCTACGGCGCGAGCATGCCCGTCATCAAGATGGGGCGCATGGCCGGCCAGTTCGCCAAGCCGCGCTCGAGCGATCTCGAGACGCGCGGCGACGTGACCCTGCCCGCGTACCGCGGCGACATCGTGAACGGCTACGAGTTCACTCCGGAGTCGCGCACCGCCGACCCGCGCCGCATCGTGCAGGGCTACCACACGGCCGCGTCGACGCTGAACCTGATCCGCGCGTTCACCCAGGGCGGCTTCGCCGATCTGCGCCTCGTGCACTACTGGAACAAGGGCTTCACCGAGAACCCGCAGAACCAGCGCTACGAGCAGCTCGCCCGCGAGATCGACCGCGCGGTGAAGTTCATGGTCGCGTGCGGCGCCGACTTCGAGGGGATGAAGCGCACCGAGTTCTACACCGGCCACGAGGGCCTGCTCATGGACTACGAGCGCCCCATGACGCGGATCGACTCGCGCACCGGCACGCCCTACAACACGTCGAGCCACTTCATCTGGATCGGCGAGCGGACCCGCGAGCTCGACGGCGCGCACGTCGACTTCCTGTCGCGCGTCCGCAACCCGATCGGCGTGAAGCTCGGCCCCTCGACGACACCCGAGACGATGCTCGAGCTGATCGAGAAGCTCGACCCGGACCGCGAGCCCGGCCGCCTCACCTTCATCACGCGGATGGGCGCGGGGAAGATCCGCGACGCCCTCCCGCCGCTGCTCGAGGCGGTCAAGCGGAGCGACGCACTGCCGCTCTGGGTCACCGACCCGATGCACGGCAACGGCCTCACGACGCCCACCGGCTACAAGACCCGTCGTTTCGACGACGTCGTCGACGAGGTCAAGGGCTTCTTCGAGGCGCACCGCGCCGTGGGAACGCACCCCGGCGGCATCCACGTCGAGCTCACCGGCGACGACGTCACCGAGTGCCTCGGCGGCTCCGAGCAGATCGACGAGGCCGACCTCGCCACCCGCTACGAGTCGGTCTGCGACCCGCGCCTCAACCACATGCAGTCGCTGGAGCTCGCGTTCCTCGTCGCGGAGGAGCTGCGGCAGCGCTGAGCGCTGCCGTAGCGCCTCCGCGACGAGGGTGCCATTCGGTGAGGGGGGCGCGAGCGCTCCCCTCACCGCGGTCGGCTCCCAGCGTGGTTGCGTCCCGGAGAGCGTCCCGCGTTCGGCTAGGGCGAATCGCGGTCACGCGATTCACCCGTTCGCCTGAGACGGGGTCGGCTGGTCGGGCGGCGGCGTGTCCGAACGTTGTGGCGTCCGACGCTGGACGTCCGGCCCGCGTGACGCTCGCTGCCGGCCTGCCGGTCGAGTGAACCCGCGGGGTTCAGGAGGAGGGGACCGCAGCCCTCGCCTTCCGGGGACGGTGGATCTCGATACGCCCTCTGCGAGGGCTACTCGATCAGCAGGGGTGGCGCGCCGGCGAAGCGCCCGGGACTGGGCGCCCGTCATGTCGCTGCCGGCCTGCTGGTCGAGTAGCCCCGCAGGGGCGTATCGAGACCCCACCCCCTCAGCAGGACGGTCATCAGCCTCAGCCCTCTGAGGGGCGGGATCTCGTTACGCCCGCTCCACGGGCTACTCGATCAGCAGGGATGGTGCGATGGGACCTGCGGCGTTTGCGGTGACCCGCCGGCCTGCTGGTCGAGTAGCCCCGCAGGGGCGTATCGAGACCCCACCCCCTCAGCAGGAGGGTCATCAGCCTCAGCCCCCTGAGGGGCGGGATCTCGATACGCCCGCTCCCCGGACTACTCGATCAGCAGGGGTGGTGCGCCGGAGAAGTGCCCGGGACTGGGCGCCCGTCACGTCGCTGCCTGCATGCTGGTCGAGTAGCCCCGCAGGGGCGTATCGAGACCCCACCCCGTCCGCAGGAGGGTCATCACCCTCAGCCTTCTGAGGAGCGGGATCTCGATACGCCCGCTCTGCGGACTACTCGATCAGCAGGGGTGGTGCGCCGGCGAAGCGCCCGGGACTGGGCGCCCGTCACGTCGCTGCATGCCTGCCTGCTGGTCGAGTAGCCCCGCAGGGGCGTATCGAGACCCCACCCCGTCCGCAGGAGGGTCATCAGCCTCAGCCCTCTGAGGGTCGGAATCTCGATACGCCCGCTCCATGGGCTACTCGATCAGCAGGGATGGCGCAGCGGCGAATCGCCCGGGACTGGGCACCCGTCACGTCGCTGCATGCCTGCCTGCTGGTCGAGTAGCCCCGGAGGGGCGTATCGAGACCCCACCCCCTCAGCAGGAGGGTCATCAGCCTCAGCCTTCTGAGGGTCGGGATCTCGATACGCCCGCTCCACGGGCTACTCGATCAGCAGCTGGGGCGTATCGCGATCGAGCTGTCAGCGGCGCACCTGCAGACCACCCGCCCTCTCCGAGGCGAACGGGTGAATCGCGTGCCAGCGATTCGCCCTAGCCGAACGCAACACGCTCTGCGGATCGCGACCACTTCGGAGCGCTGACTGCGGCGGAGGCGGCGCCCGCGCCGGCTCCGCGTGGAAGCACTGCCGAACGGGTGAATCGCGTGCCAGCGATTCGCTCTAGCCGAAGGCGACACGCTCTCTGGAGCGCAACCACCTCGCCCGCCGACTGCGGTGGAGAGGGCGCTCGCGCTCTCTCCACAAGACGATTCGGACTCAGATCGTGATGGTGATCGAGAGCTGGACGCTGGTGCCGCGCTGGACGGGCGCGCCGGCCGCGTACGACTGCGCGGTCACCTTCGTGGCCGCGTCGGGCACCGCGTCGATCAGCGAGCTCGACAGGAGGTAGCTCCACGTCAGGTCGACGGCGTCGAGGGCCGCCTTCGCCTGGTCGCGGGTCATGCCGACGACGTTGGGGACGGCGACGGGCTCCGGTCCCTTCGACACGACGACCGAGATGGTGTCGCCGGTGGTCGCCGGCGCCTCCGGGTTCGCCTGCGTCAGCACGACGCCGGCGGGGACGGTGTCGCTCCAGTCCTCGCCGCTGCTGTCGATGGCCAGTCCCGCCTTCTCGGCGGCGTCGGTCGCCTCCTCGAGCGACAGGCCGACGACGTCGGGGATCGAGCCGAGGCTGACGACTATCGCGATGGTGCTGGTCTCGGACATGGTGGCGGGCAGGGCCGAGCCGTCGGGCAGCGACGCCGAGATGACCACTCCGGCCGCCACGTCGGCGTCGAAGATCTTCGTCACCTCGCCCGGGGTGAACGAGCCGTTCGTGATGGCGGCCGTCGCCTCGTCCTGCGAGAGGCCGGCGAGGGCGGGCACCTCGAGCTGCCGCGGCCCGCTCGAGACGGTGAGCGTGATGACCGATCCCTTGTGCACGCCCTGGCCGCCGGGCGGATCCGAGCTCATCACGAGACCCGCGGGCACGGTGAGGTCCGGCATCTGCTGAGGGGAGACCTCGAAGCCCTGCGCCTGCAGCTCCGCCGTGGCCTCGTCCTGCGACTTGCTGACGACGTCCGGGATCGACACGATCGCGCCCGGTCCCTCGCCGAACCACCAGGCGGTTCCTCCGCCGAGGAGCGCCAGGAGCAGGACGACGACGGTCAGGAGGACCCCGCGGCGGCGGCGCACGCGGCGCCGAGCGGCGAGCCGGGCGACGGCGTCC
The DNA here is from genome assembly GCF_009834225.1 of Rathayibacter sp. VKM Ac-2759. NCBI lineage: Bacteria > Bacillati > Actinomycetota > Actinomycetes > Micrococcales > Microbacteriaceae > Rathayibacter > Rathayibacter sp. VKM Ac-2759. The sequence goes on from NZ_CP047176.1 coordinate 1,685,087, forward strand.
TCGTCGGCGGCCTCCTCGACCGGCTCGTCGAGCACGGTCGTCTGACCGGGGGTGGCCGGATCGAAGATCGCGGCGGTCGCGGGGCCGGGGTCCGCCGGCAGCGGGGTGAGGGCCTGGGTGTCGCCTCGCCTGTCGGTCGGAGTGATGCCCATCAGCCGCTCGGCCTCGAGCAGCTGCGAGAGCATGACGCCCGCGTCGCGGGGGCGCATGTCCGGGTCGCGCTCCGTCGCCCACAGCACGAGCTCGTCGAGGGAGGTGGGGACCGAGGGGACCTTGGCGCTCGGGTAGGGCACGGAGTCGTTCGCGTGCTGGTACGCGATCTGCATCGGCTGCTCGCCCGTGAAGGGCTGCTCGCCGGTGAGCATCTCGTAGATCATGATGCCGATGGCGTAGATGTCGCTGCGGGTGTCGGCGGTGCCGCGGGTGACCAGCTCGGGGGAGAGGTAGGCGATGGTCCCGAGCAGCGCCTGACCCGAGGCGGTGTTGGCGGAGGCCGCGCGCGCGAGGCCGAAGTCGCCGATCTTGATGCGGCCGTCGTCCGCGAGCAGGACGTTCTCGGGCTTGAGGTCGCGGTGGAGGATCCCCGCCCGGTGCGCCGCCGCGAGCCCCGACAGCACGGAGTGCATGATGTCGACCACCTGCTGGGCCGTCAGCCGCCCGCGCTCCTTGAGCAGGTCGCGCAGGGTGAGACCCGGCAGGTACTCCATGACGAGGTACGCCATGTCCGAGTCCTGGCCCTGATCGAAGACGCTGACCACGTTGGGGTGCGCCAGACGTGCGGCCGAGCGCGCCTCCTGGACGAAGCGGTTCTTGAAGACCTGGTCGTCCGAGAGGTGCCCGTGCATGATCTTGATCGCGACCCGGCGGTCGAGGCGCTGGTCGTTCGCGAGGTAGACCGTCGCCATGCCGCCGCGGGCGATCTTCGAGCGCACCTCGTAGCGGCCGTCGACGAGACGGCCGAGGAGGGGATCGAGCTGGCTGGTGGTCACGCGACGAGTCTAGGCAAGAGCGTTCGGCGAACCCGTGAGCAACGCGGGGGAGCGGCCTCTCCGGCGGCCGGGTGAGCTTGGAAGGCCCCTGGGAGCGTGGCACTCTTGACGGGTGACCGACTCGTCCGCTTCCGCAGCCCCCTCGCCCGATTCCGACACCGAGTGGCTGACGATCCCCGATCTCGTCGAGCTGACCGGGTTGAACGTGAGCCGGGTCCGCCGGCTGCTCGACGAGCGGCATCTGATCGCCACCCGCCGCGACGGGGTCCTCAAGGTGCCGTCCCTGTTCCTCCGCGACGGCGAGCCCATGAGCGAGATCCGGGGAACGGCGATCCTTCTCGGCGACTCGGGCTTCTCCGACGACGAAGCCGTCCGGTGGATGCTGTCGACGGAGGAGAGCCTCGGCACGAGCCCCGTCCTCGCCCTCCGCGCCGGCCGCAAGGCCGAGGTGCGCCGGGTCGCGCAGGCGCTGGCCTGATCAGCGCCGGCTGACGAGACGCACCCGGGTCCGATCAGGCCGCGCGGACGCTGACGCGCTCGGCGAGCTCGCGCAGCTCGGCCACGCCCTCCTCGCGCAGCGGAGCACCGGGCAGCACGTCGAGCGCGCTGTCGACCTCGCGGCGGATGCGCTCCTCGAGCAGGTCGAGCGCTCCGCTCGCCGAGACGATCTCCTGGGCGCGGGCGATGTCGGACGCCGAGGCGTCGGTGCGACCCACGACGGCGTCGAGCTCGGCCCGCTCCGCCTCCGATGCCGCCGCCCTGGCGAGCCCGAGCAGCACGGTGCGCTTGCCCTCGCGGAGGTCGTCGCCGGCCGGCTTGCCGGTCACGGCCGGATCGCCGAAGACTCCGAGCACGTCGTCGCGGAGCTGGAAGGCGATGCCGAGCGGCAGGCCGAAGCGCCGGAGGGCGTCGAGCTGCGCGTCGTCCCCTCCGCCGAGGGAGCCGCCGATGGCGAGGGGGGCCTCGATGCTGTACTTCGCGCTCTTGTAGACGACGACCCGCTCCGCCCGGGCGAGGTGCTCGTGCTCGGGGTGCCCGACCCAGGCGTTCTCCTCGAGGATGTCGAGGTACTGGCCGAGGGTCACCTCGGTGCGCATCAGGTTGAACTCGGCTCGCGCTCGCGCGGCGCTCGCGCGGTCCTCGAGCGACCACTCGGCGTCGGCGAAGATCTCGTCCGACCAGACCAGCAGCAGATCGCCGAGCAGGATCGCGGAGGAGCGGCCGAACTCGTCGGCGGAGCCCGTCCAGCCGCCGGCTCCGTGCAGCGCGGCGAAGCGGCGGTGGGCCGCCGGGGCCCCTCGGCGGGTGTCGGAGTTGTCGATCACGTCGTCGTGGACGAGGGCGGCGGCGTGGAAGAGCTCGAGGCTCGCGCCCACCCGGGCGATCGGGTCGGAGCCGCTCGGATGCTGCTCGCTGGGGACGGCCGAGACAGCGGTCCAGCCCGCCTCGCAGAAGCGCGCCCGGAACCGCTTCCCCCCGCTGAGAAAGTCCCGCGAAAGGTCGCCGAGGGCCCGGACGTCCTCTCCGAGGGAGCGCAGAATTGGCGTGCGCCCGGCGAGGAAGTCTTCGATTCGGAACTGGACGCGATCGACCAGACGAGTGCTGTGGTTCACCCGACCAGCCTATGCACGACCGGGCGTCGCCCGAGCGGCGTCTAGCGCCCGTGCAGAGCCCCGGTCTACACTGAAGCGCTACCCGCGCGGTCGTGATCAGTTTCCGCACACCCGCCGACGCACTCCCGCCGACGCCACACCCTGAGAGGGTAACGATGCCGCTTTCGGAACACGAGCAACGGCTCCTCGACGAGATGGAGCGCAACCTCTATCAGAACGACGCCGATTTCGTGGCAGCGGTCAGCAAGGGGCGCGGCGGTACCAACTACCGGGCGCTCGTGCTCGGCATCCTCCTCGCGATCGTGGGCCTCGCGGTCCTCGTGACCGGAGTCGCGATCCGCCAGCCCCTGGTGGGCGTCGGGGGCTTCGCCCTCATGCTCGCGGGTGTCGTCGTCGCCATGCGCCCCGCCGCCGGCGGCTCCGCCGAGTCGGGACTGCCGACCGCCGGACGCACGGCCAAGCCGCGACCGTCGAGCGGTCGCCAGGGCTCGGGTTTCATGGACCGCCTCAACGAGCGGTGGGACAACCGCGGGGACGGCCGCAGCTAGCCCCACTCCGTACCACCCACAGGGTCGATCCTCACGGATCGGCCCTTTTTTCGTGCCCGGATCCTCCCTGGGCGGCTTCTCCTCCTCCACTCCGCTCCACCGCTGGAGTCCCGCGGAATCTCGCGGATGACGGGGCACTCTTCGGCGCGCCGCGGCGCGCGCCGGGGTTGTGGGTGGGGGGAAGTGGAGTACTGTGGAGGACACACCATCCTTGGCCGGAAGAAGTGGGGGGCAGCCAGTGTTCCTCGGCACCTATTCCCCCAAGCTCGACGAGAAGGGCCGCGTGATCCTCCCCGCTAAGTTCCGCGACGAGCTCTCCTCCGGAGTCGTCGTCACGCGCGGGCAGGAGCGGTGCCTCTACGTGTTCAGCCAGAGCGAGTTCGAGGTGATGCACGAGAAGATCCGCCAGGCGCCCGTCACCAGCAAGCAGGCTCGCGACTTCCTCCGCGTCTTCCTCTCCGGCGCCAGCGCCGAGACTCCCGACAAGCAGAACCGCGTCACGCTTCCGGCCCCGCTGCGCGCCTACGCGGGTCTCGACCGCGACCTCACCGTCATCGGTGCGGGCAACCGCGCCGAGATCTGGGCGCAGGGCGCCTGGGAGACCTACCTGCAGGAGCAGGAGTCCGTGTTCTCCGACACCCAGGAGGAGGTGATCCCCGGCCTGTTCTAGCTCCTGCCGCGCGACTCCCAGCCACTCGGCGCCCGGACGCACCTTCCCCGGTGTCCGGTCGTGAGCTGGATGGGGATCGGGCGGCAGGAACGGGACGACGGGACCACCATGACCGAAGACTCCGAGAAGCCCGAACGCTCCCAGAAGAAGGGCGTGCGCCCGACCGAGGAGCGCCACGTCCCGGTGCTGCTCGAGCGCTGCATCGAACTGCTCGCTCCGGCGCTCGAGCGCGACGGCGCCGTCCTCGTCGACGCGACTCTCGGCATGGGCGGGCACTCGCTCGCCCTGCTCGAGCGCTTCCCCCGGCTGCACCTCGTCGGGCTCGATCGTGACCCGGAGGCGCTCGAGCTCGCGGGGGAGCGGCTCGCGGCCCACTCGTCGCGGATCGACCTCGTGCACGCCGTCTACGACGAGCTGCCCGAGGTGCTCGACGGGCTCGGCATCGACGAGATCGACGGCGCTCTCTTCGACCTCGGCGTCTCGTCCCTCCAGCTCGACGAGACCGAGCGCGGCTTCTCCTACTCCAAGGACGCGCCGCTCGACATGCGGATGGACGCCACGGCGCCGCTCACGGCGGCGAGCATCCTCGCCGACTACGACGAGATCTCCCTCCGCCGCATCTTCCACGAGTACGGCGAGGAGCGCCTTGCCGCCCGGTACGCGAAGCGGATCGTCGAGGCGCGGAGCGCGGCTCCGATCGAGCGCTCTGGGCGGCTCGTCGAGATCATCCAGGCGGCGACCCCGGTCGCGATCCAGCGCAACGGGCACCCGGCCAAGCGGGTGTTCCAGGCTCTGCGCATCGAGGTCAACCAGGAGCTGTCGGTGCTGGAGCGCGCGATCCCCGCGGCGCTCGAGCGCATCGCCGTCGGCGGGCGGATCGTCGTCGAGGCCTACCAGTCCCTCGAAGACCGCATCGTCAAGCGCGCGCTGCACGCCGCCTCCTCGTCCACAGCGCCGGAGGGGCTCCCCATGGAGCTCCCCGAGCACCGACCCGAGTTCCGGCTCGTCATCCGCGGCGCAGAACTCGCGTCCGACGACGAGAAGGCACACAACCCCCGAGCAACACCCGTGCGCCTGCGCGCGGCCGAGAGGATCAGGAGGACCGCATGAGCGCCACCGCAGTCATCGAACCCGTCATCGACATCGAGCACGCCGCACGGCCGGCCCGGACCGGTGCTCCCGCCGAGCGGCCCCGCATCGAGGCCGTGCCCGACGCGGCCAAGACCCCGCGCCCGAAGCTCGTCTACGGGATCGTGGCCGTCGCCGGCCTCTTCGCGATCATCGTGGTCCAGCTCCTCGTGAGCGTCGGGCTCTCGCAGGGCGCGTACCAGATCTCGGCGCTGCAGACCGAGCAGAAGACGCTCACCCGCAGCAACGCCGAGAAGCAGGACGCGGTCGACACCCTCAGCTCGCCGCAGAACCTGGCCACGGCCGCGCAGGGGCTCGGGATGGTCGCGAACACCGCTCCCGTCTACCTCCGGCTGTCGGACGGCGCCGTGCTCGGCGACCCGACCTCGGCGGCCGCGAGCGAGGTCGGCACCACGGCCGCCTCGACGCTGGTGCCGAACGCGCTGATCGCGCCGGCGGCGTCCGTCGACGCGAGCGCGTCCTCCGCCGCCTCGGCGACCTCGGCCGTACCGTTGCAGGGCGAGCTCCCCGCTCCGATCACCCACTGACCACCGCCCGCTCGATCCGCCGCGACCCGGTCCGGCCACGACGAAGGACGGCGCCGCCGCCCGGAGGAAGAAGGACAGCTCCGCAGTGAGACACCACCGGTCAAGCAGGCGACGCACCGCCGTCACCTTCGTCATCATCATCGCGATCGTCGGCCTCTTCATCGGCAAGCTGGTCGACATCCAGATCGTCCGGGCGAACGAGCTGACCGACGAGGCGGCGCAGAACCAGTCGAACAGCGTCGTCACCTACGGCACGCGCGGCACGATCGTCGACCGCTCGGGGACCGTCCTCGCCGACACGACCACGCGCTACCGGCTCACGACGTCGCCGAAGAACGTGGCGCCGTTCCTCCGCGAGATGGCGGACGGCCAGGAGGTCGTCGTCAGCGTGGAGCAGGCCGCCTCGGAGATCGGCGCGATCACGGGCCAGACGGTCGAGCAGATCACGGCGGCCGTGAACGGTGCGCTGGCGCAGGACGCGAAGTCGAACTACCTGATCCTCTCGGAGGGCCTCGACCTCGAGGCGTACCAGAAGCTCATCGCGCTCGACATCCCGTGGACCTACTTCGAGACGCAGCAGGGCCGGACCTATCCCAACGGCGCGGTCGCGGGCAACCTCATCGGCTACGTCGGAGCGGACGGCGCCGCCCAGGAGGGCATCGAGTACGCGGACAACACCTGCCTGGCCGGCGCGAACGGCTCCGAGAGCTACGAGCGCAGCGCCGACTACGTCCGGATCCCCGGCAGCACCGTCTCCGAGACGCCCGCCGTCGACGGCGGACAGGTGCAGCTCACCATCGACGCCGATCTGCAGTACTACGCCCAGCAGGTGCTCTCGGCCCGCGTGGCCGAGGTCGGCGGCAGCTACGGGATCGTCGTCGTGCAGGAGGTCAAGACCGGCAAGCTGCTCACCGTCGCCGAGACGCCCACGGTCGACCCGAACAACGTCTCCGGCAGCGCGGCGGCCGACCGCGGCTCGCGCGCGTTCCAGAGCCCGTTCGAGCCCGGATCGACGTTCAAGCCGATGACCGCGGCCATGCTCATCGACCAGGGTCTCGCGACTCCCACCACTCAGGCGGTCATCCCCGACACGTTCGAGAAGGACGGCGCCTCCTTCAGCGACGACTTCGCGCACACTCCGACGAACTACACGCTGACGGGGATCCTCAAGGACTCGTCCAACGTCGGCATCGCGACGCTCGGCTCGAAGCTCTCGGCCGAGAAGCGCTACGACTACATGACGAAGTTCGGCCTCGGCACCGCCACCGCGGTCGACTTCCCCGGCGAGTCCGGCGGCCAGCTGGCCGACTACCAGGACTGGGACAACCAGACGAACTACACGACCATGTTCGGCCAGGGCGTCTCGGCCACGGCCATCCAGGTCGCCGGGATCTATCAGACGCTCGGCAACGGCGGCGTGCGCCTGCCCGCTCAGCTCGTGTCCGGCTGCACGATGGCCGACGGCTCCGTCGTCGACGTGCCCGACTCGACGGGGACGCAGGTCGTCTCCGCGTCCGCGGCGGAGGACGTCGTCGACATGCTGCAGACGCACTACAACGAGGGCTGGCTCGCCGACTACATCCACGTGGACGGCTACAACATCGCCACCAAGACGGGCACGGCGCAGCAGCCGGACGGCAACGGCGGCTACTCGTCGAGCTACACGGTCTCGCTCGCGGGTCTCGCGCCGGCGGAGGACCCGGAGTACGTCGTGACGGTCACCATCGCCGATCCGGTTAAGATGAACACGTCCCAGGCGACCGCCCCCGTGTTCCAGCAGGTCATGACGCAGGTGCTGAAGACGAACAGGGTGGAGCCGTCGACGGTGCCGCCGGTGGAGTACCCCACCACGTGGTGACCCCTCCGGACACCCACGCACCACACGCACCACACGCACCAGATCGAGAGAAAGAGCGGGCATTGCACGACACTCGCCCGCAGACCTCCCTCCGCCCGGAGCACCCGGTGCCCCGCTCGCTGTCGCAGCTGGTGACGGAGTTCTCGCTCGGCCCGGTCCGCGGAGTCGAGGGCGTCGAGGTCAGCGGTGTCACGCTCGACTCGCGCCGCGTCGAGGCGGGCGACCTCTACGTGGGAGTCGCGGGACGGTCGGCGCACGGAGCGGCGTTCGCCGCCGACGCCGCCGCCTCCGGAGCGGTCGCGGTCCTGACCGACCCCGAGGGCGCGGCCCTGGCGGGCGCGTCCGGACTCCCCGTCCTCGTGACCCCCGACCCTCGCGCGGCGCTCGGCGACGTCGCCTCCTGGATCCACCGCACCCGGGAGGACGTGCCCACGCTGTTCGGCGTGACGGGCACCAACGGCAAGACGAGCGTCGTCTACATCCTGGACGCGCTGCTGCGCCGCCTCGGGGTCGTCTCCGGCCTCAGCTCGACGGCGGAGCGGCGCATCGGCGACCTCGCCGTGGCGAGCTCGCTGACGACACCGGAGGCCAGCGAGCTGCACGGCCTGCTCGCCCGGATGCGGGAGTCGGCCGTGCGGGCCGTCTCGATCGAGGTGTCCGCTCAGGCGCTCAGCCGCCACCGGATCGACGGCCTCGTCTTCGACGTCGTCGGCTTCACCAACCTCAGCCACGACCATCTCGACGACTACGCCGACATGGAGCACTACTTCGACGCGAAGGCCGACCTCTTCCAGCCCGATCGTGCGCGTCGCGGAGTCGTCACGGTCGACAGCGTCTGGGGCAGGCAGCTCGCGGAGCGCAGCCGCATCCCGGTCGCGACCCTCGCGAGCTCGCCGGTCGTGGGCGCTCCGCCCACGACCGACGCCGACTGGTCGATGACCGTGATCCGCAGCACCTCCGAGCAGACCACGTTCCGCCTCGACGGCCCGGAGAACCGCTCCGTCGAGGTGAGCGTCCCCCTGATCGGCTGGTACATGGCGGCGAACGCCGCGCTGGCGATCGTGATGCTCGTGGAGTCGGGCTTCGACCTCGACGCGATCGCGCACGTGCTCGAGGAGGGACGGCTCGACGTCTACATCCCCGGCCGCGCCGAGCGGGTGTCGGGCGATCGCGGACCGAGCGTCTACGTCGACTACGGGCACACCCCCGACGCCTTCACGAATGCGCTCGAGGCTCTGCGCGCCCTCACCCCCGGCCGCCTGATCATGGTGTTCGGCGCCGACGGCGACCGCGACACGACGAAGCGCGCCGACATGGGCGCGATCGCGGCCCGGCTCTCCGACGTCGTCGTCGTCACCGACTTCCACCCGCGCTGGGAGGACCCGGCGGCCATCCGCGCGGTCCTCGTCCAGTCGGCGGCCTCGGCCGTCCCGGATCGGGAGATCCACGAGATCCCCGACCCGCGCGCCGCCGTGCGCGCCGCCGTCGCGCTCGCGCGCGAGGGCGATTCGATCCTCTACGCCGGACCCGGTCACGAGGACTACCAGGAGATCGCAGGAGTGCACATGCCGTATTCGGCCCGAGACGACGTCCGTCAGGCCCTGCGTGAGGCGGGCTGGCTCTAGATGATCGCCCTGACCCTCACCGAGATCGCCGCCGCCGTCTCCGGTCGGCTCCACCTCGCCGGCGCGTCCTCGAACGCGTCGACCGTCGTCAGCGGAGCGACCGAGACCGACTCCCGCGAGATCGCGCCGGGCGGGATCTTCGTCGCCAAGCGCGGCGAGCACACCGACGGCCACCTCTTCGCGCCGGTCGCCGTCGAGAACGGCGCGGCCCTGCTGATCGTGGAGCGCCCGCTCGACCTCGACGTCCCGCAGGTGCTGGTCGAGGACTCCGTCGAGGCGCTCGGCGCCCTGGCGACCGAGGTCGTCCGCCGCGTGCGCGCCCTGGGCGGCCTCACCGTCGTCGGCGTGACCGGCTCGAACGGCAAGACCACGACCAAGAACCTGCTGCGCACCGTGCTCGAGCGGGTCGGCGAGACCGTCGCGCCCCGAGGCTCCTTCAACAACGAGGTCGGTGCGCCGATCACGATGCTCCAGGTGTCGGAGTCGACACGGTTCCTCGTCGCCGAGATGGGCGCCAGCGCCGTGGGCGAGATCCGCCGCCTCGTGCGGATGGCCAAGCCCGACGTCGGCGTCGTCCTCGCCGTCGGCCTGGCGCACGCAGGGGAGTTCGGTGGGATCGAGCGCACCCTCGAGGCCAAGACCGAGATGGTCGCCGACCTCACGGCCGACGACGTCGCCGTGCTCAACGTCGACGACGGCCGTGTCGCGTCGATGGCGGGCCGCACCGCCGCCCGCGTGCTCTGGTTCGGGCGCGGCGAGGGCGCCGATGTGCGCGCCGTCGATGTCGAGTCCTCGGCTGAGGGCACGCGCTTCACCATCGAGGTCACCGCCGGCGAGGGCCGCGAGGCGGGCCGGGCCGAGCTGTTCCTCCGCGTCCTCGGCGAGCACCACGTCATGAACGCCCTCGCGGCGACGGCTGCGGCGCTCTCGGTCGGCGTCCCCCTCCCGTCGATCGTCGAGGCGCTCTCGACGGTCACGCTCGCCGAGCGCTGGCGGATGCAGGTCCTCGGCGGCCCGGACGTGACCGTCGTCAACGACGCGTACAACGCCTCGCCCGACTCCACCGCCGCCGCCCTGCGGACCCTCGCGCAGATCGCGAGGCCCGGCGGCCGCACGGTCGCCGTGCTCGGCGAGATGAGCGAGCTGGGGGAGTGGGCCGACGAGGAGCACGACCGCGTGGGACTCCTGGCCGTGCGCCTGAACATCGCGCAGATCGTCGTCGTCGGCGCCGGAGCGCGCCGCATCCACGTGGCCGCCGAGCGCGAGGGGTCCTGGAGCGGCGAGTCCGTCTTCGTCGAGACCGCCGACGAGGCGTACGCGCTCCTCGAGGGCTACCTGCAGAGCGGTGACACCGTGCTGGTGAAGTCGTCCAACTCCGCCGGCCTGCGATTCCTCGGCGACCGACTCGGGGAGCGTCACCGATGAGAGCACTCCTGCTGGCCGGGGCCTTCTCCGGCGCCTTCACGCTGCTGCTGACGCCGCTGTTCATCCGGCTCTTCCACCGGCTGAAGTGGGGTCAGTTCATCCGCGAGGACGGACCGCAGTCGCACCACGTCAAGCACGGCACGGCGACGATGGGCGGCATCGTCATCATCATCGCCACCGTCGCGGGCTACTTCCTCGGGATGCTGTTCGGCAACCGGGCGGTCGCCCCCTCGGCGCTGCTCGTGCTGTTCATGATGGTCGGGCTCGGCTTCGTCGGCTTCATCGACGACTTCCTGAAGACCCGCAACCAGCGCAGTCTCGGCCTGGGCGGCTGGGCCAAGATCGCGGGACAGGTGATCGTCGCGGCGGCCTTCGCCGTGATCGCGATCATGGTCCGCGACTCCAACGGCCTGACTCCGGCCTCGACCTCGATCTCGTTCATCCGCGATCTGCCGCTCGACTTCGCCTCTCTCGGCTGGATCGGCATCGGGCTCTTCGTGCTCTGGATCTGCGTGATCGTCACGAGCACCTCGAACGGCGTGAACGTCGCCGACGGCCTCGACGGCCTCGCGACCGGATCGTCGATCCTCGCCATCGGCTCCTACGTCATCATCGGCTTCTGGCAGTCGAACCAGTGGTGCTACGACGCGCAGCTGAACCCCGAGGTCGCCGACAAGTGCTACCAGGTCAGCGACCCCTTCGACCTCGCGATCATCGCCGCGGCGATCTCGGGCGCGCTCGTCGGCTTCCTCTGGTGGAACACCTCTCCCGCGCAGATCTTCATGGGAGACACCGGGTCGCTCGGCCTCGGCGGCGCGCTCGCGGCCCTCGCGATCCTCACCCGCACCGAGCTGCTGGTCATCCTGATCGGCGGCCTCTTCGTGATCGTCACCGGCTCGGTCATCCTGCAGCGGATCTACTTCAAGATCACCCGGGGCAAGCGGATCTTCCTGATGAGTCCGCTCCACCACCACTTCGAGCTCAAGGGCTGGGCCGAGATCACGGTGGTGGTCCGCTTCTGGATCATCGCCGGCATCCTCGTCGCCGCAGGCGTCGGGCTCTTCTACCTCGAATGGCTCTCCCTGGCATGACCGATCCCGCTCTCGTCGCCCGCCTCGATGCCCTCCGCAGCTGGCACTCCGACTGGCGCGGTCTCCGCGTCGCCGTGCTCGGACTCGGCGTGACCGGGTTCTCGGTCGCCGACACCCTGACCGAGCTCGGCTCGGACGTGCTCGTCCTCGCCGATCGCGCGGACGAGCAGCGCGAGCGCCTCCTCGAGGTGATCGGCGCCCGACTGCACCGCGCGGAGCACCTCGACGCCGTTCCCGCGGAGCTCACCGGCTTCGACCCCGAGCTCGTGATCGTCTCGCCCGGCTTCCGCCCGACGCATCCGATCGTCGAGTGGGCCGTCTCGGCGGGCATCGCCCTCTGGGGCGACGTCGAGCTGGCCTGGCGGGTGCGCGACAAGGTCACCCGGGCCGACGGCACGCCCGCGGAGTGGGTGGCCGTCACCGGCACGAACGGCAAGACCACGACGGTGCAGCTGACGGCGAGCATGCTCGTCGCGGGCGGTCTCCGCGCCGCCCCGTGCGGCAACATCGGCGTCCCGGTGCTCGACGCCGTCCGCGATCCCCAGGGCTTCGACGTGCTCGTGGTCGAGCTCTCGAGCTACCAGCTGCACTACCTCGGTGCCATCGAGCCGATCGCGAGCGCCTGCCTCAACATCGCCGACGACCACCTCGACTGGCACGGCTCGTTCGAGGAGTACCGCGCGGCGAAGGCGAAGGTCTACGCGAACACGCGGGTCGCCTGCGTCTACAACCGGTCCGACGCGGCGACCGAGCAGATGGTGCTCGACGCCGAGGTGATCGAGGGCGCGCGCGCCATCGGCTTCGGGCTCGGCGTCCCCGGTCCGAGCGACTTCGGCGTCGTGGACGGCATCCTCTGCGACCGCGCGTTCCTCGAGGACCGGCGGACCAGCGCGATCGAGATCGCCACGGTCGAGGAGCTGGCGGCCCGTCACCTCGCCGCGCCCCACATCGTCCAGAACGTCCTCGCCGCGGCCGCCCTCTCGCGCGCCTGCGGCATCGAACCGGGCGCCGTCCGGCGCGCACTGGCCGTCTTCGAGCTCGACGCGCACCGCATCCAGGTCGTCGCCGAGAACGCGGGAGTGACCTGGGTCGACGACTCCAAGGCGACCAATCCGCACGCCGCGGACGCCTCCCTCCGCGCCTACCCGTCGGTGGTCTGGCTGGTCGGCGGGCTGCTGAAGGGCGTCGACGTCGGCTCCCTGGTGGCTGCCCACGTCGGCCGTCTGCGGGGTGCCGTGGTCATCGGAGTCGACCGCGCGGCCGTCCTCGAGGCATTCCGGCGACACGCGCCCGAACTCCCCGTGACCGAGGTGGTGGCGGATGAGACTGGGGCGGTGATGCAGGCGGCCGTCGAGGCCGCGGCGACTCTCGCCCTGCCGGGTGATGTCGTGCTGCTCGCGCCCGCCGCGGCGTCGATGGACCAGTTCCGCGACTACGCGGCCCGAGGCCGCTCGTTCGCGGCCGCGGTGACGACGTATCTGGGAGGAGGGGCCGATGACCGCTCCGACGACGAGCAGGCTCCCGGGTCGCTCCCGCACTGAGTCCGGCAAGGCCGCGGCGAAGGGCTCCCGGAAGGGCGGCGCCCGCACGGCGCGGATCGTGCTCTCGCGCGTCTTCGCCTCGGAGTCGCCGAACTTCTACCTCCTCTTCGGCACGACGCTCTTCCTCGTGCTCTTCGGTCTCACGATGGTGCTCTCGTCCTCGTCCGTGACCTCCTACGTCAGCAGTGACGACTCGTTCGGCGGCTTCTACCGCCAGGGCGGCTTCGCGCTGCTCGGCGTCCCGCTGATGCTGGTCGTCTCGAGGCTCCCGGTCGCCTTCTGGAAGAAGGCGACGCCGGCGATCCTCGCGGTCGGCTGCTTCTTCCAGGTGCTCGTCGTCTTCACCCCTCTGGGCTGGTCGGTCGGCGGCAACACCAACTGGATCCGCCTCGGCGCCTTCACCATGCAGCCCTCCGAGGTCATCAAGCTCGGTCTCGCACTCTGGCTGGGCCTGCTCCTCGCCCGTCGCTACCGCGGTCCGAAGGACTGGAAGGACGCGCTGATCCCGGTCGGGATCGTCGCGGGCGGCTCGATCGGGCTCGTCCTGCTCGGCGGCGACCTCGGCACGGTCGTGATCATGGCGGGCATCGTCCTCGCGGCGCTGTTCTACGCGAACATGCGGATGCGGGTCATCATCCCCATCGTGCTCATCGGCGCCGTCGGAGCCGTGCTCTTCGCGGTCTCGAGCGAGAACCGGCTGACCCGCATCATGTCCTTCCTCGGCGACTGCTCGAACATCGAGGACTACCAGAACTCGTGCTGGCAGCCGGTCCACGGCACCTGGGCGATGGCGTCCGGCGGGATCTTCGGGGTCGGTCTCGGCAACTCGAAGGCGAAGTGGTCGTGGCTCCCCGCCGCGGACAACGACTACATCTTCGCGATCATCGGCGAGGAGCTCGGCCTGATCGGTGCGATCGTGGTGCTCGCGCTCTTCGTCGTCCTGGCCGTCGCCTTCTTCCGCGTGATCCACGCCTCGACGGATCCCTTCGTCCGCATCGCCACCGGCGCGGTCATGGTCTGGCTCATCGGCCAGGCGTTCGTCAACATCGGCGTCGTGCTGGGGGTGCTCCCGGTCCTCGGGGTCCCTCTGCCGCTCATCTCCTCGGGAGGCACCGCCCTGGTCAGCTCGCTGATCGCGATCGGCGTCGTCCTCTCCTTCGCGCGCACGCAGACCGCGCCTCTCCCCGTGCTCGGCGCCGGTCGCCGCCACGGCGAGGCGGTCGCGAAGTGACCCGCTTCCTCCTGGCCGGCGGAGGCACCGCCGGGCACGTGAATCCGCTGCTCGCGACCGCCGACGAGATCCGCGCCCGCCGCTCCGACGACGAGGTCCTCGTCCTCGGCACCGCGGAGGGGCTGGAGGCGCGGCTCGTCCCGCTGCGCGGCTACGAGCTCTCGGTGATCCCGCGCCTGCCCTTCCCGCGCCGGCCGAACGCCGCCGCGCTGCGTTTCCCGGCCGCCTTCCGGTCGACGGTCGACGGCATCGTGCGGACGATCCGCGAGCGCCGGATCGACGCGGTCGTCGGCTTCGGCGGCTACGCGGCCGCTCCCGCGTACCTCGCCGCCCGGCGCGCCCGGGTCCCCTTCGTCGTCCACGAGGCGAACGCCCGCCCGGGCCTCGCCAACCGCCTCGGCGCCCGCTCCACGCCCTGGGTCGGCGTCGCCTTCGACGGCACGCCGCTCCCGCACGCGCGGACGGTCGGCATGCCGCTCCGCCGCGAGATCGCCGGACTGGATCGCGCGGCGCAGCGCGACGCGGCCGTGCGCGAGTTCGGGCTCGACCCCGGGCGCCCGACCCTCCTCGTGACCGGCGGCTCCCTCGGAGCCCGCCGGATCAACGCCACGGTGCACGCCTCCGCCCCGGCCGTCCTCGCGACCGGCTTCCAGATCCTGCACATCACGGGCGACCGCGCCGAGATCACCGACCCCGGGCTCGAGGGCTACCACCTCCTCTCGTACTGCGACCGGATGGATCTGGCGCTCTCGGCCGCCGATCTCGCCGTCTCGCGGGCCGGTGCCGCGACGGTGAGCGAGCTGAGCGCGCTGGGCCTGCCCGCGGTCTACGTCCCCTACCCGGTCGGCAACGGCGAGCAGCGCTTCAACGCGCGAGGCGTCGTCGATGCGGGCGGGGCGGTCCTCGTCGAGGACGCCGCCTTCCTGCCGGCCTGGGTCGACGCCTCCCTCGTCCCCCTGCTCCACGACGCGGCGCGGCGCGACGAGATGGGTCGCCGAGCGGCCTCGGTCGGCGTCCGCGACGGCTCCGAACGGCTCGTCGACCTCGTCGAGCTCGCGCTGCAGTCGCGCCGATGACGCTCCTCCGCGCGGCTCGGAGAACCCCTCCCGGTCACCGTCTACACTGATCCGGCGCAGGGCGCGCGGCACCTCTCGCGCCCCGTCGTCCACCCGAAAGCGAGAGCCCCGTGATCAAGCCCGACCTCGGCATCACCGTCCCCGACGAGCTCGGCTCGGTCCACTTCATCGGCATCGGCGGATCGGGGATGAGCGGCATCGCGCGCCTGTTCCACCACGCGGGCCACCGCGTCACGGGCTCCGACGTCCGCGAGTCCCACCCGATCGAGCAGCTCCGCGAGCTCGGCATCCCGGTCGCCATCGGGCACGACGCCGCGCACCTCGGCGACGCGGAGGCGGTCGTCGTCACCTCCGCCCTCTGGCAGGACAACCCCGAGTACGTCCTCGCCCAGCAGCGGGGTCTGCCGGTGCTGCACCGCTCGCAGGCGCTCGCCTGGCTCGTCCGGGGGCACCGCCTCGTCGCGGTCGCCGGTGCGCACGGCAAGACCACCTCCACCGGCATGATCGTGACCGGTCTGCTCGGAGTCGACGCGGACCCGAGCTTCGTGAACGGCGGCATCATCGAGAGCCTCGGCACCTCCTCCGCCGCGGGCTCCGGCGAGGTCTTCGTGGTCGAGGCCGACGAGTCGGACGGCAGCTTCCTCCTCTACGACGCCGCGGTCGCCCTGATCACCAACGTCGATCCCGATCACCTCGACCACTACGGCTCGCTCGAGGCGTTCGAGGAGGCGTTCGTCACCTTCGCCTCGAACGCGGGCGAGCTCGTGGTCATCTCCTCCGACGACCCCGGTGCCGTCCGGGTCTCCGAGAAGCTGTCGGGCAAGCGCGTGCTGACCTTCGGCGAGGCGGAGGGCGCCGATGTGCGCGTCGTCGACCTCGAGCTCGTCGGACCGGTCGGCTTCTCGCTCGAGTACGAGGGCCGTCGCTACTCCGCGCGCCTGCGCATCCCCGGCCGCCACAACGCCGTCAACGCCGCCGGGGCCTTCGCGGTGCTGGTCGGCCTCGGCTTCGAGCCCGCCGCGTCGCTCGAGGCGATCGCCGCGTTCGGAGGGACCGAGCGGCGCTTCGAGCTGCACGGCTCGGTGCGCGGCGTGAGCGTCTACGACGACTACGCGCACCACCCGACCGAGGTCGCCGCGGCACTCTCCGCCGCGCGGACCGTCGTGGGGGAGGGGCGCATCATCGCCGTCCACCAGCCCCACCTGTACAGCCGCACCCGGCTCTTCGCGCAGGAGTTCGCCGAGACCCTCGAGCGCTTCGCCGACGAGACCGTCGTGCTCGACGTGTACGGGGCGCGCGAGGACCCGGAGCCGGGCGTCACCGGCGCCCTCGTCAGCGGCCGTTTCGCCGACCCGTCGCACGTCTCGTTCATCGCCGACTGGCAGGAGGCGGCCCGCCGCACCGCCGAGATCGCGCGAGAGGGCGACTTCGTGATCACCCTCGGCTGCGGCGACGTCTACCGCATCATCCCGCAGCTGCTCGAGTCGCTCGGGGCGAGCGAGGGCGCCCCGGTCGCTCGATGACGGCGAGCCAGGCCTGCGGGAGCCGCGCGTGAAGCGCCCCGACGGAGTCCGGCCGGCCCGGACCGCGAGCCGCCCCGCACCGGCGGAGCCGGACGCGACCGGCGAGCCCACGGAGCCGATCCGCATCGTGTCGCCGCTCGCGGCGAAGAAGGGTCCGGCGAAGAAGAGTCCGGCGCCGAAGAGCTCGGCGCCGGGGAGCTCGGCGAAGAAGAGCCCGGAGCCGAAGGGCTCTGCGCCGAAGAGCGAGGCCCCGACGCCCGAGGCGCCCGCCCGACCGTCGGCGGCAGCGCGGGTCGGTGCCCGGCTCGGCGCGATCCGCCTCCCGGGCGGTGAGCGGCGCGACATCGCGCGAGCGGCGAGGGAGCGGCGCCGCTTCGAGCGCGGCGAGGTGCGGCGCTTCACCAAGCGCGCCCGCCGCCGGCGCATCATCGCGCTGGTCACAGCCGGATCGCTGGCGCTCCTCGCGCTCGTGGTGGCGATCGCGGCCTACTCGCCCCTGATGGCGGTCCGGACCATCGAGGTCACCGGGACGCAGCGCGTCGACGCCGCGGCGATCCAGTCCTCCCTCGCCGACCAGGTCGGCGTCCCGCTCACGCTCGTCGACCGCTCGGAGGTCGGTGCCGTCCTCGGCGCGTACCCCCTCGTGCAGAGCTACTCGGTGCAGACGCGCCCGCCGAGCACCCTCGTCGTGACCGTCGTCGAGCGCACCCCGCTCGCCGTTCTCGCGAACGCCGGTCGATTCGACCTGGTCGACGCGGCCGGAGTCGTCATCGAGACGTCCGACACCGCGCAGACCGGGTACCCGATCGTCACGACGCCCACGGGAGGGGCGTCGGGCGCGGCGTTCCGCGTGATCGCCCAGGTGCTCCGCACCGTGCCCGCGAGTCTGGCCGGCACGGTCACCGCCGCGGGCGCGACCACCGGCGACGACGTCTCGCTGACCCTCTCGAACGGCTCCGTCGTGATGTGGGGCGGCTCCGACGACTCGGCGCTCAAGGCGGTCGTGCTCGAGAAGCTGATGGCGGCCACCGATCCGGCGACCGTCGCGACCTACGACGTGTCGTCCCCGCAGGCCGCCGTGGTGGCACCCCGGTGAGCGGATCCGCTCGGCTCTTTGCCGAATGCGGGCGTGTCTGCTGGGGGCAGCGCCGCAACCCGCCTACCGTCAGACGAACCCCACATGCATACTCAGTATAACTTTAAGCCTCAACTACAGGTTTAAGGTTCAGCCCGGAGGCCGGAGACGTGACGTCAAACCAGAACTATCTCGCCGTGATCAAGGTCGTCGGCATCGGCGGTGGCGGCGTCAACGCCGTGAACCGCATGATCGAACTCGGCCTGCGCGGCGTCGAATTCATCGCCATCAACACCGACGCACAGGCGCTCCTTCTCAGTGACGCGGACGTCAAGCTCGACGTCGGACGCGAGCTCACCCGCGGACTCGGCGCCGGCGCCGACCCCGAGGTCGGCCGTCGCGCCGCCGAGGACCACGCGGAGGAGATCGAGGAGGTGCTCGCGGGCGCCGACATGGTCTTCGTCACCGCGGGCGAGGGCGGCGGAACGGGCACCGGCGGTGCTCCCGTCGTCGCGCGCATCGCGAAGTCGATCGGCGCGCTGACCATCGGTGTGGTCACGAAGCCGTTCGGCTTCGAGGGCCGCCGTCGCCAGACCCAGGCCGAGGCGGGTGTCGCGACCCTGAAGAACGAGGTCGACACCCTCATCGTCGTCCCCAACGACCGCCTCCTCGAGATCAGCGACCGCGGCATCTCGATGCTCGAGGCGTTCGCGACGGCCGACCAGGTCCTCCTCGCCGGTGTCCAGGGCATCACCGACCTGATCACCACCCCGGGCCTGATCAACCTCGACTTCGCCGACGTCAAGTCGGTGATGCAGGGCGCGGGCTCGGCGCTGATGGGCATCGGCTCGTCGCGGGGAGCCGATCGCGCCATCAAGGCCGCCGAGCTGGCGGTCGCCTCACCGCTGCTCGAGGCGAGCATCGACGGTGCCCACGGCGTGCTCCTCTCGATCCAGGGCGGATCGAACCTCGGCATCTTCGAGATCAACGACGCCGCCCGCCTGGTCCAGGAGGCGGTGCACCCCGAGGCGAACATCATCTTCGGTGCCGTCATCGACGACACGCTCGGCGACGAGGTGCGCGTCACCGTCATCGCCGCGGGCTTCGACGGCGGCGAGCCCGGTGCGCAGGCGCCGGCCCAGGTCGCGGCTCCGCGGGCGCAGCAGAGCGCGGCCGTCGAGAGCGCGGCCGAGCCCGCGCCCGTCCCGATCGCCGCCCCGGCCACCGGCTCCATCTGGTCGAGCACCCCGGTCGCCGCCCCCGCTCCGGTCGCCGACCCGTCGTTCGACGACGACGAGAGCGACCTGGACATCCCCGACTTCCTCAAGTAGTCGTGGCCGACCCGGGGCTGTCCGAGCGCTGGAGGACCGTCTCCGAGCGGGTCGCCGACGCGGCCCGCTCGGCAGGGCGGGATCCGTCCGAGCTGACGACGATCGTGGTGACGAAGTTCCACCCCGTCACCCTCCTCCGCGACCTGCTCGAGCTGGGCGTCGTCGACTTCGGCGAGAACCGGCACCAGGAGGCGCAGGAGAAGGCCGCCGTCCTCGACGGCACCGCTGCGCGCTGGCACTTCATCGGGCAGCTGCAGAGCAAGAAGGCGCGGCAGGTTCGGCGCTACGCGCACGCCGTGCACTCGGTCGACCGCCTGGCGCTCGTCCCCCTGCTCGATGTCGAGGGCGACCCGCTCGACGTGTTCCTGCAGGTCGATCTGAGCGGCGATCCCGACCGCGGCGGGGCCGCTCCCGGCGACGTCGACGCCCTGGCCGAGGCGATCGTGGCGGCTCGCGGCCTCACTCTGCGCGGCGTGATGGCGGTCGCTCCGCTGGGCGAGGAGCCGCGACCGGCCTTCGCCCGCCTCCGCGCTCTCTCGGAGCGCGTCCGCGCCATCGACCCGGCGGCCTCCGCCATCTCGGCGGGCATGTCGAACGACTTCGCCGACGCGATCGCCGAGGGCGCGACACACCTGCGAATCGGGTCGGCAATCACCGGCAATCGGCCCGCTCGCCCGTAATCTCATCACGACCCACCGTGCACGAACACCTGTGCACGATCGACCCGTGGGAGTGACGACGACACGGAGGACACTCATGGCCAACCCGCTGAAGAAGACGATGGTCTACCTCGGACTCGCCGACGAAGAGATCGAGTACGAGCGCGCCGACACCGTCGAGGCGGCCCCGGCCACAGCCCACCGTGCACCGGTCTCCCCGGTCCAGCCCGTCCCCCCGGTCGAGCAGACCCCGCAGCCCCGCGCGACGGTCACCCCGCTCCGCAAGCCCACCCCCCAGACTCCGAAGGCGACGGCACACGCCGAGATGAACGAGATCCTCACCGTCCACCCCAAGCAGTACCGAGACGCCCAGGTCATCGCCGAGAACTTCCGCGACGGCATCCCGGTCATCATCAACCTCTCGCAGATGAGCGACGCGGACGCCCGCCGCCTCATCGACTTCGCGAGCGGCCTCTCGCAGGGCCTCTACGGCCGGATCGAGCGCGTCACGAGCAAGGTCTTCCTGCTCTCGCCGTCGCACATCACGGTCGCCGGCGATTCGGCCTCCGCCGAGAGCGACGCCGACGCGTCGTTCTTCGCGAAGTCCTGACCCCGGGAGCACTGTTCAGAGGTGACCTCCGCCGTCTCGCTCCTCGGGAGCGTCCTCTACTTCCTCCTCCTGCTCTACTTCTTCGCCATGTGGGCGCGGTTCGTGCTCGACCTGGTCCGCGTGATCCGTCGCGACTGGCGCCCGCGCGGTGCCGGTCTCGTGGCGGCGGAGACCGTCTACACGGTCACCGACCCTCCGATCTCGTTCTTCCGCCGGCTGATCAAGCCCGTCTCGATCGGGCCGATCGCGCTCGACTTCGGCTGGAGCCTCACCATGCTGTGCGTGATCGTGGGGATGTACATCGCCACATGGCTCCAGGCGGCGTGACGGCCCTCCCGGGTGGGCCCGCTTCGCGTGCCACAGCCCCCGCGCTGTCGCCGTCGGTGCGGTTGCCCCGGTAAGATCGGTGGTCGTGCAGGCCACCCTGCAGCGTCGGCGCCGAATCGTCGGCGTCGATCAGACGTTGTCCGCGGTGCTCGCACTGCGCCGCGCGCTCGAAGTTGCTAGCTTTAGTCGAACGTTTGTCAACGTGTACCTACTTGAAATCGAAGGTGGAAAGCCATGGCGCTCACTCCCGAAGATGTTGTCAATAAGCGGTTCCAGCCGACCAAGTTCCGTGAGGGATACGACCAGGACGAGGTCGACGACTTCCTCGACGAGGTCGTCGTCGAGCTGCGTCGCCTGAACCAGGAGAACGAGGAGCTGCGCCAGCGCCTCTCCGCCGGCGACTCCCGCATCTCCGACCTCCAGCGCGACGGCGGAGCAGCCGCCGCGCCGGCCCCGGTCGTCGACGAGGCCCCCGCACCGGAGCCCGAGCCGGAGCCCGAGCCCGAGCCGGCTCCCGCCCCGGTCGCCGCTCCCGCCGCCTCGCAGGCCGCTCCGGTCGACGAGGCCGAGAGCTCCAGCGGACTGCTGCAGCTCGCGCGCCGTCTCCACGAGGAGCACGTGCGCGAGGGTGCCGAGAAGCGCGACGCGCTGATCGCCGAGGGGCGCGCCACGGCCGCCCGTCTCGTCGCCGAGGCCGAGGCCAAGCAGCGTGCGCAGATCGCCAAGCTCGACGAGGAGCGCGCCGCGGTCGAGGAGCGCATCGACGGTCTCCGCACCTTCGAGCGCGAGTACCGCCAGAAGCTGAAGAGCTACATCGAGGGCCAGCTCCGCGACCTCGACACCCAGCCGGTGTCGGCCGAGGCGTCCTCCTTCCCCGGTTTTGGGGCGTAGTTCCGCCGCAGCGAACGTCAGGCCGAGGGTGCTGGTCACCCTCGGCCTCGTTGCGCTCGCGGTGTTCGCGATCGACCAGATCGCGAAGCACCTGGTCACGACGAACCTCGTCCTCGGCGAGGACGTCCACATCCTGGGCGACGTCCTGATCTTCCACTACGTGAAGAACCCCGGAGCCGCGTTCTCGCTCGCGAGCGGCTCCACCTGGATCTTCTCGATCATCGCCGCGTGCGTGGTCGTCGCCGTCCTCTGGTTCTCTCGGCGCATCCGGTCGACGGCCTGGGCGGTGTTCTTCGGGCTGCTGCTCGGAGGCACGCTCGGCAACCTCTTCGACCGCCTGTTCCGCGAGCCGTCGTTCGGCCTCGGGCACGTGATCGACTTCGTCTACACGCCGTGGCTGCTGCCCGCGATCTACAACATCGCCGACATCTCGATCTGCACGGCGATGGCGATCTTCGTGATCCTCAGCCTGCGCGGGATCGGGCTCGACGGCACGAAGGCGTCGCACACCGACGACGCTCCGCCCGCCGCGGTCGACGCCGGGCCCGAGGGCAGCGACTCCGACCCGCGCGGCGGCGCCTGATGGTCCAGTCCCGCTCCCTCCCCGTCCCGGACGGGCTCGAGGGCCTGCGCGCCGATGCGGCCGTGGCGAAGCTGCTCGGTTTCTCGCGCACCTTCGCGGCCGAGGTCGCCGAGGCCGGGGGAGTGACGGCCGACGGCCGTGTGCTCGACAAGAGCGACCGCGTCTCGGCGGGCTCCTGGCTGGTCGTCGAGTGGTCGCCGAGGGAGGAGCCGCGGATCGTCCCGATCGCGGTCCCGGAGCTCGGCATCGTCCACGACGACGACGACATCGTCGTGATCGACAAGCCCGTCGGCGTCGCCGCCCACCCCGCCGTCGGCTGGGAGGGTCCGACCGTCCTGGGCGCCCTCGCCGCGGCCGGCTTCACGATCGCCACTTCGGGAGCCGCGGAGCGGGCCGGCATCGTCCACCGCCTCGACGCGGGCACGAGCGGACTCATGGTCGTCGCCAAGTCGGAGCGGGCGTACACGCACCTCAAGAGGGCGTTCCACGACCGCACGGTCGAGAAGGTCTACCACGCCGTCGTGCAGGGGCACCCCGATCCGCTCGCGGGCACGATCGATGCTCCGCTCGGCCGCCACCCCTCCTCCGACTGGAAGTTCGCGGTGCGCGCCGACGGCAAGCCCTCGGTCACCCACTACGAGACCATCGAGGCGTTCCCCTTCGCCTCCCTGCTCGAGATCCACCTCGAGACGGGTCGCACCCACCAGATCCGCGTGCACATGGCCGCACAGCGACACCCCTGCGTGGGCGACGCGATGTACGGCGCCGATCCGACGCTCTCGAAGCGCCTCGGTCTCACCCGGCAGTGGCTCGACGCCGTCCGCCTCGGCTTCACGCATCCGGGATCGGGGGAGTGGGTGCAGTTCGAGGCGTCCTACCCCGACGACCTGGACCACGCGCTCGAGGTCCTGCGCGGCGAGTGACACGCCCGGTGACGGCGTCGCCGGGGAGCGGATCGCGCGCTCCCGGCCGATGCCTCCCTCGGCGCGGTTAGACTTTCTGCCGCCCCGGTCGCGACCCTCCCCAGGTCCCCGGTCCCCCCGCCCGCAGTCCGTCGGAGGCGCATCCTTGCCGAGTAACGATTCCTTCGTCCACCTGCACGTGCACAGCGAGTACTCGATGCTCGACGGCGCGGCCCGGGTGAAGCCGCTCATCGAGGCGGCGGTGGAGGAGGGCATGCCGGCGATCGCCGTCACCGACCACGGCAACGTCTTCGGCGCCTTCGACTTCTGGCGGACGGCCACGGCGGCGGGGATCAAGCCGATCATCGGCACCGAGGCCTACCTCACGCCCGGGACGCACCGCTCCGACAAGACCCGCATCCGCTGGGGCGACGGCGGGCAGGACGACGTGTCGGGATCGGGTGCCTACACCCACATGACGCTGCTCAGCTCGACGACCACCGGGATGCACAACCTGTTCCGGCTCTCCTCGCGCGCGTCGATCGAGGGCTACTACTTCAAGCCGCGGATGGACCGCGAGATCCTCGCCGAGCACTCGGAGGGCCTGATCGCCACGACCGGCTGCCCGAGCGGCGAGGTGCAGACGCGCCTGCGTCTCGGGCAGTACAAGGAGGCGCGTCAGGCCGCCGCCGACTACCGGGACATCTTCGGCAAGGAGAACTTCTTCGCCGAGATCATGGACCACGGCCTCGACATCGAGCGCCGCGTCATCGGAGACGTGATCCGCCTCGCGAAGGACCTCGACCTGCCGCTGGTCGCCACGAACGACCTGCACTACACGCACGCCCACGACGCGACCTCGCACGCGGCGCTGCTGTGCGTGCAGTCGGGCACGACGCTGGACGACCCGAAGCGGTTCAAGTTCGACGCCGACGAGTTCTACCTCAAGTCGCCGCGCGAGATGCGCCAGGTGTTCCGCGACCACCCGGAGGCGTGCGACAACACGCTGCTGATCGCCGAGCGCTGCGACGTGCAGTTCGACACCTCCGCCAACTACATGCCCCGCTTCCCCGTCCCCGAGGGCGAGACCGAGGACACGTGGTTCGTGAAGGAGGTCGAGGCGGGCCTCAACGAGCGCTACCCCGACGGCATCTCGCAGGAGGTGCGCGACCGCGCCGACTACGAGACCCGCGTCATCCTGCAGATGGGCTTCCCTGGCTACTTCCTGGTCGTCGCCGACTTCATCAACTGGTCCAAGCGCAACGGGATCCGGGTCGGCCCGGGCCGAGGCTCGGGAGCCGGCTCCATGGCCGCCTACGCGATGAAGATCACCGACCTCGATCCGCTGCGCCACGGGCTGATCTTCGAGCGGTTCCTCAACCCCGACCGCGTCTCCATGCCCGACTTCGACGTCGACTTCGACGACCGTCGCCGCGGCGAGGTCATCCGCTACGTCACCGACAAGTACGGCGACGAGCGCGTCGCGCAGATCGTCACCTACGGCACGATCAAGGCCAAGCAGGCCCTGAAGGACGCCTCGCGGGTGCTCGGCTTCCCGTTCGGCATGGGCGAGAAGCTCACCAAGGCCATGCCGCCCGCGATCATGGGCAAGGACATCCCGCTCACCGGGATCAACGACCCCGAGCACCCCCGCTACAAGGAGGCGCTCGACGTCCGGAACGTGATCGCCGAGGACCCGCAGGCGAAGCTCGTCTTCGACACCGCCCTCGGGCTCGAGAACCTCAAGCGCCAGTGGGGCGTGCACGCCGCGGGCGTCATCATGTCGAGCGACCCGCTCAAGGACATCATCCCGATCATGAAGCGGGAGCAGGACGGCCAGATCGTCACGCAGTTCGACTACCCCGCGTGCGAGTCGCTCGGCCTGATCAAGATGGACTTCCTGGGGCTGCGCAACCTCACGATCATCGACGACGCCCTCGACAACATCCGGGCGAACCGCGGCGAGGACCTCGTCCTCGAGGACCTCGAGCTCGACGACACCGCCGCCTACGAGCTGCTCGCCCGCGGCGACACCCTCGGCGTGTTCCAGCTCGACGGCGGGCCGATGCGCGGGCTCCTGCGGCTGATGAAGCCCGACAACTTCGAGGACATCTCGGCCGTCCTCGCGCTGTACCGGCCCGGCCCCATGGGCGCCGACTCCCACACCAACTACGCGCTGCGCAAGAACGGCATCCAGCAGATCACCCCTATCCACCCCGAGCTCGAGGAGCCCCTCGCGGAGGTGCTCGGCGGCACCTACGGCCTGATCGTGTACCAGGAGCAGGTGATGTCGATCGCGCAGAAGCTCGCCGGCTTCACGCTCGCGCAGGCCGACCTGCTCCGCCGCGCGATGGGCAAGAAGAAGAAGTCCGAGCTCGACAAGCAGTTCGAGGGCTTCTCGGGCGGCATGGCCGACAACGGCTACTCCATGGCCGCGGTGAAGACCCTCTGGGACATCCTGCTGCCCTTCTCCGACTACGCCTTCAACAAGGCGCACTCGGCGGCGTACGGAGTCATCTCGTACTGGACCGCCTACCTCAAGGCGCACTACCCCGCGGAGTACATGGCCGCGCTCCTCACGAGCGTCGGCGACTCCAAGGACAAGATGGCCGCCTACCTCAACGAGTGCCGGCGGATGGGCATCAAGGTGCTCCCGCCCGACGTGAACGAGTCGATCGGCTTCTTCACCGCCGTCGGCACCGACATCCGGTTCGGCCTCGGCGCCGTGCGCAACGTCGGCACCAACGTCGTCGAGGGCATCCGCGCCTCCCGCGAGGAGAAGGGGCGCTTCGAGAGCTTCCACGACTTCCTCCGCAAGGCGCCGCTGCCGGTGGCCAACAAGCGCACGATCGAGTCGCTGATCAAGGCGGGCGCGTTCGACTCGCTCGGCTCGACCCGGCGCGCGCTGGTCGAGATCCACGAGGCCGCCGTCGAGGCCGCGGTCGGCGACAAGCGCAACGAGGCGAACGGCCAGGTCGGCTTCGACTTCGACAGCCTCTGGGACGAACCGCAGGCGGCGATCCAGGTGCCGGAGCGACCCGAGTGGGCCAAGCGCGACAAGCTCGCCTTCGAGCGCGACATGCTCGGCCTCTACGTCTCGGACCACCCGCTCGCCGGGCTCGAGACCGAGCTCGCCAAGCACTACAGCACGACGATCGTCGACCTGCTCGGCTCCGACACGATCGCCGACGGAGAGACCGTGGTCGTCGCCGGGCTCGTGACCAGCGTCCAGCACCGGATGGCGAAGACCTCCGGCAATCAGTACGGGATGATCCAGGTCGAGGACTTCGGCGGCGAGATCACCTGCATGTTCATGGGCAAGGCGTACCAGGAGTTCGCACCGGCCCTCACGAACGACTCGATCGTCGTCGTCCGAGGCCGGGTGAGCATGCGCGACGACGGGATGAACCTGCACGCGTTCAGCCTCTTCGCCCCCGAGCTCAACCAGGACGGCGACTCCGGGCCCCTGACCGTCTCGATGCCGGAGTCGCGCGCGACGACCGACACGGTCTCCCAGCTCAGCGACGTGCTCATCCGGCACTCGGGCCGCACCGAGGTCCGCCTCAAGCTGATCAAGGGCGACACCGCCCGCATCTTCGAGGTGCCGTTCCCGGTCCGCATCACCCCCGACCTGTTCGGCGAGCTCAAGTCCCTGCTGGGGCCGAACTGTCTGTATTGATGTGAAGCCGGTCCCTGCCCGGCTTCGCGCGGTCGGCTCGTCGAGGTGGTCGCGTTCGGTGGAGCGTGGTGCGAACGGCTAGGCCGATTCGCTGGAACGCGAATCGACCGTTCGCCTCGAAGGGGGGCGCCGGCGCCTGCTGAGGAGGGTCCGGCTGCGCCGAGACATGCGTGGGGGAGCAGGGCGCTGGGGGAGGTCCGGCTGCGCCGAGACGGGCTCCGTGTGTTGAGTCCGCTGAAGGGGGTCCGGCTGCGCCGAGACAGGCTTCGTCCGATGTGCCTGCTGGAGGGGTAGCCGCGGAGGGGTGTGTCGAGACCCGTGGGTGTCGGCAGGGCCGTCGGAGAGCACGCGGCGGCCTCGCCTGCCTGCTGGTCGAGTAGCCCCGGAGGGGCGTATCGAGACCCCGCCGGCTTCGGAGACGGGTTCTGCGCGCCGTCCCCTACGCGGTACCGAGGGAACCCGGGACCGTCGAGGGAGCCCGCCCTCTCGGGCGGCCTCGACGGTCTAGGGCTCCCTCGCTGAGGCGGGGGTGAGAGGAGAGCCGTGCCCGCCGGAGGGGGCGGGGGCGGGCCGGTAGACTGGGGCGGCCATGATCCAGACTCTCGACCTCCGGGGCCGTCGTCCGTCCGCGACCGAACTGCTCGCTCTCGTCCCCCGCAATCCGGGCACCAGCGCGAACGTGGGGCCGATCGTCGCCGAGCTGATCGCCGACGTCCGCGCCCGCGGTGCGGAGGCGCTGCTCGAGCAGTCCGAGCGCCTCGACGGAGTCCGCCCGCCGCACCTGCGCGTTCCCGCCGAGCACATCGCCGACGCCGTCCGCGACCTCGACCCGGCGATCCGCCGCGCCCTCGAGGAGGCCATCGACCGGGTCCGCCGGGCGAGCGCCGCGCAGATCCCACCCGCCCGCACCACGCGCCTGGACGACGGGGCCACCGTCACCCAGCGGTGGCAGCCGGTCGGGCGCGCCGGCCTCTACGTCCCGGGCGGCAAGGCCGTCTACCCCTCGAGCGTGATCATGAACGCCGTCCCCGCGCAGGCGGCCGGAGTCGCCTCCGTGGCGATCACCTCGCCCCCGCAGAAGGCGTTCGGCGGCAGCGTGCACCCGACGATCCTCGCGGCCGCCGGTCTCCTCGGCGTCGACGAGGTCTACGCCGCCGGGGGAGCGGGTGCCGTCGCGGCCCTCGCCTACGGCGTCGACTCGATCGGCCTCGAGCCGGTCAACATCGTCACCGGTCCCGGCAACGTCTGGGTGACGACCGCGAAGCGCCAGGTGCTCGGCCAGGTCGGCATCGACTCCGAGGCCGGGCCCACCGAGATCCTCGTGATCGCCGACTCCTCCGCCGACCCGCGACTGGTCGCCGCCGACCTGATCAGCCAGGCCGAGCACGACGAGTCCGCCTCGGTCGTGCTCGTCACGGACGACATCGACCTGGCCCGCGCCGTCGAGCGCGAGGTGGAGGAGCAGGCGGCCCGCACGCACCACGCCGAGCGCGTGGCGATCGCCCTCGGCGGGCCGCAGTCGGCCCTCGTGATCGTCGACGACCTCGACATCGCCTGCGCCTTCAGCGACGCCTACGGCCCCGAGCACCTCGAGCTGCACACCGTCGACCCGGAGGCGACCGCCGAGCGGATCCACGACGCCGGCGCGATCTTCCTCGGCCCCACCTCGCCCGTGAGCCTCGGCGACTACCTGGCCGGCTCGAACCACGTCCTGCCGACCCTCGGTCAGGCGCGCTTCTCGTCCGGACTCGGCGCCTACACGTTCCTCCGCCCGCAGCAGCTGATCTCGTACGACCGCGCAGCCCTCGAGCGCGTCGCCCCGCACATCCGCGCGCTCAGCGACGCCGAGGCGCTGCCCGCGCACGGCGATGCGGTCGACGCTCGCTTCGCCTGACCTCGAGAGGCCCTTCCGATGTTCTGCCCCTTCTGCCGGCACCCCGACTCGCGGGTCATCGACTCGCGCACGAGTGACGACGGCCTGTCGATCCGCCGCCGCCGCCAGTGCCCCGCGTGCGGCCGGCGCTTCTCGACCACCGAGACCGCCAGCCTCGTCGTGATCAAGCGCAGCGGAGTCGTCGAGCCCTTCAGCCGCGAGAAGATCGTGAGCGGAGTGCGCAAGGCGTGCCAGGGCAGGCCGGTCACCGACTCCGATCTCGCCGTCCTCGCGCAGCGGGTCGAGGAGAGCATCCGCTCGACCGGCGCGTCGCAGATCGACGCGAACGACATCGGCCTCGCGATCCTCCCGCCGCTGCGCGAGCTCGACGAGGTCGCGTACCTGCGGTTCGCCAGCGTCTACCAGGCGTTCGACTCGCTAGACGACTTCGAATCGGCCATCCTGCTGCTCCGCGCCGAGCGCGCCGGCGTCGCCCCGAGCGCGGACGAGGTCTGATCGCCGTGTACCCGCTGCTGTTCTCGACCGTCCTCCGCCGGATCGATCCGGAGCGTGCCCACCACCTCGCGTTCCCGGTCATCCGGGCGCTCGGAGTCGTCGCGCCGCTCGTGCGCCGCCTCACGGTGCCGCGCGAAGACCTCTCCGTCGAGACGCTCGGCCTGCGCTTCGAGACGCCCTTCGGAGTCGCCGCAGGCTTCGACAAGGACGCGACCGCCGTCCTCGGGCTCGGGGCGCTCGGGTTCGGCCACGTCGAGGTCGGCACGCTCACCGCGCAGGCGCAGCCCGGCAACGACCGGCCCCGCCTCTTCCGCCTCATCGCCGATCGCGCCGTGATCAACCGGATGGGATTCAACAACCACGGGGCCCGTGCCGCCGCGGGGCGTCTCGCCCGCCTCCGCAACGCCCGCCGGCGCCCGGTGATCGGCGTGAACATCGGCAAGAGCCGCGTGGTCGCCGTCGACGACGCGGTCGAGGACTACCTGATCAGCGCGCGGATGCTCGCGCCGCTCGCCGACTACCTGGTCGTCAACGTGAGCTCGCCCAACACGCCGGGCCTTCGCGGACTGCAGGAGATCGACAAGCTCGAACCCCTGCTGTCCGCCGTGAAGGACGCGGCCGACACCACTCCGCTGCTCGTGAAGATCGCCCCCGACCTCTCGGACGACGAGGTCGCGCGCGTCGCCGGGCTCGCGGTGCGCCTCGGGCTCGACGGCATCATCGCCACCAACACGACGCTCTCCCGCGACGGTCTGCAGACCGATCCCGCGGTCGTCGAGCGCGCCGGAGCCGGCGGACTCTCGGGCGCGCCCCTCGCCGCCCGCTCGCTCGAGGTCCTGCACCTCATCCGCGCCGTCGTCCCGGCCTCGTTCTGCGTCGTCTCGGTCGGTGGAGTCGAGACCGCCGCTGACGTCCAGGCCCGCCTCGACGCCGGCGCCACCCTCGTCCAGGGCTACACCGCCTTCATCTACCGCGGGCCCCTCTGGGGACGTGCCGTCAACCGGGGGCTGCGCGAACTCCGCGGCGCCGTGCGCTGAGTCCGTCCCCGCCGCTGGCACGCGAATCCCTGGTTCGGCTCGCTGAACGACGCTGATACGGAGTCTCCGGACCGAGCGGGAGTCGGTACCCGCTTTCCGCGACCGGGGCCCGTCGGGCGCTCAGCCGTCGTCAGCGGTTCATCGAGCGGAGAAGCCGCTTCGCGTCGGCTTCCGCTCAGGGGAACGGCCCCCGCAGCTGCACGACGGCTCGCTCCCGAGCATCGGGCGGACGGACCTGCACGGAGCGAGGTGCAGCCGAACGCCGGAATGGCGTGCCAGCGATTCCGGCCGGGTGGTCACAGGACCGGAATCGCCTGCCAGCGATTCCGGCCGGGCGGTCGCAGGACGCTCTGTGGAACGCGACGACCTCCGCGAGCCGACCGCGCTGAGGGCGGCAGGGACGCCCTCAGGCTGATCGCGGCTCCGCCGCGATCAGGACGGGTACTGCCGGCGCTTGACCTGGGGCTTCGGGAGGCGCATGACGCGGAGCTGGAGGGCGCGCATCGCGGCGTACCAGCGGATGCCCTTCTCGACCTTGTCGGCTCCGTAGCGCTCGGCCAGCTTCTTGCGCAGGCGGATGCCGAGCAGGATGCAGTCGATGACCGCGAGGAGGAAGAAGAGCCAGAGGATGACGAGCGTCGCGTACTGCAGCTCGGGCTGCGGGAAGAAGCTCAGCAGCAGCACGACGACCATGACCGGGATGAGGAACTCGCCGAGGCTGAAGCGCGCGTCCACCCAGTCGCGGACGAACTTGCGCTGAGGGCCCTTGTCGCGCAGCGGAAGGTAGCGCTGGTCGCCGGCGGCCATGCCCACGCGGGCCTGCTCGCGCTGGACGGCGGCCTTCTCGCGGGCGTCGCGGGCGGCCTGCTTGCGGTCCGTGACGACGAGGGGGCGCTTGCGGGCCAGCTCCTGCTCGCGACGCGTCGGCGTCGGCCGGCCCTTGCCGGACGCAGCGGGGGTCGCGTCGTCGGGGCTGTCGGTTGCGATCGGGGGCTTGGCCACGGGGAACGTCCTTGGTATCGAGGGAGTTTCCTAAGATTACCTCCATGGTCCACGACGCTCCGACTCCGCCGTCCACACTCTCCGCCGACGAGGAGGCGGTGCTCGCCGCCGTCCGCGACGACCTGCCCCGCTCGCTCGCCGAGCTCGGCCGGCTCGTGCGCATCCCCTCCGTCTCCTGGGACGGCTTCGACGCCACGCGGGTGGCCGCCAGCGCCGAGGCGATCGCCGAGCTGGCACGCGAGACCGGTGCCTTCGACGACGTGTCGATCCGCCGCTCGACCATCGGCGACTCCGGAGTCCTGGGCCAGCCCGCGGTGCTCGCGACCCGTGCCGCCCGCAACGGTGCGCCCACGGTCCTCCTCTACGCGCACCACGACGTGCAGCCGCAGGGAGCCGAGTCGTCGTGGGACACCCCTCCGTTCGAGCCGACCGTGCGGGGCGACCGTCTCTACGGGCGCGGTGCCGCCGACGACAAGGCCGGGGTCGTCTCGCACCTCGCCGCGGTGCGGGCGCTGCGCGAGGTGGCGGGCGAGGATCACGACCTCGGGCTCGTTCTCTTCATCGAGGGCGAGGAGGAGTTCGGCTCGCGCTCGTTCCCGACCTTCCTCCGCGAGCACCACGACGCGCTGCGCGCCGACGTGATCGTCGTGGCCGACAGCGACAACTGGGACATCGACACTCCGTCGCTCACGGTGGGTCTGCGCGGCAACGTCACCTTCACCCTCAACGTCCGCACGCTCGACCACGCGTCGCACTCGGGCATGCTCGGCGGTGCGGTCCCGGACGCGATGCTCGCGACCCTCCGCCTGCTCTCGACGCTCTGGACCGAGACGGGCGCCGTCGCGGTCGAGGGCCTCACCGAGCACGACGGTGCCGTGCCGGACGTCGAGGAGGCCGAGTTCCGGCGGGACGCGGGAGTCCTGGAGGGCGTGTCCCTGATCGGGGGCGGGCCGATCCTCTCGCGCGTCTGGTCGAAGCCGTCGATCACGGTGACCGGCATCGACGCGCCGAGCGTCGTCGACGCGTCGAACACGCTCAGCCCGGCGATCACCGTCAAGATCAGCGCCCGGATCGCTCCCGGTCAGGCCGCGCCGGAGGGCTTCGCCGCTCTCGAGCGCCACCTGCGCGCGCACGCGCCGTTCGGTGCCCACCTCGAGATCGACGACGTCGACACGGGGGAGCCCTTCCTCGTCGACACCTCGGGCTGGGCCGTCGGACTCGTGAAGGACGCGATGGCCGACGCCTGGGGGCGCGACGCCCTCGAGACGAGCGCGGGAGGCAGCATCCCCTTCATCGCCGACCTCGTCCGCGAGTTCCCGGCCGCGCAGATCCTCGTCACCGGAGTGGAGGACCCCGACTCGCGGGCGCACAGCCCGAACGAGTCGCTGCACCTCGGAGTCTTCAAGCGGGCCGCGCAGACGGAGGCGCTGTTCCTCCTCCGTGCGGCCGCGCACCGCGACGAGTGAGTCACCGGATCCGGAATACCCGGGTCCGTCCGCCGGTTGCCACCGTAGAATCGGAGGCTCACGCCGTCCGATCCGGCCCGTTCCCCGAGGAGTGACATGTCCGACACGACACTGACAGCCGAGACGACGCCCGCGACCAGCGCGCACGGCGTCTCGATGACCGAGACGGCCGCGGCCAAGGTGAAGAGCCTCCTCCAGCAGGAGGGCCGCGACGACCTGCGCCTGCGCGTCGCCGTCCAGCCCGGCGGCTGCTCCGGTCTCATCTACCAGCTCTACTTCGACGAGCGCACGCTCGACAACGACGCGGTGGTCGAGTTCGAGGGCGTCGGCCTCGTGGTCGACAAGATGAGCGTCCCCTACCTCGACGGCGCCTCGATCGACTTCGAGGACACCATCCAGAAGCAGGGCTTCACGATCGACAACCCGAACGCCCAGGGCAGCTGCGCCTGCGGCGACAGCTTCCACTGATCGGCGACACGCCGCACGGATCACGGCGCCCGACAGCCCCCTCGAGGGGCCGTCGGGCGCCGTTCGTCGTCCCTGCCACTGCGAGCCCCGGGCGTCAAGAGCGGGCTCGTTGCACCGGGGTCCGGGACCGGCAGAGTAGACTAACGACGGTCTAATACAGTTTCGTGTGAACTGGTCCCCAGTCTTCCGAAAGGTCACCGGTGCGCTTCAATCGCCGTATCCGCAGATGGGTCGCTGCCCCCGTCGCAGGAGCCCTCGCCCTCGTTCTCGCGGGCTGCACGCAGGAGCAGCTCCAGGGCTGGCTCCCCACCGAACCCGGGACGACGAACCACGTCGACCGCGTCATCGGACTCTGGGTCACCTCCTGGATCGTCCTGCTGGCGGTCGGTGTGATCACGTGGGGTCTCACCATCTGGGCGGTCGTCGTCTACCGCCGCCGGAAGGGCCAGACCGGCCTTCCCGTGCAGCTGCGGTACAACATGCCGATCGAGATCTTCTACACGATCGTGCCCCTCATCCTCGTGATCGGCTTCTTCGCCTTCACCGCGCGCGACCAGGCCGCCATCGAGCAGCCCTACGACGACCCCGACGAGACCATCCAGGTCTACGGCAAGCAGTGGGCGTGGGACTTCAACTACGTCGACGAGGACGTCTACTCCGCCGGCATCCAGGGCCAGTACGAGGGAGGCGGCGACGCCGCCGGTTCGCTCGTCGAGTCCGAGGTGCCGACCCTCTACCTGCCCGTCGGCAAGAAGATCACGATCCAGCTCGATGCTCGCGACGTGATCCACTCCTTCTGGGTCGTGGACTTCCTCTACAAGAAGGACATGATCCCCGGCAAGACGAACTTCATGTACGTCACGCCGCTCAAGGAGGGGACCTACGCCGGCAAGTGCGCCGAGCTCTGCGGCGAGTACCACTCCGCGATGCTCTTCAACGTGAAGGTCGTCTCCGAGGGCGAGTACGAGGACTACATCCAGTCGCTGCGCGACGCGGGCCAGACCGGCCAGCTCGGCGCGGAGTACGACCGCAACAGCAACCTGCCCGGCACCGACGCGCCGGTCCGCACCGAGAACGAGGAGTAAGGGAGCATGAGCACCGCGACAGCACCCGCACCGTCCCGCGCGTTCGGTACACCACCGGTCGAGCGCAAGGCGAACGTCCTCGTTCGCTGGATGACGTCCACCGACCACAAGGTCATCGGGTACATGTACCTGATCACCTCGTTCATCTACTTCTGCATCGCGGGAGTGATGGCCCTGGTCATCCGCGCGCAGCTCTTCGAGCCCGGCCTCGCCGTGGTCGAGACGCGCGAGCAGTACAACCAGCTCTTCACGATGCACGGCACGATCATGCTGCTGATGTTCGCGACGCCGCTCTTCGCCGGCTTCGCCAACGTGCTGATGCCGCTGCAGATCGGCGCCCCCGACGTCGCCTTCCCGCGCCTCAACGCGTTCGCCTACTGGCTCTACAGCTTCGGCTCGCTCATCGCGGTCGCCGGCTTCGTCACCCCCCAGGGAGCGGCGTCCTTCGGCTGGTTCGCCTACGCGCCTCTGTCGAGCACGACGTTCTCACCGGGCCTCGGCGGCAATCTCTGGGTCTTCGGGCTCGCGCTCTCGGGCTTCGGCACGATCCTCGGCGCCGTGAACTTCATCACGACGATCATCACGATGCGCGCGCCGGGCATGACCATGTTCCGCATGCCGATCTTCACGTGGAACATCCTCGTGACGTCGATCCTCGTCCTGCTGGCCTTCCCCGTCCTCGCCGCCGCGATGTTCGCCCTCGGGGCCGACCGCGTGTTCGACGCGCACATCTACGACGCGGCCAACGGCGGCGTGCTGCTCTGGCAGCACCTGTTCTGGTTCTTCGGCCACCCCGAGGTGTACATCATCGCGCTGCCGTTCTTCGGCATCGTGTCCGAGGTCTTCCCGGTGTTCAGCCGCAAGCCGATCTTCGGGTACAAGACGCTGATCTACGC
Organism: Rathayibacter sp. VKM Ac-2759; assembly: GCF_009834225.1. Classification (NCBI taxonomy): domain Bacteria; kingdom Bacillati; phylum Actinomycetota; class Actinomycetes; order Micrococcales; family Microbacteriaceae; genus Rathayibacter; species Rathayibacter sp. VKM Ac-2759. The sequence goes on from NZ_CP047176.1 coordinate 1,720,353, forward strand.
GACGATCGCGATCGCGGCCCTCTCGGTCACCGTCTGGGCGCACCACATGTACGTGACCGGCTCGGTCCTCCTGCCGTTCTTCTCGCTGATGACGATGCTCATCGCGGTTCCGACCGGCGTGAAGATCTTCAACTGGATCGGCACGATGTGGCGCGGATCGGTGACCTTCGAGACCCCGATGATCTGGGCGATCGGCTTCCTGATCACCTTCACCTTCGGCGGCCTCACCGGCGTCATCCTCGCCTCGCCCCCGCTCGACTTCCACGTCTCCGACTCCTACTTCGTCGTGGCGCACTTCCACTACGTCGTCTTCGGAACCGTCGTCTTCGCGATGTTCTCGGGCTTCTACTTCTGGTGGCCCAAGTGGACCGGCAAGATGCTGAACGAGACGCTGGGCAAGTGGCACTTCTGGCTGCTCTTCATCGGCTTCCACACCACGTTCCTCATCCAGCACTGGCTCGGCGTCGTGGGCATGCCCCGTCGCTACGCCAGCTACCTTCCTGAGGACGGCTTCACCTGGATGAACCAGCTGTCGACCATCGGAGCGATGATCCTCGCGGTCTCGCTGATCCCGTTCTTCCTCAACGTGTACATCACGGCACGGAAGGCGCCGAAGGTCACCGTGAACGACCCGTGGGGCTTCTCGCGGTCGCTCGAGTGGGCGACCTCCTGCCCGCCGCCCCGGCACAACTTCACGTCGATCCCGCGCATCCGCAGCGAGGCTCCGGCCTTCGACCTCAACCACCCCGAGGCCGGCATCCCCGTCGGAATCGGTCCGGCCAAGGATGCGCCCGACGCCCCCACGTACGACAAGTCCGAAGGCACGGTGAAGTAGGGCCATGCGCGCGAACGTCAATCTCTTCTGGCTGCTGGCAGGCTTCTTCCTCCTCGCCGACGCCATCTACGTCACCTGGTCCCTGATCGACACCGGTCAGGTGGAGTGGGTCGGCACCGTGGGCATCGCGCTCTCGGCGGTGCTGGGCGCGTTCATCGCGTTCTACGTCGGCCGCGTGCACAAGGCGCAGGGCGCCGAGCTGCCCGAGGACCGCCTGGACGCGGACATCGACGACGGCGACCCCGAGCTGGGCTTCTTCAGCCCGTGGAGCTGGTGGCCGCTGATCCTCGGCGGGTCCGCTGCGCTGGCCTTCCTCGGCCTCGCAGTCGGCTTCTGGATCACCTACATCGCGGTCGGGCTGTTCCTCGTCGCGATCGCCGGCTGGGTCTACGAGTACTACCGCGGGTACTTCGCCCGCTAGACACGACGCACGGCCTCGAGGGCCGGGTGCGGAGGATCCACTCCTCTGCACCCGGCCCTTCGTGGTTTCCGCCGCGGCGACTGCTCCGGGGCGCGGACTCCGACGGGCGCATCGGCGGGTGACGGCGGAGGCGGGCCTGAGTAGCCTCGTCGCATGACCGACCGCGCCGTGCCGAACCTGCCGTCCCGCGACTTCGACGTCACCACGGAGTTCTACGGAGCGCTCGGGTTCGCCCCGGCGTACCGTGACGACGGCTGGCTGATCCTGCTCCACGACGGGCTCGAGCTCGAGTTCTTCCGATTCCCGGGCCTCGAGCCGGAGACGAGCTCGTTCCGCTGCAGCATCCGCGTCGACGACGTCGACGCTCTGTACGCGCGCCTTCTCGCTGCCGGTGTCGCGGAGACGGACATCGGACGACCGAGGCTCCAGCCCGTGCGCGCGCAGCCCTGGGGGCAGCGCGTGGGCTTCCTCGTGGACCCCGATGGGACGCAGCTGCAGCTGATCGAGGAGAGCGCTCCACCCGTCTCCTCGTCGCTGTCCGGACGCGCTCCCGGCGCGATTCCCTACCTCTTCCTCTCCGGTTGCGCTCGGGAGGCGCTGGAGTTCTACCGCAGTGTGTTCCGCGGCGAGCTCGAGGTGCACACGCGCTCGGAGTTCGGACGTCTGGACGGGTCGCCCGAGGCCATCGCCCACGGTGCGCTCCACGGGCCGGTCCCGCTCTTCGCCGCGGACGAGGACGCCTCCGCACCGATCCGGACGTCCGGGATGGCCCTGTCGCTGCTCGGGGCCGCTGATCCGGAGACGACCGAGCGGTGGTTCGCTCTGCTGTCGGAGGGAGCGACCGACACGGATCCGCTCCAGGAGCGTCCGTGGGGCGACCACGACGGCCAGCTGACCGACCGGTTCGGCGTCCGCTGGCTGCTCGGCTACTCGGGGTGACCGGCGGCACCGCGGGAGAGGCAGGAGGAGCCCTCTCCTCGAACTCGTCGACTCAGCCTGACCGGCTGAGGTGTCGCTGCTGACCTCCGCGGTGCGCAGCGTCGAAGCGCGACTCGCCGCGCTCGTGCATCCGGTCGTCGTCGGGATCGGGCGCTCAGGGCGCCTGTGGGGCGTGGAGAGCATCTGACGCACTCTCGCTGCCGCGGGTCAGCGGTCGCATCCGATCGTCGATGAGGAGGCCGGTCAGCGGGTCGCGGATTCGCTCCTGCTGCTCACCTACCGCGTGGACCGCGGGGGAGCCCGGAGCCGGCACTCGTCGCTACAGGACCACTCGGGCGGCTCTCCGCGCCTCCGCTTCCTCCAGGGGATGTCGGTCGCGGACCGCGACGGCTGAGGCCCCTCCGCAGGCAGGGGCGAGCATCACGGGACGCGAACGCCGAAGGGCCCGGACGACGGATCGTCCGGGCCCTTCGGCGAGAGGGAGTGTCAGTGCTCGCTGTGCGAGGACTCCAGCTCCTTCTGGGTGACGGGGGTGATGCGGTCCTCGAAGAACCAGCGCGAGAGACCGGCACGCACACGCTGCGGGGCGGTGATGCGACCGCGCGCGTCGGGACGGATCATCAGCGGCTGGTACTCGTCCTGGCTGACCAGCTTCCAGCGCTCGTACTCGTCGAGCTGCTGGTGCACCTCGATGAACTCCCCGCCGGGGAGGCGGACGATGCGGCCCGACTCGAAGCCGTGCAGGGCGATCTCGCGGTCCTTCTTCTGCAGGGCGAGGCAGATGCGCTTCGTGATGAAGAACGCGATGAAGGGGCCGACGATGACCGCGAACTGCAGGGCGTGGATGACGCCCTCCATCGTGAGGTGGAAGTGCGTCGCGATGATGTCGGACGACGCGGCGGCCCAGAGGCCGGCGTAGAACGTGACACCGGCGGCGCCGATGGCGGTGCGGGTCGCGGCGTTGCGCGGGCGGTCGAGCAGGTGGTGCTCGCGCTTGTCACCGGTGATCCAGGCCTCGATGAACGGGTAGAGCATCACCAGGACGATGAACAGCCCCAGGCCGCCGAGCGGGATCAGGATGTTGAACGACAGCGTGCCGATGCCCGGGATGGCCCACTCGAGTCCCGGCGGGATCAGGCGCAGAGCGCCGTCTGCGAAGCCGATGTACCAGTCGGGCTGGGTTCCCGCGGAGACGGGGGAGGGGTCGTAGGGTCCGTAGTTCCAGATCGGGTTGATCGTGAATAGCGACGCGATGAGGACCACGACACCGAAGACGATGAAGAAGAATCCACCGGCCTTCGCGGCGTAGACCGGGAGCACCGGGTAGCCGACGACGTTCTGCTCGGTCTTGCCCGCACCGGGGAACTGGGTGTGCTTGTGGACGACCACGAACACGAGGTGCAGCGCGATGAACGCGAGGACCAGCGCCGGCAGCAGCAGGATGTGCAGCGTGTACAGGCGTCCGACGATGTCGGTACCGGGGAACTCGCCGCCGAAGAGGAGGAACGAGATCCAGGTGCCGACGATCGGGATGCCCTTGACCATGCCGTCGATGATGCGGAGGCCGTTGCCCGAGAGCAGGTCGTCGGGGAGGGAGTAGCCGGTGAAGCCCTCGGCCATCGCGAGGATGAAGAGGACGAAGCCGATGACCCAGTTGAGCTCGCGCGGCTTGCGGAACGCACCGGTGAAGAAGATGCGGAGCATGTGCAGGCCGATCGAGGCCACGAACAGCAGGGCCGCCCAGTGGTGGATCTGGCGCATCAGCAGGCCGCCGCGGATGTCGAACGAGATGTCGAGCGACGAGGCCATCGCCGCGGACATCTCGATGCCCTTGAGCGGCAGGTAGCTGCCCTCGTAGTGCGTCTCGACCATCGAGGCCTGGAAGAAGAACGTGAGGAAGGTGCCCGACAGCAGGATGATGACGAAGCTGTAGAGCGCCACCTCACCCAGCAGGAAGGACCAGTGGTCGGGGAAGATCTTGCGACCGAACTCCTTGACGACCGCGGAGATGCTGGTGCGCTCGTCGATGTAGTTCGAGGCGGCTCCGACGTAGCCCTTCTGCAGCTTGCCGCTGCCGAGGATGACGCCGTCGCCCTGCTCGGCGGGGGAGCCGGCGGGGCGGGAGGGGGTGGTGGTGGACATGTGAGTCATCGCTCCCAGAAGGACGGACCGACGGGCTCCGTGAAGTCGCTCTGCGCGACCAGATAGCCCTCGTCGTCGATGGTGATGGGCAGCTGCGGAAGCGGGCGCTTCGCGGGTCCGAAGATCACAGCGGCTTCACGCGTGATGTCGAACTGCGACTGGTGGCACGGGCACAGCAGGTGGTGGGTCTGCTGCTCGTACAGCGCCACGGGGCAGCCGACGTGCGTGCAGATCTTGGAGTAGGCGACGATCCCGTCGTAGTTCCAGGTCTCGCGACCCTCGCTGACGATCAGGTCCTCCGGCTTCAGGCGCATCAGGAGGACGGAGGCCTTGGCCTTCTCCTCCAGCTTGCCCTCGACCTCGTCCAGCCCCTCGGGGATGACGTGGAAGGCGGAGCCCAGGGTGACGTCCGACGCGAGGATCGGGGCACCGGAGGGGTCCAGGGTGAGCCTCGTGCCCTCGCGCCACATGGTGGTCTTGAGGAGGGCGACGGGGTTCTGGTCCTGCGGGCCGAGGCCGCGGAACAGGATCACGGCGGGCAGGGGGAAGACGACCAGGGCGCCGATGAGGCTGTTCCGGACGAGGGAGCGGCGGCCGAAGCCGGACTCCTTGTCGGACTGGTCGAAGATCTCGAGCGCACGGGCACGGGTGTCCTCGGCGCTGCGGACGGGGTGGCGGATGTCGATGCCCTCGTGGTCGGACATCAGCTGCTTGCCCCAGTGGACGGCGGCGATGCCGATGCCCAGCAGCGCGAGCGACATGCCGAGCCCGATGAACAGCGTGTTCAGGCGGACCGACGAGACGTCCTCCGTGATCGGGAAGGCCATGTACGCGGCGACCGCGAAGATGGAGCCCGCGAACGACAGGTAGAAGAGCGTGTACACCGTGCGCTCGGCACGCTTCTCGACCTTGGGGTCGAGATCGGTCATCCGGGGGCGGTGCGGCGGGAGACCCGGGTCCTGGACGCGTCCCCGCGTCACGACCGCGGTGCCGGCCGGAGCCGTCCCGTGCCCGGTGGCCGACGAGGTGGCGAGGTCCGTGCCACCCTCATCGTGCTCTGCCATGGTTCTCCTTCTCACGCCGTGGTCTCCGGCGCCTCATCGGCACGGTCGGTGCCTGTCTTCAGTTCGATGCCGTGCGGGGAGCGCCCGTCGGGGCGCAGGTGCTCGCTAGTTCGATCGGGCGGTGATCCAGACCGTCAGCGCCACGATGGCGCCGAGGCCGAAGATCCAGAGGAAGAGGCCCTCTGCGACCGGTCCGAGGGAGCCGAGCGCGAATCCGCCCGGGGAGGGGTTGTTCTCGATGTACTTGAGGTACGAGATGATGTCGCGCTTGTCTTCCGGCGAGATGTTGAGGTCGTTGAAGACGGGCATGTTCTGCGGCCCGGTCACCATCGCCTCGTAGATGTGCGCCTCGGTCACGCCGCCCAGCGGGGGAGCGAACTTGCCCTCGGTCAGCGCGCCACCGGCACCGGCGACGTTGTGGCACATCGCGCAGTTGATGCGGAAGAGCTCGGCGCCGTTGGCGGTGTCGCCCTGGCCGTCGAGGACCTCGCCCTCGGGGATCGCGGGGCCGGGAGCGAGGGAGGCGACGTAGGCGGCCAGCTCGGCGACCTGCTCGTCGGTGAACTGGACGGGCTTCTCGAGCGCCTGCGGCCCCTGCATCTGCATGGGCATGCGACCGGTGCCGACCTGGAAGTCGACCGAGGCGGCGCCGACGCCGATGAGCGACGGGGCGTTGTCGGTGCCGGCGGCGTCGAGACCGTGGCAGGTCGCGCAGTTCGCGGCGAAGAGCTTCGAGCCCTCGTCGATCGTCTGCTGGCTGTTCGCCGACGTCTCGGCGGAGGCCGAGGTGGCGACGCCGACGGCCGCGTAGGTGCCGCCCGTCAGGCCGAGGCCGATGGCGATCAGGGCCAGCGTGGCGAGAGGGTGGCGGCGACCCTTCTTGGCGCGGCTCTTCGTCTTCGGGGAGGCCATCGAGGCAACCTTCCTGCGGGGATCGGGGGTGGAGTCCATCGGTGCCACTCGGGTCACTTGAGGAAGTAGATGACGACGAACAGGGCGACCCAGACGACGTCGACGAAGTGCCAGTAGTAGGAGACGACGATCGCGCTGGTCGCCTCCTTGTGGCCGAAGTTCTTGACCGCGAAGCCGCGGCCGATGACGAGGAGGAAGGCGATCAGACCGCCGGTGACGTGCAGCGCGTGGAACCCGGTGGTGATGTAGAACGCGGAGCCGTAGGCGTTGCTCGAGAGGCTGACGCCCTCGGAGACGAGGGTCGCGTACTCGAAGACCTGACCCGAGACGAACACGGCGCCCAGCGCGTAGGTGAGGAAGAACCACTCGACCATGCCCCACTTGAGCGGGCTCATGCCCGTGGCGCGCGGCTGGAGGCGCTCGGCGGCGAACACTCCCGCCTGGCAGGTGAAGGAGGACGCGACCAGGATGATCGTGTTCACCGTCGCGTAGGGCACGTTGAGGATGCCCGTCTCGGCCGCCCAGAGCTCGGGCGACGTGCTGCGCAGGGTGAAGTAGATCGCGAAGAGGCCCGCGAAGAACATGACCTCGCTGCCCAGCCAGACGATCGTTCCGACCGCGACCGGGTTGGGTCGGTTCACTACGGGCGCGGAGGCCGTGGGGGAGAGAGAGGTGCTCGTCACACAGACCATTATGGCCGATGGCAGGAGGGTGAACTCGCACTTCCCGTACCGCCTTCGCCGTCGCATAATCTGAGAGCCATGTCGGAAACCCTGTCTTGGCCGCGCATTCTCAGCTCGCTCCTCGAGTCCTCCGATCTCAGCGTCTCGGAGGCCACCTGGGCCATGGAGCAGGTCATGCAGGGGGCTGCGACCCCCGCGCAGGTCGCGGGCCTCCTCGTGGCGCTGCGGGCGAAGGGCGAGACGGTCGACGAGATCGTCGGCTTCCGCGACGCGATCCTCGAGCACGCGGTGCCGCTGGCCGTGGACCCGATGGCGCTGGACATCGTGGGGACGGGCGGGGACCGCTTCGGCACGGTCAACATCTCGTCGACCGCGTCGATCATCGCCGCGGCTGCCGGGACACCGGTGATCAAGCACGGCAACCGCGCGGCGTCCTCCTCCTCGGGGTCCTCCGACGTCCTCGCCGCCCTCGGGGTCGACCTGACGCTGTCGTCCGAGCGGGTCGCCGAGGCGTTCCGGCGCACGGGGATCGCCTTCGTCTTCGCCGCGATGTTCCACCCGGGCTTCCGCCACGCCGGCGCCGTGCGCGCCGAGCTCGGAGTGCCCACGGTCTTCAACCTGCTCGGGCCGCTGTGCAACCCGGCCCGCCCGGAGGCGTCGGCCGTCGGCGTGGCGCACCTCGACCGGGTCCCGCTCTTCGTCGGCGTGTTCCAGACGCGCGGGGCGACGGCGCTGGTGTTCCGCGGCGACGACGGCCTCGACGAGCTGACCACCACCGGGCACAGCCACATCTGGGAGGTCTCGCGCGGGTCCGTCGTCGAGCACGACCTCGATCCCCGCGATCTCGGGGTGCGCCGGGCGCGCATCGACGAGCTGCGCGGACGGGACGCCGCCTACAACGCGAGCGTCGTGCGCGCGGTGCTGGGGGGAGAGGAGGGAGCGGTGCGGGACATCGTCCTCCTCAACGCGGCTGCGGGCCTCATCTCCTTCGACCTCGCCCGCGACCCCTCGCTGATCAGGACGCCGATCCTCGACCGCTTCCGCGCGGCGATGGAGCGGGCCGCCCAGGCCGTCGACTCCGGAGCCGCGACCGCGAAGCTCGAGGAGTGGGTGCAGGAGACGCGGCGCGTCGACTGACCGGCGGTCCGAAAGTCCCGATCCCACGGGGAGCCAGGGCGTAACGTGGGAGCGCTGTCCGCGACGGTGCGGACCGCGCTCCACCACGCGCCGGATCGCCCGAGGACAGGGCCGCCGACCGCGGTGGGCGGACCCTGGAGGAGACCTCGATGAAGAAGCTCATCAACGACCCGAAGAACGTCGTCACGGAGTCGGTGGCCGGATTCGGCCTCGCGCACGCCGACCTGGTACGGGTCGAGACCGACCCGCTGTTCGTCGTGCGCAGCGACGCTCCCCGCTCGGGGAAGGTCGGGATCGTGAGCGGCGGCGGCAGCGGGCACGAGCCGCTGCACGCCGGCTTCGTCGGTCACGGGATGCTCGACGCCGCCGTGCCCGGAGCGGTGTTCACCTCGCCCACCCCCGACCCGATCGTGGCCGCCACGCAGGCCGTCGACGGGGGCGCGGGCGTCCTGCACATCGTGAAGAACTACACGGGCGACGTGCTCAACTTCGAGACGGCGGCCGACCTCGCCGGTGCCGAGGGCATCGAGGTGCGCTCGGTCGTCATCGACGACGACGTCGCGGTGAAGGACTCCCTCTACACGGCGGGTCGCCGCGGTGTGGCCGGCACGGTGCTCGTCGAGAAGATCGCGGGAGCGGCCGCCGAGCGGGGCGACACCCTCGACGAGGTGGCGTCGATCGCCGAGGCGGTGAACGCCGGCGTCCGCTCGATGGGCGTGGCACTGACGCCGTGCATCGTGCCGCACGCGGGCGAGCCGAGCTTCGAGCTGGGCGAGAACGAGATCGAGATCGGCATCGGGATCCACGGCGAGCCCGGGCGCGAGAAGATCGCTCTCGAGCCGGCCGACCGGATCGTGGACCGCATCCTCGGGCCGATCCTCGAGGATCTGCCCTTCTCCTCCGGCGACGAGGTGCTGCTCTTCGTGAACGGCATGGGCGGCACTCCGCAGATCGAGCTGTACATCGCCTACCGGCGCGCGGCCGAGGTCCTCGAGGAGAAGGGGATCCGCGTCGTGCGCAGTCTCGTCGGGAACTTCGTCACGTCGCTCGAGATGCAGGGCTTCTCGCTGAGCGTGCTGAAGCTCGACGACGCGCTCACCGAGCTGTGGGACGCCCCGGTGCAGACCGCGGCGCTGCGATGGGGACGATGACGGGCCGGGAGCGACCCACCACGGACGACACCGGTGCGGATGCACCGCACAGCGAAGGAGCGACGATGCAGGACGGACACGGAGCCCCGGCTCTCGATGCGGGATGGGCGACGGCCTGGATGCGGAGGGCCGCGGACTCGATCGCGGAGCACCGCGTCGAGCTGATCACCCTCGATCGGGCGATCGGCGACGGCGACCACGGCGAGAACATGGACCGCGGGTTCCAGGCGGTGCTCGCGAAGCTGGACGCCGCCTCCGTCGCGACCCCGGGCGACGTGCTGAAGCTCGTGGCGACGACGCTGATCTCGACGGTGGGAGGCGCCTCCGGACCGCTGTTCGGGACGGCGTTCCTCAAGGCGTCCGGGGCGATCGCGGGCAGGGACGCCCTCGAGGGCGCCGATGTGGTCGCCCTGCTGACCGCGGCGCGCGACGGGATCGTGCTCCGGGGCAAGGCCGAGGTCGGCGACAAGACGATGATCGACGCGTGGACGCCGGCCGTGGACGCGGCCGACGCGGTGGTCGCGGCCGGCGGGTCGCCGCAGGCCGTGCTGGCCGCCGCGGTCGAGGGCGCCGAGCGCGGGTCGGAGTCGACGGATCCGCTCGTCGCCCGGAAGGGTCGCGCGAGCTACCTGGGGGAGCGGGCTATCGGGCACCGCGATCCGGGCAGCGTCTCGACGGTCCTGCTGCTGCGCGCCGCGGCCGAGGCCGCCGCGTGAGCGTCGGGCTGGTCCTCGTCTCGCACAGCTCCCTGATCGCCCGCGGGCTGGTCGAGCTGGCGGCGCAGATGGCCCCGTCCGTCGCCCTCGTGGCCGCGGGCGGCACCGACGACGACGGCATCGGCACGAGCTTCGAGAAGATCGCGGCGGCGCTCGAGGAGGCCGACTCCGGTGACGGCGCCGTCGTGCTCTGCGACCTCGGGTCGGCCATCATGACCGCCGAGACCGCGGTGGAGTTCCTCGACGACGAGGCGCGGGAGCGGGTCCGCATCGTCGACGCCCCGCTGGTCGAGGGTGCGGTGGCCGCGGCCGTCGCCGCCGCGACCGGGGCGTCCCTCGACGAGGTGGTGAGGGCGGGGGAGTCGGCGCGGGGGTCCTCCGCCGAGGAGCCGGTCGCGCCGGTCGAGCAGTCGGGAGGTGTGCGGCGCAGCGTCCGGCTGATCAATCCCAACGGACTCCACGCCCGCCCCGCCGCAGAGTTCGTGACGCTCGCGACCACCTTCGACGCGCGGATCGATGTGAACGGCAAGGACGCCACGAGCCTGCTCGGCGTGATGTCGCTCGGACTCGACCGCGGCGACGACGTCCTGATCTCGGCGACCGGTGCCCAGGCGGACGAGGCCGTCTCGCGGCTCGCGGGGCTGATCGAGTCGGGGTTCGGCGAGGTCTGAGCTCGGGCTCGGCGACCTCTCGGCGGTGACTCCTAGTCTGGGGCGATGGCTCTCCGCGGCACCCGTCCTCCGACCGTCCTGCTCCGGAGGATCGGAGCGATCCCGAGGCGGGTGCGGCGGATCGACGCGCGGGCGGCTCGGCGGCTCAACGCGCGCCGTCCCTCCGCGGTCGTGGACGGCGTGCTGGTCGCGGCGTCCAGGGCGGCCGACCACGGCGTGCTGTGGTTCGGGCTCGGGGCGCTGCTGGTGCTCGCAGGACGGCCCAGGGAGGCGCTGCGCGGCACGGGGTCGCTGCTGGTCGCGAGCGCTCTCGCGAACGCCATCGGCAAGAACGTCTTCGGAGGCGCCCGACCGCTGATCGTGGACGTGCCGGTCGGCCGGCGGTTGGCGACGGTGCCGTCCTCGCCCTCGTTCCCCTCCGGTCACGCGGCGAGCGCCGCCGCCTTCGCGGTCGGCGTCGCCCTCGAGTCGCCGCGTGCCGGCGCGCTGGTCGCGCCGCTCGCGGCCACGGTCGCGTTCTCGCGGCTGCACGTCGGGGTGCACTGGCTGTCGGACGTCGTCGGGGGCGCGGCTCTCGGCGCCACCGTCGCCGGGCTCGGGAGGCTCCTGGTTCCGGCGTCGCCGCGGCACGTCCCCGTGTCGGAGCGGGCGGGTCGGCCTCCCGTCGACCGGCGCCCCCTCGGCGACGGCGCGGAGCTGCTCGTCGTGCTGAACCCCAGCGCCGGGCGCGACTCGCACCGGCCGGATCCGGAGCCGATGATCCTCGGGCGCTTCCCCGCGGCGACCGTGCACCGTCTGACGGAGGGGGAGGACCTGGCGGAGGTCGTGCGGGCCGCGCGAGCCGGCGACGCGCCTCCGGAGGTTCTCGGGGTCTACGGAGGCGACGGCACGATGGCGGTCGGCGCGGCCCTCGCGCGGAACGAGGGGATGACGCTCCTGGTGCTCCCCGGCGGGACGATGAACCACTTCGCCAAGGCGCTCGGGCTCGTCACCGTCGAGGACGCCCTCGACGCCGCCGCGTTCGGCGAGCGGCGGGACGTGGACGTGGCCGAGGTGCGCGCCGGCGACGGGGAGCCCGTCACGGTGCTGAACACCGTGTCGATCGGGATCTACCCGGAGTTCGTCGCCGCTCGGGAGAAGCACGAGAAGGTGATCGGGAAGCCGCTGGCAGCGGTCCTCGCGGCGTTCCGGGTGGTGCGCGGCGCCGATCCGTTCGATCTGAAGCGCGATGAGGGCACCGACCGGGTCTGGTCGTACTTCGTCGGGGTGAACCAGGAGCACCCGCGGACCGCCGCGCCCCTCGCCCGCCGGCGCCTCGACGACGGCCAGCTCGACGTGCGGATCCTGCACGCCGGGCGCTCTCCGCGCACCCGCGGCGCGCTCTCGCTCGTCCTCGGACGCACCGCCACGCCCGTCGTCAGCCGGGTGCCCGGCTGGCGCGCGCCGGTCGTCGAGTCGTTCTCGACCGACCGGCTCACCGTCCAGGCCCGCCGACCCGGCGGCGACGACCCGGGCTGGGCGCACGACGGCGAGACCGAGGAGTTCGACGGCGAGCCCGACGGCTTCGAGCGCACGAGCGTCCGCATCGTCCCTCTGGGACTCCGGGTCTACTCCGCGGCCGACTGACGCCGGGCCGCGCACGCCCGGCCGTCGCTGTAAAGCCCCCGTCGGATGTCCGCCCCGCCGCCGCCGGGCGGGTGGCCGCGTGCGACTCTGGAGTGCAGGCAGGGGCACGGATCCCGCCGCAGAGGGGCAGACCGTGAGACGCATCCACTACGCGGAGGAGAGCGTCGTCACGGGCGACGACATCGCCCTCGCCGTGATCGAGTACGCGCGCGTCCTCGCGATGACGTCGACGGCCGACACGGTCGACGTGCCGGCCCTGCACGAGGGCGCTGTCGGCCACGTGCGGCTCCTGCTCGGCCCGGCGAGCCAGATGCTCGTGTCGGAGGAGCACACTCTCGCCGACGAGATCGTGGACGAGACGCTCGTCGCCGAGCTGCGCGCACGCACGGGCCGCCTCAGCGGACCGTCGCCGGTCTACTCGGACGACGACGTGTCGGTGCCCCTGACGCCGGCGGACCTCGACCTGTACTGAGCTGTCGAAGGGCCGGGACCTCGAGAAGGGGCGCCCGCTGGCGGCGACCACCGGTGTTCTTGCTGCCGCGGCTCTCCAGGGGCTTCGCCGGGATCTGGCGTCGGTGGGGGCTGCGGGGTCCGGCTGTTGACCGTGCGGGATCCCGATGCGCGCGCTCCTCGATCGGCGGGGTGGGCGAGCGTGCAGCCGGGTCCGCGAACGCGGGCCGCAGGCGGGGACGACCGGACCCGCCGCGTCAGCTCTCCGGAGGGCAGGAGCCGCGGGTCCTACCCGGCGGGCAGGGACGACTCGAGGGCGTCGAGGGCGGGGAGCTGCCCGGCGACCAGGAGGGTGCGGGCCTCGGCGAGGGGGACCCAGCGGGCCGTCTCGATCTCGGGGAAGTCCCGGACGACTCCGGAGCCGCGCGGCCACTCGAGCGCGAAGGTGTTGCTCGCGACGAAGACGACCCGGTCGTCGCCGGGCCCGGCGAACACCGTCACGAGCTTGCCGCTGCTCTGGCGGAACGTGCCGAGCAGGGCGTAGTCGACATCGGGCGGCGGGGCGCCGATCTCCTCCTCGAACTCCCGGCGGGCCGCGGCGAGCGGCTCCTCCTCGGGGGTGTGCAGTCCCTTCGGGATCGACCAGGCGCGCGGACGGCGGACCCAGAAGGGGCCGCCCATCCTGCCGAGGAACACCTCGGCACCGCCCGGCCCCGCCCGGTGCAGGAGCAGGCCCGCGCTCGTGAGTGCCGTCATCCCTCCATCCTGCACCGCCGCCGTGGAAGGATCGGGGGACCCGACCGCGAGCACCCGGAGTGGACCATGAGCACGCAGATCCCGGCGAGCACCGACCTCCTGGCGCTGCTGCGCGACGAGCTGGGGGAGGCCGTCTCCACCGACGGACCCGGCTTCGAGGCCGTGCACACCGACAAGTCCGGCTGGACGAGCGAGGGGCGAGCGCTCGCGCTGGTCACCGCGCGCTCGATCGGGGACGTGCAGGCGACCCTCCGGTTCGCGACGCGGCACCGGGTGCCGGTCGTGCCGCGCGGAGCGGGGACGGGGCTCGCCGCGGGCGCCGTCGCGACCGCCGGGGCGATCGTGCTCTCGACGGCGCGGATGGACCGGATCCTCGAGATCTCGCTCGAGGACGAGCTCGCGGTCGTCGAGCCCGGCGTGCTCAACCAGGCGCTCTCGGACGCCGTCGCCGCCGACGGGCTGGTCTTCTCGCCCGATCCCGCGAGCAAGGCGATCTCGAGCATCGGCGGGAACATCGCGACGAACGCGGGCGGGCTGCTGTGCGCGAAGTACGGGGTCACCCGCGAGGCCGTGCTCGGGCTCGCGGTGGTGCTCCCCGACGGCCGCCTGGTCCGCACCGGGCGCCGCAGTGTCAAGGGAGTGACCGGCTACGACCTCACCGCGCTGCTCACCGGCTCGGAGGGGACCCTCGGCGTGATCGTCGAGGCGACGGTGAAGCTGCGGCCGATCCCGGTCGGCGCCGTGGTGACGATCGGCGCCTACTTCGAGAGCGTGGTCGACGCGGCCTCCGCCTCCGCCGCGATCACGGCGGCGCGCCTCCGCCCGGCCGTGATGGAGCTGATGGACGAGGCGGCGCTCGCGGCGATCTCGCGGCACACCGGCGTCGCGATGGACCGCGGACGCTCCTACCTGCTCATCCAGACCGACGGCGGGGGAGCGGCCGAGGAGGCGCGGCGGATCCTCGACATCGTGACCGGGGCCGGGGGCGTCGCCGAGTCGACCGACGACCCCGTGGCGGGCGAGGCGCTGCTGGCGGTGCGGCGCGGATTCCATCCGGCCCTCGAGGCCGTGGGCGAGGTGCTGATCGAGGACGTCTGCGTGCCGCGCTCGGCGCTGCCGGCGATGTTCGCCGCGATCCGGGACATCGAGGCGCGCACAGGACTCAGCATCCCGACCGTCGCCCACGCGGGCGACGGCAACCTGCACCCGAACTTCGTCCTGCCCGCCGGTGCCACGGTCGTCGGCGAGGAGGTCTGGGAGGCGGCCGCCGAGCTCTTCCGCACGGCCGTCGCCCTGGGCGGCACGCTGACGGGGGAGCACGGGGTGGGGCTGCTCAAGCGGCGCTGGCTGGCGGAGGAGCTGGGCGAGGACTCGATGGCGCTGCAGCAGGGCATCAAGGCGGTCTTCGACCCGCTCGGGATCATGAACCCGGGGAAGGTGTTCTGAGGAGCGCGTCGAGCCCTCAGGAGAGAGCGGCGGTGACGCCGGCGGCGGTCAGGACGATCGTCGCGCCCGACATCAGCCAGTAGAGGATCGTCTCGCGCCAGGAGCCCGCCGATCCGAGCACGGGGACCGCGGCGTAGCCGCCGGAGGTCCAGAGGTGGCGCAGCGGCGTGCGCCGCACCCAGCGCGGCGAGCGGATGCGGAGGGGCCAGAGCCAGTTGATCCCCTCGGTCGTGAGGGCGTCGCCCGCCACGTGCACGAGGTAGCCGAGGGTCGCGGCGACCCGGAGCCACGCCCAGGTGCCGTCGGCGAGGCCGATCAGGAGGGCCGTGACGACGACCGCGCCCGCCCAGGCGATCGGCCAGGACGGTGCCGCCCTGATCGCCTTCGCGGCGAACGCCAGGGCGGGGAGCGTCAGGAGGGCGGCGAGCGAGACCGGTCCGACGAGCGGCACCGGGAAGCGGAGCTCCGTCAGGACCGGCACCAGGTACCAGACCACCGCGATCGCCAGGAGCGAGTGCATCCCGTGCCGGTGGCCGCCGCTGATGCGCCCGGCGGTCGCTGTCAGCAGCGAGGCGCCGGGCGCCGAGCGGGAGATCGTGGCGCGCGCGTGGTCGGCATCCGGTGCGAGGGCCCAGCCGGCGGTGACACCGAGGCCCACGAGCTGCAGATCGAGGGGCAGGGAGCCGAGCCCGAGCGGCCCCGCGATCGCCGGCACGGAGGTGGCGATCGCCCAGGCGAGGGCGCCGGAGACGGCGTGCGAGCGGCCCATCATCGCGGGGTCGACCTCCGGGGGCACGAGAAAACCCCCGGCGGGAGGCCGGGGGTGAGGGTGGGCGATACCGGACTCGAACCGATGACCTCTTCCGTGTGAAGGAAGCGCGCTACCAACTGCGCCAATCGCCCAGGAGGCCGTCTTGTGGACGACCCGAGTAAGGATCGTAGCGGATCCGCCGGGGCGCGATGCACCACTCCGGGGCACCACGCCCGGGTGAACGGGATGTGTCGGGCGGGTTTCGCGCGGAAAGACGGGGAAGGCGCCACCGCGGCCGAGATCGGCGCGCGCTCGATTTGGATTCTCGTGCGGCCGTCGGATACAGTCTTCTAGGTCGAGCCGGGGAGCGAAAGCGCCGGGTGAGACAGGCAAGAAGCAAGACAGGCAAGAAGCAAGACCGGCGAAGTGCACGACAAACCAGCAAGACCAGCAAGACCTCCATGCGGATGTGGCGCA
This sequence comes from Rathayibacter sp. VKM Ac-2759, assembly GCF_009834225.1. Classification (NCBI taxonomy): domain Bacteria; kingdom Bacillati; phylum Actinomycetota; class Actinomycetes; order Micrococcales; family Microbacteriaceae; genus Rathayibacter; species Rathayibacter sp. VKM Ac-2759. Next base: position 1,736,530 of record NZ_CP047176.1, read on the forward strand.
GCGGTAGCGCATCACCTTGCCAAGGTGAGGGTCGCGAGTTCGAATCTCGTCATCCGCTCGAATACCGGCCTCCGGGCCGGTATTTCTGAAGAACAGTGGTCGGGAGCACCCCAGGGTGTCCTCCCGCCTGGTCGGCCCTCGGGCCGCCGACACCGAATCCCGTACACGGTGGATTGGCCGAGAGGCGAGGCAGCGGCCTGCAAAGCCGTATACACGGGTTCGAATCCCGTATCCACCTCGATCGTTCACCGAGCGAGGCGCTCTTCACGGAGCAACGGGCGATTGGCGCAGCGGTAGCGCGCTTCCCTGACACGGAAGAGGTCACTGGTTCGATCCCAGTATCGCCCACCACCAGAACCCCCGGCCCCCGCGGCCGGGGGTTCTCTCGTTCCCGGAGGTCCCCGACCGAGGAGTGGCGGGAGCCGGCTGCTCCGGCGACGGCGCCCCTTCTGCCCGGTTCCGCGCGAGCCGACCGGGTAACGACTACTCTCGTCGCGATGACCGCCCCGATCGCACTCGACGACTCCACCTGGCTCCGGCTGATCGCCCGCGAGGACGGTCCCGCGCTCGCGAGCGCCTACCGTCGCAACCGCCGGCACCTCGAGCCCTGGGAGCCCGTGCGCTCGGTGCGCTTCTTCGAGGCGGGCGGACAGACCGACGCCATCGCCGACGTCCTCTTCGCTCACCGGGCCGGCAGTGTGCTGCCGCTGGTGCTCGAGCGCGGCGGCGAGATCGTCGGACGCCTCACGCTGTCGAACGTGGTCCGCGGCGCCTTCGACAGCGCCGACCTCGGCTACTGGCTCGACGCGTCCCTCCAGGGCCGCGGGCTGATGACGCGGGCCGTCGGGGAGACGCTCCGGATCGCGAGGGACGAGCTGCGGCTGCACCGCGTGCAGGCCGGGACGCTCCTGCACAACCGCGGATCGCAGACGGTGCTCGAGCACAACGGGTTCGAGCGGATCGGTATCGCCCGCCGGTACCTCCGGATCGCCGGCGAGTGGCAGGACCACGTGCTGTTCCAGGTGCTCCTCGAGGGCGAGCAGCGACTCGACCCGCCGCATCCGGCGAGCGACGATCCGGGCATCAGCCCCGCCAGGGGTCGGCTCGTCTAGGGTGGGCGGCGCCGACGACCGATCGGCACGGGGATCCCGAGAGGACGACTGGACGATGACGCGCATCATCGGCGCACGCGAGTTCGACTTCGAGCGCGAGGTCGCCGTGATGGCGGTGGTGAACCGCACTCCCGACTCGTTCTACGACAGGGGGTCGACGTTCGCGCTCGACCGGGCGGTCGACGCCGCCGTGCGGGCCGCCGAGCTCGGGGCCGACTGGGTCGACATCGGCGGAGTGCCGTTCGGCCGGGGACCGGCGGTGTCGCTGCAGGAGGAGATCGACCGGGTCGTGCCCGTGGTCGCGGGCATCCGCGAGCGGAGCGACGTGGTGATCTCGGTCGACACGACCCGCTCCGAGGTGGCCCGAGCGAGCATCGACGAGGGCGCCTGCGTCGTCAACGACACCAGCGGGCTGCACGATCCGCGGATGCTCGAGGTCGTCGCCTCCTCGGCGGCTCAGCTGGTCGTCACGCACAGCATGGGCGCGCCGCGGAGCGAGCCGACCCGGCCGGAGTACGACGACGTCGTCGCGACGGTGGTCGCCTTCCTCCGGGACCGCGTGGAGCGCGCGCTGGCCGCGGGAGTGCCCCCGGAGCGGATCATCGTGGACCCCGGGCACGACCTGAACAAGAACACCCTGCACACCCTGGAGCTGACCCGCCGGCTCGGCGAGGTGGCGGCGCTGGGGTACCCGGTGCTGGCGGCGGTGTCGAACAAGGACTTCATCGGCGAGACGCTCGACCGGCCGCAGGGGGAGCGGCTCGAGGGCTCCCTCGCGGCCGCGGTGATCTGCATTCTGAACGGGGCGCGGATCGTGCGGATGCACGACGTGCGGCAGGCGGTCGACGCGGTGCGGCTGACGGAGGCCGTGCTCGGCTGGCGCGCGCCGGCCTACCTGCGGCACAACATCGAGGAGGCGGGCGCGTGAGCGCGGCGATCGACCTCCTGCACCCCTCTGCGGGCGCGGACCTCGACGACGACGCGCTGCTCGCGCTGTACTCCCGGGAGGCGGCCGAGCGGTGGCTCCGCGTGAACTTCGTCTCGAGCATCGACGGAGCGGTGACGCACGACGGAGTGTCGGGCGCCCTCGGAGGCGAGGCCGACCTGCGCGTCTTCGATCTGCTGCGCCGGCTGGCCGATGTGGTCCTGGTGGCCGCGGGCACGGTGCGCGCGGAGGGCTACGGCCCGATGGTGCTGGGCGAGGAGGCCGCGACCGCACGCGCGGCGGCGGGGCTGCCTCCGCACCCGGTCTTCGCGATCGTCTCCGGCTCGCTCGAGCTCGACGCGGGGTCGCGGATCTTCACCGAGGCGCCGGTGCGGCCGGTGGTGGTGACCACGGGGCGCTCACCCGTGGGCCGGCGCGACCGGCTCGCGGAGGTCGCCGAGGTGCTCGTCTGCGGCGAGGACGCGCTGGACGCCCCGCGGATGCGCGACGCCCTGGCCGAGCGCGGGCTGGCCCGGATCCACTGCGAGGGCGGACCGGCGCTGCTCGGCGCGCTGCTGGCGGACGACGCGGTGGACGAGCTCGACCTGACGCTGAGCCCGACGCTCGAGTCGGGCGACGCCGGCCGCATCGCGCGCGGGGCGCTGCCGGGTGCCCGGGATCAGCGGCTGGCGCACGTGCTCGCCTCCGGCGACACCCTTCTGCTGCGCTACCTCCGGCGCCGCTGACCCGCGCCCGCCGACGGGCTCCGCGAGATGCCACTCCGGTACGCCCCGCACGGCGTGCGGCGTACCGGAGTGGCATCTCGCGGAGGGGATCAGAGGGTCAGCTGAGGGGAGAGGGCGCGCGGGGCCAGGCGCTGGAGCTGGGTGACGTGCTCGGGGGTCAGCTCCTCGAGCGAGGTGACGCCCAGGAGGCGCATCGTGCGGGTGATCTGCTCGGAGAGGATCTCGATCATCCGGTTGACGCCCGCCTCGCCGCCGGCCATCAGGCCGTAGAGGTACGCGCGGCCGACGAGCGTGAACCGGGCGCCGTGCGCGATCGCGGCGACGATGTCGGCTCCCGACATGATGCCGGTGTCGAGGTGGACCTCCATGCCCGACGAGCCGACCTCGCGGACCACCTCCGGGAGCAGGTGGAACGGGATCGGGGCGCGGTCGAGCTGGCGGCCGCCGTGGTTCGAGAGCACGATACCGTCGATGCCCAGCTCGGCGACGCGGCGGGCGTCGTCCACCGTCTGGATGCCCTTGACGACGACCTTCCCGGGCCACTGGTCGCGGATCCAGGCCAGGTCGTCGAAGCCGACCGTCGGGTCGAACATGGTGTCGAGCAGCTCGCCGACGGTCCCCGACCAGCGGTCGAGGGAGGCGAACGAGAGCGGCTCGGTGGTGAGGAAGTCGATCCACCACCAGGGGCGCGGCAGAGCGTTGACGACGGTGCCGCGGGTCAGCTGCGGGGGGATGGAGAAGCCGTTGCGCTTGTCGCGGAGGCGCGCGCCGGCGACGGGGACGTCGACGGTGACCAGCAGGGTGTCGTAGCCGGAGGCGGCGGCACGGTCGACGAGCGCCATCGAGCGGTCGCGGTCCTTCCACATGTAGAGCTGGAACCAGTTGCGGCCGTGCGGATTCGCCGCCTTCACATCCTCGATGGCGGTCGTGCCCATCGTGGAGAGGGAGAACGGGATGCCCCACTTGGCGGCGTTCCGGGCTCCGGCGATCTCGCCCTCCGTCTGCATCATCCGGGTGAAGCCGGTCGGGGCGATGCCGAAGGGGAGTGACACGGGGGCGCCGAGGACGTCCCAGCCGGTGCGCACCTGGGACACGTCGCGCAGCACCGCCGGGTTGAACTGGATGTCCTCGAAGGCCTGGCGGGCGCGACCGAGCGAGATCTCCGCCTCCGCGGCCCCCTCCGTGTAGTCGAAGGCGGCCTTCGGCGTGCGGCGCCGGGCGATGCGCTGGAGGTCGTAGACGGTCAGCGCCTTGTCGAGCCGGGCCTTCTTGAGATCGAGCTCGGGCGTCTTGAACTGCATCAGGGGCGCGAGATCGCGCACCTTCGGGATTCGGCGGTCGACCATGGTCAGTCCTTCTTCGCGGTGAGGTGGGTCTCGGCGTAGTAGCCGGAGATGTGGCGGTGGACGAGGGAGCGGGCGAGCTCGGGGTCGGCGGCGTCGATGGCGTCGACCAGGGCGCGGTGCTCGCGGCGGAGGCGGTCGCGGGTGCTCGCCCAGTCGGGCAGCGAGCGGGCCGCCTCGAGCACGTAGCTCTCGACGGCGTCGCGGAGACCCGCGGTCATCGCGGCGATCACGGCGTTGCCCGACGCCTCTGCGAGCGAGAGGTGGAACTGCTGGTCGAGGGCGAGGAAGGCGTCGTGGTCGAGCGTCCCGGCGTCCATCGCGTCGAGGAGCTCGCGGCTGTCGTCGAGCGCGATGCCCACGGTGCGGGCGAGATCGTCGACGACGGCCGTCTCGAGCACGAGGCGGGTGCGCACCACGTCCTCGACGGCGAAGCCGCTCGCGGCGACCTGGAGGCGCAGCAGCGCGCTCATGCCGCCGGTGGGGCGCGCGACGATGACGGCGCCCGCGGTGGGCCCGGAGCCGGCTCGGGTGCGGACGAGGCCCATCACCTCGAGGACGCGGACGGCCTCGCGGACGGAGGAGCGGCCGACTCCGAGCTCGAGGGCGAGCACGCGCTCTCCGGGGAGGCGGTCGCCCGGCGAGAGGACGCCGGTGAGCAGCAGGCCCTCGACGTGCGCCAGCACGGTCTCCCAGGCGCGGTCGCTCATCCGCCTCACCCCTCTCTGTGGTCGGACCACACGATATCCTGTGGTCCGACCACAGACAAGACCGTTCGGTAGCCTGGCGCGATGACCGGTCCGGATCTCTCGCGGCAGTGGTCCCTCGGCGACCTCGCTCTCCCTCCGATCGCGCTCGCGAGGAACGGCGGTGCCGCTCCGCGGCTCGTCTGGCGGAACCAGCTCGACGGGCTCACCTTCCGCGTGCGGGACGGCTACCTGAAGTGGAGCCCCGACTCGGCCGGCGTCGATCTCGGCCGGGAGGCGGAGCGGCTGCGCTGGCTCGAGGGCAGGATCCCGGCTCCGGTGCTGCTCGAGCACGGGCGCGGGGACGGCGGGGAGTGGCTGCTGACGCGGGCGCTGCCGGGGGAGAGCGCGGTCTCGCCGCGGTGGATCGCGGAGCCCGGGACAGCGGTGCGGGCGATCGCGGCGGGACTGCGCGCGGTGCACGCGCTGCCGGTGGCCGAGGTGCCGGCCTCGCTGCGCGGGGGCTCGTGGTTCGATCGCCGCGTCGAGCGGCTGGGCGCGCCTCCGCTGCCCGCCGACCCCGTGGTGGTGCACGGCGACGCCTGCGCGCCCAACACGCTGCTGGACGACGACGGGCACTGGAGCGGGATCGTGGACGTCGGAGACCTGGGGGTCGGCGACCGGTGGGCCGACCTCGCGATCGCGGCGATGAGCCTCCGCTGGAACTACGGCGACGGGCTCGAGCCCCTGCTGCTGGAGGAGTACGGCATCGCGCCGGACGACGAGCGCGCGGCCCGCTACCGCGCCCTGTGGGACGCGGAGTCGTGAGCGGTCAGCTCTTCGCGGCCTCGTCGTCCTGGGCCGGGGCGTCGGAGGAGCGGTTCTCGTTCGAGAGCCGGATCCACTTGCCGTCGCGGACGTCCTGCTCGTGCACGGCCTGCTTCTTCTCGCTCGCCGCGGTGTCGCGGGGCGGGAGCTGCAGGGTCTCCTCGGCCTCGATGCCGGCCTGGAGCTGACGGCCGCGCTCGAGCTCGGCGTCGAACTCGGCGCCGAAGAGCAGGGCGATGTTCGTGATCCAGATCCAGAGGAGGAAGACGATGACCGCACCCAGCGAGCCGTACGTCTTGTCGTAGTTCGAGAAGTTCGCGACGTAGAAGGCGAAGCCGACCGAGGCGATCAGCCAGATCGCGAGGGCGAGGAACGCCCCGGTGCTGATCCAGCGGAACTTCGGCTGCCGGATGTTCGGCGCGAAGTAGTACAGGACCGCGATGATCACGACGGCGATCAGCAGGAGGACCGGCCACTTGACGATGTTCCACACCGTGAGCGCCGCCGGGCCGAGGCCCACGACATCGCCGACGGCCGAGGCGACCGGGCCGCTCAGCACGAGCAGGAGTGCCGCGACGACGATGAGGACCACGGTGACGACGGTGACGCCGAGCATGGTGGGACGGAGCTTCCAGAAGGGGCGGCCCTCGTCGATCTCGTAGATGCGGTTCATCGCCCGGCCGAACGCGCCGACGTAGCCGGATGCGGACCAGATCGCGCCGACGATTCCGGTGATGAGGGCGAGGCCGGCGGCGGGGGAGCTGGTCAGCGACTCGATCGGGTCGCGCAGCAGGTCGACCACCTGGGCCGAGGCGAGGTTGCCCACGAGCTCGAGGACGGTGTCGGTGGTGGCCTGCGCCTGGCCGAAGACGCCGAGGACGGAGACGATCGCGAGCAGCGCCGGGAAGAGGGCGAGCACGGCGTAGTACGTGAGTGCGGCGGCGAGGTCGGTGCACTGGTCGGCGCCGAACTCGCGACCCGTCTTCTTCAGGACGTACAGCCAGGAGCGCTTGGTGATGTCGCTGACCTCGTCGGGCTTGCGCGCGTCATCGGGCTCGGGCGCGGTCTTCTCACGGGTCGTGCTCTTCTCGGCCATGCCGACACGCTATTGCCCCGGGGGCGCCGGCGGAGGGCCTTGACGGGGGTCAGGCGGTGCGGGAGTGGCGCGCCGCGGCGAAGACGCCGAAGAGGAGGAACGAGATCGTGGCGCCGAGCACCACGGCGAGCGGCGCGTCCCAGCCGCCGCTCGCGTCGTGGGCGAAGCCGAGCACGGTGGGGGCGGTCGCGGCGACGGCGTAGCCGATGCCCTGCACGGTCGCGGACAGGCGGGAGGCGTGCGCATCCGACTGCGAGAGCCGGACGACGAGGACGAAGACGACGGTGAATCCGCCGCCCTGCGCGATGCCGCCGAGGATGCACCAGAGCGCCCAGAGCTGTGGTGCGAGCAGCAGCCCGGCGGGGACGGTGCACCAGAGCACGCCGACCAGAGCGATGCTGCCCAGAGGCCGGAGGCGCTTCACGAGCAGGGGGACGCCGATCGCTCCGACGACCGCGGCGAGCTGGAAGACCGACGAGCTGGCGCCGGCCGTCTCGATCGTGAAGCCGTTGCGGTCGACGAGGAGCGTGGGCAGCCACGCGGTGACTCCGTAGTACGAGAACGCCTGGCTCGAGAAGCACACGGCCAGGGCCAGGACGGTGGCGCTGCGCCAGATGCGCGGAGCGGGGGCGGCGGGACCGCGATCGGCGGTGCGGCGCGGGGCGGGCTTCAGCGCCCGGGCCGGACCGACGGCGAGCAGCCAGCCGAGCAGCGCGAGGGCGTTCAGCACGAGCCAGACGAGCAGGGCGCCGCGCCAGCCGATCGCGAGCGCGAGGGGCGCGGTGCCGAGCGAGGTGATCGTCGAGCCGATGTTGAGCGCGGCCGTGTAGACGCCGGTCGTGAGGTCCACGCGCTCCGGCGAGACGTCTCGGCGGATGACGACGGGCACCACGACGTTGCCGATGGTGATGAACACGCCGATCACGACGGTACCGGCGACCACTGCGACCACGTCTCCGGCCGAGCGGAGGATCGTGCCCAGCGCGACTCCGAGGACCGTGACGACGACCGCGGCGTCGGGCCCCGCCCGGCGGATCACGACGAGGGCGAGCGGTGTCGCCAGGGCGAAGCAGAGCACGGGGATGCTGGTGAGCACGCCCGCCTGGCCGGAGGAGAGGGAGAGGTCGTCGCGGATCGCGTCGATCACCGGCGCCAGAGCGACGATCGGTCCGCGCAGGACGAAGGCGACCAGGGCGACCGCGACGACGAAGAGCCAGGGGGCGCTCCGGCGCGCGGTCATCGGCGCATCGACTTGGGACCCCCGGCTCACCCCGCGAGCCCGGCGAGATCGGACAGGTTGGAGAGGAAGGAGAGGACGCCGGTGACGATGCCGACGATGCCGGTGATGAGGCCCGCGGTCGCCAGACCGCGTCCGCCGCCCAGGCTCTCGGCGGCCGCGCGTCCACGAACGCCGAACACGATCGCGAGGATCGAGGGGACCAGGAGCGGGTTGATCAGGATGCTGATGATGCCGAGCACGAGGCTCGCGATCGCCATCGGATTGCGGCCGGCGGACGAGGACGGGGCCGACGGGTAGGCGTAGAGCTCGGGCTGCTGGGCCGGCTGATCGGGAGCGCTCGGCGTGCCGTAGAGCGGGACGGAGGGCGCCGGCGCGGCGGCGGGGCGGGAGCGGTCCGTCCACGACGTGCCGTCCCAGTAGAGCTCGGATCCGATGTCGGCGGGGTGCGGGTACCAGCCGGGCGCGGGAACGGGAGCGGAGTCGTCGGGCATGCGCCGATTCTAGAGCGGGCGGGCGGTGCCGACGGGCGCCCGGGAGAATGGCCGGGGCTCCGCGCGGCGGAGCGGAGAGGCGGAGCCGGATGGACTGGAGCATCGAGGACGTGGCGTGGACGCATCCGGCGGCGGAGGAGCTGCGGGCCGCCCAGCGCCGCGAGCTCGACGAGCGCTACGGGAGCGACGACCACGAACCGGGGCAGGCGCCGTCGGCCGAGGACGTCCCGGTGTTCGTCGTGGCGCGCGACTCGGGCGGTGAGGCGGTGGCGTGCGGCGGACTGCGCCCGCTCGACGACTCCGTGCTCGGGCCGGGGTCGATCGAGGTGAAGCGGATGTTCGTGGCGCCGGGAGCGCGAGGCTCGGGGGTGTCGACCGCGGTCCTGCGGGCGCTGGAGGAGCGGGCACGGGCCAGGGGCGCGGCGCGGCTGGTGCTCGAGACGGGCACGCTGCAGCCGGACGCGATCCGCTTCTACTCGCGCGAGGGCTATGCGCCGATCCCGCTGTTCGGGGCCTACGAGGGGTCCGATCTGTCGGTCTGCTTCGGGCGCGAGCTGTAGGGCGCGCGGGGCGCTGCGGTCCGGCCGAGGACACCGCCCGCAACCATCCGTCCGCCGACGTCGACGCTCGCGCCGAGGTGGGGGCCGGGACGACCAGCGTGCCGCCGAGCGCAGCTGTGGCGGCACCGTCGAGGAGACCACGGCGAGCTCGATCGGGTGGGCGGTGGTGCCCGCCGGCCGGGTGAGGCCGGGGCGGCCGGGGCGGCGCGTCGGGTGTCGTCCCGCGCCCTCTCCGCTCGGTCGGTCGTCGTCCCGAGGGCGACTAAAGTCGAGGGGTCTGCGAAGCCTGAGGAGTGTCCGCGCGTGTCGAACGAATCGTCGAATCCCCCCGAGAACGAGTCGTCCCTCGAGGTGACCGAGGCCGGAACGGGGTTCACGCACTTCACCGATCGGGCCGTCGTCGCCCTCCGGGTCAACGGGGAACTGCGCGATCTGGCCGCCGACGTCGTCCCGGGCGACCGCATCGAGCCCGTCCTGATCTCCTCGCCCGACGGGCTGGACATCCTCCGCCACTCCGCCGCCCACGTGCTCGCCCAGGCCGTGCAGCAGATCAACCCGGAGGCGCGGCTCGGCATCGGCCCGCCCGTCACCGACGGCTTCTACTACGACTTCGACGTCGAGGAGCCCTTCACCCCCGAGGCGATGAAGGCCCTCGAGAAGGCGATGGACCGCATCATCCGCCAGGGCCAGCGCTTCGTGCGCCGCGTCGTGACCGAGGACGAGGCCCGCGCCGAGCTGTCGGCCGAGCCCTACAAGCTCGAGCTGATCGGGCTGAAGGGCGGAGGCTCCGACGGCGAGTCGGTCGAGGTCGGCGGTGCGGAGCTGACGATCTACGACAACGTCGACCCCCGCACCGGCGACACCGTGTGGAAGGACCTCTGCCGCGGCCCGCACCTCCCGAACACCCGGATGATCGGCAACGGCTACGCCCTGACCCGCAACGCCGCGGCCTACTGGCGCGGCTCCGAGAAGAACCCGCAGCTCCAGCGCGTCTACGGCACCGCCTGGCCGACCAAGGACGAGCTGCGCGCGCACCAGGCGCGGCTCGAGGAGGCGGCCCGCCGCGACCACCGCAAGATCGGGCACGAGCTCGACCTCTTCTCCTTCCCCGACGAGATCGGCTCCGGACTCGCGGTCTTCCACCCCAAGGGCGGCATCATCCGCTACGAGATCGAGCAGTACATGCGCGAGCAGCTGCTCGCCCACGACTACGAGCTCGTCTACTCGCCGCACATCACCAAGGGCGACCTCTTCATGACGAGCGGCCACCTGCAGTGGTACTCCGAGGGGATGTTCCCCCCGATGCACCTCGACGAGCTGCAGGACGAGGACGGCACGATCACGCGCCAGGGCCAGGACTACTACCTCAAGCCCATGAACTGCCCCTTCCACAACCTGATCTTCCGTTCGCGGGGCCGCAGCTACCGCGAGCTGCCGCTGCGTCTGGCCGAGTTCGGCACCGTCTACCGCTACGAGAAGAGCGGAACGCTGCAGGGCCTCACGCGTGTCCGCGGACTCACCCAGGACGACGCGCACATCTACGTCGCCCAGGAGGACGTGGCGGCCGAGCTGACCCGCAACCTCGAGTTCGTGCTGCAGGTCCTGCGCGACTACGGCCTCGACGACTTCTACCTCGAGCTCTCGACGAACGAGGAGGGCAACCCCAAGTTCGTCGGCGACCCCGAGCAGTGGGAGGCGGCGATCGAGTCGCTGCGCGCCGTCGCCGTCGCCTCCGGCCTCGAGCTCGTGCCCGACCCGGGAGGAGCCGCGTTCTACGGTCCCAAGATCTCGGTCCAGGCGCGCGACGCCATCGGCCGCACCTGGCAGATGTCGACGATCCAGCTGGACTTCAACCAGCCCGAGCGCTTCGAGCTCGAGTACACCGCGTCCGACGGCACGAAGAAGCAGCCGGTGATGATCCACCGCGCGCTGTTCGGGTCGATCGAGCGCTTCTTCGCGATCCTCACCGAGCACTACGCGGGTGCGTTCCCGGTCTGGCTCTCGCCCGTCCAGGTGATCGGCATCCCGATCGCCGACGAGTACCTGCCCTATCTCGAGGGCGTCATCGGCGAGCTGAAGAAGTCCGGCGTCCGCGCCGAGATCGACTACTCGAGCGACCGGATGCAGAAGAAGATCCGCAACGCGACGCTGCAGAAGGTTCCCTTCCAGCTCATCGTCGGCGAGAAGGACCGCGACGCCGGAGCCGTCAGCTTCCGCTTCCGGGACGGCACGCAGGAGAACGGGATCCCCGTCGCCGACGCCGTCGCCCGCATCCGGGAGGCCATCGCGTCGAAGGCGCAGGTCTGATGGCCGGCGATCCCCGGGCGGCGGAGTCCGCCGCCGAGGAGCGCGTCCCCGAGGGCGCGGAGGGCTCCGCGCACCTCGCGGGCGTCCCCGACGAGTTCCAGCGCCTGTGGACCCCGCATCGCATGGTCTACATCCAGAAGGGTCAGCCCGGTGCCCACGACTGCCCCTTCTGCGTCGCTCCCACGCTCAGCGACGAGGAGGCGCTCATCGTCGCCCGCGGCGAGCACGCCTACGTGCTGCTCAACCTCTTCCCCTACAACTCCGGCCACCTCCTGGTCTGCCCGTACCGCCACATCCCGCTGTACGACGAGGCCACCCCCGAAGAAGTGGCCGAGATCGGGGCGCTCACCCAGACCGCGATGCGCGTCATCCGCGAGGTGTCGAACAACGACGGCTTCAACCTCGGGATGAACCAGGGCGCGGTCGCCGGAGCCGGGATCGCCGCGCACCTGCACCAGCACGTGGTGCCGCGCTGGGCGACCGACGCCAACTTCTTCCCGATCATCGCCCGCACCAAGGCGCTGCCGCAGCTGCTCGGCGACGTCCGGGCGAGCATCGCCGCAGCCTGGCCGGTCGACTAGACCGCGGAGGCCTGCGTGTCCAGCGCCGCGGGCATCCGACACCCTCTCGTAGACTTAGCTGCCGTCGGCGGAAGACGCCGCACAGAACAGGACACCGCGAACATGACTGACACCACTCCTTCGTCCTCGTCCGCCCCCGAGCAGTTCGGCTCGAGCCGCGTCAAGCGCGGGCTCGCCGAGATGCTCAAGGGCGGCGTCATCATGGACGTCGTCAACGCCGAGCAGGCCCGCATCGCGGAGGACGCGGGAGCGGTCGCCGTCATGGCGCTCGAGCGCGTCCCCGCCGACATCCGCTCGCAGGGCGGCGTCGCGCGGATGAGCGACCCCGACCTCATCGACGGCATCGTCGCTGCGGTCTCCATCCCCGTCATGGCGAAGGCGCGCATCGGCCACTTCGTCGAGGCGCAGATCCTGCAGGAGCTCGGCGTCGACTACATCGACGAGTCCGAGGTCCTGTCGCCCGCCGACTACGTGAACCACATCGACAAGTGGAAGTTCACGGTCCCCTTCGTCTGCGGTGCCACGAACCTGGGCGAGGCGCTGCGCCGCATCACCGAGGGCGCGGCGATGATCCGCTCCAAGGGCGAGGCGGGCACCGGCGACGTCTCCGAGGCCACCAAGCACATCCGCACCATCTCGGCCGAGGTCAACCGCCTGAAGTCCCTCACCCACGACGAGCTCTACGTCGCGGCGAAGGAGCTGCAGGCCCCCTACGACCTGGTCGTCGAGATCGCGCGCACCGGCAAGCTGCCCGTCGTGCTGTTCACGGCCGGCGGCGTCGCGACTCCGGCCGATGCCGCGCTGATGATGCAGCTCGGCGCCGACGGCGTGTTCGTGGGCTCCGGTGTCTTCAAGTCGGGCGAGCCCGCGAAGCGCGCCGCGGCGATCGTGAAGGCGACGACGTTCTACGACGACGCGAAGGTCGTCGCGGAGGCGTCCCGCGGACTCGGCGAGGCGATGGTCGGCATCAACGTGGCCGATGTGCCCGCGCCGCACCGCCTCTCCGAGCGTGGCTGGTAGCGCGCAGGCGCCCGTCGCGGGGGAGGGCGAGACGCGCGAGTCCCTCGAGGGCCTCCGCGTCGGTGTCCTCGCCCTCCAGGGCGACTTCCGCGAGCACGCCCACGTGCTGCGCGAGCTCGGCGCCGACGTCGTGCTGGTCCGCCGCCCTTCCGAACTGGAATCGGTCGCCGGTCTCGTGATCCCGGGCGGCGAGTCCACGGTGATGGACAAGCTGTCGCGGCTCTTCGGCCTCGCCGATCCGGTCAAGGAGGCGATCGCCGCGGGCCTGCCGGTCTACGGCACCTGCGCCGGGCTCATCATGCTCGCCGACCGCGTCCTCGACCGCATCGACGGCCAGTCGAGCTTCGGCGGTCTCGACGTGACCGTGCGCCGCAACGCCTTCGGCAACCAGCTCGACTCCTTCGAGACGGATCTCGACATCCCCGCCATCGGCGACCCGCCGATGCACGCGGTGTTCATCCGCGCGCCGATCGTCGAGGACGTGGGGGAGCGGGCGACCGCGCTCGCCTCCGTCGCGGACGGCCGCGTCGTCGCCGTCGAGCAGGGCAGCCTGCTCGGCACCTCCTTCCACCCCGAGATCACCGGCGACTACCGCTTCCACGAGCTGTTCCTGCGGAAGGTCGCGGCGACCCGCTTCGGGGCCTGACGCCCTCCAGCGTCGTCCGCCAGGGGTGGACCGTGTCGGACGTGCGGTCCACAGTGGTCGCATGCCCGAACTCCCCGAAGTGCAGGCGCTCGCGCGCGACCTCGACGAACGGCTCGGCGGCCGCGTCCTCGAGAGCCTCAGCGTGTACGCGATCTCGGCGCTCAAGACCGTCGCGATCCCGCCGTCGTCCCTCGCGGGGCGGACGGTCCACGGAGTGACCCGGCACGGCAAGTTCCTCGACCTGGCGATCGGCGACGCCCACGTGCTCCTGCACCTCGCGCGCGCCGGCTGGGTGCGCTGGCGTCCCGAGCGGCCCACCGCTCCCGTCAAGCCCGGCCGCGGCCCGCTCGCGGCGCGCCTGGTCCTCGAGGACGGCTCCGGCTTCGACATCACCGAGGCGGGCACCAAGAAGAGCCTCGCGCTCTCGATCGTCGCCGACCCGCGCGACGTCCCCGGCGTCGCCCGCCTCGGACCGGACCCGCTCGATCCCGCCTTCACCGAGGAGATCCTCGGAGCGATCCTCGCGACGGCGGGCCGCGCCCAGCTCAAGGGAGTCCTCCGCGACCAGTCGCGCATCGCGGGGATCGGCAACGCCTACTCCGACGAGATCCTGCACGTCGCGCGCATGTCGCCGTTCAAGCCCGCCTCGGTGACACCCGAGGAGCTCGACCGCCTCTACACCGCCCTCCGCTACACCCTCGAGGAGGCGCTGACGCGCGCCGAGGGCCTGCACGCCGCCGACCTCAAACGCGAGAAGAAGCTCGGCATGCGGGTCCACGGCCGCACCGGCGAACCGTGCCCGGTCTGCGGCGACACCGTCCGCCAGGTGATCTTCGCCGACTCCACCCTCCAGTACTGCCCCACCTGTCAGACGGGCGGGAAGCCGCTCGCCGACCGCGTCCTCTCGCGGTTGCTGCGCTGAGCGCAACGACCGCGTCCGCACCGATCCCCGCCCGGCGCGGCGCAGTCGGCTCCCAGAGGTGGTCGCGCAGGTGGAGCGTCCTGCGAACGGCTACGCCGATTCGCTGACACGCGAATCGCCTGTTCGCCTCGCGGATGGTCGCCGATCTGCAGGCCATCCCTTCAGATGAGCATCTTCGACACCACGGCTGTCCCTTCGCTGCTGGTCGAGTAGCCCCGCAGGGGCGTATCGAGGCCCGCCTCGGAGGCGGTCGCCGATCTGCAGGTTGACCGCCAGAGACGCACTGTTCGGCGGAGGCCCAGGACAGCGATCGATCCGTCGAAGATGCACCGTGTTCGCGATTATCACGGGGCGTCTCTGACGGATCGACCCGGGAATCGGAGTCGGATCCCACTTCTGCGAGGCGAACCGATGATTCGCGTTCCAGCGAATCGTCGTAGCCGGGCGCATGACGCTCCATCTGCGCGACCACCTCGGTGAGCCGACTGCGCGGAGCCGGGCGGGGACCGGCTCCGGTGCCGCACGGCCGGCGGGGACCGGCTCCGGTGCCGCACGGCCGGCGGGGACCGGCTCCGGTGCGGCACGGCGGGCGGGCGGCTCCGGCGCGGTACTGCGGGCAGGGACCGACCCGGAAGTTAGACTGGGCCAGCTATTGGGCGGCGCCTCCGGGGGTCGCGTCGAAACGAACATTCCGAGGGAGCACCGTGTCCGGGCATTCCAAGTGGGCCACGACCAAGCACCAGAAGGCGATCAAGGACTCGCGTCGCGCGAAGTCGTTCGCCAAGCTGATCAAGAACATCGAGGTGGCCGCCAAGATCGGCGGCGCCGACCTCTCCGGCAACCCGACGCTCGTCGACGCCGTGCAGAAGGCGAAGAAGACCTCGGTCCCGAACGACAACATCGACCGCGCGATCAAGCGCGGCGCCGGCCTCACCGGTGAGGTCATCGACTACACGACGATCATGTACGAGGCCTACGGCCCCAACGGGATCGCACTCCTCGTCGAGTGCCTCACCGACAACAAGAACCGTGCCGCGGCCGACGTCCGCACGGCGATGACCCGCAACGGCGGCACGATGGCCGATCCGGGCAGCGTCGCCTACAACTTCGCGCGCAAGGGCGTCATCTCGGTGCCGCACGGCGACAGCGTCTCCGAGGACGACGTGCTGGGCGCGGTCCTCGACTTCGGCGTCGACGACGTCATCGACCACGGCGAGAGCTTCGAGGTCCGCACCGAGCCGAGCGAGCTCGTCCCGGCGCGCTCGGCGCTCCAGGAGGCCGGCATCGACTACGACTCGGCCGACGTCGAGTTCGTCGCCTCCCTCCAGGTCGAGGCCGACGCCGACACCGCCCGCAAGGTGTTCCGCCTCATCGACGCGCTCGATGACTCGGACGACGTGCAGAACGTCTACACGAACCTCGACATCACGCCCGAGGTGCGCGCCGAGCTCGAGAACGACGAGGAGTGACGCGGTGACCCCGGTCCGTTCCTGGCGGGCGCTCTGATGCGCGTCCTCGGGATCGATCCGGGGCTCACCCGCTGCGGAGTCGGGATCGTCGACGTCGCCCGTGACCGCCGGGCGACGCTCGTGCACGTCAGCGTGCTGCGGACCCCGACCGACGACGCTCTCGAGCGCCGGCTGCTCGCACTCGGTGACGGCATCGAGGCGCTGCTCGACGAGCACCGGCCCGACGCGGTCGCCATCGAGCGCGTGTTCGCGCAGAACAACGTGCGCACCGTGATGGGCATCGCGCAGATCAGCGGAGTCGCGCTCGTCGCCGCCGCCCGCCGCTCGCTCCCGGTCGGCATGCACACCCCGAGCGAGGTGAAGGCGGCCGTGACCGGCTACGGAGCCGCCGACAAGCGGCAGGTCACCGCGATGATCCAGCGCGTCCTGCGCCTGGACGCCCCACCGACTCCGGCCGACGCCGCGGACGCCCTCGCGCTGGCGGTCTGCCACGCCTGGCGCGCCCCGCTCGCCACCCCGGGCGGCGCCGGAGACGAGACTCCGGCGCAGCGGGCGTGGCGCGCCGCGGAGGCCTCCACTCGAACGCCTGTTCGAGCACCTAGACTGACGCGGTGATCTCCTCCCTCCGCGGCACCGTCCTCTCCGCCCGCGGGAGTCTCGCCGTCGTCGACGTCCACGGCGTCGGCTACGCGGTCAACGTGACCCCGCAACACGCGCTCGAGCTGCGCGTCGGAGACGAGACGACCCTCACCACGACGCTGATCGTCCGCGAGGACTCGCTGACGCTCTACGGCTTCCCCGACGCCGAGCAGCTCGAGATCTTCGAGCTGCTCATCGGAGTGACGGGAGTCGGCCCGAAGTCCGCTCTCGGCGTCCTCGGCGCGATCGAGCCCGACCGCATCGCGCAGGCCGTCGCCGACGAGGACGACGCCGTGTTCCGCAAGGTGACCGGCATCGGGCCCAAGACCGCGAAGCTCATCGTGCTGAGCCTCGCCGGCAAGCTCGCCGTGCGACCGCGGGCCGCTCGCGGGTCGGGGCCCGGAGCCACCGCCGCGCAGAGCGTCCTCTCGGCCCTGGTCGGCCTCGGCTGGCCCGAGCGCACCGCCGCCGAGGTCGTCGACGAGATCCTCCTCGATGCGCAGGCCTCCGACACCGCGAACGTCCAGGCGCTCCTCCGCCTCGCTCTCGCCCGCCTCGGCCCGGCGGCGCGCTCGTGAGCGACGACGTGCTCGGCCCCGAGGTCGCCTCCGAGGCCGAGATCGCGTTCGAAGGGGCGCTGCGCCCCAAGAGCCTCAGCGAGTTCGTCGGGCAGCGGAAGGTGCGCGGCCAGCTCGAGCTGCTGCTCAAGGCGGCTGCGATGCAGGGCCGCACGCCGGACCACATCCTGCTCGCGGGCCCTCCCGGTCTCGGCAAGACCACGCTGGCGATGATCGTGGCCGAGGAGAGCTCCTCGCCGCTGCGCCTCTCGAGCGGCCCGGCGATCCAGCACGCGGGCGACCTCGCGGCGGTGCTGTCCTCGCTCCTGCCGGGCGAGATCCTCTTCATCGACGAGATCCACCGGATGGCGCGCTCGGCGGAGGAGATGCTCTACCTGGCGATGGAGGACTTCCGCATCGACATCATGGTCGGCAAGGGCGCCGGAGCCACCTCCGTCCCGCTCGACCTCGCCCCCTTCACCCTGGTCGGAGCCACGACCCGCTCGGGCCTCCTGCCGAATCCGCTGCGCGACCGCTTCGGATTCACGGCCCACCTCGAGTTCTACGCGGAGGACGAGCTGCGGCAGGTCCTCACTCGTGCCGCGCGTCTGCTCGATCTCGACATCGACGGCGAGGCCGTCGCCGAGATCGCCGGCCGCTGCCGGGGCACCCCGCGCATCGCCAACCGGCTGCTGCGCCGCGTCCGCGACTTCGCCCTCGTGCACGGCGGACGCGCCGATGTCACCGCGGTCCGCGCTGCGCTGGATCTCTACGACGTCGATCCGCTCGGACTCGACCGCCTCGACCGCGCGGTGATGGACATCGTGCTGACCCGCTTCGACGGCGGCCCGGTCGGCCTCAACACCCTCGCCGTCTCGGTGGGGGAGGAGGCCGAGACCGTCGAGGCCGTCGTCGAGCCGTTCCTCGTGCGGATCGGGCTGCTGACCCGCACGCCGCGGGGGAGGGTCGCGACTCCGGCCGCGTGGCGCCACTTCGGCCTGGAGCCTCGCGGCGGCCCCTCGGCGGGGCCCCAGCAGTCCCTCTTCGGAGATGACCTATAATCTTCAAGGCCCGACGGGCCGCTCGATCCGCTCACGACCGGCACTGACGCCGAGGATCGCCACCCACTCCGGAAGGCTCACCCATGGATCCGACGATCATTCTGCTCGTCCTTCTTCTCGCCGTGATGATCATCTTCATGTTCCGCAACAACAAGAAGCGGCAGCGTGATGCGGAGAAGATGAAGAGCGGCCTCGTCCCCGGAGCCGAGCTGATGACGGGCTCCGGTCTGTTCGGCACCGTCGTCTCGATCGACGACGACGAGAACAAGGTCGTCATCGAGTCGACCCCCGGCACGCTCCTGACGATCCACCGCCAGGCGATCGCCCGCATCATCGACCCGGCCGAGAACGAGGTCGCCGTCACCGACGAGGACGAGGCCGAGCCGGTCGTCGCCGGCGAGTCGCCCGCGTTCGGCGAGCGCGACGCCGCGCACCAGGACCCGCTGGTCGACCCCCTCGACCGCGACCGCAAGCCGGACGCGCAGTAGTCTCCAGGGCGGGCCGGGCGCGAGAGCGCCTCGCCCGCCCTTCCACGTCCGGGGCGCATCCCTGGCCGATCACCGTCGAACGAAGAGAAAGCTGAGCCCTGGGTGGCCGCATCAACCCCCGTCCGGAAGGCCCGGCGCTCTCTGAGCTGGCTCGGTGTCCTGATCCTCGCTCTCGTCGGGCTCAACACCGCTGCCGTCCTCTGGGGCGGTGGCTCCTGGACTCCGAAGCTCGCACTCGACCTCGAGGGCGGCACGCAGATCGTCCTCCAGCCGCAGCTGACCGACGGTGAGACCGTCTCGTCGGAGCAGCTGACCCAGGCCGTCTCGATCATCCGACAGCGCATCGACGCGTCCGGCGTCTCCGAGGCCGAGATCACGACTCAGGGCTCGAGCAACATCGTCGTCTCGATCCCGGGCACGCCCGATGACGAGACGCTGCAGCGCATCGAGGCCTCGGCGAAGCTCGACTTCCGCCCCGTGCTGGTCGCCAGCCAGGCCACGAACACCGCGGTCGGAGGCGATTCGACCGCCTCCCCGACGCCGACACCCGTCGACCCGTCGCTCTCGACCACGCCGACCGCGTCGCCGTCGAACGCGAGCGACCTCGCCTACGTCACCCCGGCGCTCGAGGCGCAGTACACGTCGTTCGACTGCGCGTTCCTCAACAGCCAGGACCCGAACCTCGCGCCCGCCGATCAGCCGCTGATCACCTGCGACGACAGCGGGACCGTGAAGTACATCCTCGGCCCGGTCGAGATCACCGGCGAGGACATCTCCGACGCCTCGAACGGCCTGATGACGACCTCCTCGGGCGCCAGCACCGGCACCTGGGCCGTCAACCTCTCCTTCGACGATCAGGGCACCGAGGCCTTCGGCGCCGTCACCTCGCGTCTGGTCGCGCTGACCGGCTCGCAGAACCAGTTCGCGATCGTCCTCGACGGCCGGGTCATCTCGGCCCCGTCCACGAACGCCGCGATCACCGACGGCAACGCCCAGATCTCGGGCTCGTTCACCCAGGAGTCGTCCAAGACCCTGGCCGACCAGCTCAAGTACGGCGCCCTGCCGATCGGCTTCCAGGTGCAGAGCTCCGACAGCATCTCGGCGACGCTCGGGTCGACGCAGCTCGCCAGCGGCCTGCTCGCCGGACTCATCGGCCTGATCCTCGTCGTCGTCTACTCGATCGCCCAGTACCGCGTGCTCGGCGCCGTGACCATCGCGTCGCTGATGGTGGCCGCGATCGTGACCTACCTCGTGGTGACGATCCTGTCGTGGCGGGAGGGGCTGCGTCTCTCCCTCGCGGGAGTCGCCGGTCTGATCGTGGCGATCGGCATCACGGCCGACTCGTTCATCGTCTACTTCGAGCGCATCCGCGACGAGCTGCGCGACGGGCGGGGGCTCGAGTCCTCGGTCGAAGCCGGCTGGCGGCGGGCGCTGCGCACGATCTTCGCGTCCGACATGGTCAACCTCCTCGCGGCCGTCGTGCTGTTCGCCCTCGCGGTCGGCAGCGTCCGCGGCTTCGCACTCACGCTCGGCATCACGACGCTGATCGACCTCGTGGTCGTGATCCTGTTCACGCACCCGATGCTGCAGCTGCTCGCGACGACGAAGTTCTTCTCCGAGGGGCATCGGGCGTCCGGGCTCGACCCGCGCGCCCTCGGCGCCGTGTACCGCGGTCGGGCGGCGTTCCGTCCACAGGACGCGGTCGTCGCGGGCAGGGGCTCCTCGGCCGCCCGCGAGGCCGCCAAGCGCCAGACCATCGCCGAGCGCAAGGCCGCTGAGGCGGCCGGCCGGTCGACGTCCAACGATGCGAACGGGAAGGACGCGTGATGGCCAGCTTCTCGCAGTTCGGAAACGACCTCTACACCGGCAAGCGCTCGGTCGACTTCGTCGGCCGCCGCCGCACCTGGTACCTGATCTCGATCGCGATCATCCTCCTGACCGTCCTCGGGACGGCCGCTCGCGGAGGATTCAACTTCAGCATCGAGTTCACCGGCGGCTCGGAGTTCACGGTCACCTCGCCGTCGAGCCTCGACCAGGCCGCCGCGACCGATGCGGTGACCTCGGTGTCGGCCGACGCCGTCCCGCGCGTCTCGGTCGTCGGCGACGACTCGATCCGCGTGCAGACCAGCCAGCTCTCGACCGACGAGTCGACCGCCGTCCGCAACGCCCTGGCCGAGGCCTACAGCGTCCCGAACGACCAGGTCGCCTCCTCCTTCATCGGGGCGGCCTGGGGCTCGGACGTCACGCAGCAGGCGGTGCGCGGCCTGATCATCTTCGTGGTGCTGGCGGCTCTGGCCATGTGGGCGTACTTCCGCACCTGGAAGATGTCGCTGGCGGCGATCGTCGCCCTGCTCCACGACCTCGTGATCGTGGCCGGCGTCTACGGCATCACCGGCACGGAGGTGTCGCCTGCCGCAGTCATCGGCCTCCTGACGATCCTCGGCTACTCGCTCTACGACACGGTCGTGGTCTTCGACAAGATCCGCGAGAACACGGCGGAGGCGCTCGGCAGCACGACGAAGACGTTCTCCGAGACGGTGAACCTCGCCGAGAACCAGACCCTGGTGCGCTCGATCAACACGTCGATCGTGGCCGCACTCCCGGTCGCCGCGATCCTCGTCATCGGAGCGTTCGTCCTTGGAGCCGGGACGCTGCGCGACATCTCCCTTGCGCTGCTGATCGGCATCATCGTGGGCACCTACTCCACGATCTTCGTGGCGGCTCCGCTCTACGCGCAGCTGCGCAGCCGTGAGGCCGACGTGGCCAAGCACGACAAGCGCGTCGTCACCGCTCGCGAGCGGGCCGTCACGCCCGTCGTGCAGGGCTCGTAGGAGGCGTCGTGGCCGAGTACGCACAGGTCTCCGCCGCCGATGCGGTCGGCCTCGTCGGGCGCGACGAGGTCTGGCTGCTCGACGTGCGCGAGCCGCACGAGTGGGAGGCGGGCCACGCGCCCGCCGCCCACCACATCCCGATGGGCGAGCTGGGCGGGCGGCAGGACGAGCTGCCCGCGGAGGCGGCGATCCTCGTCGTCTGCCACTCGGGCGTCCGATCGGCCATGGTGACGCAGGCCCTCGACCGGGCCGGGTACGAGGTCGCCAACGTCGAGGCCGGCATGACCGCCTGGGCGGCGGCCGGAGGCGCTGTCGTCGCGGGCGACGGGACTCCCGGCCGGATCGACTGACGCCGCTCCCGTCCGCCCTGGGCGGAGCGGTCACGGGAGCGGCCGACGCGGGCGATAATGGGGCGATGGAGATGCCCGCGTGAGCGACACCACGACCACGTCCTCGACGGCTGCCCTGCGCAGACTGGTCCCGCGGATCTTCTCGCGCGCTCAGCCCTCCGGGGCGGTCGACACCCTGGTGCGCACGGTGCGGATGCACCACCCCAAGAGCGACATCGCGCTGATCGAGCGGGCCTACTCGGTCGCCGAGCGCGCGCACTCGGGGCAGAAGCGCCGCAGCGGCGAGCCGTACATCACGCACCCCCTCGCGGTCGCGCAGATCCTCGCCGATCTCGGCATCGGCTCGAAGACGATCGCCGCCGCGCTCCTGCACGACACGGTCGAGGACACCGACTACAAGCTCGATGAGCTGCGCGCCGACTTCGGCGACGAGGTCGCGATGCTGGTCGACGGCGTGACCAAGCTCGACAAGGTCAAGTACGGCGACAGCGCCCAGGCCGAGACCGTCCGCAAGATGATCGTCGCGATGTCGAAGGACATCCGCGTGCTGATCATCAAGCTCGCCGACCGGCTGCACAACGCGCGCACGTGGGGCTTCGTCCCGGCGGAGTCGGCTGCCCGCAAGGCCACCGAGACGCTCGAGATCTACGCCCCCCTCGCCCACCGCCTCGGCATCCAGGCGATCAAGTGGGAGCTCGAGGACCTCTCGTTCGCCGTGCTCTACCCCAAGATCTACAACGAGATCGAGAGTCTCGTGAAGGTGCGCACGCCTCAGCGCGAGGAGTTCGTGCAGAGCGTCATCGACCTCATCAGCGAGGATCTGCGCGCCGGCAAGATCCGAGGCCGCGTCGTCGGACGGCCGAAGCAGTACTACTCGATCTACCAGAAGATGGTCGTTCGAGGGCGCGAGTTCGACGAGATCTACGACCTCGTCGGCATCCGCGTGCTCGTCAACTCGGTGCGCGACTGCTACGCGGTCCTCGGTTCGATCCACGCCCGGTGGACCCCGATGCCCGGGCGCTTCAAGGACTACATCGCGACTCCGAAGTTCAACCTCTACCAGTCGCTGCACACGACGGTCGTCGGCCCGAAGGGCCGCGCGGTCGAGATCCAGATCCGCACGAACGAGATGCACCAGCACGCGGAGTTCGGCATCGCGGCGCACTGGAAGTACAAGGAGCAGATGGCCACCGGCAAGGTGCCCACGAACGGCTCGAACGACACCGATCTCGCCTGGCTCGCCCACCTCTCCGACTGGCAGTCCGAGACGACCGACCCGAACGAGTTCCTCGACTCCCTCCGCTTCGAGATCGGAGCGAAGGAGGTCTACGTCTTCACGCCGAAGGGCCGGGTCATCGGGCTGCCGACCGGCGCGACTCCGGTCGACTTCGCCTACGCCGTGCACACCGAGGTGGGCCACCGCACCATGGGCGCGAAGGTCAACGGGCGTCTCGTCCCGCTCGAGTCCTCGCTCACCACGGGGGACGTCGTCGAGGTCTTCACCTCGAAGAACCCCGACTCCGGCCCGAGCCAGGACTGGCTGAACTTCGTCCAGAGCCCGCGTGCGCGCAACAAGATCCGCCAGTGGTTCACCAAGGAGCGCCGCGACGAGGCCATCGAGCAGGGCAAGGACTCGATCGCCCGCGCGATGCGCAAGCAGAACCTCCCACTGCAGAAGCTGATGAGCCAGGACACCTTCACCGAGGTGGCCAGCCAGCTCCGCTACAACGACGTCGAGGCCCTCTACGCCGCCGTCGGCGAGGGCCACGTGTCGACGCAGTCGGTGCTCGAGAAGGTCGTCGCCTCGATCCAGGGTGATCCGGAGTCGGACGAGAACGAGGTCACCCTCCCGCGCTCTCCGCGCCCGCGCAGCCGCAGCAGCGAGTCGGGTGTGCTGGTCAAGGGCGCCCCCGACATCCTGGTCAAGCTCGCCAAGTGCTGCACGCCGGTCCCGGGGGACCAGATCGTCGGCTTCGTCACCCGCGGTGCGGGCGTCTCGGTGCACCAGGCCAACTGCCACAACGTGCAGGAGCTGCTCAAGGAGCCGGAGCGGATCGTCGACGTCGAGTGGGCGCCGTCGTCCAAGAGCATCTTCCTGGTGCAGATCCAGGTCGAGGCGCTCGACCGCTCGGGACTGCTCAGCGACGTGACCCGCGTGCTCTCGGAGCACCACGTGAACATCCTCTCGGCGACCGTGTCGACCTCGAGCGACCGCCTGGCGATCAGCCGCTTCGTCTTCGAGATGGGCGACACCACCCACCTCGACCGCGTGCTGAACGCCGTGCGCCGGATCGACGCGGTCTACGACGTCTACCGGGTCAACGCCGGCTGAGCCGCTCACCGCGCCGAGGGGGCGAGCGCCGTGGACAGCCTGTCGACGGCGATCCGCCTCCCGGCGACGGCCGGCCGGCCCTCGGGGCGGAGGCGCTCGAGCAGCCGGTCGAGCGTGACACCGGTGGCAGCCGCCAGAGCCCGGAGCAGCGCGTCGTCGCACTCGCCCCGCGTCCGCGCGAGGTCGACGAGCGTGCGCTCCGGCGTCGTCACGGAGCAGCCGCCGACGATCACCACGTCGTCGTCCGCCAGCCGGACCTCGTGGTAGCGGATCCGGGAGAGGACGGGCGGGTGCAGCCGGTGCCGACGGTCGATGGAGGCGCTGTGCACCGGCGGCGGGTCGACCGACGCGCCGTGCACCCACGCCGCCGATCGGCGATCGGCCACCGTGCCGCGGGGGAGGACCGCGAGTAGGGCCGCCCCGCGCTCGGCCGGGCCGAGGGGGAGATCGGCGACGAGGTACGCCTCGTCGACGGCGATCAGCTCGCCGTCGAGCCGGGCGGCGCAGAGCTCGGTGAGGGGCAGGCGCCCGGGGAGGGTCTCGGACCCCGGAAGCAGAACGGAGGGGAGGCGCGTCATCCACTCAGCGTGGACGAGGCGCCTCCCCTCCGGTGCGCCGCCGGCCGATCTGTGGAGGGATCGGCCTCGGGCGTCGAGGTGGTGGAGACTCAGCCGAGGGCGTCGAGCCAGACCTTGCGAGCGTCGAGAGCCTCCTGGGCCTGACGGATCGCGGTCTGGTCGCCGCGGGCCTTCGCCTCGTCGAGCTCGTCCTGGAGCTTCTGGATCGCCGCGGTCAGCTGCGACGCGAGCCCCTCCGAGCGCGCCTTGCGCTCGGGGTTGCTGCGGTTCCAGTGCTCCTCGTCGAGCTTGCGGACGTGGGCCTCGACCTTGCGCAGGCGGTCCTCGATCGTGCGGACCTGCTCGCGCGGGACCCGGCCGATCGCGTCCCAGCGCTCCTGGATCGAGAGCAGGACGCGCTTGGACTTCTCGCGGTCCTCCTCCTGCAGCAGGGGCTCGGCCTCCTCGAGCAGGGCGAGCTTGAGGTCGAGGTTCTCGGTGTACTCGACGCTCTCCTGCGCGACGATCTCGGCCTTCGCGCCGTAGATCGCGTCGCCCGCCGCCTTGAAGCGGGCCCAGAGCGCGTCGTCGAACCGCTTGCCGGCCCGGCCTGCGACCCGCCACTGCTCGAGGAGCGCCCGGTACTCCGGGATCGCCTCGGCGCCGCGGGACACGAGGCCCTCCGCCTGATCGATGAGCGCCTGCTTGGCCGACTTGGCCTCGCGGTGCGCCGAGTCGAGGTCGGCGAAGAAGGCCTTGCGGTTCTGCTCGATCGTGGTGCGGGCGCCGCGGAACCGGCGCCAGAGGTCGTTCGCCTCGTTCTTGGGCAGTCGCGGACCCTGCTGCTGGTGGCTCTGCCAGCGGGCGAACAGCTCGTCGATCGCGGCGCTGGCCTGCTTCCACTGCGTCTTGGCGGGGTCGACGGCCGCGAGGGCCTCCGCCTCCGTGACGATGGCCTCGCGGTACGCGAGCGCCTCGGCCAGGGCGGCCTTGGACTCCGCGGCCTGCTGCTCGGTGAGGTCCTCGACGGAGCCGCCGAGGGCGCCGATTCGCGCCTGCAGGGCCTCGAGGTCGCCGACGGCCCGGGCCTCGGCGATGGCCGCGGTCAGCGTCTGCACCGCGCGGGCGACGTCGCCCGCGGGAGCACCCCTCTTCGCACGCTGCTCGAGCAGGGAGACCTGCCCGGCCAGCTCGACGTACTTGCGCTCGTAGTAGGCGAGCGCCTCCTCGGGAGACGCATCGGGGTACTGGCCGACCTCGCGCTCCCCGTCGCCGACGCGGACGTAGACCGTCCCGTCATCGCCGACTCGTCCCCACGGCTGCTGGTCACTCATCGCTCGGAGCCTCACCTTGCTGTTCGATGTCGTGCTGTTCGATATCGGAACCGCCCCGCCGCGCTCTCCGACAGGGGACCGCTCCGACGCTGGGTTTTCCGACACTGGGCATACCGACAACTGGCTTGTCGATCACTGACCCGGTCCTCGGCCGGGGTGGCGCGACGGCCGGTGGGCCGGTCACCGCGCTCGACCGCGAACGGGCAGTGACGTTCAGCCTATTGCACTCCCCGCATCCGGGGTTCGTGCCCCCGACGCCAGTCGCCGCGCGGGGCTACTGGACGGTGACCGAGGTGATCGAGACCGGCTCCGCGGGGGCGCCGTCGCCGGACCCGTCCGCCGTGCCCTTCGCGACGACGTCGGCGGTGAGGGCGTCCAGCCCCGAGGTGACCTGGCCGATGACGGTGTAGCCGCCGGCGGCGTCGCTCGGCAGCGTGGTGTCCTGGTAGACGAGGAAGAACTGGCTGCCCTGGCTGTAGCCGTTGCCCGACTGGCGGGCCATGGCGATCGTCCCGGCCGGGTAGACGCCGTCGGCCGGCGCGTTCTCGACGGGCCCGTAGCTGTAGCCCGGTCCGCCGGTGCCGTCGCCGTCGGGGTCGCCGCACTGGAGCACGTAGAGGCCCTCGGTGGTGAGGCGGTGGCACGAGACTCCGTCGTAGAAGCCCGACTGCGTGAGCGAGATGAACGAGGACACCGCCTGCGGGGCGGCGGCGCCCGCCAGAGTGATGCCGAGCGCGTCGGTGTTGATCGTCATCGTGCCCGTCCAGTCGCGGCCCTCCGCGATGTCGCTCGAGGGCACGTCGCCGGTGTTCTGGCCCGTCGCGGCGGGCGTCGGCGTCGCGCTCTCGGAGGAGGTCGGCTCGGCGACCGGGGTGCCCGGACCGCCCGAGAAGTAGAGGAGCTGGGCGATGACGGCCAGGGCGATCACGACGACCCCGGCGACGGCCGCGATCACGTTGTCGCGGGTGCGGCGCTTCGCGCGGGTCCGGTGCAGGCTCTGACGGGCCTGGTAGGCCCGGAGCCGGGTGCGCGCCTCGCGGTCGTTCGACTTGCCTTGAGCCACGTGTTCCTCCGCCGTGTCCGATCGCGCCCCAGTCCGGCGCGGCGGTCCGCGCGAGCGCGGACGGCGTAGAGCCTACGAGAAGCGGCTCGGCGCCGACAAAACGCATCGCCGGGAGGACCCGGGGAGCCCGGCGCCCCGGCCACTGTCGGAGGCCGTCGTTACGCTGGTCGCCATGACCATGCAGCAGGCCGGACTCCGCTCGGGCGCGACTCCGCTCGCCGTGCGGATGCGCCCGCGCAGCCTCGAGGAGGTCGCCGGTCAGCGCCACCTGCTCACCCCCGGCTCGCCCCTCGTCGCCCTCGCGGCCGACCTCACCGGAGAGAGGGGAGCGGTCTCGGTCATCCTCTGGGGCCCTCCCGGCACGGGCAAGACGACGCTCGCCCAGGCCGTCGCGCACTCGAGCGGGCGCCGTTTCGTCGAGCTCTCCGCGGTGACCGCCGGCGTGAAGGACGTGCGCCAGGTGATGGAGGAGGCGCTGTCCACCCGCGATCTCTACGGCACCTCCACGGTCCTCTTCCTCGACGAGATCCACCGCTTCACCAAGGCCCAGCAGGACGCGCTTCTACCGGGAGTCGAGAACGGCTGGGTCATCCTCATCGCCGCCACCACCGAGAACCCGTCCTTCTCGGTGATCGCCCCGCTGCTCTCGCGGTCCCTGCTGCTCACCCTCGAGCCGCTCAGCGACGACGACCTGGGCGTCCTCGTCGACCGCGCGCTGCACGACGAGCGCGGCCTGCGCGACTCCGTCCGCCTCGACGAGGAGGCGCGCGCGAGCATCGTGCGGCTCGCCTCGGGAGACGCCCGCCGGGCGCTGACGGCGCTCGAGGCCGCGGCGACCTCCGCCCGGTCCGAGGGGCGCGAGGCCGACCGCGTCTCCCGGGCCGAGGCGGAGGGCGGCGGCGCCGACGAGGACGACGAGGACGAGGACGACGAGCCCGCCGCACCGGAGGAGCCGGAGCTGCCGCTCATCACCACCGAGGTCGTCGCCCGCGCCGTCGACCGTGCGCTGCTGCGCTACGACCGCAACGGCGACGAGCACTACGACGTCATCAGCGCCTTCATCAAGTCCATCCGCGGATCCGACGTCGACGCGGCGCTGCACTACCTGGCGCGGATGATCGAGGCGGGGGAGGACCCGCGCTTCATCGCCCGCCGCATCATCGTCTCGGCGTCCGAGGACATCGGGATGGCCGACCCGCAGGCGCTCGTCGTCGCGATCGCCGCGGCCGACGCGGTGCAGTTCATCGGCATGCCGGAGGGGCGCATCCCGCTGGCCCAGGCCGTCGTGCACCTGGCCACCGCGCCGAAGTCGAACGCCTCCTACTCGGCCATCGACGCCGCCATCGCCGACGTGCGCGCGGGCAGGGCGGGCCGGGTGCCGGCGCACCTCCGCGATGCGCACTACCCGGGCGCGAAGCGGCTCGGTCACGGCAAGGGCTACCGCTACCCCCACGACGCCGAGCTCGGCGTCCTCGAGCAGCAGTACCTCCCCGACTCCCTGCAGGGCGCGCGCTACTACGCGCCGACCGAGCACGGCAACGAGCGCGACGTCTCGGCCCGGCTCGCGAAGCTGCTGCGGATCATCCGCGGCCGAGGGTGACGCCTCCGAGCCGAGGTGGTAGTCTTGCGAGGTTGCCCACCGCTCTGTAGCCGAGCGGAGCAGCGATCCCTCTGAATCGCGCAGTCCGCCACCGAGGTCACCCTTCCGCCCGCACCCGCGAGTGGACACGACCACGGCGACCGCCCTCCTCCCGGAGCCGGCGGCCGAGGGCTGCGACCGAACCTCTCAGACCTTGGAAGGACCACAGTGTCGACCACCTCCCGTACCCGTTCGAAGACGCGCCTCTCGCGCGCCCTCGGCATCCCCCTGACCCCGAAGGCCGCCCGCTACCTCGAGAAGCGTCCCTACGCTCCCGGTGAGCACGGCCGCTCGAAGCGCAAGGCCGACTCCGACTACGCCGTGCGTCTTCGTGAGAAGCAGCGTCTGCGCGCCCAGTACGGCATCCGCGAGAAGCAGCTGCGCATCGCCTTCCAGGAGGCGCGCCGCACCCAGGGCCTGACCGGTGAGAACCTGGTCGAGCTCCTCGAGATGCGCCTCGACGCCCTCGTCCTGCGCTCGGGCTTCGCCCGCACCACCGCGCAGGCCCGCCAGTTCGTCACCCACCGCCACATCATGGTGGACGGCAAGACGGTCGACCGTCCCTCCTTCCGCGTGAAGCCGGGCCAGGTCATCCACGTCAAGCCGCGCTCCGAGGGCACCGACCCCTTCCAGGTCGCCGCCGCCGGTGGACACGTCGACGTGCTCCCCAAGACCCCGGGCTACCTCGAGGTCGAGATCGACAAGCTCCAGGCCACGCTCCTGCGCCGCCCGAAGCGCGCCGAGGTCCCCGTGACCTGCGAAGTGCAGTTCGTCGTCGAGTACTACGCGGCTCGCTGAGTCGACTCCCGTACGAGGAAGGCCCCGGTTCACGCCGGGGCCTTCCCCGTTAACCGGCGGCCCCGGCGCGGCCCGGCCCCGGCCCTCCCCGCGTCTAGGCTGGAGTGCCGCACTCGAGCGGCGTCGAAACGGAGGTCACCGTGTCCGGTGGAGACATCGCGGGACTCATCGCCGCGGGCGTGTTCGCGATCCTGGTCGCGATCGCGGCCATCCCCCTCTGGAAGCTCGGTCGCGTGTTCGACAGCACCAGCGAGGCGATCAAGCAGGCCAGCGACGGCCTGACCCCGATCCTCGACGAGTCGGCCTCGACGATCCGCGAGGCGAACCAGCAGCTCGCCCGCGTCGACACGATCACGAAGGACGTCGCCGAGGTCACCGGCAACGTCAACGCGCTCATCGCCCTCACCGCCGCCACCATCGGCGGCCCGCTGATCAAGCTCGCCGGCTTCACGGCGGGCGTGCGCGCCGTCCTCGTCGCGGGGCGCACCGCCGAGAAGGTCGGCGACTCCGTCGGCCGCGGCGCCGCGAAGAGCTCCCGGCGCACCCGCAGGTCCTCCTCCAGGTAGGCCCGGGCTCGCGCCCTAGAATCGAGAAGGCCCGCGCTCCCCGCCGCCGTGGAAGGAACACCCGTGAAGAACCTCGCCCTGATCGTCGTCGGGATCGGCCTCGGCTTCGCCCTGGCGCACCAGGTCGCCCGGACCCCCGCCGGAGCCCGGCTCTTCGAGGACCTCAACCGCAGGGCGAAGGAGCTCGGCGAGGCCGTCTCCGAGGGCTACCACCAGCGCGAGGCCGAGCTCAAGGCCGCCATCGGCGAGGGCTGAGACCCCGCCGCCCGACATCCGCGTCGATCACCGACCGAACCGTAACGGAACCCATGCAGACCGCTGACATCCGCAACCGCTGGCTCGACTTCTTCGGAGGCCGGGGGCACACCGTGGTCCCCTCCGCCTCCCTCGTGAGCGAGGACCCGAGCCTCCTCTTCACCGTCGCCGGCATGGTGCCGTTCGTGCCATACCTGACCGGAGTCGTCCCCGCGCCGTTCCCGCGCGCGACGAGCGTGCAGAAGTGCATCCGCACGAACGACATCGAAGAGGTCGGCAAGACCCCGCGGCACGGCACGTTCTTCCAGATGAACGGCAACTTCTCGTTCGGCGACTACTTCAAGGAGGGGGCGATCGGGTACGCCTGGGAGCTCCTCACCGGCCTCGAGAGCGAGGGCGGCCTCGGCTTCGACGAGAAGGACCTCTGGGTCACCGTCTACAAGGACGACGACGAGGCGATCGCGCTCTGGAAGAAGATCGCGGGCCTGCCCGACGAGCGCATCCAGCGCCTCGACAAGGACACCAACTACTGGTCCACCGGACAGCCCGGCCCCGCCGGGCCCTGCTCCGAGATCTTCTTCGACCGCGGACCCGCGTACGGCATCGACGGCGGCCCCGCCACCGACGACGACCGCTACGTCGAGATCTGGAACCTCGTCTTCATGCAGTACCTGCGCGGAGAGGGCACGAGCAAGGTCGACTTCGACATCCTCGGCGAGCTGCCGCGCAAGAACATCGACACCGGCATGGGCCTGGAGCGCGTCGCGTTCCTCAAGCAGGGCGTCGAGAACATGTACGAGATCGACCAGGTGCGCCCGGTCCTCGACCGAGCGGCCGAGCTCTCGGGCCGCCGCTACGGCGCCGTGCACGAGGACGACGTGCGCATGCGCGTCATCGCCGACCACGTCCGCTCCTCGCTGATGCTGCTCTCCGACGGCGTGACGCCGTCGAACGAGGGCCGCGGCTACATCCTCCGCCGCCTCATGCGCCGCACGGTGCGCGCGATGCGCCTGCTCGGAGTCGACACCGCCACGTTCCCCGAGCTGTTCGCGGCCTCCCGCGACGCGATGTCCGCCGCCTACCCCGAGGTGCGGGACGAGTACGAGCGCCTGTCGACCAGTGCCTTCGGCGAGGAGGAGGCGTTCCTGCGCACTCTCGCGGCCGGCACCGAGATCCTCGACCTCGCGGTGCTGAAGACCAGGAAGGCCGAGGCCACGACGCTGCCCGGCGACACGGCGTTCCTCCTGCACGACACCTTCGGGTTCCCGATCGACCTGACCCTCGAGATCGCCGAGGAGTCGGGGCTCAGCGTCGATCGCGAGGCGTTCGACTCCCTGATGACCGCTCAGCGCACCCGGGCGAAGGCCGACGCGAAGTCGAAGAAGTCGGCCCTCGCCGACCTCTCGGTCTACGCCGACTTCCGCGCCCGCGGCGAGACCCTGTTCACCGGCTACGACGTCCTCGAGACCGAGTCGCGCATCGTCGGCCTGATCGTGGGCGGCCACGTCGTCACGAAGGCCGTCGCCGGCGACATCGCCGAGGTCGTCCTCGAGGCCACCTCGCTCTACGCCGAGTCCGGCGGTCAGGAGGCGGACGCCGGCCGCATCATCGGCTCCGGCTTCGACCTCGAGGTCCTCGACGTGCAGAAGCCCGTGAAGGGGCTCATCAGCCACACCGTCCAGGTCGCGAGCGGCGAGGTGGGCGTCGGCGACGCCGCCACCTCCGTCGTCGACCGCGACTGGCGCCGCGGCGCCACGCAGGCCCACTCGGGCACGCACCTGATCCACGCGGCGCTCCGCCAGGTCCTCGGCCCGCAGGCGCACCAGTCGGGCTCCTACAACAAGGCCGGCTACCTGCGACTCGACTTCTCGTGGAACCAGGCGCTCTCGCTCGAGACCCGCAGCGAGATCGAGGACATCGCCAACACCGCGATCCGCGACAACCTCGAGGTGGTCACCCGCGAGCTCCCGCTCGACGAGGCGAAGGCGCTCGGCGCGATGGCCCTGTTCGGCGAGAAGTACGGCGACGTCGTGCGCGTCGTCGACATCGGCGGACCCTGGTCGCGCGAGCTCTGCGCCGGAACCCACGTCGGCAGCTCCGCCGAGGTGGGCCTGATCAGCCTGGTCAGCGAGTCGTCGGTCGGATCCACGAACCGCCGCGTCGAGTCGCTGGTCGGCCGCGAGGCGTTCAAGGACCTCGCCGCCGAGCGCGCCCTGGTCGGCACGATCTCGGCCTCGCTCAAGACGCCGCGCGAGCAGCTGCCCGAGCGCATCTCCGAGCTCGTCGCGAGCCTCAAGGCCGCCGAGAAGAGGATCGCCGCCTTCGAGGCGCGCGCCCTCGCCGACCGCGTCCCCGCGATCGCGGCGAACCGCCGCACGATCGGAGGCGTCACCGTCGTGGCCGAGAACATCGGCACCGCGGGCTCCACCGACGAGCTGCGCTCGCTGGTCACCTCCGTGCGCGAGCGCCTCGGCCAGGAGGCGGCGGTCGTCGCTCTCGCCGCCGACGTGTCGGGCAAGCCGGCCGTCATCGTCGCCACGAACCAGGCGGCCCGCGACCTCGGCCGCAAGGCCGGCGTGCTCGCCCGCCGCGCGGCCGGGATCCTCGGGGGCGGCGGGGGCGGCAAGGACGACCTCGCGCAGGGCGGCGGCTCGGACGTCTCGGCGATCGGCGCGGCACTCGACGCGGTCGTCACGGAAGCGACCAGCTGAATGGAGCGGTTCGGCGTCCGGCTCGGCATCGATGTGGGTCGCGCCCGCATCGGGGTCGCGCGCTCGGACGCCGACGGCCTGCTCGCGGTGCCGGTCGAGACCGTCGCGCGCGCGAGCGACGACTCCGACATCGCCCGCATCGCGGCGATCGCCGGCGAGTACGCGGCCCGGGGGATCGTCGTCGGCCTGCCCCTCTCCCTGTCGGGCGGCGAGACCGCCTCGACCGACGACGCGCGCTCGTTCGCGTCCCGGGTGGCCGCGGCCGTCCCCTCCGCTCCGGTGCGCCTCGTCGACGAGCGGCTCTCGACCGTGTCGGCGCAGGGTGCGCTGCACCTCTCCGGCCGCAGCACCCGCGGCTCCCGCACTGTGATCGACCAGATCGCCGCCGTGGTGATCCTGCAGCACGCCATCGATTCCGAGCGCTCCTCCGGTACCCCGGCGGGCAGCGCGCTCGAGACGAACGAAGGACGACCAACCCGTGACCGACGTCCCCCCGAGCCGCCGCGCCGCCCGCGCAGCCGAGGCCGATCAGCAGAGTCCGCCGCCCCAGGAGAACGCCTCCGCTTCGAGTGACGGCGCTCCCGCGCACGACCCGCTCGGCCGGCTCTTCTCGGGCCCCGAGGTGCCGGCTCCCCGCGACCGCGGCGAGACCGTCGCGGCCGCGCACCCCGAGGCCGCCACGGCTCCCAAGCGCCGTCCGCGTCAGCGCAGGCAGCGCAACCACCGCGGTCTGATCGGCGGGCTCCTCGCGTTCGGCGTGTTCGTCGCGCTGGTCGCGGTCGCGGTCACCATCTTCATCGAGCCCGTGCGCGCGCTGTTCGCGGAGCCGGAGCCCACCGACTACACCGGGACCGGCACCAGCGAGGTCGTCTTCACGATCCACCAGGGCGACGCCGGGAGCGACATCGCGACCAACCTGGTCTCGGACGGCGTGATCAAGTCGTACACGCCCTTCTACGAGCTGCTGGTCTCGCAGAGCCCCGAGCCCGTCTTCCAGCCGGGCGCCTACTCGCTGAAGGCCGAGATGAGCGCGAAGGCGGCGCTGTCGGCGCTGCTCGACCCCGAGGCCACGAGACTGGCCAACACGTTCGTGATCCCGGAGGGGACGGCTCTCGCGGCCGCGCTGCCGCTGATCGCCGACGGCTCCGGAGTGCCGCTCGCCGATCTGCAGGCCGCCGCCGCCGACTGGGGGTCGTTCGGCCTCCCCGCCGAGGCGACCAGCCTCGAGGGATTCCTGTTCCCGGCGACCTACGACATCGATCCGAGCACCTCGGCCCACGACATCCTGCAGACGCTCGTCGACCGGATGTACCAGTCGCTGGATGCGGCGGGAGTGCCCGTCGACCAGCGCTACCGCACCGTGGTGTTCGCCTCGCTCGTGCAGCGGGAGGCCCGCGTCGCGGAGGACTTCCCGAAGGTCGCGCGCGTGTTCCAGAACCGCCTCGACCAGGGCTGGCGCCTGCAGTCGGACGCGACCGTCGCCTACGGCACGGGCGCGACCGACCGGGTCACGACGACCGACGCCGAGCGGAACGACGCGAACAACGTCTACAACACCTACCAGCGCGACGGTCTGCCTCCGGCCCCGATCTCGAACCCGGGCGACGTCGCCATCGACGCGGTGCTGCACCCCGCCGACGGCACCTGGCTGTACTTCGTCACCGTGAACCTCGAGACCGGCGAGACCGTCTACTCGACGACCGACGCCGAGCACAACGCCGCCGTCGCGCAGTGGCAGGCCTGGATGCGGGACCACCCGGAGTACCAGTGACCACCCGCCTGGCGGTCCTCGGGTCGCCCATCGCGCACTCGAAGTCGCCGGCTCTGCACGCGGCGGCCTACGGCGTGCTCGGGCTCGAGTGGAGCTACACCGCCGTCGAGGCGACGGAGGCGACGCTCGCGGAGGTGATCGGCAGCGAGCGCTGGCGCGGGCTGTCGCTCACGATGCCGCTCAAGCACGCCGTCCGGCCGCTGCTCGCCGAGGAGGACCTGGTGGCCCGGGCGACGGGCGCCGTCAATACGGTGCTCGTCGAGGGGGAGCGGCTGCGCGGCTTCAACACCGACGTCGCGGGCATCGTCCGCGCCCTCGCGGAGGCGGGCGTCACCTCGGCCGAGCGGGTCGACGTGCTCGGCGGAGGCGCGACCGCCGCCTCCGCGATCGCCGCGGCCGCGGAGCTCGGGGCCTCGCGCGTCACCGCGACGCTGCGCTCACCGGAGAAGGCGGCGGCGCTCGAGCCCGTCGCGACGGCCCTCGGCGTCGCCCTCGACGTCCGCTCGTTCGCCGAGTGGGGGCGCGGCGAGCCGCATCCGCTCGTCGTCTCGACGCTGCCCGGGGGAGCGGCCGACGCGCTCGAGGTGCCCGACGCGGTCGCCGGCTCCTCGACGCTCTTCGATGTGGCGTACTCGCCGTGGCCCAGCGCACTGGCGCTGCGCTGGCGTGCGGCCGGCTCACCGGTGGTGTCGGGGTTCGGCATGCTGCTGCACCAGGCGCTCGTGCAGGTGCGGATCTTCGTCGGGGGAGACCCGGCCGTGCCGCTTCCGCAGGAGGACGCGGTGCTCGCGGCGATGCGCACAGCGGTCCCGGCCGATCCCGCCCCCTGAGCGAAGGCCCCCGGCGCGCATGTGCGAGAATCGTGGGATGCTCCGTTGGCTCACGGCCGGGGAATCCCACGGTCCCGAACTCGTCGCCGTCCTCGAAGGACTCCCCGCAGGCGTCCCCGTCTCCCTCGACGACATCCGGGCGGATCTCGCCCGCCGCAAGCTCGGCTACGGCCGCGGGGCGCGGATGAACTTCGAGCAGGACGAGCTGGCGGTGTCCTCCGGCATCCGCCACGGCGCGACGATGGGCAGCCCCATCGCGCTGCGCATCGGCAACACGGAGTGGCCGCGCTGGGTCGACGTGATGTCGGCCGAGCCGCGCGACCCCGAGACCCTGCCCAAGGGCCGCGGCGCCGCGCTGACCCGCCCGCGCCCGGGCCACGCCGACCTGGTCGGCATGCAGAAGTACGGCTTCCCGGAGTCGCGCAACGTCCTCGAGCGCGCCTCCGCGCGCGAGACGGCCGCCCGGGTCGCGCTCGGAGCCGTGGCCCGCCGCTTCCTCGGCGAGCTCGGCATCACGCTCGTCAGCCACACCCTCGCCATCGGCCCCGTCCGCGTCCCGGAGGGCTCGGCGCTGCCCACCCTCGCCGACGTCGACGCGCTCGACGCCGATCCGCTGCGCTGCCACGACCCCGCCACGAGCGCGCTGATGGTCGCCGAGGTCGACCGGGCGCACGACGACGGCGACACTCTCGGCGGCGTGGTCGAGGTGCTCGCCTACGACCTCCCGCCCGGGCTCGGCTCGTACGTGCACTGGGACCGCCGGCTCGACGCGCAGCTCGCGGCGGCGCTGATGGGCATCCAGGCGATCAAGGGCGTCGAGGTCGGCGACGGCTTCCTCACCACCACCCGCCGAGGGTCGGAGGCGCACGACGAGCTGTTCCAGGCGACCGGAGGCATCGGCCGCTCGAGCGACCGCGCGGGCGGCACCGAGGGCGGGATGAGCACCGGCACCGTGCTGCGGGTCCGCGCCGGCATGAAGCCGATCGCGACCGTTCCGCACGCGCTCCGCACCGTCGACGTGTCGACCGGCGAGGCGGCGGGGGCGCACCACCAGCGCTCCGACGTCTGCGCCGTCCCCGCCTCCGGCGTCGTCGCCGAGGCCATGGTCGCCCTCGTGCTCGCGAACGCCGTGCTCGAGAAGTTCGGCGGCGACAGCGTCACCGAGACCCGCCGCAACCTCCAGGGCTACCTCGCCGCCATCCCGGAGGAGCTGCGCACCCTGCCCGCGAGCGATCCGGCCCTCGGTCTCGCGTGATGCCCGCCGACTCCCGGGCGACGGCCCGCTGATGGCGGGTCACGATACCGGCGCGACCCGCGCGCGCGTCGTCTTCATCGGGCCGATGGGCGCCGGCAAGACGACGATCGGCAAGCGGGTCGCGAAGTCCCTGGCGGCCCGGTTCGTCGACTCCGACGCCGAGTTCATCCGCCGGCACGGGCCGATCGCGGCGTACTTCGATCTGCACGGCGAGGCCGCGTTCCGCCGCGAGGAGCGCTCGATCGTCGAGCACCAGGTGCGGCGCGACGTAGTGCTGAGCCTCGGCGGCGGCGCAGTGCTCGATCCGGACACCCGGGCCGACCTCGCCGGCGTCCCCGTCGTCCTCCTCACGACCACGGCCGAGGCCGTCGCCTCGCGCCTGGGCTCGGGCGTCCGCCCGCTGGTGCGCGGGGGAGTGGCCGACTGGACGCGGATCCACGAGGCCCGGCGGCCGATCTACGAGGCCCTGGCCGATCACACCGTCGACACCTCGCGCCGGCCGATCACCCTGATCGCGGCCGAGATCGCCGACTGGCTGCGCGAGGGCCGCGAGGCGCCGGCAGACCGCACCGACGACGCGACCGCCGCCGGCGGACCCGCACCGACAGAACCGGCGGCCGCGACCGGCCGCCCGAGTGGAAGACAGTCATGACCGACGGCACCACCGCCCTCACCGTCCCCGGGAACAACGGCTACGACATCACCGTCGGCCGCGGGCTCCTCGACGGCCTCGCCGATGCGATCGGACCCCGCGCCGCCAAAGTGCTGATCGTGCACCCGCCGACCCTCGCGGTGCTGGCCGCCGAGATGCGCGAGAGCCTCCTCGAGCGCTACGAGGTGCTCCTCGCCGAGGTCCCCGACGCGGAGCCGGCCAAGCGCGTCGAGGTCGCCGCCTTCTGCTGGCAGGTGATGGGGCAGTCCGACTTCACCCGCACCGACGTCGTGGTCGGCTTCGGCGGCGGGTCGATCACCGATCTCGCCGGCTTCGTGGCGGCCACCTGGCTCCGCGGCGTCGACCTCGTGCAGGTGCCGACGACGGTGCTCGGCATGGTCGACGCGGCGATCGGCGGCAAGACCGGCATCAACACGGCCGAGGGCAAGAACCTCGTCGGAGCGTTCCACGCGCCCCGCGCGGTGGTCGCCGACCTCGACGTGCTCACGAGCCTGCCGCGCAACGAGATCCTGGCCGGCTTCGGCGAGATCGTGAAGTACGGCTTCATCGCCGAGCCCGAGATCCTCGACATCATCGAGTCCGACGTCGACCTCGCGACCGACCCGACCTCGGAGGAGTTCCGGCGCCTGGTCGAGCTGTCGATCGGCATCAAGGCGCGGGTCGTCGGGGAGGACTTCACCGAGCAGGGCGTCCGCGAGATCCTGAACTACGGGCACACCCTCGGCCACGCGATCGAGCACGCCGAGCGCTACCAGTGGCGGCACGGAGCGGCGGTGTCGGTCGGCATGGTGTTCGCCGCCGAGCTGTCGCGACTGACCGGCACCCTGAGCGACGCCGTCGTCGACCGGCACCGCAGTGTGCTCGAGTCGCTGACGCTGCCCACGAGCTACCCGCTCGGCCGGTGGGAGACCCTGCTGGCCTCGATGCAGCGCGACAAGAAGTCGCGCGCGGGCATCCTGCGCTTCGTCGTGCTCGACGATCTGGCGCGACCGAGCATCCTGCAGGGACCCGAGACCTCGCTGCTGTTCGCGGCGTACCAGGAGATCGGCGCGTAGCAGCGCCTAGGCGCCGCCGCCCAGGGCCGAGGTCCGGGCGGCGGTGTACTCCGCCTCGGTGATGGTGCCCGCGGCGCGCAGGCCCTCGAGCTCGGCGAGGCGCTCGGCCAGCGGGCGCTGACCGCCCAGGCCGTCCTTCGCGAAGCGGGCGGCGACGTCGGTCTGCAGCGTGAGCGGGTTCACTCCGAGCTTCTTCGCGCGGCGGATGTTGGCCACGACGATCACCGCGATGATCACGACGACGGCGACGACGACCAGCGGAACGATCGTCGCGAGGACGCCGAAAGCGCCCGAGAATCCGGGGTCCGAGGGGATGCCCATGGTGTCTCTCCTTCTCGTTCCTGATCCTCCACCGTCTCGCGGGAGGCACCGGGGGTCAAGGCATTCGGACGCGGCGTCCAGGCTGGGGCGGGCGCTCGCCCCTCGGCTTCGAGGCGCGCGTCGACTACACTCGACGGGTTGGCCGTACCGGCCGATATCGCCGTGCCCCGGAGTCGGGCGACGCGGCAGCAGACTTCCACCGAAACGGATCCCCCTTCGCATGGCCTCTACCACCGACATCAAGAACGGCACCGTCCTCAACATCGACGGTCAGCTCTGGAACGTCATCGACTTCCAGCACGTGAAGCCGGGCAAGGGCGGCGCGTTCGTCCGCACCAAGATGAAGAACGTGCTCACCGGCAAGGTCGTCGACAAGACCTTCAACGCGGGCGCGAAGATCGAGACCGCCAACGTCGACCGCCGCGACTTCCAGTACCTCTACCGCGACGGCGCCGACTTCGTCTTCATGGACACCAGCGACTACGACCAGATCACCGTTCCCGAGGCCGTCGTGGGCGACGCCGCCAACTTCATGCTCGAGAACCAGAACGTGACGCTCGCGCTGCACGAGGGCGACCCGATCTACATCGACCTCCCTGCCTCCGTGGTGCTCGAGATCACCTACACCGAGCCGGGCCTGCAGGGCGACCGCTCCACCGGTGGCACCAAGCCCGCCACCGTCGAGACCGGCTACCAGATCCAGGTCCCGCTGTTCCTCGAGCTGGGCACGAAGGTCAAGGTCGACACCCGCACGGGTGACTACCTCGGCCGCGTCAGCTGAGCCGGCCCGCCCGTGAGTGCTCGCACGAAGGCGCGCAAGCGCGCCCTCGACATCATCTACAACGCCGACGTCCGGCAGATCCCGTTCGACCAGTCGCTGCGGGCCGAGGCCGAGCGCGCCGCCCACGAGCCGGCGCGCGAGGCCTCCTGGCTGTACGCCCGCGAGATCGTCGACGGCGTCATCGACCACCACGACGAGATCGACGCGCTGATCGCCGAGCTGGCGAAGGGCTGGACCCTCTCGCGCATGCCGATGGTCGACCGCGCGATCCTCCGGATCGGCGTGTGGGAGATCCTCTACAACGACGCGGTCCCCGACGGTGTCGCGATCTCGGAGGCGGTGGAGGCGGCCACGGTCCTCTCGACCGACGACTCCGCCGGCTTCATCAACGGACTGCTGGCCTCGGTCGTGGAGTCGCGCGCGACGGCGTGACCTCGAGCGGCCCGGTCTGCGACGAGAGTCGCGCTCGGGCCGCGTTCGTGCAGGAGGCGCCACCTCACGCGGATGACCGGGCGGCGGGGGAGCACCTCCGACCGGATCGGCGCCCGGTGTCCTCGAGAGGGGACGTGCGCCGGCGCCGTCTCGCGCGTACCGTCAGCGGTGGCGCCGGCTCGCCCAGAGCCGCGACCGCCGCGCGGAGGGAGGGTGCGATGTCCGGCCCACACGCGTCGGGTCCGACCGGCCCGCGCGGAGACCCGCCGACGGAGGGCGACTCCGCTCTCTCCCCGGCGCCCGGCCGCCGGCCGCCGGGGGTCACCTTCGCCGTCGTGCTGATGTACCTCGGCGGCCTGGCGCAGATCGCGCTCGGCATCGGGACGATCTTCCTCCGCTACACACCCGGTGCCTCCGCCGACGGCCTCGGCACCGTGGTGACCCTGCTCGGTGCGGGGATGATCCTGTTCGGGCTGTTCGTGATCGCCCTCGCCTCGGGCGTGGCGCGGGGGAGCCGCGCCGCACGGACGAGTGCCACGGCCGTCATGCTGCTCGGCCTCGCGCTGATGCTGGCCGATGCTCTGACGGCGGGCGACGGCGACTGGTCCGGCGTGGTGATCCAGTCGATCGCGGTGCTGGCGGTCGTCGCGCCGCTCCGGATCGGTCGCGGGCGTCGCTACTTCCTCCGCTGAGCCGCCGCCTCGGTGTCGCGGCGGGTGACGCGCCGGTGCGCGAAGCGGACGACCTCGATGAGCGCGATCGACGCCAGGGAGGCGCCGAGCACCAGGGCGGCGGTGGGCAGCGTGGGATCGACGAGCTGCAGGAAGTCCCGGCTGAGCGGCACGGTGTAGACGAGCACGAGACCGACCATCATCGTGCCGATCACGAGGCCCTTGAAGCGCGTGACGGGGCGCGAGAGCACCACCAGGATCCAGAGGCCGATCACGGTCAGGATGAGCGTGGACCCGCTCCGGATCTCGGGCTCGGGGATCCCGAGATCGGCCGCGAGGCGCGAGTAGGCGGCGATCCCGAGCGTCACCGAGAGACCCGCCGGCACGGCGAAGGTCAGCGAGCGGCGGAGGAACCCGGGCACGTAGCGCTGCGCGTTCGGCAGCAGAGCGAGGAAGAACGCGGGGAGTCCGATGGTCAGCCCGTCGGTCACCGACAGCTGCCGGGGGAGGAACGGGAAGGGCAGCAGCAGGATCCCGAAGGTGATCGCGAGGAAGGTCGCGTAGGCGGTCTTGGTCAGGAAGAGCATCGAGACGCGCTCGATGTTCGCGATCACCTGCCGGCCCTCCGCGACGACGGCGGGCAGGTGCGAGAACCGCCCGTCGAGCAGCACCAGCCGGGCGACGGCCTTCGTCGCGGCGGCGCCGGAGTTCATGGCCACGCCGATGTCGGCCTCCTTGATGGCGAGGGCGTCGTTCACGCCGTCGCCGGTCATCGCGACGGTGTGGCCGGCCGACTTGAGGGTCACCACGATCCTGCGCTTCTGATCCGGCGTGACGCGGCCGAAGACGATGTGGTCCTCGAGGACGCGCAGCAGATCGGCGTCGCCCTCCGGCAGGTCGCGGGCGTCGAAGCCGGTCGGCGCGTCCAGGCCCACATCGCGGGCGATCGCCGCGACGGTCTGCGGATTGTCGCCGGACACGATGCGCACGGCGACGCCTTGCGACGCGAAGTACGCGAGCGTCTCCGCCGCGTCCGGCCGGATGTTCTCACGGAACGTCAGGAGCGCGACCGGGACGGCGTCCCCGGGGACGGTCTCGTCGGCGGTGGGTGATCCGTGGGCGAGCACGAGGGTCCGCCGGCCCGTCGCGGCGAGGTCGGCCGCGCGCGCGGCGAGCCCGCCCCGCTCCGCGCCGTCCTGCGCCCCCGCCCGGAAGACCATCTCCGGGCCCCCGAGGATCCACATCCCGTCGTCGAAGACCACGGCGCTCCACTTGCGGGCGGAGGAGAAGGGCACCCGGTCGCGCGGCTCCTCGTCGGGCATCCCGGTGAAGCGGCCGGCGAGACTCCTGGCGGTCGCGTTGGCGTCGCTCTGCACGCCGTACCAGGCCAGCACGCGCTCCCAGCCCGGCACCGGAGCGAGCGGGTGCACGGCGTCGAAGACGATGTCGCCCTGCGTGAGCGTCCCGGTCTTGTCGAGGCAGATGATGTCCACCCTCGCGAGGCCCTCGACGGCGGGAAGCTCCTGCACCAGCACCTGCTGCCGCGCGAGCTTCACCGCACCGACCGCGAAGGTGATGCTCGTCATCAGCACCAGGCCGAGCGGGACCATCGCCACGACCGAGGCGATGGTCGCCGTGGCGGCCTCCCTCCAGGCTCCACTCGCGCTCGCCTCCGCCCATCCGCCCTGCGCGGTCATCTGCGCGTTGAGGACCAGGAGGGTGACGGGTCCCACGATCCAGGTGACCCAGGTCAGAACGCGGTCGATCGAGGAGCGCAGCTCGGACGCGACGAGGGAGAAGCGCTTCGCATCGGCGGCGAGGGTGTTGGCGAACGACTCGGCACCGACCTTGTCGACGACCGCGGACCCCTCGCCCGCCACGACGACCGACCCGGAGAGCACCCGGTCACCGGGCTGCTTCTCGACGGGATCGGATTCGCCGGTCAGCATCGACTCGTCGAGCTGCAGCGCCCGCGCGTCGGCCACGACCGCGTCGGCCGCCACCTGGTCTCCGGCCCGCAGGACGAGGAGGTCGTCGACGACGACATCGGCGATCGCGATCTCCGTCGGGCTCCCGTCGCGCCGCACCCGCGCGCTCGGCGCGTTCAGCAGCGCCAGCCTGTCGAGAGCGCGCTTCGCGCGGTACTCCTGCACGGTCCCGATGACGGCGTTCGCGATCGCGCTGAAGCCGAACAGCGCATCCTGCCAGCGGCCGATCGCGACGAGCACGAGGAAGCAGGTCAGGATGATCCCGTTGAAGAGCGTGAGCACGTTGGCGCGGAGGATGCTCGACACGCTCCGGCTGCTGTCCGGGACGAACGCGTTCGTGCGGCCCGCCGCGACCCGCTGCGCGACCTCGTCGGCCGTCAGACCGGCCTCGGTCGACGATCCGGTCATGCGGGCATCCCTTCCGCTGCGGGTGACTGCTCAGGAGGCGGCGCCGTGCTCGCGCCGGTGCGGGCCGGTCCCGACGGGCCGACGGTGTGCTCCGGGGGGAGCGATGACGGCCGTCGTCAGCGGGCGGTCCGATCCGCGGGACGCGGGAACGGTCCGGGAGGCCGGGCGGAGCGCGCTCCGCGCCGGCACCTCGTCCTCCGATAGTGCGGGCCGCACCCCGGATGAGCAAGCGATTCCGGCAACCCGGGCACACCCGCGTCGTCGGTCGTCGGCGGCTCCGCGGCCCGGCACGGTGGTCGCGCGCGGAGGGCGGGACCGCGCCCGAGGAGCGGAGGCGGCCGCCGCGGCTCCCCTATACTCGACGAGGCATTTCCTTTAACAGCCGTCCTGTGAGGCGGGGAAGGAGGTCGGTGTGACGGCACGAATCGTGCTCAACGACGCTGACATCACGCGTGCGCTCACGCGCATCGCCCACGAGATCCTCGAGTCGAACCGCGGCGCCGAGTCGCTGGTGATCCTCGGGATCCCGACGCGCGGCGTGGTCCTCGCCCGCCGCATCGCCGAGACGATCGCCCGCATCGAGCCCGGTGCCGAGCCGGTGTTCGCAGGCTCCCTCGACGTGACGATGCACCGCGACGACCTCTCCCGCCACCCGGTCCGCACTCCGG
Organism: Rathayibacter sp. VKM Ac-2759; assembly: GCF_009834225.1. Lineage (NCBI taxonomy): Bacteria > Bacillati > Actinomycetota > Actinomycetes > Micrococcales > Microbacteriaceae > Rathayibacter > Rathayibacter sp. VKM Ac-2759. The sequence continues at coordinate 1,780,536 of NZ_CP047176.1, forward strand.
CGCGCACCGCCGTCCCGGCGAGCATCGACGGCCGGACGGTCGTCCTCGTGGACGACGTGCTCTTCTCGGGCCGCACCATCCGCGCCGCCCTCGATGCGCTGAGCGACATCGGCCGCCCCCGCGCCGTCCGGCTCGCCGCGCTCGTCGACCGCGGTCACCGCGAGCTGCCCATCCGCGCGGACTTCGTCGGCAAGAACCTGCCGAGCAGCCTCAGCGAGCGGATCAACGTCCGCCTCGTCGAGACCGACGGCGAGGATCTCGTGGCCATCGAGTCCGTCCGGCCGGACGGGAGCACCCCGTGAAGCACCTGCTCTCGACCAGGGACCTCGGCCGCGCCGAGGCGATCGCGCTGCTCGACATCGCCGAGGACATGGCCGAGGTGCAGAACCGCGAGGTGAAGAAGCTCCCCACCCTGCGCGGGAGGACGGTCGTCAACCTCTTCTTCGAGGACTCGACCCGCACCCGCATCTCGTTCGAGGCCGCGGCGAAGCGGCTCTCGGCCGACGTCATCAACTTCAGCGCCAAGGGCTCGAGCGTCTCGAAGGGCGAGAGCCTCAAGGACACCGCGCAGACGCTCGCCGCGATGGGCGCCGACGGCGTGGTGATCCGGCACAGCGCCTCCGGAGCGCCCGCCGTGCTCGCGGCGAGCGGCTGGATCGACGCGTCGATCCTGAACGCGGGCGACGGCACCCACGAGCACCCGACCCAGGCCCTGCTCGACGCGTTCACGATCCGCCGGCGCCTGCACGGCGCGCAGGCCTCGCGCGGCAAGGGGCTCGACGGAGTCGCGGTGACGATCGTCGGCGACATCCTGCACTCGCGGGTCGCCCGCTCGAACGTCTGGCTGCTCACGACCCTCGGGGCCGAGGTGACGCTGATCGCGCCGCCCACCCTGGTGCCGGTGGACACGCGGGACTGGCCGGCGACGATCCGCTTCGACCTCGACGACGCGATCGACACCGGCCTGCCGGACGTGGTCATGCTGCTGCGCATCCAGCTCGAGCGGATGTCGAGCGGGTTCTTCCCCAACGGGCGCGAGTACGCGCGCATCTGGGGCCTCGACGACGAGCGGCTCGCCCGTCTGGGCCCGGATACCATCGTCATGCACCCCGGACCCATGAACAGGGGCGTCGAGATCTCCTCGGCCGCCGCCGATTCGAGCCGCTCCACGGTGCTCGAACAGGTCGCGAACGGGGTCTCCGTCAGGATGGCCGCGCTCTACCTGCTGCTGTCCGGCGAACGGGAGGTCTACTGATGAACCGCATCCTCATCTCGGGAGCTGCGCTCGCCGACCAGTCCACGGCCGACATCCTGGTCGACGGCGGCACGATCGTCGAGATCGGCACCGACCTCGACTCGAGCGGCGCCCGCGTGATCGACGCCGACGGCCTGCTGGCGCTGCCCGGTCTCGTCGACCTGCACACGCACCTCCGCGAGCCCGGCTTCGAGCAGAGCGAGACCGTGCTGACCGGCACGCGCGCGGCCGCGGCCGGCGGCTTCACCGCCGTCTTCGCGATGGCCAACACGTCGCCCGTGCAGGACACGGCCGGCGTCGTCGAGCAGGTGCAGAGCCTCGGCGAGGACGCGGGGTACGCGACCGTCCGGCCGATCGGCGCCGTCACCGTCGGCCTGGCGGGGGAGTCGCTCGCCGAGCTCGGCGCGATGGCCCGCAGCCGCGCCGCGGTCCGGGTCTTCTCGGACGACGGGAAGTGCGTCTCGGACGCGCTGCTCATGCGCCGCGCGCTCGAGTACGTGAAGGCGTTCGACGGAGTCGTGGCCCAGCACGCGCAGGAGCCGCGCCTCACCGTCGGCGCGCAGATGAACGAGGGCGCCGTGTCGAGTGCTCTCGGCCTGCAGGGCTGGCCCGCCGTGGCGGAGGAGGCGATCATCGCCCGCGATGTGCTCCTCGCCGAGCACGTCGGGTCGCGCCTGCACGTCTGCCACGTCTCGACCGCCGGCTCGGTCGACGTGATCCGCTGGGCGAAGGCCCGGGGGATCGATGTGACGGCCGAGGTCACGCCGCACCACTTGCTGCTGAGCGAGCAGCTGATCGCCGGCGGCGGAGACGGCGCTGCCTACGACGCCCGCTTCAAGGTCAATCCGCCGCTGCGCCGCGATGAGGACGTGCTCGCGCTCCGCGAGGCCCTCGCGGACGGCACCATCGACATCGTCGCCACCGATCACGCCCCGCACCCGGTCGAGGCCAAGGACTGCGAGTGGGACGCGGCCGCGTTCGGCATGGTCGGCCTCGAGAGCGCGCTGAGCGTCGTGCACGCCGCGGTCGTCGACGACGGCCGGCTGTCGTGGGCCGACGTGGCGCGCGTGCTCTCCTCCGCCCCCGCCCGCATCGGCCGCCTCGACGGCTACGACCGCGGCCTCGTGGCCGGCGCCCCGGCGAACGTCGTGCTCTACGACCCGGAGGCGCGCCGGCGCTTCTCGACCGAGCACCTGCGCGGCCGCAGCGTCAACTCGCCCTATCTCGGCCGCGAGCTGCCGGGCCGCGTCGTCGCGACGCTGCACCGCGGCTTCCCGACCGTGCTCGACGGCGAGCTGGTCGACGCGTCGACGGTCGCCGAGGCGGCGAGGTCGGCTCGTGGATAGGACCGCCATCACGATCGTCTTCATCGTCTTCCTCGTGCTGGTCTTCGGGGGCATGGCGCTGTCGTGGCGCGCGCGCCGCCGCCGCTCGGCCGACCTCGCCCCGGAGGCCGTCCCCTCCGCGTCGCTCGGCGCCGAGGTCGAGGCGGTCGAGCTGCCGTACGTGGCGACCACCCGCTTCGAGCAGCCGCTCGAGCGCGTCGTCCTGCCCGGCCTCGGCTTCCGCGGCCGGTCGACGCTGCGCCTGCACGAGCGCGGGGTCGTCATCGCCCCCGTCGGCGAGCGCGAGACCGTCATCCCGGCCGCGCTCCTGCGCGGTGCCGGCGAGGGCAGCTACGTGATCGACCGCGCCGTCGAGGAGGGCGGGCTGCTCGTCGTCTCGTGGTCGCCCCGCGGAGACGAGACCGTCGACAGCTACCTCCGCGTCGCCGAGCCGCGCCTGCGCTCGCACCTCGTCGCCGAGATCCGCCGGCTCGCCGGCCCCGACTCCTCCCCCTCCGACGCCGCCGACGGCGGCTCCACCCCGACCCAGAAGGGCTCCTAGTCCGTGCCAACCACACGCCTCAGCACCGAACCCACCGCCGTCCTCGTCCTCGAGGACGGGCGACGATTCTCGGGTCAGGCCTACGGCGCGCGCGGCCGCACGCTCGGTGAGATCGTCTTCGCGACCGGCATGACCGGCTACCAGGAGACCCTCACCGACCCGTCCTACGCCGGGCAGATCGTCGTGCAGACCGCCCCGCACATCGGCAACACCGGGACCAACGACGAGGACAAGGAGTCGCGCCGCATCTGGGTCGCCGGCTACGTCGTCCGCGACCCCTCCCGCGTCGTCTCCAACTTCCGCGCGCAGCGCTCGCTCGACGACGACCTCGAGGCCGACGGCATCGTGGGCATCTCGGGCGTCGACACCCGCGCGATCACCCGCCACATCCGCTCGGCCGGCTCGATGCGCTCGGGCGTCTTCTCGGGGGAGGACCTCGCCCTCTCCGCCGACGAGCAGCTCGCGCTGGTGCTCGGCGGCGACCGGATGGAGGGCCTCAACCTCTCCTCCGCGGTCTCGACCGGCGAGCAGTACACCGTGCCCGCGCAGGGCGAGCGGGTCGGCTCCGTCGCGGTCATCGACCTCGGCGTCAAGACCTCGACCGTCCACTACCTCTCCGAGCGCGGCTTCGACGTGCATGTCCTGCCCGAGTCGGTGACGGCCGAGCAGGTGCTCGCGCTCGACCCCTCCGCGCTGTTCTTCTCGAACGGGCCGGGCGACCCGGAGGCGTCCGACCGCCACGTCGAGCTGCTGCGCACCACGCTGCGCGCCGACCTGCCGTTCTTCGGCATCTGCTTCGGCAACCAGCTGCTCGGCCGCGCGCTCGGCTTCGGCACCTACAAGCTGCCCTTCGGCCACCGCGGGATCAACCAGCCGGTGCTCGACAAGCTCACCGGCCGCGTCGAGATCACATCGCAGAACCACGGCTTCGCGGTCGACGCGCCGATCGAGGGCGAGCTCGACTCGCCAGAGGGCTTCGGCCGCGTCGAGGTCAGCCACTACAGCCTCAACGACTCGGTCGTCGAGGGCCTGCGCTGCCTCGACATCCCCGCCTTCTCGGTCCAGTACCACCCGGAGGCGGCGGCCGGCCCGCACGACTCCAACTACCTCTTCGACCGGTTCCGCGCCATGGTCGTGCAGCGCACGGCCGAGCAGGGCGGCGCCGAGCCCACCTCCACCGCTATCGACTCCGGAGACCAGAACTGATGCCCCGCAGAGAAGACATCAAGAGCGTCCTCGTGATCGGCTCCGGGCCGATCGTCATCGGCCAGGCCGTCGAGTTCGACTACTCGGGCACGCAGGCCTGCCGCGTGCTGCGCGAGGAGGGCGTGCGCGTCATCCTCGTCAACTCGAACCCGGCGACGATCATGACCGACCCCGACTTCGCCGACGCGACCTACGTCGAGCCGATCACGCCGAAGGCGATCGAGGCGATCATCGCCAAGGAGAAGCCGGACGCGATCCTGCCGACCCTCGGCGGCCAGACCGCGCTGAACGCCGCGATCCAGCTGCACGACCTCGGGATCCTCGAGAAGTACGACGTCGAGCTGATCGGCGCGAGCTTCGAGGCGATCAACCGCGGTGAGGACCGCCAGATCTTCAAGCAGCTCGTGCTCGACGCGGGCGCCGGCGTCGCCCGCTCGTACATCGCGCACACGGTGGAGGAGGCGGTGGAGTACGCCGAGGACCTCGGCTACCCGCTCGTCATCCGTCCGTCCTTCACGATGGGCGGCCTCGGCTCCGGCTTCGCGTACACCCGCGACGAGCTCGTGCGGATGGTCGGCGACGGCCTGCACCAGAGCCCGACCACCGAGGTGCTCCTCGAGGAGTCGATCCTCGGCTGGAAGGAGTACGAGCTCGAGCTGATGCGCGACACCGCCGACAACGTGGTCGTGGTCTGCTCGATCGAGAACGTCGACCCGGTGGGCGTCCACACGGGCGACTCGATCACCGTCGCTCCGGCGCTGACGCTCACCGACCGCGAGTACCAGAAGATGCGCGACATCGGCATCCGCATCATCCGCGATGTGGGCGTGGACACCGGCGGCTGCAACATCCAGTTCGCGGTCGACCCGGCCGACGGCCGCATCATCGTCATCGAGATGAACCCGCGCGTCTCGCGCTCGTCGGCGCTGGCGTCGAAGGCCACCGGCTTCCCGATCGCCAAGATCGCCGCGAAGCTCGCCATCGGCTACCGGCTCGACGAGATCCCCAACGACATCACCAAGGTGACGCCCGCGAGCTTCGAGCCGACGTTGGACTACGTGGTCGTCAAGGTGCCCCGCTTCGCCTTCGAGAAGTTCCCGGCCGCGGATCCGACGCTCACCACCACCATGAAGTCGGTCGGCGAGGCGATGGCGATCGGCCGCAACTACGCGCAGGCGCTGCAGAAGGCGCTCCGCTCGCTCGAGAAGCGCGGCTCCTCGTTCCACTGGGGCGCCGAGACGCGCTCGGTCGACGAGCTGCTCGAGATCGCGAAGACCCCGACGGACGGCCGCATCGTGACCGTGCAGCAGGCGCTGCGCCTCGGCGCGAGCGTCGAGCAGGCGTTCGAGGCGACCAAGATCGACCCGTGGTTCCTCGACCAGATCGTGCTGATAAACGAGATCGCCGAGCTCGTCCGCGAGCACCCGTCGCTCGACGCGGGCGTGCTGCGGCTCGCGAAGGACCACGGCTTCTCGGACGTGCAGATCGCTCAGCTGCGCGGGCTCGACGAGGCCGAGGTGCGCCGCACCCGCTACGACCTCGACGTGCGCCCGGTCTACAAGACCGTCGACACCTGCGCGGGCGAGTTCCCGGCGCTCACGCCGTACCACTACTCCTCGTACGACGAGGAGACGGAGGTCATCGCGGCCGACCGCCGCAAGGTCGTCATCCTGGGCTCGGGCCCCAACCGCATCGGGCAGGGAGTCGAGTTCGACTACTCCTGCGTGCACGCGTCGTTCGCGCTCTCGGCCGCGGGCTACGAGACGATCATGATCAACTGCAACCCCGAGACGGTGTCGACCGACTACGACACCTCCGACCGCCTCTACTTCGAGCCGCTGACCCTCGAGGACGTGCTCGAGGTCATCCACGCCGAGTCGCAGTCGGGCGAGCTCGTCGGTGTCGTCGTGCAGCTGGGCGGCCAGACCGCCCTCGGCCTCGCCTCCGGTCTCGAGGCGGCCGGCGTCCCGATCCTGGGCACCACTCCCGCGGCGATCGATCTCGCGGAGGAGCGCGGCGCGTTCTCGCGGATCCTCGACGAGGCGGGGCTGCTCGCTCCCAAGAACGGCACCGCGACCGATCTGGCCGGCGCCCTCGAGGTCGCCGCCGGCATCGGCTTCCCCGTGCTCGTGCGCCCCTCGTTCGTCCTCGGCGGACGCGGCATGGAGATCGTCTACGGCACCGACCAGCTCGAGGACTACTTCGACCGCATGGCCGACCAGGGCATCATCGACGCCACTCACCCGCTGCTGGTCGACCGCTTCCTCGACGACGCGATCGAGATCGACGTCGACGCGCTCTACGACGGCGAGCAGCTCTACATCGGCGGCGTGATGGAGCACATCGAGGAGGCCGGCATCCACTCCGGCGACTCGGCCTGCACCCTGCCGCCCGTGACGCTCGGCCGGACGCAGATCGACCGCGTCCGCGACGCGACGCTCGCCATCGCGCAGGGAGTGGGCGTCCGCGGTCTGCTCAACGTGCAGTTCGCGATCGGCCAGGGCGTGCTCTACGTCCTCGAGGCGAACCCGCGCGCGTCGCGCACCGTCCCGTTCGTGTCGAAGGCGCTCGGCATCCCGCTCGCGAAGGCCGCCTCGCGCCTGATGGTCGGCGAGACGATCGCCGAGCTCAAGGCCGAGGGCCTGCTGCCCGAGCGCGACGGCTCCGACGTGCCGATGGACTCGCCGATCGCCGTGAAGGAGGCGGTCCTGCCGTTCAAGCGCTTCCGCACCAAGGACGGCCAGATCGTCGACTCGCTGCTCGGCCCCGAGATGCGCTCGACCGGTGAGGTCATGGGCATCGACCGCGACTTCCCGCGGGCGTTCGCGAAGAGCCAGGACGCGGCCTACGGCGGCATGCCCGCGAGCGGCACCGTGTTCATCTCGGTCGCCGACCGCGACAAGCGCGCGATCGTGCTGCCCGCGCTCCGGCTCCGCCAGCTCGGCTTCGAGATCCTGGCGACCGAGGGCACCGCGGAGGTGCTCAACCGCAACGGCATCCAGGCGCGCGTGGTGCGCAAGTACAGCGAGGAGGCGGTCGACGACGCTCCCTCGATCGTCGAGCTCGTGAGCCGCGACGAGGTCGACGTCGTGATCAACACGCCGAGCGGAGGCGCCTCCCGCGCCGACGGCTACGAGATCCGCGCCGCCGCGGTCGCCGCCGACAAGCCGCTGTTCACCACGATCGCCCAGCTGGCGGCCGCGGTGGCCTCGCTCGACGCGGCCGCCGAGCCGTTCGAGGTGACGAGCCTGCAGGACTACGCGCTGCGCCGGGCGGAGCGCACGGCGTGACCTCGTTCGGCGCGCGGCTCGAGCAGGCCTTCGACGCGCACGGGCAGCTCTGCGTGGGGATCGACCCGCACGCGTTCCTGCTCGACGCGTGGGGACTCTCGGACGACGCGGCCGGACTCGAGTCGTTCGGCCGCGCCGTCGTCGAGGCGGCGGCCGGCCGGGCGGGGATCGTCAAGCCGCAGGCGGCGTTCTTCGAGCGCCACGGCGCGGCCGGCTACCTCGCCCTCGAGCGCGTGCTCGCCGACGCGCGGGCGGCCGGCCTCGTGGTGATCGCCGACGTCAAGCGCGGCGACATCGGCACGAGCGTCACCGCGTACGCCGAGGCGTGGCTCCGGCCGGGATCGCCGCTCGAGGCCGACGCCATGACGGCCTCGGCGTACCAGGGGGTCGGCTCGCTCGACGGCATGCTCGCTCTCGCCGAGGAGGCCGGCAAGGGCGTGTTCGTCCTCGCCGCGACCTCCAACGCGGAGGCGGCGCCGCTCCAGCGCGCGATCCTCCAGCACGGCCCGCGGGCCGGATCGAGCGTGGCCAGCGCCGTGCTGGCCGACGTGGCATCCTGGAACGAGGGACACGCGCACTCGTCGATCGGCTCGATCGGCGTCGTGCTCGGCGCCACCGTCGCCCTCGGCGACTACGGCATCGACACGGCCTCGCTCCTGCGGCCCGCACTCCCGGTGCTGGCGCCCGGCTTCGGCCACCAGGGTGCGACGGTCGCGGACGCGTCGCGGCTGTTCGGCGAGCTGGCCGCGGCGACGATCGTGAGCGAGTCGCGCAGTGTCCTCGGCGCGGGCCCCCAGGGGATCGCCGCCGAGATCGACCGACGCGCCACACACATCCAGGAGACCCTTGTCCGCTGAAACCGTCAGCCCCCAGAGCGTCGAGGCCCAGAGCGTCGAGGCGGTCGTCTCCGCGCCGGCCTCCCGTCGACCGTCCCCGCCCGAGGTCGACCGCCGGGCCGCGTCCGTCGCGGCGATCGCCGCCCGCCGTGCCCGCGCCGAGGTGAAGAAGGACGTCGCCTCGGGCGCGCGAGCCGCGACGGCCGTCCTCGCGGCGGCCCAGGCCGATCCGACCGGAGTCGAGGGGCGGATGCGCGTCAGCGAGCTGCTGCGCTCCGTCCCGGCGCTCGGTGTCGTCAAGACGCCGCGGGTGATGGAGCAGCTGCAGATCGCGCCGTCCAAGCGGCTCGGCGGCCTCGGCCGTCGCCAGGTCGAGGGCCTGCACGGGTTCCTGGAGCAGCGGGAGTCGCGCCAGCGCCGCGCCGAGCGCAACCGCCTCGTCGTGCTCGCCGGCCCGACCGCGGTCGGCAAGGGCACCGTCTCGACCTACATCCGCGAGAACTACCCCGACGTGCTGCTCTCCGTGTCGGCCACGACCCGGTCGCCGCGTCCGGGCGAGATCGACGGGGTCAGCTACTACTTCGTCGACGACGCGGCGTTCGACCGCATGGTCGAGGCGGGGGAGTTCCTCGAGTACGCCACCGTGCACAACGCCTACCGCTACGGCACGCCGCGCGGTCCGATCGACGCCGCCCTCGCGCAGGGGCGCCAGGTGATGCTCGAGATCGACATCCAGGGCGCGCGCCAGGTGCGCGAGCGGATGCCCGACGCCCGGCTCGTCTTCCTCCTGCCGCCCAGCTGGGACGAACTCGTGCGCCGGCTCGTCGGCCGGGGCACCGAGAGCCCGGAGGAGCAGGAGCGCCGACTCGCCACCGCCCGCGTCGAGCTCGCGGCGCAGGACGAGTTCGATTTCGCCGTCGTGAACAGCACCGTGCCCGAAGCGGCCCGCGAGGTCGTAGAATTGATGTCGCCTCGTGCCGACGGCGCGCCCGCCGACGCGGGACGCTGAGACCCGGGCCACCGACCACCTCCGGGCCGACGCCCCGGCCGCCGCAGGGTTCACGCCCGGGTCGCCGCGCGTCGTGCCGCTCCGGAGCCGCAGATCGGCGCTGATGCGCCACCAGCGCTCACGCGCCACACAAGGAGACACCATGGCCAACAACCTCGGCATCATCGACCCGCCCATCGACGAGCTGCTCTCGAAGGTCGACTCGAAGTACGCGCTCGTCATCTTCGCCTCCAAGCGCGCGCGCCAGATCAACGACTACTACGCCGACCTCCACGAGGGCAGCCTGTTCGACAACGTCGGCCCGCTGGTCGACTCGACCATCGACGACAAGCCGCTCTCGGTCGCGCTGCACGAGATCAACGAGGACAAGCTCGTCGCGACCCCGCTGGCCGAGTAGCACGGCCGGGTGCGCACCTCGCGGAAGGACGTGCGGCGGCTGAACGTCGTCGTCGGCATCACCGGCGGCATCGCCGCGTACAAGGCCGTCGGAGTCGTGCGCTCCCTGGTCCTCGAGGGTCACGACGTCCACGTCGTGGCCACCGAGGCCGCCCTGCGCTTCGTGGGCAAGCCGACCCTCGAGGCGATCTCCCGCAACGCGGTGCACACCGAGCTCTACGAGGGCGTCGCCGAGGTCCGCCACGTGGCCATCGGCCAGGCGGCCGACCTCATCGTGATCGCCCCGGCGACCGCGCACACCCTGGCGAAGCTCGCGACCGGCCTCGCCGACGACCTCCTCGGCAACACGGTGCTCGCCTCGACCGCCCCGCTCGTCGTCGCCCCGGCGATGCACACCGAGATGTGGGCGAACCCGGCCACCGTCGCCAATGTGGCGACCCTCCGCTCGCGGGGAGTGCACGTCGTCGGCCCCGCGGTGGGTCAGCTCACCGGCGCCGACTCGGGGGCCGGCCGCATGGAGGAGCCCGCGACCATCGTCGCCGAGGCCCTCGCGGTGCACGCCCGCTCCACGGCCACCCGCCGCGACCTCGAGGGCCTGCGTGTCCTCGTCACCGCCGGCGGCACCCGCGAGCCGCTCGACCCGGTCCGCTTCGTCGGCAACCGCTCCAGCGGCCGGCAGGGCGTGGCCCTCGCCCTCGCGGCCGCGAACCGCGGCGCGCAGGTGAGCGTCATCGCCGCGAACCTCGACATCGACGCGCCCCGCGGGGTCGAGGTGACCACGGTCGGCACGGCTCTCGAGCTGCGGGAGGCGGTCGTCGCCGCCGCGGAGGACGCCGACATCGTCATCATGGCGGCCGCGGTCGCCGACTACCGGCCCGCGAGCGTCGCCGAGGCGAAGATCAAGAAGGAGCAGCAGGGCGACCGGCTGGTCCTCGAGCTGGTCAAGAACCCCGACATCCTGGCCGAGATCTCGGCCGCGAGGACCGAGGGACAGCTCATCGTCGGCTTCGCCGCCGAGACCGAGCCCGACCGCGAGGCGATGCTCGAGCTCGGGCGGGCCAAGATCGCCCGCAAGGGCTGCGATCTGCTCGTCCTCAACAGGGTGGGCTGGGCCGAGGGTTTCCAGAGCGACAGCAACACGGTCGTGGTCCTCGATCGGGCCGGAGATATAGTGATCGAGGCTTCCGGCACCAAGTCGTCGGTCGCCGATCGCGTCCTCGACGTGGTCGCGCGCTGACCGACGCCCCGCCCGCTCGACGGGTCGGTGCAGCCGCGCATCGTCGGCTCATCCCGCCCGACCGCTCGCGCACCCCGGCGCGGGACGACACCGCTCCGGCGCGGCGACGCGGGGAGACCCGGCCCGACGAGAAGACCCGGCACGACACGATCCGGTACGAAGAGAGACGCCAGCCATGACCTCCGGTCCCCTCCGCCTGTTCACCTCCGAGTCCGTGACCGAGGGCCACCCCGACAAGATCTGCGATCAGATCTCGGACCGGATCCTCGACGCGCTGCTCCGGGAGGACCCGCACAGCCGGGTCGCCGTCGAGACGCTCGTGACCACCGGTCTCGTCCACGTCGCCGGCGAGGTCTCCACCTCCGGCTACGTCGAGATCCCGGCGATCGTCCGCGACACGATCGTCGAGATCGGCTACGACTCCTCCGAGAAGGGCTTCGACGGCCGCTCGTGCGGTGTCTCGGTCTCGATCGGCCAGCAGTCTCCGCAGATCGCCGCCGGCGTCGACACCGCGCTCGAGGTCCGCACCGACAGCGCCGACGACGACGCGTTCGACCGCCAGGGCGCCGGCGACCAGGGCCTGATGTTCGGCTTCGCGACCGACGAGACCCCCGAGTACATGCCGCTGCCCAGCTGGCTCTCGCACCGCCTGGCCGAGCGCCTCGCCGCCGTCCGCAAGTCGGGCGAGCTCGACTACCTCCGGCCCGACGGCAAGACCCAGGTCACCGTCGGCTACGAGGGCACGACGCCCCGGTCGATCGACACCGTCGTGCTCTCGACCCAGCACGCCGAGCACGTGAGCACCGAGCAGATCCACGCCGACATCGAGGCGCACGTCATCCGCCCCGTCCTCGAGACCGTCGAGCTCGACTCCTCCGCGGTGCGCCTGCTCATCAACCCGACCGGCCGCTTCGAGATCGGCGGGCCCCAGGGCGACGCGGGCCTCACCGGTCGCAAGATCATCGTCGACACCTACGGTGGCGCGTCCCGCCACGGCGGAGGCGCGTTCTCGGGCAAGGACCCGTCGAAGGTGGACCGCTCGGCCGCCTACGCGATGCGCTGGGTGGCGAAGAACGCGGTCGCCGCGGGCCTCGCCTCGCGGATGGAGGTGCAGGTCGCCTACGCGATCGGCAAGGCCGCTCCCGTCGGCCTCTACGTCGAGACCTTCGGCACCGGGACGCTGCCGGACGAGCTGATCACGGAGGCGATCCGCTCGGTCTTCGATCTGCGGCCCGCCGCGATCATCCACGCGCTCGACCTCCTCCGCCCGATCTACTCCCAGACCTCGGTCTACGGCCACTTCGGCCGCGAGCTGCCCGACTTCACCTGGGAGCGACTGGACCGCGTCGACGACCTCCGCTCCGCCGCGGGTCTGTCGTAGCGAGCGCCGGGATGGCGGGCGCCGATCCTGCGGGGGCCGCGCCCGTCGCGCGGGTCCTCCTCGACTCCCCACTGCCGCAGCTCGACCGGCTGCTCGACTACGCGATCCCCGAGGCGATGCGCGCCGAGGTGCGGCCGGGCGTGCGCGTGCGCGTCCCGCTGCGGACGGGCGGGCGGATCGCCGACGCCTTCGTCGTCGAGGTGGGCGAGGGCTCCGAGCACGCCGGCGCGCTGAGCGCGATCGAGGAGCTCGTCTCGCCGCTGCCCGTGCTGACGCCCGAGGTCTGGGCGCTGGCGCGGCGGGTGGCCGACCGCGCCTCCGGCGGGGCGAGCGATGTGCTGCGGCTCGCCGTGCCGCGCCGGCACGTGCGGGTCGAGCGCGCGTTCCTCGCCGACGAGCAACCGAGCGCACCGGTGCCGATCGAGGCGCGCGGGGTCTCCGGCTACCCGGCCGACTCCTTCGCGTCGCTCGGCGGCGGCGGGCGGCTCGCGGTCGGCGCCGTGCCGACCCCGGTGCGGCTCGACTCCGGCGCGTGGGTCGGCGGCTGGGCCCTCACCCTCGCCGAGCTCGCCCGCGACACGCTCGCGGGAGGCCGCGACGCGATCCTCGCCGTCCCGGACTACCGCGACCAGGAGCAGCTCGAGCTCGCCCTCGCCGAGACGGTGCCGGCCGAGTCGGTGGTGCGCCTCGACGCCCGGCAGAAGGGCGCCGGGCGCTACGCCGCGTTCCTCGGCTGCCTGCGGCCCGGCCCCCGGGTGGTCGTCGGCAACCGCTCCGTCGTGTACGCGCCCTCCTCCGCCCTCGGGCTGATCGCGCTCTGGGACGACGGCGATCCGCTGTTCGCCGAGCCGCTGGCTCCCTACGCGCACGCCCGCGACGTCGCACTGGTGCGCCAGGAGCAGAGCGGAGCCGGGTTGGTGCTGCTCGGCAACACCCGGACCGTCGACGTGGAGCGGCTCGTCGAGATCGGTTTCGCCGCCGAGGTCGCGCCCCGGCCCTCGAAGCGACCGCACGTCGTCCCCACCGCTCAGCAGCCGTCGGCCGACGAGCACGACGCCGCGGCGCGCATCCCGTCGTCGGCGTGGCGCCAGGCCCGGATCGGGCTCGACAGCGGCCCGGTGCTGGTCCAGGTCGGGCGGCCCGGCTACGCGCCGGTCGTGGCGTGCGCCCGCTGCCGCACGGTGGCGCGCTGCAACCGCTGCCAGGGCCCGCTCGCCGTGCACTCCGCGGGCGCCCGGCCGAGCTGCGGCTGGTGCGGGCTGATCGCGGCGGAGTGGACCTGCTCGGTCTGCGAGGCCACGTCGCTGCGGCTGGTGACCCTCGGCGCCGGGCGCACCGCGGAGGAGCTCGGCCGCGCCTTCCCCGGGGCGAAGGTGGTCGTGGCCGACGGTCAGCGGCCGGTGCTGACCCTCCCCGACGAACCCGCGCTCGTCGTCGCCACCCGCGGGGCGGAGCCGCGGGTCGACGGCGGCTACCACGCCGTGCTCCTGCTCGACGGCGAGCGGATGCTCGCGCGCGAGAGCCTGCGCGTCGCCGACGACGCCCTGCGCACGTGGTCGAACGCCGCCGCACTCGCGCGCCCCGGAGCCCCGGTGCTCCTGGTCGGCGTCGGCGGCCGCCTCGCGACCGCCCTCGCGACCTGGCGGCAGGCCGAGTACCTCCGCGGCGAGCTGGTCGAGCGCCGGTCGCTGCGCTTCCCGCCCGCGGTGCGGCTCGCGACGGTCAGCGGCGACGCCCACGCGGTCGAGGAGGCGCTCGAGACGCTCGACGAGTCCGATCGCCACGAGGTGCTCGGCCCGGTGGGCCTCGAGGACGGCTCCGTCCGGGCCATCGTGCGCTTCGACTACGCTCGCGGAGCAGAGGTGGCCGCCCGCCTGCGGGCCGCGGTCATCCGCAACGCCACCCGTCGCCGCCGCCCGCCGACCACACCGGGCCGCTTCCGCCCGGCCCCGAAGCTCCGCGTGCGCCTCGACGACCCCGACATCCTCTGATCCCTGGAGCCCCCCGTGCGCCTCGTCTTCGCCGGCACGCCGGCCGCCGCCGTCCCGACTCTGCGCGCCCTCGCCGACTCCGAGCACGAGGTCGTCGCGGTCGTCACGCGCGAGGACGCCCCCGTCGGCCGCAAGCGCGTGCTCACGCCCTCGCCGGTCGCGACCACCGCCGTCGAGCTGGGCCTCCCGGTGATCCGGGCGAACCGGCTCGACGAGGCGGTCACCGACCGGGTCGCGGCCCTCGAGCCCGACCTCGGCGTCATCGTCGCGTACGGCGGACTCGTGAGGGAGCGCCTCCTCGCCGTGCCGCGGCTCGGCTGGATCAACCTGCACTTCTCGCTCCTGCCGCGCTGGCGGGGTGCGGCACCGGTGCAGCGCGCGCTGATGGCGGGGGAGTCGCCCATCGGGGCGAGCGTGTTCCAGCTGGTGGCCGAGCTCGACGCGGGCGACGTCTACGCCGAGGTCCCGGAGGAGGTGGGGGAGCGCTCGGCGGGCGAGCTGCTCGAGGCGCTGGCCGCCTCCGGCGCCGCCCTGACCCTCTCGGTCGTCGACTCCCTCGACGCCGGGACGGCCGTCGCCGTTCCGCAGACGGGCGAGGTCACGCTCGCGCCCAAGCTCGACGTCTCGGACGGTCGCCTCGACTGGAGCGCACCGTCGGCGCGGATCCTCGCGCTCGTGCGCGGAGTGACACCGGAGCCCGGAGCCTCCACCGCGGTCGGCGAGGCGCGGCTGAAGGTCCTCGCGCTGCGGACGGCCGGCGAGGCGCCGTCCCTCGCTCCGGGCGAGGTGCGGCTCGACGCGGGCCGGGCGCTGGTGGGCACCGGCGACGGAGCCGTCGAGCTCGTGAGCGTCCAGCCCGCGGGCAAGAACCCGATGCCCGGCGCCGCCTGGGCGAGGGGCCTGCGCGAGAGCACGGTGCTCGCGTGAGCGCCGTGGCGGCCGCCCGGCAGGTCGCGTACGACGTCCTCCGCGCGGTGAGCGGCTCCGACGCCTACGCGAACCTGGTGCTCCCTGCGCGGATCCGCGCGGCGGGCCTCTCTCCCGCCGACGCCGGTCTCGCGACCGAGCTCTGCTACGGCACGCTGCGCCTCTCCGGCTACTACGACCGCGTCATCGCCCTCGCCGCCGGCCGCGCCGTGGACGCGATCGACGCGCCCGTGCTCGACGCCCTGCGCCTGGGCGTGCACCAGCTGCTCGGGACCCGCGTCGCCCCGCACGCCGCCGTCAACGAGAGCGTCGCGCTCGTCGCGGCCGACTCGTCCCGGGGCGCGGTCGCCTTCGCCAACGCCGTGCTGCGCACGGTGTCCCGCTCGAGCGCCGAGGAGTGGCGCGAGCGGGTCTCGACCGCGGCCTCCTCCGGAGACGACCGCCTCGCCGCGCTCAGCTCGCACCCCGTCTGGATCGTGAAGGCGCTGCGCCGGGCCCTCGCCGCGGAGGGCGCGGCCGACGAGCTCGACGCGCTGCTCGCCGCCGACAACGCCGCCCCGCGGGTGAACCTGGTGGCACTGCCCGGCCTCGCCGGGGCGGCCGAGATGCCCGACGCCGAGGGCGATCGCTACTCGCCCGTGGGGCTCGTGAGCACCGGTGGCGATCCGGAGGCGTTCCCCGCGGTCCACGAGGGCCGCGTCCGGGTGCAGGACGAGGGGTCGCAGCTGGCGGCCCTCGCCCTGTCGCGGGCGCGCCCGGTCGTCCCCGGCGAGCGCTGGCTCGACCTCTGCGCGGGGCCCGGCGGCAAGGCGGCCCTCCTCGCCGCGGAGGCGCGAGGCGGGGGAGCGATGCTCCTCGCGAACGAGGTGGTGCCGGGGCGCGCCGGTCTGGTGCGCCAGGCGCTGGCGGCCGTCGATCCGTCGGTCGAGGTGCGCGTGGGCGACGGCCGCGAGATCGGGCGCGAGCACCCCGGTGCGTTCGACCGCATCCTCCTCGACGCCCCGTGCACCGGGCTCGGCGCGCTGCGGCGCCGCCCGGAGGCGCGCTGGCGGAAGTCGGCCGACGACGTCGCGCAGCTGGCCGCGCTGCAGGGCGAGCTGCTCGACGCCGCGCTCGAGGCGCTGGCGCCCGGCGGGCTGCTCGCGTACGTCACCTGCTCGCCGCACCTCGGCGAGACGCGGCGCGTCCTCGCGCTGGCCGAGGAGCGCCACCCGGGCGCGCTCGAGCCGCTCGACACCCCCGCGGTCCTGCGCACGATCACCCGCGAGCCGCTCCCGCTCGGCGGCGACGGGTCGCACGTGCAGCTCTGGCCGCACCGTCACGGCACCGACGCGATGTTCATCCAGCTCCTGCGCCGCACCTGACCCGCGGAGGTTCAGCCGGGGTGAGGACCCGGGGTCCCCGCCTAGGCTGGGAGGCATGCCCGCACGGATCAACCCCAGCATCCTGTCCGCCGACTTCGTCAACTTCGAGGCCGAGCTCCAGCGGATCGCGACGGCCGATCTCGTGCACGTCGACGTGATGGACAACCACTTCGTGCCCAACCTCACCTTCGGGCTGCCGATGGTGCAGCGCCTCCAGGAGGTGTCGCCGCGCCCGCTCGACGTGCACCTGATGATCGACGACCCCGACCGCTGGGCGCCGGGCTACGCCGAGACGGGCGCGTACTCCGTCACCTTCCACGCCGAGGCCGCGCGCGACGCGGTCGCCCTGGCGCGCCGCCTCCGCGAGATCGGCGCGCGCGCGGGCATCGCCCTCAAGCCCAGCACCCCGGTCGACGAGTACCTCGACCTGCTGCCCGAGTTCGACCAGGTGCTCGTGATGACCGTCGAACCCGGCTTCGGCGGCCAGTCGTTCATGGCGGAGACGATGCCCAAGCTGCATGCGCTCCGCTCGGTGGTCGACCGCACGGGTCTCGACGTCTGGCTGCAGGTCGACGGCGGCATCGCCCCCGGGACGATCGAGATCGCCGCCGAGGCGGGCGCCGACACCTTCGTCGCCGGCTCCGCCGTGTTCGGCGCCGACGACCCGGAGGCGGCCATCGCCGCCCTCCGCGACACCGCGACGGCGCACCTGCACCGGCACTGACCGTCCGCCCCGGGCCGCCGTCCGCGGCGTATAGACTTCCCCGGTGAAAACTTTCGACGACCTCTTCGCTGAGCTGGGCGAGAAGGCCGCCGCGCGCCCCGAGGGCTCGGGCACCGTCCGCGAGCTCGACGCCGGAGTGCACTTCATCGGCAAGAAGATCGTCGAGGAGGCCGCCGAGGTCTGGATGGCCGCCGAGTACGAGGGCGACGAGCGCACGGCCGAGGAGATCTCGCAGCTGCTCTACCACCTCCAGGTGCTGATGCTGGCGAAGGGCCTGTCGACCGCCGACGTCTACCGGCATCTGTGAGCCCGCTGCCCGCGGTCCGTCGTCGCTCAGCGCCGTCGCGTCCGCACGCACCGCGCGCCGGACGGCCCGCGCCCACCGATCCACCGTCGAGCTCCCGAGGACCTTCCGCCGTGACCACCACCCCTCCCGCCACGACCGCACTCCTGCGCGTGGCCGTGCCCAACAAGGGCTCCCTCTCCGAGACCGCCGGCCAGATGCTGGCCGAGGCCGGCTACGCCGGTCGCCGCGACCCCAAGGAGCTGCACGTCGTCGACGAGCGCAACGGGGTCGAGTTCTTCTACCTCCGCCCGCGCGACATCGCGACCTACGTCGGCTCCGGTGCCCTCGATGTCGGAGTGACGGGGCGGGATCTTCTCATCGACTCCGGTTCCGAGGCGCGCGAGATCGCGAGCCTGGGCTTCGCGGACTCGACGTTCCGCTTCGCCGGCCCGGCCGGCCGCTACACCGCCCTCGAGGAGATCGACGGCCTCCGCGTCGCGACCAGCTACCCCGGGCTGGTCGGCGGCTTCCTCCGTGAGCACGGCGTCGACGTCACCCTGATCCGCCTCGACGGCGCCGTCGAGTCGGCCATCCAGCTCGGAGTCGCGGATGTGATCGCCGACGTCGTCGAGACGGGCACCACGCTCCGCAAGGCCGGCCTCGAGATCTTCGGCCCCGTGATCCTCGACTCGACCGCCGTGCTGGTCTCGTCCGCGGGCGAGCCCGCCGGCATCCCCGTGCTGCTGCGCCGCCTCCAGGGCGTGCTGGTCGCCCGCGAGTACGTGCTGCTCGACTACGACTGCCCCGCCTCGCTGCTCGAGGAGGCGACCGCCATCGCGCCCGGCTTCGAGTCGCCGACCGTGTCGCCGCTGCACGACCCCGAGTGGCTCGCCGTGCGGGTCATGGTCACCCGCGCCGACATGAACCAGGTGATGGACCGCCTCTACGACCTGGGCGCGCGCGCGATCCTCGTCACGTCGATCCACGCCGCTCGTCTCTAGGGAGGCGCCGTGAGTCTCGCCGTCCGCGTCATCCCCTGCCTCGACGTCGCCGCCGGGCGCGTCGTCAAGGGCGTCAACTTCCAGAACCTGCGCGATGCGGGCGACCCCGTCGAGCTCGCGCGCCTCTACTTCGAGCAGGGCGCCGACGAGCTGACG
Organism: Rathayibacter sp. VKM Ac-2759; assembly: GCF_009834225.1. NCBI lineage: Bacteria > Bacillati > Actinomycetota > Actinomycetes > Micrococcales > Microbacteriaceae > Rathayibacter > Rathayibacter sp. VKM Ac-2759. The sequence goes on from NZ_CP047176.1 coordinate 1,799,482, forward strand.
TTCCTCGACGTCACCGCGACCGTCGACGACCGCTCCACCACCTACGACGTGGTCCGCGCGACCGCCGAGCAGGTGTTCATCCCGCTCACGGTCGGAGGCGGGGTGCGCGGCGTCGAGGACGTCTCCCGCCTGCTCGCCCACGGCGCCGACAAGGTGGGGGTCAACTCGGCCGCGATCGCCCGGCCCGAGCTCGTCGGCGAGATCGCCGACGTCTTCGGTGCGCAGGTGCTCGTCCTCTCGCTCGACGTCAAGCGGAGCGACGCCACCGCCTCCGGCTTCGTCGTCACCACCCACGGAGGCCGCCGCGAGACCACCCTCGACGCCCTGGCCTGGGCGGCCGAGGCGGTCGAGCGCGGCGCGGGCGAGCTGCTGGTCAACTCCATCGACGCCGACGGCACCAAGCAGGGCTTCGACCTCGAGCTGATCGCCGCCATGCGCGAGCTCAGCTCCGTCCCCGTCATCGCCTCCGGGGGAGCCGGCGCCGTGGAGCACTTCGCCCCCGCGATCGAGGCCGGCGCCGACGCGGTCCTGGCCGCCTCCGTCTTCCACAATCGCGAGCTGACGATCGGCGACGTCAAGCGCGCCCTCGGCGACTCCGGGATCGAGATCCGATGACGAACCCCTCCGACCTCACCGCCGTGCTCGACCGCGCCGCCTTCGACGCGAACGGGCTGCTGCCGGCGATCATCCAGCAGCACGACAGCCGCGAGGTCCTGATGATGGGCTGGATGGACCGCGAGGCCCTCCGCCGCACGCTCACCGAGGGCCGGGTGACCTTCTGGTCGCGCTCGCGTCAGGAGTACTGGCGCAAGGGCGACACCTCGGGGCACGCCCAGTACGTGCGCGGGGCCGCGCTCGACTGCGACGCCGACACCCTCCTGGTGCAGGTCGAGCAGGTCGGGGCCGCCTGCCACACGGGCGCGCACGCCTGCTTCGACGTGGACCCGCTCGACCCGGTCGCCGACCTCGAACCGGGGGAGTGAGACCGTGACCGGCCGGCGCCTGAAGTCCGCGGTGATCCTCGGGATCGTCCTGCTCGCGGCGCTCGAGCTCACCTCCTCCACGCAGACCTGGTTCACGCTCGGCCTCACCGCCACGGAGGGCGACGGCGCGTCCCTCGACGTGGTCGGCACGGTCGCCGCTCCGGCGCTCTCGGCGCTGGCCCTGGCGGGCCTCGCCCTCGCGGCCGCCCTCGCCATCGCCGGCCCCGCCTTCCGGGTCGTCCTCGGCGTCCTGCAGGTGGTCCTCGGCGGCTCCGTCGTCCTCGCCGCGTCGACCGCGCTCGGAGATCCGGTGCGGGCGGGCTCCTCGCTCGTCACGAACGCCACCGCGATCGCGGGCCAGGAGTCGGTCGCCGCCCTCGTCGACTCGTCCTCCTCGACCGCCTGGCCGTTCGTCGCGCTCGTGTCCGGAGTGGTGACCGCCGTCCTCGGTGCCGCGGTCGTCGCGACCGTCCGCCGCTGGCCCGACGCGGAGAAGAAGCGCGTCTCCCGCTTCGAGCCGGCCGACGGCTACGGGCACGGCGCGTCGACCGTCGAGACCGAGGAGGGCACCATCGATCCCGTCGTCTCGTGGGACGAGCTCTCGCGCGGCGACGACCCCACCTCCTCCCGCTGAGGCGCGGGCCGCTCGGGCGCCGCACGCTAGACTGCTGGGGTCCCGATGCACGTCCAGGAGGAGACCCATGAGCACCGAGCACGACGACGACAACCACGGCCACTCGCCCGCAGCGTGGACGGCCATCGTCATCATGCTGCTGGGATTCACGGTCGGCACGGTCGCGTTCTTCTTCGACCAGGCGCTCGTGGTCTGGCTCTCGGCCGGCCTCGTCGTGGTGGGCCTGCTCGTCGGCATCGTGATGGCCCGGATGGGCTACGGAGTCGACGGCGCCAAGGCCAACCCGAAGGCGCGCGCGTAGAGTGCTCACCGATCTGACCTCCGGCGCCCTGGCCGACGCGGCCCGTCGCCGCGAGAGCGTGCCCCTCGAGGTCCTCGAGCGTCTCGCCGCCGATCGCGCCCCGGCACTCGACGCCCTCGCCGCTCTCGCTCCTGCGGAGCGCGTGCGCATCATCGCCGAGGTGAAGCGCTCGAGCCCCTCGCGCGGCGCCCTCGCCGAGATCCCCGATCCGGCGGAGCTGGCCTCGAAGTACGAGCTCGGCGGCGCGAGCGCCATCAGCGTCCTCACCGAGGAGCGCCGGTTCAAGGGCTCGCTGGCCGACCTCGAGGCGGTGCGCGAGCGCGTCGCGATCCCCGTGCTGCGCAAGGACTTCATCGCCGAGCCGTACCAGGTGCTCGAGGCGCGCGCCGCTGGCGCCGATCTCGTGCTCCTGATCGTGGCCGCGCTCGAGCAGAGCGTCCTGGCCGAGCTGCACGAGCTGGTCCTCCAGCTCGGCATGACGCCGCTGGTCGAGACGCACTCGGCCGACGAGCTCTCCCGAGCGGCCGACATCGGGGCCCGCCTCATCGGCGTCAACGCCCGCGACCTCTCGACCTTCGAGCTCGACCGCGACCTCTTCGGCCGTCTCTCCGAGAGCTTCCCGTCCGACGCGGTGAAGGTCGCCGAATCGGCGGTCCTCTCGGCCGACGACGTCGCTCACTACCGCCGCTCCGGCGCCGACGTCGTCCTCGTGGGCGAAGCGCTCGTCACCGGCGGCGACCCCGTCTCCACCCTCGCCGGCTTCCTGGCGCACTGAACACTGTCTGGCGGTATGACCATGGCTCTCCGAGATGAACTCGGTCCCTACTTCGGCGACTTCGGCGGGCGCTACGTCCCCGAGTCGCTCGTGGAGGCGCTCGACGAGCTGAGCGCCGAGTACGAGCGCACCAAGGTCGACCCCGCGTTCCAGGCCGAGCTGATGGAGCTGCACCGCAGCTACACCGGCCGGCCCTCGATCATCACCGAGGTGCCTCGCTTCGCCGAGCACGCCGGCGGCGCGCGGATCATCCTCAAGCGCGAGGACCTCAACCACACCGGCTCGCACAAGATCAACAACGTGCTGGGCCAGGCCCTGCTGACCAAGCGCATCGGCAAGACCCGCGTGATCGCCGAGACGGGCGCCGGCCAGCACGGCGTCGCCACGGCCACCGCTGCGGCGCTCTTCGGGCTCGACTGCGTGGTCTACATGGGCGAGGTCGACACCGAGCGCCAGGCGCTCAACGTCGCCCGGATGCGCCTGCTCGGCGCCGAGGTCGTCTCGGTCACGACCGGCTCGCGCACCCTCAAGGACGCGATCAACGACGCGATGCGCGACTGGGTCACGAACGTCGAGACCACCAACTACATCTTCGGCACGGTCGCGGGCCCGCACCCGTTCCCGGCGCTCGTGCGCGACTTCCAGAAGATCATCGGCGAGGAGGCGCGCGAGCAGGTCCTCGAGCTCACCGGCTCCCTGCCCACCGCGGTCACCGCCTGCGTCGGCGGCGGCTCGAACGCGATGGGCATCTTCCACGCCTTCCTCGACGACCCCGAGGTGCGCCTCGTCGGCTTCGAGGCGGGCGGCGACGGGATCGACACCCCGCGCCACGCCGCGACCATCAGCAAGGGCCGCCCCGGCGTCCTGCACGGTGCGCGCACGTACCTCCTCCAGGACGAGGACGGGCAGACCACCGAGTCGCACTCGATCTCGGCGGGTCTCGACTACCCGGGCGTCGGCCCCGAGCACTCCTGGCTCGCCAGCATCGGCCGCGCCGACTACCGCGCCGTCACCGACTCCGCGGCCATGGACGCCCTGATGCTGCTCAGCCGCACCGAGGGCATCATCCCCGCCATCGAGTCGGCGCACGCCCTGGCCGGCACGCTCGAGCTCGGACGCGAGCTGGGTCCGGAGGCGACCATCCTCGTCAACCTGAGCGGTCGCGGCGACAAGGACATGACCACCGCCGCCCACTACTTCGGTCTGATGGACCAGGGCGCGGTGCAGTCGTGAGCGGCATCGGGCCGAGCGTCGCCGAGACCGTCCGGCGTCGCAACGAGGAGGCGGCGGGCGCGCTGATCGGCTACCTCCCCGTCGGCTTCCCCGACCTCGCGACGAGCATCGACGCGGCGGTCGCCCTCGCCGAGAATGGCGTCGACGCGATCGAGCTGGGCCTGCCCTACTCCGATCCCGTGATGGACGGCCCCGTGATCCAGGAGGCGACCCAGGCCGCGATCGCGGGCGGATTCCGCCTCCGCCACGGCTTCGAGGCCGTGCGCGAGATCCGCGCCCGGGTCGACGTGCCCGTGCTGGTGATGACCTACTACAACCCCGTGCTGCAGTACGGCATCGAACGCTTCGCCACCGATCTCGCGGAGGCGGGCGGCTCGGGCCTGATCACGCCCGACCTCATCCCAGACGAGGGAGCGGAGTGGATCGCCGTGTCCGAGCGCCTCGGCCTCGACCGGGTGTTCCTCGCGGCGCCCTCCTCCACCGACGAGCGCCTGCGCCAGACCGTGGAGCAGAGCCGGGGCTTCGTCTACGCCGTCTCGACGATGGGCATCACGGGTGCCCGCGCCGACGTCGACCGTGCCGCCCGGACGCTCGTCGACCGCCTGCGCGCGGCCGGCTCCGAGAGCGCCTGCGTCGGCGTCGGAGTCTCGACCGGAGCGCAGGTCGCCGAGATCCTCGCCTACGCCGACGGCGCCATCGTCGGCTCCGCGCTCGTGCGCGCGCTCGCCTCCGGGGGAGTGGCGGCGGTCGCCGAGACCGCGCGCGGCCTCGCCGAGGGCACGCGCGCCACCTCCGCTCGCTGACGAGCTCCCACTACACTCGGGATGCCCACCGGGCGCGATGTCGTCGCGCCCGTGGGAATCCCTCCTTCGAAAGGTCGACCCGACGGTGTCCCTCCCGCTGAGCATCCCCAGCCCGCCCGAGGCGTGGAGACAGTACGACTTCTCCATCGCGAACTTCACGTTCTCGATCCACGCCTACGCGCTGTGCATCCTCGCGGGCATCGTCGTCGCCACGATCATGACCAACCGGCGCCTCGTGCGCCGCGGCGCCGAGCCGTGGGTCGTGCTCGACATCATCATCTGGGCCGTGCCGCTCGGCATCGTCGGCGCGCGGATCTTCCACGTGCTGACCCACCCCGGCGACTACTTCTACGCGGGCGCCGACCCGTGGGAGGTCATCCGGATCTGGAACGGCGGCAACGCGATCTTCGGCGGCCTGATCGGCGGCGCGGTCGGCGCCTGGATCGGCTGCCGCTGGACCGGTGTCCGCTTCTGGACCTTCGCCGACGCCCTCGCGCCCGGAATGCTCGCCGCGCAGGCCCTCGGCCGCCTCGGCAACTGGTTCAACGCCGAGCTGTTCGGCCTCCCGACGACGCTGCCCTGGGGCCTGCAGATCTCCTCCGACAACCCCGCCTTCCCGAAGGGGCTGCCCGAGGGCACGCTGTTCCACCCGACGTTCCTCTACGAGATCCTCTGGAACGTCGTCGGCATCGCCGTCATCCTGCTCCTCGAGCGCCGCCTCAAGCTGCAGTGGGGCACCGTCTTCGGTGCGTACCTCGTCTGGTACGGCATCGGCCGCGTCTGGTTCGAGTCGATCCGCATCGACCCGAGCGAGGTCTTCTGGGGCATCCGCACCAACGTCTGGGCCGCGCTGATCGCCGCCGTGATCGGCCTCGTCCTCATCGTGATCCAGCACCGCGAGCACACCGGCGCAGAGCCCTCCGCGTACCGCCGCGGTCGCGAGTGGACGCCCGCCCCGGCTGCGGTAGAATTCGAGGACGTCGACTCCGATCCGACGCAACCCTCCACTGCTGACTCCGGCGACGACGCCGAGAAGACGACGGTCTCCCGCACCTGACGGAGGCCACGGGGCCACCCGTGACCACCCGACCGATGCCCGATGATCGCTCGATCATCCCGCGGGGCCGATGCCACAAGCGCTGCCCCGGGCCCGATCGATCAGGTGCTCGAATCGATCGGGCGCTCGACCCCCTCCAGACGTGACATCCACCTCCGTCACCTCGCAGACACGGCCCTCCCGATCGGGGAGCCGCTCCTCCATCACCACCGCGGGCCAGCGACGTCCCGATCCGCCACAACACTCGTGAGGACGGTTCCCATGGCACCTGCCCAGCCCTCGCCCCGCGTCTCCTCCGTGCCGTTCCTCGGCACTCCGGCGGCCCAGGGGATGTACGACCCGTCGGCCGAGAAGGACGCCTGCGGCCTCGCGATGGTCGCCACCATGCGCGGCACCGCCGGGCACGACATCATCGACCTCGCCCTCGAGGCGCTGCGCCACCTCGAGCACCGCGGAGCCGTCGGCTCGGACGCCGGCACCGGAGACGGCGCGGGCATCATCACGCAGATCCCGGACGAGTTCCTCCGCGCGGTCGCGCCCTTCGACCTGCCCGCGGTCGGCCGGTACGCCGTCGGCAACGCGTTCCTCCCGGTCGACGTCTTCGAGCGCGAGCGCGTGAAGTCGACGATCGCCGAGATCGCCAAGGAGGAGAACCTCTCCGTCCTCGGCTGGCGCTCCGTCCCCGTCCAGCCCGACGAGATCGGCACGCTGGCCCGCGCCGCGATGCCCGCCATCGAGCAGCTCTACCTCACGAGCGACCTCACCGACGAGGCAGGGGTCCCGCTCGCGTCGCTCCGCCTCGACCGGCTCACCTTCCGCCTCCGCAAGCGCGTCGAGCGCGAGCTCGAGGTGTACTTCATGTCGCTCTCGAGCCGCACCCTGGTCTACAAGGGCATGGTCACGACGCTCCAGCTCGAGCCGTTCTACCCCGACCTCTCGGACGAGCGCTTCGCCTCGAAGCTCGCCCTCGTGCACTCGCGCTACTCGACGAACACCTTCCCGTCCTGGCCGCTCGCCCAGCCGTTCCGGATGATCGCGCACAACGGCGAGATCAACACCGTGCAGGGCAACCGCAACTGGATGCGCGCGCGCCAGTCGCAGCTGAAGAGCGCCGCGCTCGGCGACCTCTCGCCGCTGTTCCCGATCGTCTCGCCCGGCCGCAGCGACTCCGCCTCGTTCGACGAGACCGTCGAGCTGCTGAACCTCGCCGGCCGCTCGCTGCCGCACGCGATCATGATGATGGTGCCGGAGGCGTGGGAGAACCAGGCCGCCGCGATCGACCAGAAGCGCCGCGCGTTCTACGAGTACCACTCGATGCTCATGGAGCCGTGGGACGGTCCGGCCGCGATCGTCTTCACCGACGGCGAGCTCGTGGGAGCCACCCTCGACCGCAACGGCCTGCGCCCCGGCCGCTACGTCGTCACCGACGACGGCCTCGTCGTGCTCGCGAGCGAGATCGGCGTGCTCGACATCGACCCCGCGAAGATCGTCCGGAAGGGCCGTCTCCAGCCGGGACGCATGTTCCTGGTCGACACCGAGCAGGGCCGCATCGTCGAGGACGAGGAGATCAAGGCGCAGCTCGCCGAGTCCGGTCCCTTCGAGGAGTGGCTCGACGCGGGCCGCATCAACCTCAAGGACCTGCCCGAGCGCGAGCACATCGTGCACACGCCGGCGTCGGTCAACCGCCGCCAGCGCACCTTCGGCTACACCGAGGAGGAGGTCCGCCTCCTGCTGCTGCCGATGGCCAAGGCCGGAGCCGAGCCGCTCGGCGCGATGGGCTCCGACACCCCGGTCGCGGTGCTCTCCAAGCGCCCGCGCCTGCTCTTCGACTACTTCACGCAGGCGTTCGCGCAGGTGACCAACCCGCCGCTCGACTCCATCCGCGAGGAGGTCGTCACCTCGCTGCGCCTGGGCCTCGGACCGGAGCGGAACCTGCTCTCCTCCGGCGCCGAGCACGCCCGCCAGGTGGTCCTCGACTTCCCCGTGATCGACAACGACGAGCTGGCGAAGATCCAGCACATCGCGCCGCGCCCGCTCAGCCACATCACCACGACGATCCGCGGGCTCTACCGCGTCGACGCCGGCCCCCGCGCCATGCAGGACCGGATCGACGAGATGTGCCGCGAGGCCGACGAGGCGATCACGGCCGGCGCGCAGTTCCTCGTGCTGTCCGACCGCGACTCCACCAAGGACCTCGCGCCGATCCCGTCGCTGCTGATGCTCGCCGCCGTGCACCACCACCTGATCCGCACCGAGAACCGGATGCGCGTCGGGCTGGTCGTCGAGGCCGGCGACGTCCGCGAGGTGCACCACGTCGCCACGCTGATCGGCTACGGCGCCTCCGCGGTCAACCCGTACCTCGCGATGGAGACCTGCGAGGAGCTCGTGCGCAGCGGCATGCTCTCGGACATCTCGCCCGAGAAGGCCGTCAAGAACGTGATCAAGGCGCTCGGCAAGGGCGTGCTCAAGATCATGTCGAAGATGGGCATCTCGACCGTGTCGAGCTACGCCGGTGCGCAGACGTTCGAGGCCGTCGGCCTCAGCCAGCAGTTCGTCGACCAGTACTTCACCGGCACCGTCTCGAAGCTCGGCGGCATCGGGATCGACGTGGTCGCCGAGGAGAACGCCGCCCGCCACCGCGCCGCGTACCCCGAGGACGGCGCGATCATCGCGCACGAGCGCCTCGCGGTCGGCGGCGAGTACCAGTGGCGCCGCGACGGAGCCCCGCACCTGTTCAACCCCGACACGGTGTTCCGCCTGCAGCACTCGACCCGCAACCGCCGCTACGACGTGTTCCGCGAGTACACGAAGATGGTCGACGACCAGTCGACCTCGCTGATGACCCTCCGCGGCATGTTCGCCCTCGACACCGCGGGTCGCACGCCGACCCCGATCGACGAGGTCGAGCCGGTCGAGTCGATCGTCAAGCGCTTCTCGACGGGCGCGATGAGCTACGGCTCGATCTCCCCGGAGGCGCACGAGACGCTCGCCATCGCGATGAACCGCCTCGGCGCGAAGTCGAACACCGGCGAGGGCGGCGAGGACACGGAGCGGCTGCTCGACCCCGAGCGCCGGTCCGCGATCAAGCAGGTCGCCTCCGGGCGCTTCGGCGTCACGAGCATGTACCTGACGCACGCCGACGACATCCAGATCAAGCTCGCCCAGGGTGCGAAGCCCGGCGAGGGCGGTCAGCTGCCGCCGACGAAGGTGTACCCCTGGATCGCGCGCACCCGTCACGCGACCGCGGGCGTCGGCCTCATCTCGCCGCCTCCGCACCACGACATCTACTCGATCGAGGACCTCAAGCAGCTGATCTTCGACCTCAAGCGGGCGAACCCGTCGGCGCGCATCCACGCCAAGCTGGTCAGCCAGTCGGGCATCGGAGCGGTCGCCGCGGGCACTGCGAAGGCCCTCGCCGACGTCATCCTGGTCTCGGGCCACGACGGCGGCACCGGCGCGAGCCCCGTGAACTCCCTCAAGCACGCCGGCACGCCGTGGGAGCTCGGTCTCGCCGAGACGCAGCAGACGCTCATGCTCAACGGCATGCGCGACCGCGTGGTCGTGCAGGTCGACGGTCAGATGAAGACCGGCCGCGACGTCGTGATCGGCGCGCTGCTGGGTGCCGAGGAGTTCGGCTTCGCGACGGCTCCGCTGATCGTCGAGGGCTGCATCATGATGCGCGTCTGCCACCTCGACACCTGCCCGGTGGGCGTCGCGACCCAGAACCCCGAGCTGCGCAAGCGCTTCTCGGGCAAGCCGGAGTTCGTGGTCAACTTCTTCGAGTTCATCGCGCAGGAGGTGCGCGAGTACCTCTCGCAGCTCGGCTTCCGCAGCATCGACGAGATCGTCGGGCACCGCGAGCTGCTCGACGTCGACCAGGCGATCGAGCACTGGAAGGCGAGCGGTCTCGACCTCACGCCGATCCTCGTGGGCCCCGTCTTCTCGGCGGAGGAGCCGCGCCGTCACGGCCGCGCGCAGGAGCACGAGCTCGAGCACCACTTCGACAACGAGCTGATCCGCCTCTCGGCGAACGTGCTCGACCACCGCGGGACCGTCGTCATCGAGCGCGAGATCAAGAACACCGAGCGCGCGGTCGGCACGATGCTGGGTCACGAGGTGACCGTCCGCTACGGCGAGAACGGCCTGCCCGCCGACTCGATCACCGTGGTCCTCCGGGGCTCCGCCGGCCAGTCGCTCGGCGCGTTCCTCCCCGCGGGCATCACCCTGCGGCTCGAGGGCGACTCGAACGACTACGTCGGCAAGGGCCTCTCGGGCGGTCAGATCGTGGTGCGGCCCGACCGCCTCAGCACGTTCGACGCGTCGGCCAACGTCATCGCGGGCAACGTCATCGGCTACGGGGCGACCCAGGGCACGATGTTCATCCGCGGGATGGTCGGCGAGCGCTTCCTGGTCCGCAACTCCGGGGCGACCGCGGTCGTCGAGGGAGTGGGCGACCACGCGCTCGAGTACATGACCGGCGGTCTCGCCGTGATCCTCGGCGCGACCGGGCGCAACCTCGGCGCGGGCATGTCCGGCGGCACGGCGTACGTCCACGATCTGCAGCGCGAGCTCGTCAACCGCGACGCCCTCGCCTCGGGCGAGCTCACGCTCTCCGAGCTCGGCAGCGCCGACGTCGAGATCCTCCGCGATCTCCTCGAGCGGCACGTGGCCGAGACCGAGTCGACCCTGGCCCAGGGGATGCTCGACGATTTCGACGGAACCGTCTCGCGTTTCGTCAAGGTACTGCCCCGCGACTTCGCGGCCGTGCTCGCGACGCGCGCAACGGCCGTGGAGGAGGGGCTCGACCCCGACGGCGACGTCGTCTGGGGACGGATTCTGGAGGTGACCGGTGGCTGATCCCAAGGGGTTCCTGAAGGTGCAGGACCGGGAGCTGCCCAAGCGGCGCCCCGTGTCCGTCCGCCTGATGGACTGGAAGGAGGTCTACGAGCAGGGCGACTCCGCCGTCCTGCGCCGTCAGGCCGGCCGCTGCATGGACTGCGGCATCCCGTTCTGCCACAAGGGCTGCCCGCTCGGGAACCTCATCCCCGAGTGGAACGACCTGATGTGGCGCGGCGAGGGCCGCCAGGCCATCGAGCGCCTGCACGCGACGAACAACTTCCCGGAGTTCACGGGCCGGCTCTGCCCGGCACCGTGCGAGTCGTCGTGCGTGCTCGGCATCAACCAGCCCGCGGTCACGATCAAGCAGATCGAGGTCTCGATCATCGATCAGGCCTTCGGCAACGACTGGGTGCAGCCGCACCCGCCCGAGCGCCTGACCGGCAAGACGGTCGCGGTCGTCGGCTCCGGCCCCGCCGGACTCGCCGCCGCCCAGCAGCTCACCCGCGCCGGCCACACCGTCGCGGTCTACGAGCGCGACGACCGCATCGGCGGGCTCCTGCGCTACGGCATCCCCGACTTCAAGATGGAGAAGAAGCACCTCGAGCTGCGTCTGAACCAGATGAAGGCCGAGGGCACCCGCTTCCGGGCCGGAGTCGACATCGGCACGGACATCACCTGGGACGACCTCCGCGCGCGCTACGACGCCGTCGTGGTCGCCACCGGGGCCCTCGTGCCGCGCGATCTGCCGATCCCCGGCCGCGACCTCTCCGGCGTCCACTTCGCCATGGAGTACCTCGTCCAGTCGAACCACGCCATCGCGGGCGACCGCGTCTTCGAGCAGATCTCGGCCGAGGGCAAGCACGTCGTGGTCCTCGGCGGCGGCGACACCGGTGCCGACTGCATCGGCACCGCCCACCGCCAGAAGGCCGCCTCGGTGACCAACCTCGCGATCGGCAAGCAGCCGCCGTCCGAGCGCCCCGACAGCCAGCCGTGGCCGATGGACCCGGCGGTCTTCGAGGTCTCGAGCGCTCACGAGGAGGGCGGGGAGCGCGTGTTCCTCGCCTCGACCGTCGAGTTCCTCGCGAACGAGGTCGGCGAGGTGCGCGCGGTCCGCGTGGCCGAGACGGAGTACCTCGACGGACGCCGCGTCCCCAAGGCCGGCACCGAGCGCGAGATCCCGGCCGACCTGGTCCTGCTCGCCCTCGGCTTCACAGGACCTGAGTCCCACCAGCTCGCCGGACAGCTCGACGTGCCCTTCACGGCCCGCGGCAACGTCGACCGCGGCGCGAACTTCGAGACCAGCGTGCCCGGAGTGTTCGTGGCCGGCGACGCCGGTCGCGGCCAGTCCCTGATCGTCTGGGCGATCGCCGAGGGCCGCTCCGTCGCGGCCGAGGTCGACCGCTACCTCGAGGGCACGACCCAGCTGCCCGCACCCGTCGGGCCGAACGACCGGGGCTTCACGCTCTAGTCGCGGGGACGCGATAGTCTCTGCCCGCCAGCAAACCCAGCTCACCCTCCCCGCTAACGACGCGCCTCCGGGCGCAGAACAACGGAGCACCCCCTCAATGAGACGAGCGAAAATCGTCGCCACCCTCGGCCCGGCAACGTCGTCGTACGAGACCATTCGTGCGATCATCGACGCCGGCGTGGACGTGGCCCGCATGAACCTCAGCCACGGCAGCTACGACGTGCACGAGGCCGTCTACCGCACGGTCCGCCAGGCGGCGGACGACGCCGGCCGCGCCGTCGCGATCCTCGTCGACCTCCAGGGTCCGAAGATCCGCCTGGGCAAGTTCGAGGGCGGCCCGTACGCGCTCGCCGAGGGCGACGTCTTCACCATCACCACCGAGGACGTCCTCGGCACCAAGGAGCTCTCGGGCACCACGTTCAAGGGCCTGCCCGACGACGTGAACCCGGGCGACATGCTGCTCATCGACGACGGCAAGGTCGCGGTGCGCGTCACCGCCGTCGACGGCCCCCGCGTCATCACCGAGTGCGTGGTCCCCGGCAACATCTCCAACAACAAGGGCATCAACCTGCCCGGCGTCGCGGTCAACGTCCCCGCCCTCTCGCAGAAGGACGAGGACGACCTGCGCTGGGGCATCCGCCTCGGCGCCGACATCATCGCGCTGTCGTTCGTGCGCAACGCGAGCGACATCGTCCGCGTGCACGAGATCATGGCGGAGGAGGGTCGCAAGGCCCCCGTCATCGCCAAGATCGAGAAGCCGCAGGCGGTCGACAACCTGCAGGAGATCATCGACGTCTTCGACGGCATCATGGTCGCCCGTGGCGACCTCGGCGTCGAGCTGCCCCTCGAGGCCGTGCCGATCGTGCAGAAGCGCGCCGTCGAGCTCGCCCGCCGGTGGGCGAAGCCCGTCATCGTGGCGACGCAGATGCTCGAGTCGATGATCGAGAGCCCGCGCCCCACCCGCGCGGAGGCCTCCGACGTCGCGAACGCGATCCTCGACGGAGCCGACGCGGTCATGCTCTCGGGCGAGACGAGCGTCGGCGCCTGGCCGGTCGTCACCGTCCAGACGATGGCCCGCATCGTCGAGTCGACCGAGGAGCACGGCCTCGAGCGGATCCCCCCGCTCGGCAGCAAGCCGCGCACCCAGGGCGGATCGGTCACCCTGGCCGCCGCCGAGGTCGCCGAGTTCGTCGAGGCCAAGTTCCTCTGCGTCTTCACCGAGTCGGGCGACTCCGTCCGCCGCATGACGCGCCTGCGCCACGGCATCCCGATCATCGGATTCACGCCCGAGGCCGCCGTCCGCCGCCGCATGGCGCTGAACTGGGGCGTCCAGTCCTTCGTGACGCCCCGCGTGAACCACACCGACGCGATGTTCGCGCAGGTCGACGAGGTCCTCCTCCGCGAGGGCCTCGCCGAACCCGGCGAGACCGTCGTCGTCGTCTCCGGATCCCCTCCCGGACGCGCCGGCACCACGAACGACATGCGCGTGCACGTCGTCGGCTCGTTCAGCTCGGACAAGCCCGTGGAGAACTGGGACCACTGAGCTGGTTGCAAAGGGCCCGGCCGCATCGCGGCCGGGCCCTTTGTCGACGGTCTCCTCGCGTTGCTCGTCGACCGTCGCGCGGTCGGCTTCCGCGGATGGTCGGGCTGGGAGGAGCGGGGTGCGTTCCGGGTACGACGATCCGCTCGCACGCGGATCGCCGGTGACCCTGCGGGACGGCCGGCTGGTCTGCCGATCGACCTCTCCGGCTCGGTGGCCTGCCTGCTGGTCGAGTAAGGCCCGCAGGGGCGTACCTCTCCGTCGGCAGGGCGCTCTCGGAGCCGGCCTCTCCGGCTCGGTGAGCAGCCTGCTGGTCGAGTAGGCCCGCAGGGGCGTATCGAGACCTGCTCCGCCAGCAGGGTGCCCTCGGAGCCGCTCGCGACGGTGGCGTCTTCGTGGTGGAGGGGCCGTCGCAGGCCTGCTGGTCGAATAGCCCCGCAGGGGCGTATCGAGACCCACCAGCGTCAGCAGGGTGCTCTCGGAGCCGGCTTCTCCGGCTCGGTGACCAGCCTGCTGGTCGAGTAGCCCCGCAGGGGCGTATCGAGACCCACCAGGGTCAGCAGGGCGGTCTGCACACCTCTCCTCTGGAGGGTGGTGGATCTCGATGCGCCCGTTGCGCGGGTCGGTCGATCAGCAGGAGGTCGGCACACACGAGTCGGGCGCGCTGCCTGCGGGGAGGGTCGGAGCGCGGTTCCGTCCGGCTGCTCAGCGTCCCGGGTAGAAGCCGGACTCGATGTCCTCGAGCAGGGTGGGGCCGGTCGGGGTCCAGCCGAGAGCCCGACGGGTGAGGGTGCTCGAGGCGGCGGCGTCCCTGCCGAAGAACGCGCCGATCCAGCCGAAGTGCCCGGTCGCCTCCTCACGCGCGATCGAGCGGACGGGGACGCCGAGGGCCGCGCCGAGCGCTTCGGCGATGCGCCGCGTCTCGAGCCCCTCCTCGGCTGCCGCGTGCACGGCGGAACCCGCGGGCGCCGACTCCAGAGCGAGAGCCACGAGGCGGGCCGCATCGCGGCGATGGACGGCGGCCCACCGGTTCGCGCCGTCGCCGACGTAGCCGGCGACGCCCGTCGCCCGCGCCACGGCGGCGAGCGTCGCGGTGAACCCGTGGTCGCCCTCCCCGTGCACGGTCGGAGCGAAGCGCAGGCGGACGGTGCGGACTCCTCGCTCCGCGTACTCCTCGGCGAGGCCCTCGCTCCCGCCGCGCGGCGCATCGGGCCCGCTGAACGGCGAGGGGTCGTGCTCGGTCGCAGGCCGCCCGCTCACGATCCCGGCCAGGCCGGCGGCGAGGAGGAGCGGGCGATCGGAGCCGACGAGAGCCTCCCCGAGCGTCGTCACGGCGGCGCGCTCGGTGCGGCCCGCACCGGCGTAGTCGGAGAAGTCGTGCCTGAAGGCGAGGTGGATCACGCCGTCGGCAGCCTGCGCTCCGGAGCGCAGGCTCTCGAGATCGTCCAGGCTGCCCCGGTGGGGAGTCGCGCCGGCTGCGACGAGGGCGTCGGCCGAGGCCCGGGAGCGGGCGAGGCCGACGACCTGGTGGCCGGCGTTCAGCAGTTCGGGGACGACGGCGGAGCCGATCCATCCGGAGGCACCGGTGACGAAGACGCGCATGAGGACTTCCTTCCGTCCGGAGGACCGGACCATGTCAGTGAGTGACATGACCGTACACCCTGATGACGGCCTCTGACATCACTAGGATCGGATCATGGGACGATGGCAACCCGGAGCGCAGGGGCGGCTGAGCGCGGCCGCGCTCGAGCTCTACAGCGAGCGCGGCTTCGACGAGACGACGGTCGGCGACATCGCCGAGCGCGCCGGAGTCACCGAGCGCACGTTCTTCCGCTACTTCGCCGACAAGCGCGAGGTCCTGTTCGGGACCTCGGCGCTGCTGCAGTCCGCCGTGGTCCGGGCGATCGAGGCGGCGGATCCCGCGCTCTCCCCGCTCGAGACGGCGATGGCCGGGATGGACGAGGCCGCCGCGATGGTGGGGGAGAGCCACGAGCACGGGCGGCGTCGTGCCGCGGTGATCGCCGCGCACAGCGGCCTCGAAGAGCGGGAGCTGCTGAAGATGGCGCGCATCGCCGAGGCCGTCGCCGGCGCGCTGCGCGATCGGGGAGCCCCCGAGGCCGGCGCTCGCCTCGCCGCGGACCTCGCGGTGCTGGCCTTCACCACCGGCTGGAGCCGCTGGGCGAGGGCGGCGCAACCCGACGACCTGCGCGCGGTCGTCCGCGCGACGTACGACGAGCTCCGCCACGCCGCCTCGACGGCCTGACGCTCCGCCGCGGCACGGGGCCCCGCTCCGCCCGCGCTACCGTGGGGGCATGCGACTCGGCGTGCTCGACATCGGCTCCAACACGGTCCACCTGCTGCTCGTCGACGCTCACCCCGGCGCCCGGCCCGTGCCGTACCGCTCGCACAAGCGCAGCCTGGCACTGGTCGCGTACCTCGACTCCACCGGCGACATCACCGAGGAGGGGCAGCGCGAGCTGATCTCCTTCGTCGCGGAGGCGCACGAGGTCGCCCGCGATCACCGGGCGGAGGACCTCCTCGCGTTCGCGACGTCCGCGATCCGCGAGGCGGGCAACGGTGCGGCGGTCCTCGACCGCGTGCGCACCGAGACCGGTGTGCACCTCCAGGAGCTGGGAGGCGAGGCCGAGGCGTCCGCGACGTTCCTCGCGGTCCGCCGCTGGTTCGGCTGGGGAGCCGGCTCCATCCTCGACCTCGACATCGGCGGCGGCTCGTTCGAGCTGTCGCAGGGCGTCGACGAGGTCCCCGAGCTCGCCGTGTCCGTCCCGCTCGGCGCCGGTCGCGTCACCCGCGACCTACTGGTGGGCGATCCGGCGTCGGCCACCAGCGTCAAGGCCGCACGCCGCCACGCCCGCGAGGTCCTCGCCGAGCCGGTGCGCGCCTTCCTCGCCCTCGGGCGCCCCGACCTGGTCGCCGGTACCTCGAAGACGTTCCGCTCGCTCGCGCGCATCGCCGGTGCCGCTCCGAGCGCCGCGGGTCCTCTCGCCCGCCGCGAGCTGCACCTCGTCGACCTGCGGCTGTGGTCCTCGCGCCTGGCCGCCATCAGCGCCGCCGATCGCTCGGCCCTCCCGGGCGTCTCCGTCCTCCGCGCACCGCAGCTCCTGGCCGGCGCCCTGGTCGCCGAGGCCGCGATGGATGCACTCGGCGTCGAGAAGCTGGTCATCTGCCCCTGGGCGACGCGCGAGGGGCTGATCATCCGGCGCTTCGAGCTCCTCGACGCGCAGCTGCAGCGCGAGGACCTTCAGGCCAGCGTGATGCTGTAGGAGAAGGCCCGCTGCTCGCCGGGCTCGAGCACGAACTGGCCCGGCTTGTCGACGATGTCGCCGTCCCAGCCCTCGGGGGTCGGGATGCTCCGCCACGGCTCGATGCACACGAACGGCGCCCCGACGGGCTTCCACACTCCGACGACGTCGAAGTCGCCCGAGTCGACCTCGATCGCGCGCGCACCGTCGGCTTCGAGCCGCAGTGTCCGGCGGCGTGGCTCGTCGAAGATCATCACGCCGTCCTCGAAGTGCGCGTCGTCGACCGTCAGCACGCCGTCCTCGAGCGGGGCCGGGTGGCGCTCGTCGACGAGGAGGTTCTCGGGCGCGCGGCGGAACCCCTCCGGTTCGGGCTGCGCGAAGCGGATGCGGTGCTCGCCCGTCGCACCGGGGATCGGGAGGGCGAAGGCGGGGTGGTTGCCGACGGAGGCGCCGAGAGGCGTCGTCCCGCGGTTCTCGACGGTCTGGGTGATCCGGAGCGTCGATCCGGTGATGGCGTAGGCGATCAGCAGGGTCCAGTCGAACGGGAAGACGGCGCGGGTCGCGTCGTCGCTGCGCAGCCGGAACACCGCCTCGTCGCCCGAGACGCCGGCGAGCTCGAACACGCGGTCGCGGGCGACGCCGTGCTGGCCCATCCGGTAGTCGACGCCGTCGTGGTGCAGGGTGTCGCCCGGCAGGCGCCCGATGATCGGGAAGAGCACGGGAGCGTGCCGGCGCCACTCGGGGCCGGCCTGCCAGAGGTACTCGCGGCCGGAGTCGTCGCGGAGGGAGGTCATCTCGGCGCCCGCGGTGGTCAGGGCGATGCGGAGGTCGTCCCCGCCGATCGTGAGGACAGTGGGGTCGGGGGAGGCGCTGCTCGTCATGCTCCGATTCTGCTCCTCCGGGCCGTGCGGCGTCCGTGTCGGAGGCTCGTGACAGCATGGTCCGGTGCCTCCCGACCCGACCTCCGCCTCCGCCTGGCGCGCCCGCGTCGGCGAGCTGAGCGGGGGAGCGGAGGCCGAGAGCGCCGGCCCGCTCACGCCCATCGGGCTGCAGTTCGAGCTGCGCCGGCTCGTGCGCCGCCCCGACGACCCGTGGCGCGCTCCCTCGAGCGAGCGGGTGACCGCCAAGGGGTACGACCCCGCCGATCGCGACGACCACCGCCTGGCGACCCGACCGGTCGTCGCCGGGCGCGGCGGCGCCTGGAACCGCACGACCCTCACCTGGAAGTCGCTGAACCACCAGACCCACCGGCTGTCGCTCGACCCCGCGCACCAGCGCTGGTTCGCCGAGTTCGCGGCGCTGCACCGGGCGACGCGGACGGTGCACCTCGGGCAGGACCCCGACTGGATCCACCTCGACGAGTACGAGAGCCCGCTGCTCTGGCAGCTGCTCGCGCAGGCCGAGGGTCTGCGGATCCCGCTGCTCGCGCCCGAGAAGGGCACCGTCGCGCTCGGCTCGTCCGCCGCCGTCTCGCTCCGGGCAGCGTCGAGCGGGGGCGCGCTCGAGCTGCGTCCCGTCCTCCGGCTCGACGACGGCGAGCCGCCGGTCGAGTCGGCGCGCCCGATCGCGCGGCACGGCGTCTACGCGGTCGTCTCCGGCGATCCGTCGGCGCTCGTGCTCGCTCCGACGCCGCGCCCTCTCGACGACGAGGAGCTGCGGCTCCTCCGCCACCCCGAGCCGGCGCTGGTGCCGCAGGGCGACGTCGACGAGTTCCTCCGCGACCATCTCCCGGCGCTGCGCGAGCGGGTCGCGGTGCGCAGCGCCGACTCCGGCCCGGATCTCGACGAGCCCGAGCCGCCGCGCCTGGTGTGCACCGTCTCGTTCGAGCCGCGCCGCGTCGTCCGGGTGGGCTGGCACTGGCGGCGCACCCCCGATCGCGCCACCGAGCTCGACGGAGGCGGGCCGATCGATCTCGAGGCCGCGATCCTCCGCCGCGCGGGATCCGTGCTGGCCGAGGCGGGATCCTCGGTGGTCCCCGGCGCCGAGCGGCCCGCCGTGCTGCGCGGGGCGGACGCCGCGGTGTTCGTGGTCGAGCAGCTCCCGCTCCTCGAAGCGGTCGGCGGTGTGCGGATCGAGCGCGAGGGCGTGCCGCCCGACTACCGACTGCTGACCGGTCCGCTCACGCTCACCCTGACCGCCGTCGACACCGAGAGCGCCGACTGGTTCGACCTCGGAGTCGTCGTGAGGATCGGAGACGCGGAGGTCCCCTTCGGTCCGCTGTTCCGCGCCCTCGCCACGGGAGGGAACCGCATCCGCCTCGTCGACCACTCGTACCTCTCGCTCGCGCACCCCGGTCTCGACCGGCTCCGCGAGCTGCTGGACCGCGCCGACGAGATCGACGAGTGGGAGACGGGCCTGCGCATCGGACGCCATCAGACCGCGCTCTGGGACGAGCTGGAGGAGCTGGCCGACGAGTCGGTCCCCTCCGATGCCTGGAGGCGGGTGCTCGAGAGCGCGCTGGCCGCCGGCGCCCCCGTGGAGGTGCCTCCGCCCGCCGGGCTGGCCGGCGAGCTCCGGCCCTATCAGCGTGACGGCTACGCCTGGCTGGTGCACCGGCGCCGGCACGGGCTGGGCGGCGTCCTCGCCGACGACATGGGTCTCGGCAAGACGCTGCAGACCCTGGCGATGATGCTCGAGGCCGTCGAGGAGTCGCGTGCGAGCGGCTCGCGGCGCGCTCCCTTCCTGGTCGTCGCTCCGACCTCCGTCGTGCCCGGCTGGCTGTCGGAGGCGGCGCGCTTCGCCCCGGGTCTCCGCGTGCACGCGGTCACCAGCACGCGCGGGGGCGCGAGCCTCGCCAGCGTCCCCGCCGAGGCCGACGTCGTCGTGACCAGCTACGCGGTGCTGCGGCTGGCCGCCGAGCAGTGGGGCACCCGGGAGTGGTCGGCCCTCGTCCTCGACGAGGCGCAGTTCGCGAAGAACCCGGGCTCGCAGACGCACCGCGCGGCCCGGGGAGTCGGCGCGCCGATCACCCTCGCGCTCACCGGCACGCCGCTCGAGAACTCGCTCGACGAGCTGTGGGCGATCCTCGCGCTCGTCGCGCCCGGGCTGCTGCCTCCGCTCCGGCGCTTCCGCGAGGAGTACACCCGCCCGATCCAGCACGCCGAGGCGCCGGTCGGCATCGCCTCACCCGATCTCTCCGACGGCCGGACCGTCCCGCAGTCCGAGGGCGCGCGCCGGCGCCTCGACCGGCTCCGGTCCCGCATCCGCCCCTTCCTGCTGCGCCGGACCAAGGAGGCCGTGGCCCCGGAGCTGCCCGAGAAGCAGGAGCAGACCCTCGAGGTCACCCTCGCTCCCGGCCACCGCGTCCTCTACGACACCTACCTGCAGCGCGAGCGCCGCAAGCTCATGGGCCTCGTGGAGGATCTCGACCGGCAGCGCTTCACCGTGTTCCGGTCGCTGACCCTGCTCCGCCTCCTCGCCCTCGACGCGTCGCTGGTCGATCCCGCCTACCGGCACGTCCCCTCCGCCAAGCTCGACGCGCTGCTCGAGCACCTCGACGACGTGCTCGCCGAGGGGCGCCGCGCCCTGGTCTTCAGCACCTTCACCTCGTACCTGGAGCGCGCGGCCGAGCGGCTCCGCGCGCGGGGGATCCCGTTCGTGCAGCTCGACGGCTCGACCCGCGATCGCGAGAGCGTGATCGCGTCGTTCCGCTCCGGAGACGCACCGGTGTTCCTGATCAGCCTCAAGGCGGGCGGCACCGGTCTCACCCTCACCGAGGCCGACCACGTCTTCATCCTCGATCCGTGGTGGAACCCGGCGGCCGAGGCCCAGGCGATCGACCGGACGCACCGGATCGGGCAGCGGCGCCGGGTCAACGTCTACCGGCTCGTCGCGAAGGACACGATCGAGGAGAAGATCGTGCGGCTCCAGGCGCGCAAGTCGCGGTTGAGCACCGCGGCGCTCGACGAGGGCGAGCTGTTCGCGCAGGCGCTGACCGCGGACGACTTGCGGGAGCTGCTGGCGGAGTAACACCCCACGAAGGGGCACGCAATAGCCAGCGCGATCCAGGATCCGCGCGCAGACTGACCGGATGAGCACGCGCCGTCCCCGACCCCGACCCGACTGGGTCGCCGCACTCGAGACGGGAGACGACGCGGGGCTGTTCGGCCCCGGCAGCGCCGTGTGGGCCGTGAACGGCGGCATGCCGACGATGATCGCCGGAGTGCGGGCGCTGCTCATGCAGACCCTCCACGCCGGGGCGATGGCCGGTGTCCACGACCACTCCCGCTACCGCGAGGATCCGATGGGGCGCCTCGACAACACCGTCCGCTGGGTGCTGACGACGAGCTTCGGCGACACGAGCGCGGCGAGCGGCGCGGCGCGCTGGGTGACCGGCGTGCACGAGCGGATCGTCGGCTCGTACGAGGACGCGGCGGGCGCCGAGCGCGCCTACTCCGCGCAGGACCCGCGGCTGCTGCTCTGGGTGCACGATGCCTTCACCGACGCGTTCCTCGGTGCGCACGAGCTCTGGGGGCGGCCGATTCCCGGCGGGCCGGACGCGTACGTCCGCGAGTGGGCGGCGTCCGGTCGGCTCCTGGGGGTGGATGCGCCGCCCGAGAGCGTCGCCGAGCTCCGCGAGCAGCTCGCCGGATTCGCGGGGGAGCTCAAGCCCGACGATCGGGTCCGGGAGGCGGTCGGCTTCCTCCGCCGCGTGAAGCTGCCCGGTGAGGCGGGGCTCGTCTACCCTCTGCTGTTCGCGGGCGCCGTCGCGTCCCTCAGCCCCGAGGTGCGGCGCCTGCTCGGACTCCGGCGCGCCTGGTGGCCGGCGATCACCGCCAACCGCCTCCTGATGCGCTTCCTCGAGCGCTACCTCGGACGGGTCTCGCCGAGTGAGCGCGCTGCACGCACCCGCCTCGCGCGTCTCGAGCGATCCCGCGCCGAGGTGGGCTGAGCGCACCTGCGCCCTTTTCCGAACACCTGTCCGGGAAGTGGTAGACTGGCGTCGATGACTTCCGCTCGCCTCGCCTCCCTGCCCGGAGCGGAACCCCATCTCAGCCCGCGCGCGGGTGATCCCCGTGCCAGGCGCACCCGCCGTCGCGTCTTCGACGCGGTCGAGCGCCTCGTCATGCAGGCCGAGGGCGAGAGGGCCGAGGGCATCGCCGTCAGCGACATCGTGCGCGAGGCCGGCATCAGCCGCAGCTCGTTCTACGCGCACTTCGACGACGCGGCGGACGTCGCCTCCGCCCTCCTCCGCGAGGACCTCGTGATCGCCGAGGTCGCCGGAGGCGATGCCGAGGACCGCACCGGAGCGCTCGCGCTGCGCCGCGGCTACGCGCGCCTGATCGACCGGCTCGTCGACCGCCACGCCTTCCACGCGCGCCTGCGCGCCCGCGCCTCCGCCCGGGTGGCCTCCGACGACGCCGTGCTCGACACGGTCCTCGCCCTGCACCGCGAGGTGCTCGCGCGCGTCGAGGTCCCCGACTCCGTCGATCCCGAGCTGACCGCGACCTTCGCCGCCGGCGGCGTCCTCGCCGTCGTCGGCTCCTGGCTCGCCGGCTCCCTCGACGGCACCGACGAGGAGCTCGTCGAGCGCCTCGTCGCCCTGCTTCCTCCGTGGCTGGCCGATGCGCCGCTGCGGAGCCTCGACCCCACCACAGGCCCCACGACGAAAGGCACGACATGATGTTATTCGAGGTCGGCGAGACGCTGGTCTACCCGCACCACGGAGCGGTGACGATCACCGGGCTCGAGAAGCGCTCGGTCAAGGGCGTCGAGAAGACGTTCATGACGATGAACGTGCACACGAGCGAGCTCACGATCACCCTGCCCGTCGAGAACGCTGAGCTCGTCGGCGTCCGCGAGATCATCGACGACGCCGGCGTGCAGGCCGTCTACGACGTGCTGCGCAGCGATGTCGCGGAGGAGGCCAGCAACTGGTCGCGCCGCTTCAAGGCCAACCAGGAGAAGATGGCGAGCGGCAGCGTCTACCGCGTCAGCGAGGTCGTCCGCGACCTGTGGCGTCGCGAGCAGGCCGGCGGAGTCTCGGCCGGCGAGAAGCGCATGCTGCTCAAGGCCCGTCAGATCCTCGTGTCCGAGCTCTCGCTCGCGCTCAAGGGCACCGACGAGGAGGCCTCGGCCAAGCTCGACGAGGTCCTCGCCTCGGCGATCTGATCTCCCGTCGCGGTGTGCCCGGTCACTCGGCCCGGCACGCCGCGACGACCTGGCGTGAGACCTCGTCCTGCGCGGCACTGCCGTCGATGCGGACGAGGATCCCCGCCTCGGCGTAGACGTGCTCCAGCGGTGCCGTCTCGCGCTCGTAGACCGCGATCCGGTGGCGGATCACGTCCGGATCGTCGTCGGCGCGGTTCTGCTCCGCCGCACGCGCGAGCAGCCGCTCGACGACCACCTCCGTCTCGGCGGTCAGCATCACGACGCGGGCGAGCGCTTCGCCGCGCTGGGCGAGCAGACGGTCGAGCTCCTCGACCTGCGCCGGAGTCCGCGGATAGCCGTCCAGGATGAACCCGTCGTGCGCGTCCGGCTCGTCGATGCGCTCGGCGACGAGGGCGTTCGTCAGCTCGTCGGGCACGTAGGCCCCGGCCTCGACGATGTCGCGCAGCCGCTGTCCGAGCTCCGTGCCGTCGGCCACGTGCGAGCGGAAGAGCTCGCCGGTCGAGATCGCCGGCACCCCCAGCACCTCGGCCAGGATCGCCGCCTGGGTGCCCTTGCCCACGCCGGGCGGTCCCATCATGATGACGCGCATCGCTCGTCCTCCTCGTGTCGTCAGGTGATCGTAACGGTGCGGAGGCGACGGCTCCGAGCAGCGCGTCACCCGTTCTAGGCTGGCTCTGATCGAGGGGAGCCGCATGTCGCGAGACGCGGAGCGCGCGGCCGAGCGCCTGGCCGGCCTCCTCGCCGACGTCTCGAGCGAGCTCGAGCGGCGCGGCGTCGCAGACCAGGCCCTCGCGGAGCTCCGGCGCCCGCGCGCGATCCTCGGATTCCGGCGCGCGCCCGTGATGGCGCCCGTCGGCCGCGCCTGGCGACTAGGCGTCGTGCTGCTCGAGAGCTCCGGGTCGCTCGTCGCGACGGGGTCGGTGACCCGGGCGGTCGCTCCGCTGCACGCCAACAACCAGTCGGAGTCGCAGGAGGCGCGCCGCGAGATCCGGCGCGCCGCGTTCGACGGTCCGTTCCGCGAGGGCGAGATCGTCAACTACGGCTGGCGCCGGCTGCGCACCGACGCCGAGGGCCTCCTCGAGGCGCAGGATCCCCTGGCCCTCAGGGGCGACGAGGTGCTCGTGCGCTGGGCGCCCGGCCTCGGCGACCAGGGCCTCCTGCCGATCGAGCGCTACCTCGCCGACCGGATCGATCTGCTCGACTAGCGCCCGGGGAGGTCACTCCTCCTCGGTCACCGGGTGGAACCACGGCGGGTAGACCGCGACGCGCGGTGACGCGGTGCTCCCCTCGAAGAGCGCCTTCACCTTGTTCTTCATGGTCACCGACGGCACACCGACCACGGCGATCTCCTCGAGCGGGAAGCGCTCGGGCACGAGCGCCTCGGCGCTGCGCAGAGCCGGCTCGTCGACCAGGAGGCGGGCGAAGGTGCGCACGAGGGCGTCGCCCTCGCTGAAGCGGGTGAGGACGTGCGAGGCGTCGCCGTCGCTGAGCACCGGAGCGGAGGCGAGCGAGCCGACCAGCACCACGTACTGCGAGGCGGTCGTGCTCTGGGCCCGCGGCGACCAGTGCGGAGCGATCCGCTCGCCGCGCAGATCGGCCCAGAGGGCGGCGTCGGGAGAGAGGAAGAAGGGGACGAAGCCGGCGACGCTCGCGCCGTCCTTGATCTGCACCGCGCGGCGGTGCTCACGGGTGGTCTCGGCGCTCACGTCGATCGCGGGGCGCTCGGTGAGGTGCTCGTCGGCGATGAGGGCGCCGGAGGCGACGATCGCGGCGAGGTTGTCGAGGTGGGTCACGTGGTAGATCCGCTGAGCGGCGATGTCGACCTTGGGCAGCGGCTTCTCGCGGGCGGTGCCGCGCGCCGCGGCCCGGGCGGTCGCCGCGCGGGAGGTCCCGGGCACGCGCACGGGGGTGCGGGGGGTCCGGGCCGCCGGCTCGGGGAGCTTGGCGGGCGAGCAGACGTCGCAGAGCGCGATGTCGAGGCCGTGGATGCATTCGGTGGGCACTCTGTAGTCCTTCTGCACCTGGTCTCGGGGTTCCGGGCGCAAGGACGACGTTACGCGACCGCGGACCCCCCGCGGGGCTGGCGTCGGTGATCCGCGACCCCCGGTCCGGGAGCCGCCGGGCATCGGCTGGGAGCCGAGTGCTCGCGCAGGACCGCCGCGTAGCGTGGACGGCATGAAGCGCGAGGTGCCCGCCGAGGGCCAGGAATCCGTCTGGGACTACCCGAGGCCGCCGAGGGTGGAGCCGAGCGCCGAGCACGTCGTGGTCCGGCTCGGGGGAGTGGTGGTCGCGGAGTCGCGCGGCTCCTTCCGGGTGCTCGAGACCAGTCATCCGCCCGTCTACTACCTGCCCCGCGGCGACTTCGCCGAGGGGGTGCTCTCGCCTGCGCCCGGGCGCAGCATCTGCGAGTTCAAGGGAGCGGCGTCCTACCTGTCGGTCCGGGGCGGGGGCGCCGTCGCCGAGGCCGCGGGCTGGACCTATCCGGAGCCGATGCCGGGCTTCGAGGTGCTCCGCGACACGATCGCCCTGTACCCGGGGCGGATGGACTCCTGCACGGTGGACGGCGAGGTCGTCGAGCCGCAGCCCGGCGACTTCTACGGCGGCTGGATCACCTCCCGCGTGGTCGGACCCTTCAAGGGGGCGCCCGGCACGATGTTCTGGTGACGACGCCGCCGCGTCGTAACGCCGGGTAACCGCCCGGCGCCCCGCGCGCCTCCCGTGCGACTGTTGTCCGCGCCGGACGACGGCGACGAGGAGGCGGAGACCATGGACGCGGACGACGCACGCGCGGGACACGGCGAGTGGGGCTTCTCGACCCGGCAGCTGCACGCCGGGACGGCCGAGGACGCCCTCCACGCCCGCCGCACCCCGGTCTACCTCACCGCCGGCTTCAGCTTCGACTCCTTCGACGAGGCGCGCGACCGCTTCGCAGGCGCCGACGGCTACACCTACACCCGCGTCGCCAACCCGACGACCGATGCCGTCGAGCGCCGCATCGCCGCGCTCGAGGGCGGCCGGGAGGCGCTCCTCGTCGGCAGCGGGCAGGCGGCCGTCTCCGTCGCGCTGCTCACCCTCGCCTCCGCGGGCGATCACGTCGTCGCCGCCGCGAGCCTCTACGAGGGGACGCGGAACCTCCTGCTCGAGAACCTCGCCCGCCTCGGCATCACCACCACCTTCGTCGAGGACGCCGACGACCCGCTCGCCTGGGAGCAGGCGATCACCTCGCGGACGCGCGCCGTTCTCGTCGAGTCGATCCCCAATCCGCGCAACGACGTCGTCGATCTCCAGCTGGTCGCCGACGCGGCGCACCGCGCGGGCGTGCCCCTCGTCGTCGACAACACCTTCGCGACGCCCTACCTGCTGCGGCCCCTCGAGCACGGAGCCGACGTCGTCGTGCACTCGGCCAGCAAGTTCCTCGCCGGGCACGGCGCGGTCATCGCCGGGGTCGTCGTCGACGCCGGCCGCTTCGACTGGGCGGCCCGAGCCGCCGAGTACCCGCACCTCGCCGCGGGCCCCCTCGCTCCGGAGCGCGCCTTCCTGGCCTACGCCCGCGACGTCGTCGCCGGCCGGATGGGCCCGACCGTGTCGCCGCTCACCTCGTTCCTCCTCGAGCAGGGGCTCGAGACGCTCTCGCTGCGCGTCCGCCACCAGTCGCGCAGCGCGCTGCTCGTGGCGCGCTGGCTCGAGGCGCGACCCGAGGTCGCGAGCGTCGACTACAGCGGCCTCGCCTCGAGTCCGTCCCACGCCCTCGCGCAGCGCTACCTCCCGCTCGGTCAGGGCTCGGTCTTCTCGTTCACGCTGCACGGGGGGCTCGACGCGGCCCGCCGCTTCTCGGACGCCCTCGACGTCTTCACGCGGATGACGCACCTCGGCGACGTCCGCTCGCTGATCCTGCACCCCGCCAGCACGACGCACACCGGCCGGACCCGCGAGCAGCTCGAGGCAGCCGGCATCGGCCCAGGCCTCCTGCGCCTGTCGATCGGCATCGAGGATCTCGAGGACCTCCTCGCCGATCTCGAGCAGGGCCTCCGAGCGGCGGCCCCGCATCCGCTGCAGCTGGCGGAGGCGTCGTGAGCGATCCGCAGCACTTCGCCTGGTTCCTCTCCCGCGGCTTCGGTCCTCAGGCGTGGGGCCAGCCGATCTGGGACTGGGACCGCTCGTGGACCGGCCCCGAGCTCTACCGCCAGAGTGCACGCGAGCTCGAGCAGGCGGGCTTCGACCTCGTCATCATCGAGGACGCCCTCTCGCTCGGGAACGCGAGCACCCTCGACCTCCGGGTGCGCCGAGCGTACGGCGGGCCGAAGCACGACCCGATGCTGCTCGCTCCGTACCTCTTCGAGGCCACCCGGCATCTCGGGGTGGCGCCGACCGTGAACCCGATGGCCTACAGCCCCTACCAGGCGGCCCGTCAGTTCGCCTCGCTGCAGCACCTCAGCGGGGGCAGGCTCGGCCTCAACGTCGTGACCGACGTCGGCAGCAGCCGCCACTTCGGGCTCGATCCCGTGCCGCACGATGTGGCGTACGACCGCGCGCACGAGTGGCTCGACTCGATCCGTGAGCTCTGGCGCAGCTGGGACGACGGCGCGCTGATCCAGGACCCGTCCACCGGTCGCTTCGCCGACGGCACCCTGCTGAGGCCCGTGCAGCACCGCGGCATGCACTACCGGTTCGACGGCCCGCTCAACGCGCTGCCCTTCGACGGCGCGGAGCCGGTGATCGTCTCGCCCGGGGGCTCGCCGCGCGGCATCGACTTCGCGGGCGCCCAATCCGAGATCCAGCTCGCACTGGCCTCCCTCGACACCGGCACCGTCCGCGCCTACCGCGAGCGGGCCCGCGCAGCGGCGGCGGCGCACGGCCGCGACCCCGACGACCTCACCGTCCTCTTCGTCTTCAAACCGATCGTCGTCGCGAGCCGCGACGAGGCGGAGCGGCTCGTCGCCGCCTCCGCCCATCCCGACGACGAGACCCTGCTCGCCGTCGCCGCGGCGCAGTCGAGCGATCTCGAGACGGACCTCACCGCGCTCGACCTCGACCGTCCCGTCGACCCCTCGGTGTTCGGCGAGCACGTCTCGCGCGGCAGCATCGCCGGGCTCTACGGCGGGGCGGAGGCGGACGCTCCGCTCCGTGCGCTGCTCACCGCCAAGGCCCGGCTCGGCCTGATCGCCGACCGCCGCGGAGTCGTCGGCACCGCGGAGGAGGTCGCCGACTTCATCCAGGAGCTCGGCGACGACGCCGCCAACGACGGCATCGCCTTCTCGGGCGACTTCCACCCGGTCACCCTGCACCGGATGCTCGACGAGCTCGTCCCGATCTTGCGCCGGCGCGGGATCCTCCGCCGCGATCACCCGGGCGGCGGTCTGCGGGGGAGTCTCGCCGGCTTCTGAGGATCAGGGCGCCGCGAGCAGGACGGCTCGCGCCGCCTCGATCCCCTCGACCTCGAGCGCCCAGTCGGGTCTGCGGAGCGTCGCCGGCGTCACCCGGAACCGCGTCTCGTCGACCGCGACGCCGTCGGCTCCGACCGTGCGCTGCGTGCCGTTCGGCCGGTAGCCGAGCGCGGTCGAGACTCCGATGGACGCGGAGTTCCAGGCCAGCGCGCTGCTCTCCGCCACCTCGGCGCCGAGATGGTCGAAGGCGAGCAGGAGCACCGCCGCGCGCATCTCGCGCCCGAGCCCCCTGCCCTGCGCGCGGCGGGTCAGCCACGAGCCCGACGACACCGTGCGGGTGGCGGCGAAGTGGTCGGCGACGAGGTCCTGGGAGCCGATGACGACTCCGTCCTCGACGATCGCGAAGGCCACCCGCCAGGCGTCGGCGGTCGTCGCGGCCCGGAGCGACCAGTGGTAGCGGGCGAGGTCGGCGGGGAGCTCCTCGGCGGGCGCCTCGGCCCAGGGAGAGGGGAACGGCGAGCGGCCCGCCTCGTGGATGCCGGCCGCGGCGGCCGCGCTCAGGCCGGCGAGATCGCCGTCGCGCACCGGATGCAGCTCGAGCCGCGGCGTGCGCAGGACCAGCGAGAAGAGGGGCCAGACGGCCGAGGGATCGCTCATCCGACGACGCTAGCGAACGGCGCGGCCGGAGCGGGTCGGAGCTGTGCCGGTGGCGGGACTCGAACCCGCACGCCCTCTCGGACAGAGCATTTTGAGTGCCCCGCGTCTGCCATTCCGCCACACCGGCGCACAACAAGCCCGTTGAGAATACCGTAGGCTCGTCGGCGTGACAGACCAGGAACCCACGTCGACCGCACCCCGCCGGGTCGTCGTCGCCGAAGACGAATCGCTCATCCGCATGGACATCGTGGAGATCCTCCGCGACAACGGCTTCGAGGTCGTCGGCGAGGCGGGCGACGGCGAGACGGCCGTGGCCCTCGCCACCGAGCTCCGCCCCGACCTGGTCATCATGGACGTCAAGATGCCCCAGCTCGACGGCATCTCCGCTGCCGAGCGCCTGTCGAAGGCCCACATCGCCCCCGTCGTCCTCCTCACGGCCTTCAGCCAGAAGGAGCTCGTCGAGCGCGCGAGCGAGGCGGGCGCCCTCGCCTACGTCGTCAAGCCGTTCACGCCCAACGACCTGCTGCCCGCGATCGAGATCGCCCTCTCGCGCTACGCGCAGATCATCACCCTCGAGGCCGAGGTCGCCGACATGGTCGAGCGCTTCGAGACCCGCAAGCTCGTCGACCGCGCCAAGGGCCTGCTGAACGAGAAGATGGGCCTCTCCGAGCCCGAGGCGTTCCGCTGGATCCAGAAGGCGTCGATGGACCGCCGCCTCACCATGCACGACGTCGCCCAGGCGATCATCGAGCAGCTCAGCCCCAAGAAGTAGGGCCGGCCGCCCGGCCGCTGCCGGATCCGATCACGGCCAGAGGCGGGTGCGCTCCCAGGGGGAGCCACCCGCCTCCGTCGTTCCCGGGCGGTACTCGAGCCGCACGTGGTCCTGCTCGGGCGAGGTGGAGCCCTGCCAGAACTCGATCCGCTCGGGGACGACGCGGTAGACGGCCCAGTCGCGGTCGAGCACGGCGGGGGAGCAGCCCACGGCCACGCTGGTCTGCAGCGTCACGAGGCCGAAGTCGGCGGAGCTGCGCATCGGCTCGCTCTGCCGGCCGACGAGGAGCGCGGTGCGTGCCGCCTCCGACCGTCGGCGGAAGTCATCGGCCGACTCCTCGGCGGTGCCCCGCTCGGCGCGGCCCTCGACCCTGACCTGCCTGCCCTGCACCGGCCAGAAGAAGGTGAGTGCGGCGTGCGGGTTCGCGGCCATCGCCCGGCCCTTGGGGCTGGTCGCGTGCGTCGAGAAGGCCCAGCCGCGGTCGTCGATGTCGCGCAGCACGAGGACCCGTGCCGAGACGTCCCCCTCGGCGTCGGCGGTCGAGAGCGTCGCGCCGTGGGGGAGGAGCTGACCGGCCGCCGCCGCCTCCTCGAGCCACTGCGAGAACAGCTCGACGGGGTCGGCCGGTGCTGCCTCCGCCTCGAATCCGGGCAGTTCGGACGGCATGGACGGCAGGGAACGCAGCAGGTCACGGAAGCTCACGCCCCGAGCCTAGGTCGCCCCCGCGCCTCGAGCCCGGGCTTGCGGGCCCGCCCGTCGGGCCCACAGAGCGGCGAGCATTGTCAGCGTTGCCATTGGCAGACCAGCCGAGCGCCGCGAGGCGAATCGGGAAAACGCGTGTCAGCGTTTTCCCGTAGCCGCTCGCACCACGCTCCGCCCGACGCAACCGCCTCGTCGAGCCGACTGCGCCGCGGCGGGCGGGGACCGCCGCGGGAAAGGTGCCGCGACTGCGCCGCGGCGGGCGGGGACCGCCGCGGAAAGGGCTCAGCGGCTCCGGATGATGTTCGTGATCCGCACCGTCGAGAGGCGGCGCCCCTCCTCGTCGCGGATCACGATCTCGTGGGTCGTGAGCGTGGAGCCGAGGTGGATCGCGTCGCACGTGCCGATGACGAATCCGGAGCGGATCGAGCGGCTGTGGCTCGCGTTCAGCTCGATGCCCATCGCGACGCGCCCCTCGCCCGCGTGGACGTTCGCGGCGATCGAGCCCATCGACTCCGCGAGCACCACGTGTGCTCCTCCGTGCAGGATCCCGAACGGCTGGCGGTTGCCCTCGACCGGCATCGAGGCGACCGAGTGCTCGGGGGTGAGCTCGTGCCAGAGGATGCCCATCGTGTCGGCGAGCTCGCCGCCGCCGCGGCCGATGGAGCCGACGAGATCGAGCGCCGGCGGGCGGGTCCAGGCG
This sequence comes from Rathayibacter sp. VKM Ac-2759, assembly GCF_009834225.1. Lineage (NCBI taxonomy): Bacteria > Bacillati > Actinomycetota > Actinomycetes > Micrococcales > Microbacteriaceae > Rathayibacter > Rathayibacter sp. VKM Ac-2759. The sequence continues at coordinate 1,830,701 of NZ_CP047176.1, forward strand.
GTGGTGGGGGGCGCGGAATCGGTCACGGTACTCCTCGTCGTGGAGCCTCGCGCGGGTCCCGGCCGGCGGGCTGCACCGGGCCTGATCCGGTGTCGGAGGCGCTGTGTAGTCTTGCCCTGTGTCAGATCCGGAACAGCCTACCCTCCTGCTCATCGACGGTCATTCGCTGGCTTTCCGCGCCTTCTACGCGCTCCCGGTCGACAGTTTCCAGACCCGCGACGGCCAGCACACGAACGCCATTCACGGCTTCCTCTCGATGCTGATCCTGCTGCTCAAGAACGAGAAGCCCACCCACCTGGGCGTCGCGTTCGACATCTCCCGCTTCTCGTTCCGCACCCGCGAGTACCCCGAGTACAAGGGCACCCGCGGCGAGACCCCGCCGGAGTTCAAGGGCCAGGTCCCGCTGCTCGAAGAGGCGCTCCACGCCATGAACATCCGCACCGTCTCGAAGGAGGACTTCGAGGCCGACGACATCCTCGCGACGCTCGCGAAGCAGGGCGCCGACGCCGGCTTCCGCGTGCTGGTGGTCTCCGGTGACCGCGACACCATCCAGCTCGTCACCCCCGAGGTCACGCTGCTCTACCCGTCGACCCAGGGCGTCTCGCAGCTCACCCGCTACGACCGCGACAAGGTGTTCGAGAAGTACGGGGTCGAGCCCCACCAGTACCCCGAGATCGCGGCCCTCGTCGGCGAGACGAGCGACAACCTGCCCGGAGTCGACAAGGTCGGCCCGAAGACGGCCGCGAAGTGGGTCAACCAGTACGGGACGGTGGCCGACATCATCGCCCACGCCGACGAGATCAAGGGCGTCGTCGGCGAGAAGCTGCGCGAGCAGAAGGAGAACGCGCTCCGCAACCGCCGGCTCAACCGCCTCATCACCGACGTCGAGCTGCCCCTCGGCCCCGCCGATCTCGACCGGCGGCCGATCGACGTCGACGCGGTCCGCGAGATCTTCAGCCGCCTCGAGTTCAAGACCCTGCAGGAGCGCGTGCTGACGATCGCCGCCGAGGAGGGCGTCGAGGGTGCAGCCTCCGCTCTGGCCGGCGACACCGTCGTGACCGCCGCGCCCGCCGTGCGCACTCTCGTCGACGAGGAGCTGGCGCACTGGCTCGACCGCGTCTCCGCGAAGGGGACGACCCCGGTCGCCGTGCAGGTGCAGCTCGGCCCCGACGGGCTCGACGGCCTGGGGCTCGCGACGGAGACCGAGTCGGCGTTCGTCCCCTGGGCGGCGGGCCGCCCCGACTACACCGCTCTCGAGGAGTGGCTCGCGAGCGACGCCCCCAAGGTCTTCGCCGACGCGAAGCCGCAGATCAAGGCGCTGCGCCGGGCCGGGCTCACGGTCTCCGGCCTCGCCTTCGACACCCGGGTGGCGGCCTATCTCCTGCAGCCCACCGGACATGCGGCGACGCTCCCGGCGCAGGTCGCGCAGTACCTCGACGAGACCATGGCGCAGGGCGACCCGAACCAGCTCGTGCCGAGCGTCGAGCCGATGGGCCCGGCGACCGAGGCTTGGTACGCGTTCCGCCTGGTCGCGCCGCTCACCGAGCTGCTCGGCGAGGGCATGCTCTCGGTGCTCGTCGACATCGAGCTGCCGATCGTCCAGGTGCTCGCGACGATGGAGCTCACGGGCGTCGCGATCGACTCGGCGGTGCTGGCGCGCCTCCGCGGCGAGCTGACGACCACGGCCGCCGAGCTCGCGAGCCGCGCCTTCGCCGAGATCGGCCACGAGATGAACCTCGGCTCGCCGAAGCAGCTCCAGCAAGTGCTCTTCGAGGAGCTCGCGATGCCGAAGACCAGGGCGACCAAGACCGGGTACACGACCGACGCCTCCGCCCTCGCCGACCTGCAGGACTCGCACCCGCACCCGTTCCTGGGCCTCCTCCTCGAGCACCGCGACGCGACGAAGCTTAAGCAGATCATCGAGACGCTCGAGAAGTCGGTGACCGCCGATCAGCGGATCCACACCAGCTACGACCAGACCGGCACCGCGACCGGCCGCATCTCCTCGAACGACCCCAATCTGCAGAACATCCCGGTGCGCAGCGAGGTCGGGCGCCGCATCCGCACCGCGTTCGTGCACAGCGCGGGGGCGAGCACGCTGCTCACCGCCGACTACTCGCAGATCGAGATGCGGATCATGGCGCACCTCTCGGGCGACGCCGGGCTGATCGAGGCCTTCCACAGCGGCGAGGATCTGCACCGCTTCGTCGGCGCGCGCATCTTCGGCGTCGAGCCGGCCGACGTCACCCCGGCGATGCGCAACAAGGTGAAGGCGATGTCGTACGGCCTCGCGTACGGGCTCAGCGCGTTCGGCCTCTCGAAGCAGCTGCGGATCTCGAGCGCCGAGGCCAAGCAGCTGATGACCGACTACTTCGTCCGCTTCGGCGCGGTCCGCGACTACCTGCGGAGCGTCGTGGAGCAGGCGCGCGAGGCCGGCTACACCGAGACGATCTTCGGCCGGCGCCGGCCGTTCCCCGAGCTGCAGAGCGCCAACCGCGTCCTCCGCGACAACGCCGAGCGCGCGGCGCTCAACTCGCCCATCCAGGGCTCGGCCGCCGACATCATGAAGATCGCCATGATCGGCGTGCAGTCCGACCTCGACGAGCAGGGCCTCGCCTCGCGGATGCTGCTGCAGGTGCACGACGAGCTGATCTTCGACGTCGCACCGGGGGAGGAGGAGGCCCTCGAGGCCGTCGTCCGCTCGCGGATGACCGGCGCCGTCGACCTCCGCGTGCCGCTCGAGGTGCAGGTCGGCCACGGCGCCGACTGGGACGACGCCGCGCACTGACCGCGAGCCGCGCGAGGGCCTGGCTAGGCTCGAGCGCATGACCTCCGACACCCCCCGTCAGCCGACCGCCGTCGATCTCGTCGCCGAGCGCTGGGTCGACACCCTGGTCGAACTCGACCCGACGATCGGCACGTACATCGGCCGGGCGGAGTCGAACGGTCGCCTCGGTGATCTGTCGCCGGAGGGCCGCGCGCGCTCGCGGGAGGCGGTGGCGGCGGCGCTCGTCGAGCTCGAGAGCGCGGAGCCGGTCGACGCGGTCGACCGTGTGACGGTCGCCGATCTCGGCTCGGAGCTCCGGCTCACTCTCGAGGCCCACGACGCCCGGCTCCCGCTGCGCGACCTGAACGTGATCGCGTCCGCTCCGCAGGAGCTCCGCGACGTCTTCGACCTGATGCCCACCGCCGAGGTCGCCGACTGGGAGGCCGTCGCCGACCGGCTCCACGCCGTCCCCGCCGCTCTCGCCGGGTACGTCGAGACGCTCCGCGAGGGTGTCCGCTCCGGAGTGACCCCCGCGGTGCGCCAGGTGCGTCTCGTCGCCGAGCAGGCCGACTCGATCGCGGCGCCGCGCGGCTTCTTCGCCTCGCTCGCGGCCGATGCCGCACCTGCCTCCGGATCGCTGCCGGCGTCGCTCGCGGTGCGCCTCGAGGAGGGCGCGCGCCGGGCCGCCGCCGCGTACGACGGCCTCGGCCGCTTCCTCCGCGAGGAGCTCGCGCCCGCCGCGCGCGAGGAGGACGCGGTGGGCCGAGACCTCTACGCGCTGCAGTCGCGGCGCTTCCTCGGCGCGGTCGTCGATCTCGACGAGACCTACGAGTGGGGGATCGAGGAGCTCGCGCGGATGACGGCCGAGCAGGAGGCGATCGCCCGCGAGATCCTGCCGGGCGCCTCCGTCGCCGAGGCGATCGCGCACCTCGACGCCGACCCCTCGCGCACCCTGCACGGCGTCGACGCCCTCCAGCGCTGGATGCAGGAGACGAGCGACCGCGCCGTGCAGGAGCTCGCGGGCACCGCCTTCGACATCCCGGACGAGCTCCGCCGGCTCGAGTGCCTGATCGCGCCCACCCACGAGGGCGGCATCTACTACACCGGACCGAGCGACGACTTCGCGCGACCCGGGCGGATGTGGTGGTCGGTGCCCGAGGGAGTGACGGAGTTCGCCACATGGCGCGAACTGACCACCGTGTACCACGAGGGCGTGCCCGGTCACCACCTGCAGGTGGGCCAGGCGGTCGTGAACCGCTCGCGGCTCAACACCTGGCGCCGGCAGCTCGCGGGCAGCTCGGGGCACGCCGAGGGCTGGGCCCTCTACGCCGAGCGGCTGATGGAGGGCTTCGGCTACCTCGACGACCCGGCCGACCGTCTCGGGATGCTCGACGGGCAGCGGATGCGGGCGGCCCGCGTGGTCCTGGACATCGGCGTGCACCTGGGCAAGCGGATGCCGGGCTCGAGCGAGGTCTGGAGCGCCGCCTCCGCCCTTGCGTTCATGCGGGCGAACGTCAACATGGACGACGCGTTCATCCGCTTCGAGGTGAACCGCTACCTCGGCTGGCCGGGTCAGGCGCCCTCGTACAAGATCGGCCAGCGGATCTGGGAGGAGCTGCGCGACGAGGCTGCGGCCCGCGAGGGCGCCGCCTTCTCCCTCGCCGCGTTCCACCGCCGCGCACTCGATCTCGGCGGGGTCGGACTCGACACGCTGCGTGCGAGCCTCGCGAGCTGACTCCTGGCCCTCGATCCGCGCGGATCCGGCGCGGAACGGGGCCCTGGGAGATTGCTAGCACCCTGCTGGGTCGGATAGTCTGGAACGTCACGTTCGTGGCGCCGCTGTGCCCACGGTGCGCGACGAGGTCCCGGAGTCATCCTCCGGAGCATCGTCCCGTCGCCGGGTGCACCGCACACCCCATCACTCCGCGGCTCCCGCCACTCCGCCCGTCCTCGGGCATCCGGCGGACGCCGCCCGACATCCATCCATCCTGGAGCATCCCTTAATGACAACCGCAACGACCGAAAAGGCAGCCAAGCAGGTCGCGATCAACGACATCGGGTCTGCTGAAGACTTTCTTGCCGCGGTCGAAAAGACTCTGAAGTTCTTCAACGACGGAGACCTCATCGAAGGCACCGTCGTGAAGATCGACCGCGACGAGGTCCTCCTCGACGTCGGCTACAAGACCGAGGGCGTCATCCCCTCGCGCGAACTCTCCATCAAGCACGACGTCGACCCCTCCGAGGTCGTCAACGTGGGCGACAGCGTCGAGGCTCTCGTCCTGCAGAAGGAGGACAAGGAGGGTCGCCTGATCCTCTCGAAGAAGCGCGCTCAGTACGAGCGTGCGTGGGGCGACGTCGAGAAGATCAAGGAGTCCGACGGTGTCGTCACCGGTTCGGTCATCGAGGTCGTCAAGGGCGGGCTCATCGTCGACATCGGCCTCCGCGGCTTCCTCCCGGCCTCGCTCATCGAGCTGCGCCGCGTCCGCGACCTCACGCCGTACCTCGGCCAGGAGATCGAGGCCAAGATCCTCGAGCTCGACAAGAACCGCAACAACGTGGTCCTGTCGCGTCGCGCGCTCCTCGAGCAGACGCAGTCCGAGAGCCGCACCACGTTCCTGAACAACCTGCACAAGGGTCAGGTCCGCAAGGGCGTCGTGTCGTCGATCGTCAACTTCGGTGCGTTCGTCGACCTCGGCGGCGTCGACGGTCTCGTCCACGTCTCCGAGCTCTCCTGGAAGCACATCGAGCACGCCTCCGAGGTCGTCGAGGTGGGCCAGGAGGTCACCGTCGAGATCCTCGAGGTCGACCTCGACCGCGAGCGCGTGTCGCTCTCGCTCAAGGCGACCCAGGAGGACCCGTGGCAGGTCTTCGCCCGCACCCACGCGATCGGTCAGGTCGCCCCGGGCAAGGTCACGAAGCTGGTCCCGTTCGGTGCGTTCGTCCGCGTCGCGGACGGCATCGAGGGCCTCGTCCACATCTCCGAGCTCTCGGGCAAGCACGTCGAGCTCGCCGAGCAGGTCGTGTCGGTCGGTGAAGAGGTCTTCGTCAAGGTCATCGACATCGACCTCGACCGTCGCCGCATCTCGCTCTCGCTCAAGCAGGCGAACGAGAACGTCGACCCCGAGGGCACCGAGTTCGACCCGGCCCTCTACGGCATGGCGACGGAGTACGACGACCAGGGGAACTACAAGTACCCCGACGGCTTCGACCCCGAGACCAACGAGTGGCGCGAGGGCTTCGAGTCGCAGCGCGAGGCCTGGGAGCAGGACTACGCCGCGGCGCAGGCCCGCTGGGAGGCCCACAAGGCCCAGGTCGCCAAGTCGCAGGAGGAGGCGGCCACCGTCTCCGAGGGCGTCTCGGTCGGCGGCGGCTTCACCAGCGAGGCGACCGGAGCCGGCACCCTCGCCGACGACGAGTCGCTCGCCGCACTGCGCGAGAAGCTGTCCTCGAGCAACTGATCGAGTGCACGCACACGAACGGCCGGTCCCCTCGGGGGCCGGCCGTTCGGCGTTCCCCCTCCTCTCCGCGGGGCTGAGTAGGGTGTGCGCGTGCATCTCGTAGCCCTCACCGGAGGCATCGCCTCCGGCAAGTCGACCGTCGCCCGCCGTCTCGCCGAGCACGGAGCGGTCGTCGTCGACGCCGACGTGCTCGCCCGCGAGGTCGTCGAGCCGGGGGAGCCCGCCCTGCTGGCGATCGTGGAGCGGTTCGGCCCGTCGATGCTGCGGCCCGACGGCTCCCTCGACCGGGCGGCCCTCGGCGCCGTCGTCTTCGCCGACGCCTCCGCCCGCGCCGATCTGAACGCGATCACGCACCCCGCGGTGGGGGAGCGCTCGCAGCGCCTCTTCGCGCAGGCGGCGGAGGCCGATCCCGGGGCCGTCGTGGTCTACGACGTGCCGCTGCTGGCCGAGGGCCGCGGTGCGGGGGAGTTCGACGAGGTCGTCGTCGTCCACGCGCCCGAGGCCGCGCGCGTCGACCGGCTCGTGCGCCTCCGGGGCATGTCCGAGCCGGAGGCGCGGGCCCGCGTCGGCGCGCAGGCGACCGACGAGCAGCGGCTCGCCCTCGCCGACGTCGTGATCGACTCCTCCGGCACCCTCGACGAGACCCTGGCGCGCACCGACGCGCTGTGGGAGCAGCTGCGCGCTCGGGGCTGACGCGGTCTGCTGCACCTCTGCAGGTGCTGGTGCGATCTGCAGGTGTCGCGGGCGGAAGAGCGCTCTGCTCCGCCTGGAAGCGCAGGACCGGCCGATCTCGTGCAGAACGCCGTGCGCTGCCCGCGGTCCGCGGTGCACCAGCCCGTTCGCGGCGAGCGCACGCCGGGCTCCGTGTCGGTGGTCGCAGCTACGCTTCGAGCATGGAGCCCACCCGTGCCGTGCACCCCTTCGAGGTCGTCAGCGAATACAAGCCGAGCGGCGATCAGCCCGCCGCGATCGCCGATCTGAGCGCCCGGATCCAGGCCGGCGAGGCCGACGTCGTGCTCCTCGGCGCGACGGGCACGGGCAAGTCCGCCACCACCGCGTGGCTCGTCGAGGCGGTGCAGCGGCCCACGCTCGTGCTCGCCCACAACAAGACGCTGGCGGCGCAGCTGGCGAACGAGTTCCGCGAGCTGTTCCCCAACAACGCGGTGGAGTACTTCGTCTCCTACTACGACTACTACCAGCCCGAGGCCTACGTCCCGCAGACCGACACCTTCATCGAGAAGGACAGCTCGGTCAACGCCGAGGTCGAGCGCCTGCGCCACTCGACGACCAACTCGCTGCTCAGCCGTCGCGACGTCATCGTCGTCTCGACGGTCTCGTGCATCTACGGCCTGGGCCAGCCCGAGCAGTACCTCGAGGCGATGGTGGCGCTGCAGGTCGGCCAGCGCGTCGACCGCGACCGCCTCATCCGCAAGTTCGTGTCGATGCAGTACGCCCGCAACGACGTCGACTTCGCCCGTGGCACCTTCCGCGTCCGCGGCGACACGATCGAGATCATCCCGATGTACGAGGAGCTCGCGATCCGCATCGAGATGTTCGGGGACGAGATCGAGGCGCTGTACACCCTGCACCCGCTCACCGGCGACATCGTGCGCAAGCTCGACTCCGTCTCCGTCTTCCCCGGTTCGCACTACGTCGCCAGCCAGGACGTCATGCACCGCGCGATCGACACGATCCAGCAGGAGCTCGAGGTGCGGCTCGCCGATCTCGAGAAGCAGGGCAAGCTGCTCGAGGCCCAGCGGCTCCGGATGCGCACCACGTTCGACCTCGAGATGATGCAGCAGATCGGATTCTGCTCGGGCATCGAGAACTACTCCCGGCACATCGACGGCCGCGAGTCGGGCGAGGCGCCGCACTGCCTCCTCGACTACTTCCCCGACGACTTCCTCGTCGTGATCGACGAGTCGCACGTGACCGTGCCGCAGATCGGCGCGATGTACGAGGGCGACGCCTCCCGCAAGCGCACGCTCGTCGAGCACGGCTTCCGCCTGCCCTCGGCGATGGACAACCGTCCGCTCAAGTGGGAGGAGTTCAAGCAGCGCGTCGGCCAGACGGTCTACCTCTCCGCGACCCCCGGCCGCTACGAGATGGGCATCGCCGACGGCATCGTCGAGCAGATCATCCGCCCCACCGGCCTCGTCGACCCGGAGATCGTCGTCAAGCCGACCAAGGGCCAGATCGACGACCTGCTCGAGGAGATCAAGCGCCGCACCGAGCGCGACGAGCGCGTCCTCGTCACCACGCTCACCAAGCGGATGGCCGAGGAGCTCACCGACTTCCTCACCGAGGCCGGAGTCCGCGTCCGCTACCTGCACTCCGACGTCGACACGCTCCGCCGGGTCGAGCTGCTGTCCGAGCTGCGCGCGGGCGTGTACGACGTCCTGGTCGGCATCAACCTCCTCCGCGAGGGCCTCGACCTGCCCGAGGTGTCGCTCGTCGCCATCCTCGACGCCGACAAGGAGGGCTTCCTCCGCTCCTCGACGTCGCTCATCCAGACGATCGGCCGCGCGGCCCGCAACGTCTCGGGCGAGGTGCACATGTACGCCGACAAGGTGACCGACTCGATGCGGCTCGCGATCGACGAGACCGACCGCCGCCGAGAGAGGCAGGTCGCCTACAACCTCGAGCACGGCATCGATCCGACTCCGCTCCGCAAGAAGATCGCCGACATCACCGACGCCCTCGCCCGCGAGGGGGCCGACACGGCCAAGCTCCTCGCCGGCCGCGACGCCAAGAAGAAGAGCCCGACCCCCAACCTCCGTCGGCAAGGTCTCGCCGCCAACGGCGGCAACGACCTCGAGGCGATCATCTCGGACCTCAACGGCCAGATGCTGCAGGCCGCGGGCGAGCTCAAGTTCGAGCTCGCGGCGCGACTGCGCGACGAGGTCCAGGAGCTCAAGCGCGAGCTCCGCCAGATGGAGAAGGCGGGCCACCTCTCCTGATCGGGAGCGGCGGAGCGCGGCCGGAGGCGACCGCCGCGGTCCGCGACGGGGTGCGCGATCCGCAAGACCGCGCGCCCCGGATCAGCGCCCAGCGAACGTCCCCGGGCGATGTCGGTGGCTCCGCATACACTTTCGAGGTGTCGATCGCGAATGCCGTAACAGACCCCTCGTCCGCCCCCTCTCCCTCCTTCCACCGCTTCGTCTCCTCCCTCGACGAGTCGGTCTCGAAGCTGGTGGTGAGCGGTGCCCGGGTGCACAACCTCCACGATGTCGACCTCGAGATCCCGCGCGACTCGATGGTCGTCTTCACCGGTCTGTCGGGGTCCGGCAAGTCGTCGCTGGCCTTCGACACGATCTTCGCCGAGGGTCAGCGCCGCTACGTCGAGTCGCTGTCGGCCTACGCGCGCCAGTTCCTCGGCCAGGTCGACCGCCCCGACGTCGACTTCATCGAGGGGCTGAGCCCCGCGGTCTCGATCGACCAGAAGTCGACGAACCGCAACCCGCGCTCGACCGTCGGCACGATCACCGAGATCTTCGACTACATGCGTCTGCTCTGGGCGCGCATCGGCGTGCCGCACTGCCCGATCTGCAGCGAGAAGATCTCGGCGCAGACCGTTCAGCAGATCGCCGATCAGATGATGGAGCTCGAGAGCGGCACCCGCTACCAGATCCTCAGCCCGGTCGTCTCGCAGAAGAAGGGCGAGTTCGTCGACCTCTTCAAGGAGCTCACCGCCGGCGGGTACTCCCGTGCGATGGTCGACGGCTCGCTCATCCAGCTCAGCGACCCGCCCACGCTCAAGAAGCAGTACAAGCACGACATCTCGGTCGTGGTCGACCGTCTCGTCGCGGGTCCCGACATCCTCGGCCGGCTCACCGACTCCCTCGAGACCGCTCTCCGCCTCACCGACGGCATCGTGCAGATCAACTTCGTCGACGGTGAGGGCGAGGGCGCCTGGACGACCTTCTCCGAGAAGCTCTCCTGCCCCAACAACCACCCGATCTCCCTCACCGAGATCGAGCCGCGCACCTTCTCGTTCAACGCCCCGTTCGGCGCCTGCCCCGAGTGCTCGGGCCTCGGCACGCGCATGTCGGTCGACGACGACCTGCTCCTGGGCGACCCCGATCTCAGCATCGCCGAGGGCGTCATCATCCCCTGGACCACGCAGGGCAAGGGCCTCTTCCAGTACTACGAGAAGCTGCTCGACGGCCTCTCGCGCGATCTCGGCTTCAAGCTGACCACGCCGTGGAAGCGGCTCAGCTCCGAGGTCCAGCAGGCCGTCCTGCACGGCGACAACTTCGAGGTCAAGGTCAAGTGGAAGAACCGCTACGGCCGTGAGATGAGCTACACGTCGGGCTTCGAGGGTGTCGTGCCCTACATCGAGCGCCAGTACGTCCAGGCCGAGACCGATGTGCAGCGCACCCGCTGGTCCGAGTTCCTCCGCGAGGTGCCCTGCCCCGTCTGCAAGGGCTCGCGGCTCAAGCCCGAGGTCCTCGCCGTCCTCGTGCACGGCGCGAGCATCGCCGACATCGCCGACCTCAGCCTCGGCGACGCCCAGGACTTCATGGCGCGCCTCGAGCTGACCGACCGGGAGGCGCACATCGCCGCGCAGGTCCTCCGTGAGATCCGCGCGCGCCTCGACTTCCTGATCGAGGTCGGACTCAACTACCTCAACCTCTCCCGCGCCGCCGCGTCGCTCTCCGGCGGCGAGGCCCAGCGCATCCGGCTCGCTACGCAGATCGGCTCCGGGCTCACCGGCGTGCTCTACGTGCTCGACGAGCCGAGCATCGGCCTGCACCAGCGGGACAACCGCCGCCTCATCGACACGCTGCTGAAGCTGCGCGACCTCGGCAACACGCTGATCGTCGTCGAGCACGACGAGGACACCATCCGCACCGCCGACTGGATCGTCGACATCGGCCCGGGCGCCGGCGTCAACGGCGGCGAGGTCGTGCACTCGGGCTCCTACGACTCGCTGCTCGAGAACACCGACTCGCTCACCGGCGACTACATCTCGGGCCGCCGCTCCATCGACATCCCGAAGAAGCGGCGCAAGATCGACCGCAAGCGGATGATCAAGGTCGTCGGGGCGAACGCCAACAACCTGCGGAAGGTCGACGTGGAGTTCCCGCTCGGCACCTTCGTCGCCGTCACGGGCGTCTCGGGCTCGGGCAAGAGCACCCTGGTCAACGACATCCTCTACCGGGTGCTCGCCAACCAGCTCAACGGGGCGCGCAAGGTCCCGGGCAAGCACACCCGCGTCACCGGCCTCGAGAACCTCGACAAGGTCGTGCACGTCGACCAGAACCCGATCGGCCGCACCCCGCGCTCCAACCCCGCCACCTACACCGGCGTCTTCGACCGGATCCGCAACCTGTTCGCCGAGACGACGGAGGCGAAGGCCCGCGGCTACCTGCCGGGCCGGTTCAGCTTCAACGTCAAGGGCGGCCGCTGCGAGGCCTGCTCGGGCGACGGCACCATCAAGATCGAGATGAACTTCCTGCCCGACGTCTACGTCGCGTGCGAGGTCTGCGGGGGAGCGCGCTACAACCGCGACACCCTCACGGTCCATTACAAGGGCAAGAACATCGCCGAGGTCCTCGACATGCCGATCGCCGAGGCGGCCGAGTTCTTCGAGCCGATCACCTCGATCCACCGCTTCCTCAAGACGCTCGTCGAGGTCGGCCTCGGCTACGTGCGGCTCGGGCAGAGCGCGACGACGCTCTCGGGCGGCGAGGCGCAGCGCGTCAAGCTCGCCACCGAGCTCCAGCGCCGCTCCAACGGCCGCAGCGTCTACGTGCTCGACGAGCCGACCACCGGCCTGCACTTCGAGGACGTCCGCAAGCTCCTCCTGGTGCTGAACTCGCTCGTCGAGAAGGGCAACACGGTGATCACCATCGAGCACAACCTCGACGTCATCAAGTCGGCCGACTGGCTGATCGACATGGGACCCGAGGGCGGTGCGGGCGGCGGCCAGGTCGTCGCGGTCGGCACGCCCGAGCACGTCGCGAAGGTCGCCGCGAGCCACACGGGCGGGTTCCTCGCCGAGATCCTCGGTTGACGACGCGGACGGGCGCGCGCACGGCATGACGCAGACACTCGACTACCGGCCCAAGGCCGGTGAGATCCCGACCCTCCCGGGCGTCTACCGGTTCAAGGACGCCAGGGGCCGGGTCCTCTACGTGGGCAAGGCCAAGAACCTCCGCGCACGGCTCAGCAACTACTTCGCGCCGCTGCCGAGCCTGCACGAGCGGACCCGGCGGATGGTCACCTCGGCCTCAGGCGTGGAGTGGACCGTCGTCGGCACCGACGTCGAGGCGCTCCAGCTCGAGTTCACCTGGATCAACGAGTTCGACCCGCCCTTCAACGTCAAGTTCCGCGACGACAAGTCGTACCCCTACATGGCGGTGACGCTGGGTGACGAGGCCCCGAGGGTGATGGTGACCCGCAACGCCAAGATCCGCGGGGCGCGGTACTTCGGTCCCTACCCGAAGATCTGGGCCATCCACGAGACCATCGACCTGATGATCAAGGCCTTCCCGATCCGCACCTGCAACGACTCGAACTACAAGCGGGCCATGCAGAGCGGGAAGCCCTGCTTCGCCTCCCAGATCGGCCGGTGCGGCGGTCCGTGCTCGCACCGCGTCACGTTCGCGGAGCACCGCGAGATGGTCGACCGCTTCGTCGCGTTCATGGGCAGCCACGATCGCAGGATGATCGGCGAGCTCGAGCGCGAGATGCGCGAGGCCGCCGGCGAGATGCAGTACGAGCGCGCCGGGAAGCTCCGCGATCAGGCCGCGGCACTCGACGCCGTGCTCGCCAAGAGCGCCGTCGTGCTCAAGGACAACGTCGACGTCGACCTCTACGCGATCGTGCACGACGAGCTCGCCGCCTCGGTGCAGCAGTTCCGCGTGCGGGGCGGCCGCATCCGCGGAGAGCGCGGCTGGGTCGTCGACAAGGAGCTCGACATGACCACGGCAGAGCTCGTCGACACCGCGCTCCAGGCCGCCTACGAGAACGGCGACATCCCGCCCAAGGAGGTCGTCGTCCCCGAGCTGCCGGAGGACAGCGAGGCGCTCGAGGAATGGCTCTCGAGCATCCGCGGGGCGAACGTGCGACTCCGTGCGGCGCAGCGCGGGGACAAGGCGGCGCTGCTCGAGACGGCCACGCAGAACGCCGGCCACTCGCTGATGCTCTACAAGACCCGCCGCTCCGCCGACTTCACCGCGCGGACCCAGGCGCTGGAGGACATCCGCGACGCCCTGGGCATGGCCGAGGCGCCGCTCCGGATGGAGTGCTACGACGTCTCGCACCTCAGCGGCACCAACATCGTCGCCTCGATGGTCGTCTTCGAGGACGGACTCGCCCGCAAGGACCAGTACCGGCGGTTCTCGATCGCGGAGTCGACCGACGACACGGAGTCGCTCCACCAGGTCCTCACGCGGCGCCTCGCGTACCTGAAGGAACCGGTCGAGCCGGCCGTCGTCGATCCCGAGACGGGGGAGGCGAAGCGCCGCAAGTTCGCCTACCCGCCGCACCTGCTGATCGTGGACGGCGGCCAGCCCCAGGTCGCCGCAGCGCAGCGCGCGCTCGACGAGTCCGGAGTCACGGGGATCACGCTGTGCGGGATCGCCAAGCGCCTCGAGGAGATCTGGCTCCCCGACTCCGACTTCCCGGTGATCCTGCCGCGCAACAGCGACGCGCTCTTCCTCTTCCAGCGGATCCGCGACGAGGCCCACCGCTTCGCCATCACGCACCAGCGGCAGCGGCGCAAGCGCGACATCGCGTCGCAGCTGAGCGAGATCCCCGGGCTCGGCGGCACGCGGGTGCGCGACCTGCTCAAGCACTTCGGGTCGGTCGCCCGGCTGCGGGAGGCCTCCGACGCCGAGATCGCCGAGGTCAAGGGCATCGGGCCGACGCTCGCCGCGGCCGTCCACGGGCACCTGCACCCCTGACGCCCCGGTCCGGCGCCCGAGCCCACGCCCTAGGCTGGACACCCGGACCTCCCCGAAGGAGGGCCCGAGACACCGGCACGAGCGACACCGTCCTGAGCACCACAGACACGAGCACGGAGAACCCAATGAGCACGGAGAGCGAGCAGCAGGACGTGCTGATCGTCACGGGGATGTCGGGCGCGGGCCGGTCCACGGCCGCGAACGCCCTCGAGGATCTCGGCTGGTACGTGGTCGACAACCTGCCGCCGCAGATGCTCCGCCCCCTGGTCGACCTCGCCCAGCGCGCGGGCGACACGCTGCCCAAGATCGCCGCCGTCGTCGATGTGCGCGGGCGCGACTTCTTCGCCGACCTCGGTGAGATCGTGCGGGAGCTGCGGGCCGGGGTCGACATCCGCGTCGTCTTCCTCGAGGCGACCGACGCGGCGCTCGTCCGCCGGTTCGAGCAGGTCCGCCGCCCGCACCCCCTCCAGGGGCGGGGCACACTGCTCGACGGCATCTCGGCCGAGCGCGGTCGACTGGCGCAGCTGCGCGAGTCGGCCGACATCGTGATCGACACCTCCGACCTCAACATCCACCAGCTCGCCACGAGCATCACCGAGCGGTTCGCCGAAGCGGGCCGTGCGGGTCTGCAGATCACCGTGATGAGCTTCGGCTTCAAGTACGGGCTGCCGACCGACGCCGACATGGTCGCCGACGCGCGCTTCCTGCCGAACCCCTACTGGATCCCGGAGCTGCGCCCGCACACCGGGCTCGACGAAGAAGTGCGAGAATACGTCCTGGCCCAGCAGGGGGCGGAGGAGTTCATCGATTCCTACTCGCGTGCCCTGCGCCCGGTGCTCGACGGCTACCAGCGCGAGAACAAGCGCCATGCGACGATCGCCATCGGATGCACGGGGGGCAAGCACCGCTCCGTCGCGGTCGCCGGCCGCATCGCGGCCCGACTGGCCGAGCTGCCGGGAGTCGCCGTCAACGTGGCGCACCGCGACCTCGGCCGAGAATGATTCCCGCGCGCTCCGCCGCGCACCCGACGTAAGGAAGACTCCGTGGCCCTCACCGCAGACGTCAAGGGCGAACTGGTCGCGATCGTGTCGCGCAAGAACACCGTCCGTGCCGCTGAACTGGCGACCGTCCTCCGCTTCTCCGGCGGACTGCACATCATCTCCAACCGCCTCGCGGTCGAGGTCGAGCTCGACTCCGCGGCGCTCGCGACCCGCGTGCGCCGCGACCTCGCCGAGCTCTACGGCGTCCGCAGCGAGGGGACGATCATCTCCGCCGGCGGGTCGCGCCGCACGACGAGCTGGCTCGTCCGGGTGGTCGAGGGCGGCGACACGCTCGCCCGCCAGACCGGTCTGCTCGACCAGCGCGGCCGGCCCGTGCGCGGTCTGCCCAACCGGCTGACCACCGGGGCGCGCGACGAGCTCGCGGCCGTCTGGCGCGGCGCGTTCCTCGCCCAGGGCTCGCTGACGGATCCCGGCCGCTCGGCGGCGCTCGAGATCGTGTGCCCCGGCAACGAGGCGGCGATGGCCATCGTCGGCGCGGCCGGACGCCTCGGCGTCCAGGCGAAGTCGCGCGAGGTGCGCGGCGTGCATCGCGTCGTCGTCCGCGACGGCGAGAGCATCAGCGCGATGCTCACGCTGATGGGCGCCACCTCGACCGTGGCGAGCTGGGAGGAGCTGCGCCAGCGCCGCGAGGTGCGGGCGACCGCGAACCGGCTCGTGAACTTCGACGACGCCAACCTCCGCCGGTCGGCCCAGGCCGCCGTCGCCGCCTGCTCGCGGGTCGAGCGCGCGATGGAGATCCTGGGGGAGGACATCCCCGAGCACCTGCGCTACGCCGGTCGCCTCCGCCTCGCCCACCGCGACGCGAGCCTCGACGAGCTCGGCCACCACGCCGACCCGCCGATGACGAAGGACGCGGTCGCGGGACGCATCCGCCGGCTCCTGGCGATGGCCGACAAGCGCGCCGCCGACCTCGACATCCCCGGCACCGACGCGAACCTGCCGGCCGAGCTGCGCGATCTCTGACCGGTCCACTCGGCGAACGCTGAGTGTCTCCTGGTTGAACGGGGGAGACCGTCCGAGTGCGGCGGGGCCTCGTCACTAGACTGGAAACGTCGCTCGGAACACGCCGGCGCCCGCTCCAGCGCCTCGCGCCGGACGGTCGGAGCCGGTGGGACTGCCGAGGTCGACGACCACGAACAGGAGATCGCACATGGCTGACTACACGCTCGCCGAACTGCCCTACGACTACTCGGCCCTCGAGCCGAACATCAGTGGGCGGATCATGGAACTGCACCACGACAAGCACCACGCCACCTACGTCACGGGCGCGAACACCGCCCTCGCCGCGCTCCAGGACGCCCGCGACAGCGAGAACCTCGCGAACGTCAACAAGCTCCAGAAGGACCTGGCGTTCAACCTCGCCGGGCACGTGAACCACACCGTGTTCTGGAACAACCTCTCGCCCGACGGCGGCGACAAGCCGGTCGGCGAGCTCGCCGCGGCGATCGACGACAACTTCGGCTCGTTCGACAAGTTCCGCGCCCACTTCACCGCCTCCGCCCTCGGCATCCAGGGCTCCGGCTGGTCGATCCTCGCGTGGGACTCGCTCGGCGAGAAGCTCATCATCGAGCAGCTGTACGACCACCAGGGCAACCTCGCCGCGGCCACCGTGCCCGTGCTGCTGCTCGACATGTGGGAGCACGCCTTCTACCTCGACTACGTCAACGTGAAGGCCGACTACGTCAAGGCGTTCTGGAACATCGTGAACTGGGCCGACGTGTCCGCGCGCTTCGAGAAGGCCCGCGAGAAGACTTCGGGCCTGCTGCTACTGTCGTAGCGATCTCGGCGTCCCGGGCCCCTGCCCGGGACGCTCGGGCCGCTCCACGGCCCTCTGCGATCCACCCCTCCACTGCACCGTCGAGGTGCCCTTCCTCATCAGGAGATATCTGTGTCCGTCAAGATCGGCATCAACGGCTTCGGTCGTATCGGCCGTAACTTCCTCCGTGCGGCCCTCGCCAAGGGCAGCGACCTCGAGATCGTCGCGGTCAACGACCTCACCGACAACAAGGCGCTCGCGCACCTCCTGAAGTACGACTCCATCACCGGCCGCCTCGACGCGACGGTGGAGCTCGACGGCGACAAGATCGTCGTCAACGGCAAGCCGATCATCGTCCTCGAGGAGCGCGACCCCGCGAACCTCCCCTGGGCCGAGCTGGGCGTCGACGTCGTCATCGAGTCGACCGGCCGCTTCACCAAGTCGGAGGACGCGCGCAAGCACATCACCGCCGGCGCCAAGAAGGTCATCGTCTCGGCCCCCGCGACCGGCAACGACGTCGCGACCATCGTGCTCGGCGTCAACGAGGGCACCTACGACCCCCAGGTCCACGACATCGTCTCGAACGCGTCGTGCACCACGAACTGCCTCGCGCCGCTCGCGAAGGTCCTGCTCGACAACTTCGGCATCGAGCGCGGTCTGATGACCACGGTCCACGCCTACACCGCCGACCAGAACCTGCAGGACGGCCCGCACAGCGACCTCCGCCGCGCGCGAGCCGCCGCGGTCAACATCATCCCGACGTCGACCGGTGCCGCCAAGGCCCTCGGCCTCGTCATCCCCGAGCTCGTCGGCAAGCTCGACGGCTACGCGCTGCGCGTCCCGGTCCCGACCGGCTCGATCACCGACCTCACCGTCGAGCTGACGAACCCGGCCACGGTCGAGGAGATCAACGCGGCCTACAAGGCCGCCGCCGAGGGTGACCTCAAGGGCATCCTCAAGTACACCGAGGACCCGATCGTCTCGAGCGACATCGTCACCGACCCGCACTCCTCGATCTTCGACGCCGGCCTCACCAAGGTCATCGGCAACCAGGTCAAGGTCGCCTCCTGGTACGACAACGAGTGGGGCTACTCCAACCGCCTCGTCGACGTCACCGAGCTCGTCGCCGGCAAGCTCTAAGGCCTGCAGCCTGTGACTTCGAACACCGTGGCGTTCCGCACTCTGGACTCACTGGGTTCCCTGACGGGCAAGTGCGTCGTCGTCCGCTGCGATCTGAACGTCCCCCTGAAGGACGGTTCGATCACGGACGACGGTCGCGTGCGCGCGTCGGTCCCCACGCTCCAGCGGCTCGTCGCCGAGGGTGCCCGAGTCGTGGTCGTGAGCCACCTCGGGCGCCCCGACGGTGAGCCCGACCCGAAGTACAGCCTCGCGCCCGTCGCGAAGCGCCTCGGCGAGCTCATCGACGCGCCGGTCGCCTTCGCCGAGGACACCGTCGGCGACGCCGCGACCTCGGCGGTCGACGGGCTCGGCGACGGCGAGATCGTCGTCCTCGAGAACCTGCGCTTCAACGCCGCCGAGACGAGCAAGGACGCGGACGAGCGCCGCTCCTTCGCCGAGAAGCTGGCCGCCTTCGGCGACGCCTTCGTCTCGGACGGCTTCGGCGTCGTGCACCGCAAGCAGGCGAGCGTCTACGAGCTCGCCCAGCTGCTCCCGAGTGCCGCCGGCACGCTCATCGCGGCCGAGCTCGACGTCCTCGACCGCCTCACCGAGAAGCCGGAGCGCCCCTACACGGTCGTGCTCGGCGGCTCGAAGGTCTCGGACAAGCTCGGCGTGATCGAGCACCTGCTGCCGCGGGTGGACTCGATCCTCATCGGCGGAGGCATGCTCTTCACCTTCCTCAAGGCCCAGGGCCACGAGGTCGGCGCGAGCCTGCTCGAGGCCGACCAGGTCGACGTCGTCCTCGGCTACCTCGCGAAGGCGGAGGAGCTGGGCGTCGAGATCGTGCTGCCGACGGACGTCGTGGTCGCCTCGAAGTTCGGGGCCGACGCGGAGTACGAGACGGCTGCGGCCGACGCGATCGAGGGCACCCCCTTCGGAGCGAGCGGCCTCGGTCTCGACATCGGCCCGGACACCGCGAAGCGCTTCGCCGAGATCGTCGCGGCGTCGAAGACGGTGTTCTGGAACGGCCCCATGGGCGTCTTCGAGCTCGAGCCGTTCGCGGCCGGCACGAAGGCCGTCGCCCAGGCCCTCACCGAGGTCGACGGACTCAGCGTCGTCGGCGGAGGAGACTCGGCCGCCGCGGTGCGCGCCCTCGGCTTCGAGGACGCGCAGTTCGGCCACATCTCGACGGGAGGCGGCGCGAGCCTCGAATTCCTCGAGGGCAAGCGACTCCCCGGACTGGAGGTCCTCGGATGGCAGTAGACAGCACGGGAGGCGTTCCCTCGTCCCTCGAGCGGACGCCCCTCATCGCCGGCAACTGGAAGATGAACCTGGACCACCTCCAGGCCATCGCGTTCGTCCAGAAGCTGGCGTGGAGCCTGAAGGACGCGAACCACGACTTCGACGGTGTCGAGGTCGCGGTCTTCCCGCCCTTCACCGACCTCCGCCCGGTCCAGATCCTCGTCGACTCCGACAAGCTGCCGCTCAAGTACGGCGCGCAGGACCTGTCCAAGTTCGACAGCGGGGCCTACACCGGCGAGATCTCGGGTCAGTTCCTGAAGCAGCTCGACTGCGACTACGTGATCGTCGGCCACTCGGAGCGTCGCACGCTCCACGGCGAGACGGACGCGGACATCGCGGCGAAGTCGGCCGCGGCGGTCAAGCACGGCGTCGCACCGATCATCTGCGTCGGCGAGACCGCGGAGGACCTCGAGAAGCACGGCCCCTCGGCCGTGCCCGTCGCGCAGCTGAAGGAGGCCCTCACCGGCCTGCCCGCGGACGCCGACCTCGTCGTCGCCTACGAGCCCGTCTGGGCCATCGGCTCCGGCCAGGCCGCGACGCCCGAGCAGGCCCAGCAGGTCTGCAAGGCGCTCCGCGACGTCGTCGCCGAGATCCTCGGAGCCGACACCGCGGCGAAGACCCGGATCCTCTACGGCGGCTCCGTGAAGTCCGGCAACATCGCCGGCTTCATGCGCGAGCCCGACGTCGACGGAGCCCTCGTCGGAGGCGCCAGCCTCCAGGTCGACGAGTTCGCGGCGATCGCGCGCTTCCGCAATCACGTAGGCGTCTGAGTTCCTGCGACGAAGGGGCGGGCCCGCCGGGCCCGCCCCTTCGTCGTCCACGCCGCTCCCCGCGCGGCGTGGCGCAGTCGGCCCCCAAGCATGGTCGCGCTCTGAGGAGCGTCCTGCGTCCGGCTACGCCGATTCGCTCGCACGCGAATCGTCGGTTCGGCGGTGCCCTTCTTCACGCCGCTCGTCGCGCGGCGTTACGCGGTCGGCTCCCACGGATGGTCGCGCTCTGAGGAGCGTCCTGCGTCCGGCTACGACGATTCGCTCGCACGCGAATCGTCGGTTCGGCGGTGCCCTTCTTCACGCCGCTCGTCGCGCGGCGTTACGCGGTCGGCTCCCACGGATGGTCGCGCTCTGAGGAGCGTCCTGCGTCCGGCTACGACGATTCGCTCGCACGCGAATCGTCGGTTCGCCTCGAACAGAGGGCGATCTGCAGGCTGACCTTCAAGGGTCGGGCTGTCGCGATCATGCTGTCGAGTAGCCCCCGAAGGGGTGTATCGAGACCCCTCCTGCGTCACAGGGCGGTGGGGAGACCGCCGTACTGATCGTGGGGGTCTCGATGACCGGACGTCGACGCGAGCTGCCCGCGCCGTCTCCGCCGTGCTCCGGACGCGGACGGGAGGGGTGGCCTCGTCGCAGCGCCTGGCTCGGGTCTGGCGGGCGCCGCGCAGCGGCGCGGGATGGCGCTGTGGCGAGGCCACCCCTCCCGTCCCACTGCCAGCACCGACCCTCATCGGCCGCGACGTATACCGCCGCCGGAACAGGGGGCGTGGTTTCGTCGGGGGATTCGCAGGCGCCCGTTATACTCGACGGGGCGCGCAACGCGCCAGAACTTCGAAAGGTACCGCGTGGACATCCTCCAGGTCGTGCTCCAGGTCGTCCTGGGCATCACGAGCCTCCTGCTCACCATGCTGATCCTGCTCCACAAGGGGCGCGGCGGCGGTCTGTCCGACATGTTCGGCGGCGGAGTGACCTCCAACCTGGGCGCCTCCGGCGTCGCAGAGCGCAATCTGAACCGCATCACCGTGATCCTCGGCCTCGTCTGGGTCGCGAGCATCGTGGTTCTCGGTCTCATCACCAAGTTCGACACCGGAGCATAGGGGTACACGGAATGGCATCAGGCGGCAGTGCAATCCGCGGTTCGCGCGTCGGCGCGGGACCCATGGGCGAGCAGGACCGGGGCTTCCACGCGGAGCGCGTCGCGGTCTCCTACTGGGACGCCCTCGGCAACGAGACGGTGCGCCACTTCTCGGCGGCCCTCCCCGAGGACGAGATCCCCGAGGTCATCGACTCCCCGCAGTCGGGACTTCCGGCCGGTCGTGACCGGGCGAACCCCCCTCAGGTCGCGAAGACCGAGCCCTACAAGACGCACCTCGCCTACGTGAAGGAGCGTCGCACCGAGGCCGAGGCCGCGCAGCTCCTCGAGGAGGCGCTGCAGCAGCTCCGTGCACGCCGCGGGACCGCGACGCCGTCCTGATCGGCGTCACGGCCGACGAACGCCGAAGGGCCCGACCCCCGCGAGGGAGTCGGGCCCTTCGGCGTTCCGGACTCAGTAGCTCGGAGCGATGAGCGACTCGGGGACCTCGGCCGCAGCCTCCTGGTCGACGAAGAACACCGTGCGCTTGCGTCCGAAGGCGCCCGCCGCCGGCACCTCGTTGGTGCTCGCGCCGGCGAGCGCGAGTCCGAGGGCCGACGCCTTGTCGGCGCCCGCGAGGACCATCCAGATCCGGTCGGACTGATTGATCAGCGGGAGCGTGAGCGTGAGGCGCTCCGGCGGCGGCTTGGGCGAGTTGCGGACCGGCAGGACGCCCGGCTGCGGGTGGCGGATGGCGGAGCGCTCGGGGAAGAGCGAGGCGATGTGCCCGTCGGGCCCGACGCCGAGGAAGGTGATGTCGAAGCGCGGGTACTCGCGCCCCTCCGTCGCGTGGGCGCGGAGCTCGGAGTCGTACACCGCCGCGGCGGCGTCGAGGTCGATGCCCTCGTCGGACGCCGGGTAGGAGTGGACGTTCTCGCTCGGCACGCCGAGCGTCGTGAAGAGGTCGCCCGCCTGCACGTCGTTGCGGTCCTCGTGCCCGCGGGGCACCCAGCGCTCGTCGCCCCACCAGAAGTGGACCCGCGACCAGTCGACGTTCCCCGCGGCCGACGAGGTGGCGATCTCCTTGAGGGTCGCCGCTCCCATCGTGCCGCCCGTGAGGACGACGTTCGCCGACCCGAGGTCGTCGAGGATGTCGATCGTCTTGGTCAGGAATCGCGCGGCGACCGAGCCGGCGAGGGTCTGCTTGTCGCGGTGGACGAGGACACGACGTTCGGTGGTCATGCAGGGTCTCCTTGGGGTGGTCGCCGATCGGCGGATGGTCGACTCCGGGGCAGGATGCGCCGGCCTGCAGTGCAGGCCGGCGGCATCAGGACGCGGTGCGGGCTCCGGACTTCTCCGAGAGCATGTCCACACCGCGCGAGATGACTTCACCGTACAGGTCATCCGGGTCGAGCCTGCGCAGCTCCTCCGCCAGGCAGTCCCGGAGGCTGCGGCGGGGGAGGGAGATGTCGTGAACGGGCTGATCCGGCTGGGTCAGCGTCGCCACGTTGGGGATGGAGCGCTCGAGCTCGATGACGCCCGACTCGCGGAAGAGCCGCACGCCGTGGATCCCGCTGGAGCCGGTCGCGCTGATGGTCAGCTCGTGGTCGACGGGGATGTCGAGCTCGAGCTGCAGCCAGGCGGCGAGCAGGATCGTCGAGGGCGAGTCCGGGGCGCCGGAGACCTCGACCGCGGTGATCGGCTCGTAGGGCGGCTGGTCCAGCACGGCCGCCAGCTGGGCGCGCCACAGGGTCAGCCGCGTCCAGGCGAAGTCCGTGTCGCCGGGGGCGTAGGTGGAGGCGAGGTGGTGCAGCGCCTCCGCCGGGTTGGACTGCGCGGAGGCGTCGGTGATGCGGCGGGTCGCGATGCGTCCGATGGGCGACTGCGAGGCGCTCTCGGGCGCACTGTTGGGCCACCAGGCGACCACGGGGGCGTCGGGCAGGAGGAGCCCGGTGACGAGGCTCTCCTCGTCGCTCGCGGCGTCGCCGAACGGGCGGAGCACGACGACCTCGCTCGCGCCCGCGTCGCCGCCGACGCGGATCTGCGCGTCGACCCGGGGGGTCGCGTCGACGGGGACGGTGGTGAGCCCGTCGTCCTTCGAGACGACGATGACGCGCATCGGGTGCTCGCGCGAGGCGTCGTTGGCGGCGTCGATCGCCTCCTCCTCGTGGCCCCGCGAGGTCGCGATGATGAGGGTGAGGACGCGGCCGAGGGCGACGGCGCCGCCCTCCTCGCGGATCTTGACGAGGGTCTTCGAGACCTCGCTCGTCGTGGTGTCGGGCAGATCGACGATCATGGGCGCCTCCAGGTGCGGCCGTCGCGGGCGAGGAGCTCGTCGGCGGATTCGGGGCCCCAGGTTCCGGGGCGGTACTGCTCGGGCTGTCCCTGCGTCGTCCAGTACTCCTCGATCGGGTCGAGGATCTTCCAGGACAGCTCGACCTCCTCGTGCCGCGGGAACAGCGGCGGCTCGCCCAGGAGGACGTCGAGGATGAGGCGCTCGTACGCCTCCGGGCTGGCCTCGGTGAACGCGTGGCCGTAGCCGAAGTCCATCGTGACGTCGCGCACCTGCATGCCGGCGCCGGGCACCTTCGAGCCGAAGCGCATGGTCACGCCCTCGTCGGGCTGCACGCGGATGACGAGCGCGTTCTGGCCGAGCGACGTGGTCTGGCTCTCGGCGAAGAGCTGCTGCGGCGCGCGCTTGAAGACGACCGCGATCTCGGTCACGCGACGGCCGAGGCGCTTGCCCGCTCGCAGGTAGAAGGGGACACCGGCCCAGCGGCGGGTGCCGATGTCGAGGCGCATCGCGGCGAAGGTCTCGGTGGTCGAGGTGGGGCTCATGCCGTCCTCCTCGAGGAAGCCGAGGACCTTCTCGCCGCCCTGCCATCCTCCGGAGTACTGTCCGCGCGCGGTGACCGTGGAGAGGTCCTTCGGCAGACGGACGGCGGCGAGCACCTTCTCCTTCTCGGCGCGCAGGTCGGCGGCGTCGAAGGAGATGGGCTCCTCCATCGCCGTGAGGGCGAGGAGCTGCAGCAGGTGGTTCTGGATGACGTCGCGGGCGGCGCCGATGCCGTCGTAGTAGCCGGCGCGGCCGCCCACTCCGATGTCCTCGGCCATCGTGATCTGCACGTGGTCGACGTAGTTCGAGTTCCAGAGGGGCTCGTACATCATGTTGGCGAAGCGCAGCGCCAGGATGTTCTGGACCGTCTCCTTGCCGAGGTAGTGGTCGATCCGGAAGACGGAGTCGGGCGGGAAGACCGACTCGACGACGGAGTTCAGCTCACGGGCGGTCTTGAGGTCGCTGCCGAAGGGCTTCTCGATGACGACGCGTCGCCACTGGCCCTCCTTCTGCTCGGCGAGTCCGGAGTTGCGGAGCTGCTCGGTCACCTGGGGGAACGACTTGGGCGGGATCGAGAGGTAGAAGGCGAAGTTGCCGTTCGTCCCGCGCTCGCGGTCGAGCTCGTCGACGGTGGTCTTCAGGCGCGCGAAGGCGTCGGGGTCGTCGAACTCGCCCTGCACGAAGCGGATGCCCTGCGCGAGCTGGGTCCAGACCTCCTCGTGGAACTCGGTGCGCGCGTACTTCTTGACGGAGTCGTGCACGACCTTCTCGAAGTCCTGGTCGTCCCAGTCGCGCCGGGCGAAGCCCACGAGCGCGAACCCGGGCGGGAGGAGGCCGCGGTTGGCCAGGTCGTAGACCGCCGGCATGAGCTTCTTGCGGGAGAGGTCGCCGGTGACTCCGAAGATCACGAGGCCGCTGGGGCCCGCGATCCGGTTCAACCGGCGATCGAAGCTCAACCGCAGGGGGTTGAACTCGGGGGTGATGTCCACAGACATGTGCAGTGTCCTTCTGTGTGCCGGGGCGGCCGGTGGTGCCGGCCGCTTCGGCGCACTGCTATCGGTGACGGAGGGGGAGGGGACGCCCGCCCGCTCCGGTGAGGGCTTGCGATCGCGACCCGGGAGGAGCCGCGCGGACGACCGCGGGCACGCCGCACCGGCTCCCGGGGGAGCGCGGGGCGGCGTGCCCGTCTGGTCAGGTGTTGAGCGCCTCGAAGAGCGCCTCGAGGTCGGCCTCGGGGTCGGTCAGCGTGAGCGTGAGCACCGGGCGACCGTGCTCGGCGAGCACGCTCGCGTCGCCGGCGGCCTGGGCCAGGATCAGCTGTCCGAAGGTGAACGGGCTCTCGGGGATCTCGAGATCCGTGCTCGCGCGCTCGGTGATCTGGAGGAAGACGCCGGTCGGCGCTCCGCCCTTGTGGTACTGACCGGTCGAGTGCAGGAAGCGAGGGCCCCAGCCGAAGGTCACGGGACGCTGCGCCTGCGCGGCCAGGAGGTCGCGGACGCCCTCCAGCTGCGGGAGGGCGAGGCGGTCGACGTAGGCCTGGATCGAGACGTAGCCGCCCTCGCCCAGCTGCGCGAGCAGGAGGTCGACGGCCTGGGCCACGGTCGAGACGCCCTCGGTGACGGCGGCGGTCCCGGTGACCTCGATGCCGGCATCGGTGAAGGCCGGCGCGGCCGGCTCCGGGCGCTTCTCGAGCAGGGCGCGGGTCGCGATCTTCGCCGACTCGACGTCGGGCTGGTCGAACGGGTTGATCCCGAGCAGACGACCCGCGACGGCGACGGCGTACTCCCACGTCAGCATCTGCGCGCCGAGCGAACCGGAGAGGAGGATCTCGCCCTCGTGCCGGTCGCGGGGGAACAGGTGGAGCGCGGTCGCGTCCTCGACGAGACGGACGACCTGCACGTCGGGCAGATCCTCCGAGAGCTCGGGCGCGAGGGTGCCGAGGACGACGGGGAGGATCCCCGTGCCGTCCTTGCCGGTGGACTCGGCGATGAGCTGCTCCGCCCAGTCGGCGAAGCCCACGATGTGGGTCCCGTCGGCGACGATCGCGAGCTTGTCGCGTCGCGGGCTGGTCGCGGCGATCGCCGCGCCCAGGATCAGCCCCGGGTTCTCGGGGGTGTCCACCGCCAGGCCGAGCGACGCCTCCGACGCCTCGTCGAGCAGCGCCTCGATGTCGGCGCCGGCGAGACCGGACGGCACGAGGCCGAAGGCCGAGAGCGCCGAGAAGCGGCCGCCGATGTTCGGGTCGGCGTTGAAGACGCGGTAGCCCGCCTCGCGCGAGGAGGAGTCGAGCGGGGAGCCCGGGTCGGTCACGATCACGATGCGGTCGAGCGGGTCGATCCCGGCCTCGGTGAACGCCTTCTCGTAGGCCTTCTTCTGGCTCGCGGTCTCGACGGTCGAACCCGACTTGGACGAGATCACGACGGCCGTCGTGGCGAGGCGGTCCTGCAGCGCGGCCAGGACCTGACCGGGGGCGGTCGAGTCGAGGACGGTGAGCTCGACGCCCGCGGTGCGGGTGATGACCTCGGGCGCGAGTGACGAGCCGCCCATGCCGCCGAGGACGATGTGGTCGATGCCCTTCGCCTGGAACTCCTCGCGGAGGGCGAGGATCTGCGGGATGAGGGGACGCGAGACGGTGGTCGACTCGGTCCAGCCGAGGCGCTTGGCCGCCTCCTCCTCCGCCGCGGCGCCCCAGAGCGTGGGGACCTGGGCGGTGATGCCGGAGGCGACCTCGTCGGCGACGAGATCGGGGACGACGCGGTCGACGGCCTTCTCGGCGTCACCGCTGACGTGGATCTGGATCGTCATGGCTCAGGCCTGCGCCTTCGCGCCCTCGAGCGCGGCGGTGACGGTGTCGAGCAGCTCGTTCCAGGAGACGATGAACTTCTCGACGCCCTCCTTCTCGAGCAGCTCGGTGACGTCGGCGTACGAGACGCCCTGCGCGGCCACGGCGTCGAGGACGGCGTTCGCGTCGGCGTAGGAGCCGGTGACGGTGTCGCCGGTGATCTCGCCGTGGTCGAAGGTCGCCTCGAGGGTCTTCTCGGGCATCGTGTTGACGACGCCGGCCGCGACGAGCTCGGTCACGTAGAGGGTGTCGGGGAGGTCGGTCGACTTGACGCCGGTCGAGGCCCACAGCGGGCGCTGGCGGTTCGCGCCCGACTCCTGCAGCAGGAGCGCGCGCTCGGTGGCGAACGCCTCGACGAAGACCTCGTAGGCGAGCTGCGCGTTGGCGACGCCCGACTTGCTCTTGAGCGCGCGGGCCTCGTCGGTGCCGACGGCCTCGAGGCGCTTGTCGATCTCGGTGTCGACGCGCGAGACGAAGAACGAGGCGACGGAGTGGATGGTCGACAGGTCGATGCCGGCCTCCTTGGCCTTCTCGAGGCCGGCGAGGTACGCGTTGATGACCGCGCGGTAGCGGGCGAGCGAGAAGATCAGGGTCACGTTGACCGAGATGCCGGAGCCGATGACCTCGGTGATCGCCTCGAGGCCCTCGACGGTCGCGGGGATCTTGATCATCGCGTTGGGGCGGTCGACCTTGGCCCAGAGGGCCTTGGCCTGCTCGATGGTGCCCTGCGCGTCGTGCGCGAGGCCCGGCTCGACCTCGATCGAGACGCGGCCGTCGTAGCCGTGGGACGCGTCGTAGATCGGGCGGAAGATGTCGGACGCGGCGGCGACGTCGTCGGTCGTGATCTCGAAGACGGCGTCGGTCACCGAGGCGCCGGAGGCGGCGAGCTCGCGCACCTGGGCGTCGTAGGACTCGCCGTTCGCGAGGGCCGCGGCGAAGATCGTGGGGTTGGTGGTGACTCCGACGACGTTCTTCTCGTCGATCAGCTTCTGCAGTCCTCCGGAGGAGATGCGCGAGCGCGACAGGTCGTCGAGCCAGATGCTGACGCCGGCGGCGGAGAGCTCTGCGGTGGGGGTGTTCTCAGTCATGTCTCTTCTTCTTCGTGCGTAGGTGGAACGGGTAGCGGGGGGAGTCGTCGGGCTGACGGCGAAGGCCGCGTCCGTGGTGGACGCGGCCTTCGGGGTCAGGAAGCCTCGATCGACTCCTTCGCGGCGGTGAGGGCCGCGTCGGTGGTGATCCCGAACTCGCGGAACAGGGTCTTGTAGTCGGCGGAGGCGCCGAAGTGCTCGATGGAGACCGAGCGGCCGGCGTCGCCGACGTACTTCTGCCAGCCGAGGCTCAGTCCGGCCTCGATCGACACGCGCGCCTTCACGGAGGAGGGGAGCACCTTCTCGCGGTACTCCGCGTCCTGCTCCTCGAACCACTCGAGCGAGGGAGCCGAGACGACGCGGGCGTTGACGCCCTCGCCCTTCAGCAGCTCGCGCGCCTCGACGGCGATCTGCAGCTCGGAGCCGGTGGCGATGAAGATGACGTCCGGGGTGCCGTTCGGGGCCTCGGCCAGGATGTACGCGCCGCGGGCGACGTTCGAGGCGTGAGCGAAGGTCTCGCCCTCGGCCTCGCCCTCGCCGCGCTCGAACACCGGGATGTTCTGACGGGTGAGCGCCAGACCGGCCGGTCCCTCACGGCGCTCCAGGATGGTCTTCCAGGCGTAGGCGACCTCGTTCGCGTCGCCGGGGCGGACGATGTCCAGTCCCGGGATCGCGCGCAGGGCGGCCAGCTGCTCGACCGGCTGGTGCGTCGGGCCGTCCTCGCCGAGGGCGACGGAGTCGTGCGTCCAGACGTAGATCGCCGGCGCCTTCATGAGCGCGGCGAGACGGACAGCCGGGCGCATGTAGTCGGAGAAGATCAGGAACGTGCCGCCGAAGGGGCGGGTGTTGCCGTGCAGGACGATGCCGTTGAGGATCGCGCCCATGGCGTGCTCGCGGATGCCGAAGTGCAGCACGCGGCCGCCCTTCTTGCCGGTCCACTCGTGCGTCGAGAACTCCGTCGGGACGAAGGAGCCCGCTCCCTCGATCGTCGTGTTGTTCGACTCGGCGAGGTCGGCGGAGCCGCCCCAGAGCTCGGGCACGACGCCGGCGAGGGCGTTGATGACCTTGCCGGACGCGGCGCGGGTCGAGACCTCCTTGCCGGGCTCGAAGACCGGCAGCGCCTCCTGGACGCCCTCGGGGAGCTCGCCGCTGAGGACGCGGTCGAGGAGGACCTTCTTGTCGGGGTTGGCGCTCGCCCACGCGTCGAACTGCTCGTTCCACTCGGCGTGCGCCGCCTGGCCGCGCTCGACGGCCTTGCGGGTGTGCTCGATGACCTCGTCGGCGACGTCGAAGGTCTTCTCGGGGTCGAAGCCGAGCACCTCCTTGAGGCCGCGCAGCTCGTCGGCGCCGAGCGCCGAGCCGTGGATCTTGCCGGTGTTCTGCTTCTTCGGCGACGGCCAGCCGATGATGGTGCGCAGGATGATGAGCGACGGCTTGTCGGTCTCGCCCTTGGCGGCCTCGATGGCGGCGTGGAGCTCGGCGACGTCCTCGTGGTACTCGCCGGTCTTCTTCCAGTCGACGACCTGCACCTGCCAGTCGTAGGCCTCGTAGCGGGCCTTGACGTCCTCGGTGAAGGCGATGTTGGTGTCGTCCTCGATCGAGATCTGGTTGGAGTCGTAGATGACGACGAGGTTGCCGAGCTTCTGGTGGCCGGCCAGCGAGGAGGCCTCGCTGGTCACGCCCTCCTGCAGGTCGCCGTCGCCGGCGATGACGTAGACGAAGTGGTCGAACGGCGAGTCGCCGGCGGCGGCCTCGGGGTCGAACAGGTCGCGCTCGAAGCGCGAGGCGTAGGCGAAGCCCACGGCGGAGGCGAGGCCCTGGCCGAGCGGGCCGGTCGTGATCTCGACGCCGTCGGTGTGGCCGTACTCGGGGTGGCCCGGGGTCTTCGAGCCCCAGGTGCGCAGCGCCTTGAGGTCGTCGAGCTCGAGGCCGTAGCCGCCCAGGTAGAACTGGACGTACTGCGTCAGCGAGGAGTGGCCGACCGACAGGATGAAGCGGTCGCGTCCGATCCAGGTGGCGTCGGACGGGTCGCGGCGCATGACCTTCTGGAACAGGAGGTAGGCGGCGGGCGCGAGGCTCATGGCGGTTCCGGGATGGCCGTTGCCGACCTTCTCGACCGCATCCGCGGCGAGGACCCTCGCCGTGTCGACTGCCTTCTCGTCAATGGATTCCCATTGCAGTTCTGACACTTGGTACTGACCCTTCTCGAGACGTGGGGGAGACGGGGACCGTCCGCCCTCTCGCATGGTGGAGCACGCCGCATGACGACATCGGCACGATGCTCCGGCGACGACCCTCTCCGGTGCGCGTCGCGACCGATCGGTCGGATGCGCCGGGGTGCGTGCCGGGGGCTCTGGCGAGCACCTCCGATCATACCGAGGGGGGTGCGCCCGCCCGCGGGGGTTGCGGCATCGCATATGTCGGCGATCGATTGGACAAGCGTGCACTCGCGGCGTCCTCCTGGTCACCGCGCATTACACTCGTTCGGGATCGTTCGAACGTTAGAGGAGCAATGGACCTAGTCGTGGAGACCACCGCCGTCGAGCGAGGCGGGCCTTCGCGGTCGTCCCTCTCGCGCAAGGTGAAGGCCTTCGTCTCGCTGACGAAACCGCGCGTGATCGAGCTGCTCCTCGTCGTCACCGCTCCGACGATGATCCTGGCGCAGGGGGGCATCCCGAACCTCCTGCTGGTGCTGAACGTCCTGATCGGCGGCGCGCTGAGCGCCGGATCGGCCGGCGCCTTCAACTGCTACTTCGACCGCGACATCGATCGCGTGATGAACCGGACGAAGAACCGCCCGCTCGTCACGGGCGAGATCTCGGACCGCGCGGCGCTCGTGTTCGCCACCACCATCGGCGTGCTGTCGATCGTCTGGCTCGGTCTCACCGCCAACTGGCTCTCCGCGGGGCTCTCGCTCGCCGCGATCCTCATCTACGTCGTCTTCTACACGCTCTTCCTCAAGCGCCGGACCCCGCAGAACATCGTCTGGGGCGGCATCGCGGGCTGCATGCCCGTCCTGATCGGCTGGGCGGCGGTCACGAACTCGCTCGACTGGGCGCCGATCATCCTCTTCTCGGTGATCTTCCTCTGGACCCCGCCGCACTACTGGCCGCTCTCGATGAAGTACCGCGACGACTACCGCGCCGCCGGCGTGCCGATGCTGGCCGTCGTGCGGGGCCGCACCATCGTCGGCCTGCAGGTCATCCTGTACGCCTGGGCGACGGTCGCGTGCTCGCTCCTGCTGATCCCCGTCGCCGGGATGGGCGTGCTCTACAGCGTCGTCGCGCTCGCGAGCGGCGTCTGGTTCATCGCCGAGACGCACCGCCTGTACAGCCTCGCGATCCGTCACGAGCACGTCTCGCCTATGCGCGTGTTCCACGGCTCGATCGGGTACCTCACCCTGCTCTTCCTGGCCGTCGGCATCGACCCGCTGCTGCCGTTCTGATGAGGACCCCGTTCTCGTTCCTCGCCGAGCGGGTGACCCTGTCGCCGCGCGCGCTGCGCTGGGGCACGACCGCGGCGCTCGTCGCCAGCATCCTCATCATCTTCTTCGGGGGAGTGGTGCGCCTGACCGGCTCCGGCCTCGGCTGCCCGACCTGGCCGGCGTGCGACGCGGGATCGCTGACGTCCACGCCGGAGCTCGGGATCCACGGCTTCATCGAGTTCACCAACCGCGCCTTCACGGGCGTCCTGATCGTCGCGGTCGGCTGGGCGATCACAGCCGCTCGGCTGCAGAAGCCGCGCGACCGCACGATGACCCGCCTCGCCTGGTCGCAGTTCTGGCTCGTGGTGGCGAACGCCCTCGCAGGCGGTGCGACCGTGCACTCGGGGCTGAACCCCTACATCGTCGCCGGCCACTTCGTCCTGGCGATCGCCCTGCTCACGACGACCTCGCTGACCTGGCACCGCGCGCACCGGTCGCAGTCGACGGCGTTCGAGCCGGACGCCCTCACCCGGGGCACGAGCATCGCGCTCGTCGTCGCGACGCTCCTCGTGATCCTCGTCGGCACGCTCGTGACCGGGACGGGGCCGCACGCGGGCGACTCCGCCGAGGTTCCGCGGATGCAGTTCCACTGGGAGAGCGTCACCGTCGTGCACGGGGTCCTCGGCACGGCCTCGCTCGTACTGGGCGTCGTGCTGTACGTGCTGCTCGGCCGCGCCCCCGGCTCCGAGCTCGCCCGCCGTCGCGTCCTGGCCTTCGTGGTCGTCGTGGTGCTGCAGGCGCTCGTCGGCGTCGCGCAGTCGCTCCTGGCCCTCCCGGAGGCGCTCGTCGCCGTCCACCTACTCGGCTCCGCCCTGGTCTGGGTGGGCGCCGTCCGCGTCCTGCTGGACGTCAATCCCAGGCTCTTCACGGTCGGCTCGCAGCGGCGCCGTGCCGCCGAGGAGCTGCAGCCGGCGCACTGAGCACCGTCGCGCGCGACCGTCCCCGCGGAGGTGGCGTCGGAGCCGCAGCAGCGCGAGCGGCAGCGCCGACACCGGCAGCTCGTGGGCGAGCGCGTCGGCGAGCAGCTCGAAGGCGGGTGCGTCGGCCGAGCGCCTCGGCCGCACCAGGGCGATCAGCAGTCGGGGGAGTGGGCGGGTCCTGTCGTCGTTCGGCATGACCGCACTCCATCACGGACCACCGACACTCGTATGGCCATGCGCATCTGACCACGCCGGAGGCCTACCCGGCCGACACCCAGGTGCGGAGGTTCCGCTCGGCGCGCCCCGTCCGTAAGATGAGTAGTTGGTTCAGGTTCGGCGCGGGACGCGCCCTCCGCGCACACCGCGGGAGCCGGGACCGATGGCCCGACGGAGCGCCGCATCACGCCTCAGGACATCCAGGGACGCACATCACCCGCACCGCGCATCGATCCGATCGCGTGACCGGCCGGAATGCACCTCGCGGGTCGAACCCGGGGGAATGACTCCGGAGCCCGACCGGTTAGCAGTGGGTAGGAAACGAGGTACACATGTCAGACATCCTGATCGACCGTCCCGAGCTCGAGAGCCTCGGCGTCTACGAGTTCGGCTGGTCCGACTCGGACTCCGCAGGCGCGTCCGCGCGCCGCGGCATCTCGCCCGAGGTCGTCTCCGACATCTCCGCGCTCAAGAACGAGCCCGCGTGGATGCGCGAGCGCCGCATGAAGGCCCTCGCGCTGTTCGAGCGCAAGCCCATGCCGACATGGGGCGCCGACCTCTCGGCGATCGACTTCGACAACATCAAGTACTTCGTCCGGTCGACCGAGAAGCAGGCCCAGACCTGGGACGACCTCCCGGACGACATCAAGAACACGTACGAGCGCCTGGGCATCCCCGAGGCCGAGCGCCAGCGCCTGGTCGGCGGCGTCGCCGCGCAGTACGAGTCCGAGGTCGTCTACCACCAGATCCGCGAGGACCTGGAGGAGCAGGGCGTCATCTTCATGGACACCGACACCGCGCTGCGCGAGCACCCGGAGATCTTCCAGGAGTACTTCGGCACGGTCATCCCCGCGGGCGACAACAAGTTCGCCGCGCTGAACACCGCCGTCTGGTCGGGCGGCTCGTTCGTCTACGTCCCCAAGGGCGTGCACGTCGACATCCCGCTCCAGGCCTACTTCCGGATCAACACCGAGAACATGGGCCAGTTCGAGCGGACGCTGATCATCGCCGACGAGGGCAGCTACGTCCACTACATCGAGGGCTGCACGGCGCCGATCTACAAGTCGGACTCGCTGCACTCGGCCGTCGTCGAGATCATCGTGAAGAAGAACGCCCGCGTGCGCTACACGACGATCCAGAACTGGTCGAACAACGTCTACAACCTCGTCACCAAGCGCGCCGTCGCACACGAGGGCGCGACGATGGAGTGGATCGACGGCAACATCGGCTCGAAGGTGACGATGAAGTACCCGTCGATCTTCCTGGTCGGCGAGCACGCCAAGGGCGAGACGCTCTCCGTCGCCTTCGCGGGTCCCGGTCAGCACCAGGACGCCGGCGCGAAGATGATCCACATGGCGCCCTACACGCAGTCGTCGATCGTCTCCAAGTCGATCGCCCGCGGCGGTGGACGCGCCGGCTACCGCGGTGAGGTGCGGGTGGACGCCAACGCGCACCACTCGGCGAACACCGTGCGCTGCGACGCGCTCCTGGTCGACACGATCTCGCGATCGGACACCTACCCCGCGATCGACATCCGCGTGGACGACGTCCAGCTGGGCCACGAGGCGACCGTCTCGAAGGTCAGCGAGGAGCAGCTCTTCTACCTGATGTCCCGGGGGATGCCCGAGGACGAGGCCATGGCCATGATCGTCCGCGGCTTCATCGAGCCGATCGCCCGCGAGCTGCCGATGGAGTACGCCCTCGAGCTCAACAAGCTCATCGAGATGGGGATGGAGGGCAGCGTCGGATGACCGTCGCCGCCCCCGTCCCCGGGTCGGCCCTCGCGGCCGGCCCGCTCTCTTCGAAAGGAACCACCGCCTGATGACGGTCCCCACGACCGCCCCGACGACCTCCGAGGTCGACGGTGCGGATGCCGCCGCGCGCCTGGGCATCCGTGCCCACTCGGACGGCGCCTTCACGCCCGTGCAGACGCGCTCCGAGCGCTTCGCCTCGACCGACGTCGACGCCTTCGAGGCCGTCACCGGTCGTGAGGTCGCCTGGAAGCTGACCCCCGTCGCGCGACTCGCCGATCTGATCGACGGCGAGCTCGACGGGTCGGCCACGCCGATCGAGACGACCCCCGTTGACGGCGTCGACGTCTCGTGGGTGGGCCGCGACGACCAGCGGATCGGCACCGCCGGCCTCCCCGAGGACCGTGCCGCCGCCAACGCCTGGTCGCGGTTCGAGCAGGCCCTCGCCGTCCGCGTGACCGGCGAGGACGAGAAGGTCGCCACGATCGTGCGCTCCGGCCTCGGTTCCGCACCGCGCGCCGCGCACACGATCATCGAGGCGGCTCCGTACGCGCGCGGTGTCGTCGTCCTCCAGAACGAGGGTGCGGCGACGCTGGCCGAGAACGTCGAGATCCTCGTCGGCGAGGGCGCGCAGCTCACCGTCGTCACCCTGCAGGAGTGGGACGACGAGGCGCGCCACCTCGCCAACCACTTCCTCCGCGTGGGCCGCGACGCCAAGGTCAAGCACATCGTCGTCACCCTCGGCGGCTCGATCGTGCGCGTGAACCCGTCGGCGCACCTCGTCGAGCGCGGTGCGGACGGCGAGCTGTTCGGCCTGTACTTCGCCGACGGCGGCCAGCACCTCGAGCAGCAGGTCTACGTCGACCACGACGCCCCCGACACCCGCAGCCGTGTCACCTACAAGGGCGCGCTGCAGGGCGAGGGCGCGCGCACGGTGTGGATCGGCGACGTTCTCATCCGCAACAGCGCCACCGGGACCGACAGCTACGAGCAGAACCGCAACCTGGTGCTCTCGGACGGCACGCGTGCCGACTCGATCCCGAACCTCGAGATCGAGACCGGCGACATCGCCGGCGCGGGCCACGCCTCCGCGACCGGCCGGTTCGACGACGAGCAGCTCTTCTACCTGCAGTCGCGCGGCATCGCCGAGGACGAGGCGCGCCGCCTCGTCGTCCGCGGCTTCCTCAGCGAGATCGTGCAGCAGATCAAGGTCGCCGAGCTCGAGGACCGCCTCCAGCTCGCGATCGAGGCCGAGCTCGCCGGCAGCGCCGGCCAGACCGGCTCGCACTCGGCGGAGGCGTCGGCATGAGCAACGCCGCGATGATCTGCTCGGTCTCCGAGCTGGTCCCGAACCAGGCCATCCGAGTCGAGGTCGACGGCGTCGCCATCGCCGTCGTCCAGGACTCGGCCGGCGACATCCACGCCATCGGCGACACCTGCACGCACGGCGAGATCTCGCTGGCCGAGGGCTTCGTCGAGGGCGAGACCCTCGAGTGCTGGGCGCACGGCTCGCAGTTCTCGCTCCGCACCGGAGTCCCCCTCAACCTCCCGGCCTACGAGCCGGTCCCCGTCTTCGTCGTCGAGATCATCGACGGCGACGTGTACATCGACCCCGCAGTCACGAAGGAAGTCTGAATGTCCGTTCTCCAGATCACCGATCTCCACGTCAGTGTCGAGACCGAGCAGGGGACCAAGCAGATCCTCCGCGGTGTCGACCTCACCATCAACCAGGGCGAGATCCACGCGATCATGGGCCCGAACGGGTCCGGCAAGTCGACCCTCGCGTACACGATCGCCGGTCACCCCAAGTACCACGTCGACGGCGGCTCCATCACGCTCGACGGTGTCGAGGTGCTCGACATGAGCGTCGACGAGCGCGCCCGCGCAGGACTCTTCCTCGCGATGCAGTACCCCGTCGAGATCCCCGGTGTGACCAACACCAACTTCCTCCGCACCGCGAAGACCGCGATCGACGGTGAGGCGCCCGCGATCCGAACGTGGACCAAGGACGTCAAGGCCGCCATGACGAACCTCAAGATGGACCCGTCGTTCGCGTCGCGGAACGTCAACGAGGGCTTCTCGGGCGGCGAGAAGAAGCGCAACGAGATCCTCCAGCTCGAGCTGCTCGCCCCGCGCTTCGCCGTTCTCGACGAGACCGACTCCGGTCTCGACGTCGACGCGCTGAAGATCGTCTCCGAGGGCGTCAACCGCGCCCACGCGACGACCGGCCTCGGCGTCCTGCTGATCACGCACTACACGCGGATCCTGCGCTACATCGAGCCCGACTTCGTGCACGTCTTCGTGGCCGGCCGCGTGGCCGAGCAGGGCGGCAAGGAGCTCGCCAGCCGCCTCGAGGACGAGGGCTACGACCGTTTCCTCACCCCCGCGACGGTCTGATCATGGCCGTCACGACACTCGAGCCCAAGCTCTTCGACCAGGTCGAGGAGGCGCTCAAGGACGTCATGGACCCGGAGCTCGGGGTCAATGTCGTCGATCTCGGCCTGATCTACGACCTCGGCTGGGACGACGAGAACGACGCGCTCGTGATCCACATGACACTCACCTCCGCCGGCTGCCCGCTCACCGACGTGCTCGAGGAGCAGACCGCGGAGTCGCTCGACGGCATCGTCGAGGCCTTCCGGATCAACTGGGTCTGGATGCCGCCGTGGGGTCCCGAGCGGATCACCGAGGACGGCCGCGACATGATGCGCGCGCTCGGCTTCTCGATCTAGCCACGCGACGACGAAGGGCCCGGAGGATCATCCTCCGGGCCCTTCGTCGTGCGGGTCGGCGTCAGCGCGTACGGCGCGAGAGCAGGGCCCAGCCGGTGGGCAGCAGGGCCGCCGCGACCAGGGCCTTGAGCGCGTCGCCGACGAGGAACGGCACGAGACCGGCGTTCAGCACCGAGCCGAGGTCGGACGGGTAGCCGAACGAGGCGAGCGCGGTCGCGAGCCACGGGAGGCCGACGAGGTAGATCGTGGCCGTGCCGGCGAGGAAGGTGACCAGCGTGCCGACGAAACGGCGGTCCCACTGGCGCTGGGCGAGCCAGCCGGTGACGACCGCGGCCAGGACGAAGCCGATGATGTAGCCGCCGGTCGGACCGGCGATCACCGACCAGCCGCTGGACGCCTCCGTGAAGACCGGGGCGCCGAGCGCTCCGACCAGTGCGTAGACGAGCATCGACAGCGCGCCGCGGAGAGCCCCGAGGGTCGTGCCCACCAGGAGGACCGCGAAGGTCTGCCCCGTGAACGGCACGGGCCACATCGGGATGTAGAGCTGCGCCATGGCGGCCGTCAGGCCGGCCCCGGCGAGGACCAGCACGAGGTCGGTGACGAGCGACCGTGCGAACAGGCGGTCCGCGAGGACCGGACGTGACGGAGCGAGCGAGTAGTTGGACATGTCTGTTCTCCCAAGACCGTGTCGCCCGAGAGCGAGGACCGAACGCGTCCGCGGGTAGCGGACGTGGATCCACCCCGCGGCTCAGGAAATATACTAGGGGGCTGCCGCGTCGCGGCTCCTTGCCCCACACCTCTCGAACGGACCGCCATTTCTTGGCGAGAACGGACAGCACAGTGCTCAGCGTGCACGACCTCGAACTCCGAGTCGGCGCCCGACTCCTGATGGAGAACGTCTCCTTCCGGGTCGGCGACGGCGACAAGGTCGGCCTCGTCGGCCGCAACGGAGCCGGGAAGACGACGCTGACCAAGGTGCTCGCCGGCGACCTGATCGCGGCGAAGGGCTCCGTCGACCGCGGCGGTGAGATCGGCTACCTCCCGCAGGACCCGCGCTCCGGCGACCCCGAGGAGCTGGCGCGCACGCGCATCCTCGACGCCCGCGGCCTCGGCCAGCTGGTGCTGGGCATGCAGGAGGCCACGGTCGCCATGTCGAGCGCCGACACGGCGGTCAGCGAGGCCGGGATGAAGAAGTACGGCAATCTGACGGACCGCTTCCTCTCGCTCGGCGGGTACGCGGCCGAG
The DNA here is from genome assembly GCF_009834225.1 of Rathayibacter sp. VKM Ac-2759. Lineage (NCBI taxonomy): Bacteria > Bacillati > Actinomycetota > Actinomycetes > Micrococcales > Microbacteriaceae > Rathayibacter > Rathayibacter sp. VKM Ac-2759. The sequence continues at coordinate 1,869,033 of NZ_CP047176.1, forward strand.
GCCGAGGCCGCGTCGATCGCCAGCAACCTCAACCTGCCCGACCGCATCCTCGACCAGCCGCTGAAGACCCTCTCGGGTGGTCAGCGCCGCCGCATCGAGCTCGCGCGCATCCTCTTCTCGGACGCGAGCACCCTCATCCTGGACGAGCCGACCAACCACCTCGACGCCGACTCCGTCGTCTGGCTCCGCGAGTTCCTCAAGGGCTACCGCGGCGGGTTCATCGTGATCAGCCACGACATCGAGCTCGTCGGCGAGACGGTCAACCGCGTCTTCTACCTCGACGCGAATCGCCAGGTCATCGACGTCTACAACATGAACTGGAAGAACTACCAGCGCCAGCGCGCCGCCGACGAGGAGCGCCGCAAGAAGGAGCGCGTCAACGTCGAGAAGAAGGCCGGGGCGCTCCAGCTGCAGGCGGCCAAGTTCGGCGCGAAGGCGTCGAAGGCGGCGGCGGCGCACCAGATGGTCGCCCGCGCCGAGCGGATGCTCAGCGGGCTCGAGGAGGTCCGCGCGGTCGACCGCGTGGCGAAGCTCCGCTTCCCGACCCCGTCCGCCTGCGGACGCACGCCGCTGCAGGCGCAGAACCTCTCGAAGAGCTACGGCTCGCTCGAGATCTTCACCGCGGTCGACCTCGCGATCGACCGCGGCTCGAAGGTGGTCATCCTGGGGCTGAACGGTGCCGGCAAGACGACGCTGCTCCGGATCCTCGGCGGGGTCGACGAGCCCGACACCGGCTCGATCGAGGCCGGCCACGGCCTCCGCATCGGCTACTACGCGCAGGAGCACGAGACGATCGACGTCAAGCGCTCGGTGCTCGAGAACATGGTGTCCGCGAGCCCGAACCTGACCGAGACCGAGGCGCGCCGCGTGCTGGGCTCGTTCCTGTTCACCGGAGACGACTCGCACAAGCCCGCCGGCGTGCTGTCGGGTGGCGAGAAGACCCGGCTCGCGCTGGCGATGATCGTCGTGTCGGGAGCCAACGTGCTGCTGCTCGACGAGCCGACCAACAACCTCGACCCGGCGAGCCGCGACGAGATCCTCGACGCGCTCGCGCACTACGAGGGCGCCGTGGTGCTCGTCAGCCACGACGAGGGCGCCGTCGAGGCGCTGAACCCCGAGCGCGTGCTGATCATGCCCGAGGGCACGGAGGACCACTGGACCACCGACTACCTCGACCTGATCACGCTGGCCTGACGGAGGCGGTCAGCGCCGCGCGTCGAGCAGCTCGTCCTCGATCTCGGCGTCGGTGCGGCCGCGCTTCAGGCGGCGCTCCTCGCGCCGCTCCTCGGCGGCGATGACCTCGGGGTCGTCGGCGTTGCGGAGGCGGTACTCGTGCCGGACGGCCCAGCCGAGTCCGCCGAAGCCCATCAGGGCGAAGAGCACCCACTGGATGGCGTAGCTGATGTGCAGCCCCTCGTCGGCGACAGGCTTGAGCGCGGCGAGCGGAGCGGTGTCGACCGGCGCGGGCGACTCGGCGACGAGGAGCCCGTACGCGGAGGTGCGCAGCGGCTCGTCGAGCTGTGCCGAGAGGTCGTCGAGCTGGATCGTGGCGATCTGGCCGGCGGGCGCCGAGCGGCCCTCGATCCGTCCCTCTCCCGGCTTCAGGCGCGCCACGACGGTCACCTCGCCCTCCGGGGGAGCGGGGATGACATCGGGGGAGTCCTGCTCGGAGCCGACGGGGACCCAGCCGCGGTCGACGACGAAGACGCTGCCGTCGTCGAGACGCAGCGGGGTCAGGATCTCGAAGCCCGGGTTGCCGTTGTAGGGCCGGTTGCGCACCAGCGTCTGGTCGTCGGTCTCGTAGACACCGGTCACCTCGACCGGACGGTACTCGAGGGCGTCGTCCCACGGCGACTCCGCCGCCAGGAGGCTGTCGAGCGCGACCGGATCCGCCGTCCAGTTGGCCGTCACGAGCCGGTTGGTGGTCGCGGCCTCATCGAGCCGCCCCACCTGCCAGCGCGACAGGAGCACGCAGGCGACGGCGAACACCACGGTGAGGGCGAGATAGCCGAACCAGCGGCGCGAGAACGCGAAACGCCAGGACGCGCGGGGAACCATGCCCGTCACGGTACAGGGCCCGTCACTGGGAAGGCGCCGTCACCGGCCCCGGTCACTGCGCCGCTCCCCGGTCCATCGTCTGTAGCGGCGTCACCTCGAGCGGGAACTCGCGTGCGGCGAGGAACTCGCGCAGGTAGTCGAGGTGCTCGCCGCAGGCCAGCCAGGTCTTCCGCCGGTCCTCGGCGTGGATGCGGGGGTTCCGCCACTCCACGGCCCAGCTGGCGACCCGGGTGCAGCCCGCGCGTGAGCAGGTCTGCGCGTGCGGAGTGGTCCCGAGCGGGATCACGACCGGTCGCCGGTCGGCTCGCCGCCCTGGGGAGCGCCGGCGTCGGGAGCGGGCGCCGCGGAGGGCACGGGACGCGCGAGCACGACGGCGCCGGGCCGCTGCACCGTGCCGCTCTCGCCGAGGCCGCCGACATTGGCGAGCACGACGGCGAAGTACGGCAGGACGATCGCTCCGACGGCGAAGAACGCGAGCCACCAGCCCTGCGCGAAGATCAGGCAGATCACGCAGATCATCCTGATGCTCATCGCGATCGAGTACTTGATCACGCGGGAGTGCCGCGCATCGGTCGGCGACGGCGGGAGAGTGGTGAGCGATTCGCGAGGTTTCACAGCCCTGCAAGCCTACGTCTCCGTGAACGGCGGAAGGCTTCTGCGCCGGCTTCCCGGAATCTGTTGCGCGCCGCGCCTCTAGGATGTACGGGTCGTCCGGCGCCATCTGCGCACCGGCAGGAGGGACACCATGACCACGCCGCGCACCGTCCTCGTCACCGGAGGCAACCGGGGGATCGGCTACGCCATCGCCGAGGAGTTCGTGGCGGCCGGTCACCGCGTCGCCGTCACCGCCCGCTCGGGATCGGGGCCCGAGGGCACGCTGACCGTCGTCGCCGACGTGACCGACAGCGCCTCCGTCGACGCCGCGTTCACGCAGATCGAGGCCGAGCTCGGCCCGGTCGAGGTCGTCGTCGCGAACGCCGGGATCACCCGCGACATGCTGCTGCTCCGCATGACGGAGGAGGACTTCACCTCGGTGATCGACACGAACCTCACCGGCGCCTTCCGGGTGGTCAAGCGCGCCTCGAAGGGGATGCTGAAGAAGCGCTTCGGCCGCATCGTCCTGATCTCGAGCGTCGTGGGTCTGTACGGCTCGCCCGGTCAGATCAACTACTCCTCGTCGAAGGCGGCGCTGGTCGGCTTCGCCCGCTCGCTGACCCGCGAGCTGGGCGCCCGCAACATCACCGCGAACGTCGTCGCCCCGGGCTTCATCGAGACGGACATGACCGCCGAGCTCTCGGCCGAGCAGCAGGCCGAGTACCGCTCGAGCATCCCGCTCGCCCGCTACGGCACCGCGACCGAGGTCGCCCGCGTGACCCGGTGGCTGGCGAGCGAGGAGGCCGACTACATCTCCGGCGCCGTGATCCCGGTCGACGGCGGCCTCGGAATGGGCCACTGATCCTCACCGGAAGATGAGCCGAGAGCTCGTCTCGGGCGGTCATCAGCTCGATGCTCTTCGAGTGACCACGGGTGATCGGCTCGGGACGCTCGGGGGCTCTCCAGGACGGACCGGGAGCGTCAGCGTCAGCCGCGCAGGCCCAGCACGGGCAGCAGCTGGCTGAGGTCGAGGCCGTCGACGACGAGGTCGGCGCGCTCGCGCACCACCGGCTTCGCGTTGAAGGCGACCGACAGCGCCGCAACGGCCATCATCTCGAGGTCGTTCGCACCGTCGCCGATCGCGACGGTCCGGCAGAGGGGGACACCCGACTCCACCGCCCACTCCTGGAGCGCGGCGGCCTTCGCCGACGCGTCGATGATCGGGCCGTCGACGTCGCCGGTGAGACGCCGGCCGGCGCTCGCGAGGCGGTTCGCGCGGACGAAGTCGAGCCCGAGCCCGCCGGCGACCGGATCCAGGATCTCGTGGAACCCACCGGAGACGACTCCGATGCGCCCACCCGCGGCGTGGACGCCCTCGATGAGGTTCTCGACACCCGGAGTGACGCGCACGGCGTCGCTGACGCCCGCGCACACCTCGGCCTCGAGGCCCCGGAGGGTCGCCACGCGCTCGCGGAGGCTCTCGCCGAAGTCGATCTCGCCGCGCATGGCCCGCTCGGTCACCGCGGCCACCCGCTCCTCGGAGCCGGCATGGGCGGCGAGGAGCTCGATCACCTCGTCCTGCAGGAGGGTCGAGTCGGCGTCGAGGACGACGAGGAAGCGGGCAGGCGTCGTGGGACGCTCACTCATGGACGGTCCGATCGATCGGTCCGCGGCGTGCACGGGAGACACCGTGCGGCCCGCGAGGGGTCTGTGCGGCCCGCGGGGGTGCTACGGGCGGACGACGACGCCCTTGCCGACGACGGTGATGCCCGACTCGGTGACGGTGAACCCGCGCTCGCGATCGTGGTCGTGGTCCACTCCGACACGGGCACCGGGTTCGACGACGACGTCCTTGTCGAGAATAGCGCGCACCACCAGGGCGTCCGGGCCGATCCGCACCTTGTCGAAGACCACGGAGTCGGCGACGGTCGCGTTCGACTCGATGACCGTCCAGGGGCCGACGACGCTGCGCTCGATGTGCGCACCCGAGATGACGGTGCCGAGCGAGACGACCGAGTCGACGGTCGAGCCCATGTTGCCCTTGCCGTCGCGAACGATCTTGGCCGGGGGCGAGTTGAGCTGCGACGAGAAGATCGGCCACTGCTGGTTGTAGAGGTTGAAGACCGGGAGCGCCGAGATCAGGTCCTGGTGCGCCTCGTAGAACGAGTCGATGGTGCCCACGTCGCGCCAGTAGTAGCGGTCGCGATCCGTCGAACCGGGGACCTCGTTGAGCTTGAGGTCGTAGACGCCCGCCTCACCGCGCGCGACGAAGTCGGGGATGATGTCGCCGCCCATGTCGTGATCGGAGGTGGAGAGCTCGCCGTCGCGGATGACCGCGTCGATCAGGGCGTCGGCGTCGAAGACGTAGTTGCCCATCGAGGCGAGCACCTCGTGCGGGGAGTCGGCCAGGCCGACCGCGTCCTTGGGCTTCTCGAGGAACTCGGCGATCTTGGTGGGGACGATGCCGTCGCCGGCCTCGTCGCCGGCGAGCTGGATGACCCCGAACTGGTCGGCGAGCTCGATGGGCTGACGGATCGCGGCGACGGTGGCCTTGGCGCCCGACTTGATGTGCGCCTCGATCATCTGCGAGAAGTCCATGCGGTACACGTGATCGGCTCCGACCACGACGACGATGTCGGGCTTCTCGTCGCGGATCAGGTTGAGGCTCTGCAGGATCGCGTCGGCGGAGCCGCTGAACCAGCGCTTGCCGAGCCGCTGCTGCGCGGGGACCGAGGCGACGTAGGAGTTGAGCAGCCCCGACAGGCGCCAGGTCTGCGAGACGTGGCGGTCGAGGGAGTGCGACTTGTACTGGGTCAGCACGACGATCTGGGTGAGCCCGGAATTGATGAGGTTCGACAGTGCGAAGTCGATGAGACGGTACTGCCCGCCGAAGGGCACCGCGGGCTTCGCCCGGTCGGCCGTGAGGGGCATGAGCCGCTTGCCCTCGCCGCCGGCGAGGACGATGCCGAAAATCTTCTTTGACTGCATGGCTCAACAGTAGGGGTGCAGAACGCGTGCGCGGACCGGGTGTCCTGCCGAGTCGGCGCTGTACTACGGTTCGGGTGTGCGAGTCGATCTGCTGACCAAGGAATATCCGCCCGAGGTGTACGGGGGAGCCGGTGTGCACGTGGCCGAGCTCACCAAGGCTCTGCGCACCGACATCGATGTCGTGGTGCGCTGCTTCGGTGCGCCGCGCGATGAACCGGGGGCGTTCGCGTACCCGGTGCCCGCCGAGCTCGCGAAGGCGAACGGCGCGCTGCAGACCCTCGGGGTCGACCTGCAGATCGCGCAGGACACCGCCGGTGCCGATCTGGTCCACTCCCACACCTGGTACGCCAATGCGGCCGGCCGGCTCTCGCAGCTGCTGCACGGTATCCCGCACGTGGTCTCGGCGCACAGCCTCGAGCCGCTGCGACCGTGGAAGGCCGAGCAGCTCGGCGGCGGCTACCGCGTGTCGAGCTGGATCGAGCGGGAGTCGTACGAGAGCGCCGACGCGGTCATCGCGGTCTCGGGAGGCATGCGGAACGACATCCTGCGCTCCTACCCCGCGCTGGACCCCGCGAAGGTGCACGTCGTGTACAACGGCATCGACCTCGACGCGTGGCACCCGGTCGACGACGAGGCCGTGCTGCACGAGCTCGGCATCGACCCGTCGCGCCCCTCCGTCGTCTTCGTCGGCCGAATCACCCGCCAGAAGGGACTCCCGTACCTCCTGCGCGCGGCGGCGACGCTGCCCCCCGAGGTCCAGCTGGTGCTCTGCGCGGGCGCGCCCGACACCCCCGAGATCATGGCCGAGGTCACCGCCCTGGTCCGCGGGCTGCAGGAGGAGCGCACCGGCGTCGTCTGGATCGACCGCCATCTCCCGCGCCACCAGCTGTCGGCCGTGCTCACCGCGGCCACCACGTTCGTCTGCCCGTCGATCTACGAGCCGCTCGGCATCGTGAACCTCGAGGCGATGGCGTGCGGCGCCGCCGTCGTGGGCACCGCCACCGGAGGCATCCCCGAGGTCGTCGTCGACGGCGTCACCGGGCGGCTCGTCCCGATCGAGCAGGTCTCGGACGGCACAGGCACGCCCGTCGACCCCGACCGCTACGTGGCCGACCTCGCCGAGGCCCTCGCCGAGGTCGTGTCCGACCCGGAGGCGGCCAAGCGGATGGGCGCGGCGGGCCGCGAACGAGCGCAGAGCGACTTCAGCTGGACCCAGATCGCCCGGGACACCCGCGCGATCTACGCGTCGCTCGTCTGACCGGCTCCGCTCCTCCGCCTAGGATTGGTCGCATGCCCAGCGTTGTCTCGTTCGTCGATGTGTCCTTCGTCCGGAACGGCAAGCGGATCCTCGACCACGTCGAGTGGGCCGTCGCCGAGGAGGACCGCTGGGTCGTCCTCGGGCCGAACGGTGCCGGGAAGACCTCGATCCTCCAGATCGCGGCGGCGCAGAACTACCCGTCGACCGGGCAGGCCCACCTCCTCGAGGAGACCCTCGGCCGCGTCGACGTCTTCGAGCTGCGCCCGCGGATCGGCTACGCCTCGACCGCGATGGCCCGCCGCCTGCCCGCGGGCGAGACGGTGCTCGATGTCGTGATGACCGCCGCCTACGCCGTCACCGGCCGCTGGAACGAGGGCTACGACGAGATCGACGAGCGCCGCGCGCGCCGCGTCCTGGCCGAGTGGAAGCTCGACCACCTCGCCGACCGCACCTTCGGCACGCTCTCGGACGGCGAGCAGAAGCGCGTCCAGATCGCCCGCGCGATCATGACGGACCCGGAGCTGCTCCTGCTCGACGAGCCGGCCGCGAGCCTCGACCTCGGTGCGCGCGAGGAGCTGGTGCAGCTGCTCAGCGGCTTCGCGAAGGACCCGGCCTCGCCGGCCATCGTGATGGTCACGCACCACGTCGAGGAGATCCCCGACGGCTTCACGCACGCGCTCCTGCTGCGCGACGGCCGCGTCGTCTCCGCGGGACCTCTCGACGAGGCTCTGACCGAGGCGACGCTCGCCGAGACGTTCGGCCTCGACATCGCGCTCAGCCGCGAGAACGGCCGCTTCTCGGCGCGAGCGCGCTGAGCCCCGCTGCAGAGCCGGGCTGCGTGGCGCTCCTTCTCGGGCCGGACATGATCTGGTAGCTTTGGTAGCTGGTTCGGGCCCGTCCGCGACGCGCCCACCACCCTTCCACCCGTTCCCGTCGACGACAGGTGCGGTTCAGGACCACTCAGCGACAGGAAACGACCATGAAGACCGACATCCACCCCGTGTACGAGGCCATCGTCTTCCGCGACCTCGCGTCCGGTGAGACCTTCCTCACCCGTTCGACGGCGAAGAGCAGCAAGACCATCGAGCTCGACGGCGTGACGTACCCCGTCATCGACGTCGAGATCTCGTCCGCCTCGCACCCGTTCTACACGGGCAAGCAGCGCATCATGGACTCGGCCGGTCGCGTCGAGAAGTTCAACAGCCGCTACAAGAACTTCGGCAAGTAGGACGCTCCTCCGAAGGGCCCTCGACCTCACGGTCGGGGGCCCTTCGTCGTGCGGTGCGGCTGCCCGACGCGCACCGGCGGGTTTCGGCTCGTCAGAACCGCTTCGGCTCGCGGGAAGTCCCGCGTCCTACGAGCCGAACGCACTTCTGCGAGCCGGAGCTGCTCGGACGGATGCGGAACCGGAACTCGGGCTCGTCGAATCCGGTTCGGCTCGTGGAGATCGGCGGATCCTGCGAGCCGAGTCGTGTTCTGCGAGCCGAAGGTTCTCGGCCGGATCCTCAGCGGAGAACTCGGGCTCGTCGAATCCGGTTCGGCTCGCGGAGATCCGCGTCGTCCGCGAGCCGAACGCGATCCTGCGAGCCCGAGGTGCGGGGGCGGGGCGTTCCGGTGGGGGAGCGGGTGCGGTAGCGTCCGGGCATGGTGTCCTGGGCCGACAAGCCGATCCTGCCGTTCGTCACCGCCGAGGAGTGGGACGCGTACCTCAGCGGTGATCCGGACCCGGGCGGCGTGCGGCTGAAGATGCGCAAGAAGGCGGCGGTCGATCCCGGGATCACCTACGCCGAGGCGCTCGACGTGGCGCTCTGTCACGGCTGGATCGACGGGCAGGCCGGCGCGTTCGACGAGCAGTTCAGCCTCCAGGCGTTCACGCCGAGACGCCGAGCCAGCCCCTGGTCGAAGGTGAACCAGGAGCACGTCGCCCGTCTGATCGACGCGGGGCGGATGCTCCCGGCCGGCCACGCCGAGATCGAGCGGGCGAAGGCCGACGGGCGGTGGGACGCCGCCTACCGCCAGAAGGGCGCGGAGGTGCCTGCCGATCTGCAGGAGGCGATCGATGCGGATCCGGCCGCGAAGGCGTTCTTCGCGACCGTCACCGGGCAGAAGCGGTTCGCCTTCCTGTTCCGGCTGCAGCAGCTGAAGCGCCCGGAGTCGCGCGCGAAGCGCATCACCGAGTACGTCGCGCTCCTCGCGGAGGGACGCACGCTCACCTGACCGGACGCGGTCAGTGGCGGACGGGCCACGCGCGGTCGGCGACGAACGCCTCGTCGCGGACGCGGCGCATGTACTCCTGGAAGGACTCGGCCTGGGTGCGGCACCAGTCGATCTGGAGGGCGTGCAGGGCGCGGGCGTCGGTGCCCAGCTCGTCGGCGAAGGTGCGGCCGAGGGCCTGGGCGAGCCGCCCGGCGGCGACGGCGTCGGCTCCCGCGTCGTGGGCGTCCGTGAGCGCGACTCCGTAGTGCTCGGCGGCGTGCACCAGCGTGCGCTTGCCCTTGCGGTATCGGTCGACCGCCTTGTCGATGACCAGCGGATCGATGACGGGGCTCGGGTCGAGCAGCACGGGGACGCCCCAGCGGCGCGACTCGTGGGCGAGGAGCGAGAGATCGTAGGGGGCGTTGTAGACGACCACGGGGATCTCGCGCTCGAGGAGCGAGCGGAGCGCCTCCGAGATCTCGGCGACGACCTCGCCGGCCGGCCGCCCGTGCTCGCGGGCGTACTCGGTGCTGATGCCGTGGACGGCGCTGGCGCCCGCGGGGATCTCGACCCCGGGGTCGGCGAGCCAGGTGGTGGCTTCGACGGGCGTGCCCGAGGCGTCGATCACGCCGACGTGCGCGGTGACGATCCGGCTCGTCCGCACGTCGATCCCGGTGGTCTCGAGGTCGAAGACGGCGAGCTCGTCGAACCAGCGGCGCGCCACCGGATCGGGAGCGGCGACCGAGCCGAGCGCGCGGCCGAACGAGGGGTCGAGGGCGACGGCGGAGGCGTGATCGGCCCGGGAGCCGTGCTCGCCCTCCGTCTCGAGGTCGAACAGCGTCGCGTCGGTGCCTGTCTCGGTGATGCTCACCCGATCAGACTAGGCGGGGCCTCCGACATCGCCAGGAGGCCCCGCGGCGTGCTGTCGTCCCGCGTCAGCGGGACTCGGGCGCCTTGGTGACGTGCAGCCAGAAGAACCCCTGCGTGCCGAGGGTCATCGTGAGCGTCCCGTCGTCGGAGAAGCCGGGGAAGCGGCCGCCGCCGAAGAGGTCGGAGAGGGCCGACCCCGGGTTCTCGGGGTCCGTGATCGTCACCGAGACCGGGTTGTGGTTGAAGCTGAAGACGCACAGCACGTCCTCCGGCTGGTCGCCCATCGCGGTGCCCGAGCCCGCGTACTCGCGGACGAAGGCCAGCACCGACTCGTGGTCGGTCTCGAGGACCCGCATCCCGCCGAGGCCGAAGGCCGGGTGACCGCGCCGCACGTGCAGCACGTTGCGCATCCAGTGCAGGAGCGAGCGCGACTGGGCGAGCTGCGCCTCCACGTTGACCTGGTTGTAGTGGTAGACGAGCGACTGCACGACGGGCTGCACGAGCTTGCCGGGGTCGGCCGCCGAGAATCCGGCGTTGCGGTCGGGCGTCCACTGCATGGGGGTGCGGGAGGCGTCGCGGTCGTTCAGCCAGATGTTGTCGCCCATCCCGATCTCGTCGCCGTAGTACAGGAACGGGCTGCCGGCGAGGGAGAACAGGAGCGCGTTGATCAGCTCGAGCTCGGCGCGGGAGTTGTCGAGCAGCGGCGCGAGCCGGCGCCGGATGCCGATGTTCGAGCGCATCCGCGGGTCGTAGGCGTACCAGCCGTACATCGCCTGCCGGTACTCCTCCGAGACCATCTCGAGGGTGAGCTCGTCGTGGTTGCGGAGGAAGACGCCCCACGCGGCTCCGGAGGGGATGTCGAAGGTCTCGGAGAGCACCTTCGTGAGCTCGTTCGCGGTCTGGGCGCGCAGGGAGTAGAAGATGCGCGGCATGACGGGGAAGTCGAAGGCCATGTGGCACTCCGGCTCCTCCTCCGTGCCGAAGAACGCGGCGACCTCGCGCGGCCACTGGTTCGCCTCCGCGATGAGGATGCGGCCGGGGTAGTCGCGGTCGACCATCGTGCGCAGGTTCTTGATGAAGTCGTGCGTGGGCGGCTCGCCCTCGCCGTTGCCCTCGTCGGACTCGTAGAGGTAGGGGATCGCGTCGAGCCGGATGCCGTCGACGCCGAGATCGAGCCAGAACCTGACGATGTCGTGGATCGCCTCGTGCACGGCCGGGTTCTCGAAGTTGAGGTCGGGCTGGTGCGAGAAGAAGCGGTGGAAGTAGAACTGGCGGCGCTCGGAGTCGAACGCCCAGTTCGAGTCCTCGGTGTCGACGAAGATGATGCGGATGTCGGGCCACTTGTCGTCGGTGTCGTTCCAGACGTAGAAGTCGCCGTAGGGCCCCTCGGGGTCGGAGCGCGACTGCTGGAACCACTCGTGCTGGTCGCTGGTGTGGTTCAGCGGGAAGTCCATCACGATGCGCATGTTGCGCTCGTGGGCCTTCCGCACCAGGTCGCGGAAGTCCTCCATCGTGCCGAACTCGGGCAGGATCGCCTTGAAGTCGGAGACGTCGTAGCCGCCGTCGCGCAGCGGCGACAGGTAGAACGGCGGGAGCCAGAGGGCGTCGATGCCGAGCCACTGCAGGTAGTCGAGCTTCGACGCGAGTCCGTTGATGTCACCGGCGCCGTCCCCGTTCGAGTCGACGTACGTCCGGATCATCACTTCGTAGAACACCGCCCTGCGATACCACTGGGGGTCGAGGGCGAGGCCTGGGAGTTGGATCGGCGACGTGAAGCTCACGGTGCTCCTTCTGCTGCGTCCTGAGCGGGTGACGGTCAGGGTGACGGGCGGCGCGACGCGGTGCGAGCGCGTCCTCATGCTCCCGGCTGGGATCGAGTGAGGCAAGGCGTTGCGGCGAGAAGTTCACCGGGCGGTGCCTACGATGGGGAACGCCATGACCACTGCCTCACCCTATGCGGACGACCTCGCACGCCTCGCCATCATCGAGGGTGTCGTGAGCGTGTCCGGGACGCCCACCGCGTACTGGACGTACGGATCGGCCTCGGCTCGCACCGTCCTCGTCCTCGTGCACGGCTTCCGCGGCGAGCACCACGGCCTCGAGCCCGTCGTCGCCCGGCTGCTGGCCGGGGGAGCGGACGTCCGCGTGATCGCGCCCGATCTGCCCGGCTTCGGCGCCTCGCCGCCGATGACCGCCCACGCGCACGACGTCGAGGGGTACGCCGCCTGGCTCGGCGAGTTCCTCGACGCGCTCGGCGTGCGGGGCGGCGCGGTCGTGCTCGGCCACTCCTTCGGCTCGATCGTCGCGGCCGCCGCCGTCGCGGGCGGGCTGCCGACGCCCCTCCTGGTGCTCGTGAACCCGATCGCGGCGCCCGCGCTGGCCGGCCCGCGCGGCGTGCTCACGCGGCTCGCAGTGCTCTACTACCGCCTCGGCGCTGTGCTGCCGCGCGCCCTCGGCTTCGCCCTGCTGCGCGACCCGCGGATCGTGCGCGTGATGAGCCTGACGATGGTGAAGACCAAGGATCCCGTGCTGCGGCGCTTCGTCCACGACCAGCACGACCGCTACTTCAGCGCCTTCGCCTCGCGCGACACGGTGCTGGAGGCGTTCCGCGCCTCGGTCTCGCACGACGTGAGCGAGTACGCGCGGGACATCACGGTGCCGACGCAGCTGATCGCCGCGGCGCAGGACGACATCACGCCGCTCCCCGCGCAGCACCGGCTCCTCGAGGCACTGCCGCACGGACGGCTGCACGTGATCGACGGAGTGGGCCACCTGATCCACTACGAGACTCCGGACGAGGCGGCCGCCGTGCTGCGCCGCGCGCTCGACGAAGGGATCGACCGATGAGGATCGTCGTGGACTGCCGGTACACGCGGCTCGGACGCCACGACGGCATCAGCCGATACACGGCCGAGATCGTGAGCGAACTGGCGCGGCTGCACGACGTCACGATGCTGATCAGCGACCGCCGGCAGCTCGCGATGCTGCCGTCCCTGCCGTGGGAGAAGGTGACGAGCCCGACCGGTCCGTTCGAGCCGTTCGTCGCTCTGCTGGTCAACCGGCTGAAGCCGGACGTCGTGTTCTCGCCGATGCAGACGATGGGCTCGCTCGGCCGCCGCTACCGCCTCGTGCTCACGGTCCACGACCTGATCTACTACCGCCACCGCACGCCTCCGCGCGACCTGCCGGCCCCGGTGCGGGCGCTCTGGCGGCTCTACCACCTGGCCTGGTGGCCGCAGCGCCGGCTGCTGCAGCGGGCGGACGCGGTCGTCACCGTCTCGGAGACGACGCGCGCGCTGATCCGCGAGCACCGGCTGACGACCCGCCGCGTGGTGGTCGTGCCGAACGCCGCGGGGGAGGTCGACGAGGCGAGCGCCGCTCTCGCGGCGTCGCTGCCCGATCGCTCGGACGCACGATCGCTCGTCTACATGGGCTCGTTCATGCCCTACAAGAACGTCGAGTCGCTGGCCCGCGCCATGCGGCTGCTGCCGGACTACGAACTGCACCTGATGAGCAGGGCGGGCGAGGAGACGGTGGAGACCCTCCGGTCGCTCGCGCCCACGGCGAGGCTCGTGTTCCACCAGGGCGCGGACGACGCCGAGTACCGGGCGGTCCTCGCCCGCGCGACCGCCCTGGTCACCGCGAGCCGGGACGAGGGCTTCGGCATCCCGCTCGTCGAGGCGATGGCGCTCGGGACGCCGGTCGTGGTGAGCGACATCCCCATCTTCCGCGAGATCGGAGGCGACGCCGCGGTCTACGTGGAACCGACGAGCGCGAAGGCCATCGCCGACGGGGTCCGCTCGCTCGAGGACCCCGCGGTGTGGGCGGAGCGGTCGAGCCGCTCGCGCGAGAGGGCCGCCGCGTACTCGTGGCGCGACTCCGCCCGCGTGCTCTACGGGCTGCTGACGGAGCTCGGAGGCCGCTGAGCGCTCGGAGCACGGACGCTCCGGGCGGCGCTCAGGCTCCGGGGACGGGGTTGAGGACGTCCTCGAGGTCGGTGTCGGCGACGAGCACGTCACCCGAGTCGTCGAACGCGACGATCCGCAGCGCGCCGTCGACGATCGCGAAGTCGTGGCGCGAGCCGTTGCCGACCGTGATGCCCTGCGGCGGCAGCGCGTCCTCGCTCAGCGAGCGGAGGAGGCTCCCGATGACGGCTCCGTGGGTCGCCACGATCACGCGCGAGCCGGGGAAGCGCTCGGCGACCTCCAGGAGCGCCGCCGTCGCCCGCTCGACGACCTGAGGGCGCGTCTCGCAGCCCGGGACCCGCTGCCCCTCGATGCCGCCGGGGAACAGCTCGCGGAGATCCGCTGCGGTCATCCCCTCGGCCTCGCCGTAGGCGCGCTCGGCGAGCCCCGGGACGACCAGGGGCTCGTCGAGCCCGAGGCCGCGGGCGATGATCGCGCCGGTCTCGTAGGCCCGGCCCAGCGGGCTCGCGACCACCGCGTCCCACGGGCGCTCGCGCAGGAGGCGCGCCGCGGCCCTCGCCTGCGAGCGGCCGATCTCGTTCAGGGGGATGTCGCTCGCGCCCTGGATGCGGCGGGCGGCGTTCCAGTCGGTCTGCCCGTGTCGGACGAGGGTCAGCTGGGTCACGTGTGCCTTTCGAGTGGTCAGAGGGAGGGGAGGCGGTCCGCGAGGACGCGGAGGACCTCGCTCGTCCCACCGTCGATCTTGACGCTGGCGCGCGAATCGCCCTTGGTCGTGCCGCGGTTGACGATCACGATGGGCAGCTTGCCGCGGCGGGCGATCTCGAGGAAGCGGATCCCGGAGTTGACGACCAGCGAGGAGCCGGCCACCAGGAGCGCTTCGGCGCCGGCGACGATGGCCCGCGCCTCCTGGAACCGCTCGGTCGGGATGAACTCGCCGAAGAAGACGATGTCGGGCTTGAGGACGCCGCCGCAGACGGTGCACTCGGGAACGGTCATCGCCGACACGTCGTGCACCTCGGCGTCGCCGTCGGGGTTGAGGGAGGAGATGTCGGGGTCGTCGAGCCAGGGGTTGAGCGTCTCGATCCGCTCGGCGATCGCGTCGCGGGCGAAGTACTGCCCGCAGGTCATGCAGCGCACGCGGTCGGCGGAGCCGTGCAGATCGACGACGCGACGCGAGCCGGCACGCACGTGCAGCCCGTCGACGTTCTGCGTGACGACGCCCGTGAGCAGGCCCCGCTCCTCGAGCCGGGCGAGGGCCCGGTGGCCGTCGTTGGGGAGCGTCGCCGTGAAGCGGCGCCAGCCGAGCTGGCTGCCGGCCCAGTAGCGGCGGCGGTAGTCGGGATCGGCGACGAACTGCGAGTAGGTCATCGGCGTGCGGACGGGAGCGCCCGCCCCCCGGTAGTCGGGGATGCCCGAGTCCGTGCTCACGCCGGCTCCCGTGACGGCGGCGATGCGCCGACCGCCCAGGAGTTCGACGGCCTGCTCGATCGCGGCGGCTCGCGTGCCGTCGGCGACCGGTGTCGGACTCGACTCCATCCGCGCCTCCTGTCAGAGGGCCACCGCACGCGCGGAAGCCCCCAGACGACTTTAGTCGCGCCCCGTGCCCTAGGGTGCCGGGATGCCGATCGTGCACATCGCGGACCTGGACCACCCCCTCCTCGCGGACTACCACCGCCTCACCGACGTCGCGCTGCGCCGCGTGCTCGAGCCGGAGGGCGGGCTCTACATCGCGGAGTCCGCCAAGGTGATCGGGCGGGCGCTCGACGCCGGCCACCGGCCGCGCTCGGTGCTGGTGCAGGAGAAGCGGCTGCCGGATGCACAGGAGGTGCTCGAGCGCTTCCCCGACGTGCCCGTCTTCGTGGGCCCGGACGCGGTGATCGAGGAGCTGACCGGATTCCACCTGCACCGCGGCGCGCTCGCGTCCATGCACCGGCCGGCCCTCCCGCCGCTCGGCGCGCTGCTGGCGGAGGCGCGGCTCGTCGTGATCCTCGAGGACCTCGTCGACCACACGAACGTCGGCGCCGTCTTCCGCGCGGCGGCGGGGATGGGGGCCGACGCGGTCCTGGTCACTCCGCGCTGCGCCGACCCGCTGTACCGCCGCAGCGTCCGGGTGAGCATGGGCACGGTGCTGCAGGTGCCGTGGACGCGGACGCCGGAGTGGGGCGGCACCCGCGCGGAGCTGCTCGCGGCCGGCTTCTCGGTCGCCGCCCTCGCGCTGGCGCCCGACGCCGTGCCGCTCGACGAGTACGCGGACGAGCGACCGGAGCGCGTCGCCCTCGTGCTCGGTGCGGAGGGGGACGGCCTGTCGCGGGCGGCGCTGGACGCGGCGGACACCGTCGTCACCATCCCGATGCTGCACGGGGTCGACTCGCTCAACGTCGCCTCGGCGAGCGCGGTGGCGCTGTGGGCGCTCACGAGGCCGCCACGGGTCGCCCGTCCTACGATGGCCGGGTGACCTCCCCGACGAGACCCGACGCCTCGCCTCTCGACGTCTTCGGCCCGCTCGAGGGCGAGGCTCCGGCCGTGCGCCCCCGCCGCCGCCGTCCCGCCGCGATCGCCGCGGCCGTGGCCGGCGCGGTCCTGCTCAGCGCGGGCGGCGCCTACGGAGTGAACGCGGCGAGCGCCGAGCTGCCCGCGGCGAGCGCCGTCGTCGAGGCGCCCGCGGCCGTCACGGTCGACGCCCCGGTGCTCGCGTGGCCGTCGTACGGGTCCGGAGCCGTCGCCGCCGTGGGGTTGGACGGCACGGGCGAGGGCGGCGTGCTCGCGAGCTACGGCTCCGCCGATCCCGTGCCGACCGGGAGCATCGCCAAGGTGGTCACGGCGCTGGTGATCCTCGCCGCGAAGCCGATCGCCGACGGCACCGACGGCGAGACGATCACGTTCACGAGCGCCGACGTCGGCTACTACAACGACTCGGTGGCCGAGAACGGCTCGGTCGCCCCGGTCTCGGCCGGGCTCGAGCTGACGGAGCGCGAGGCGCTGACCGTGCTGATGCTGCCCTCCGCCAACAACTACGCGAAGTCGCTCGCGATCTGGGCCTACGGCTCGGAGGAGGCGTACCTGGCCGCGGCGCGCACCTGGCTCGACGGGCAGGGGCTCACCCGCACCGTGGTGACCGACACGAGCGGGCTCTCGCCCGACACGGTGAGCACCACCTCCGAGATGGTGCGCCTGGGCGAGCTGCTGGTGGCCGACCCGGTGCTGGCGCCGATCGTCGCCCTGCCGACCGCGGTCATCCCCGGCGTCGGCGAGGTGGAGAACACCAACACGCTGCTCGGGCGCGCGGGAGTGGACGGCATCAAGACCGGGACGACGGACGAGGCCGGTGCGTGCCTCCTGTTCTCGCTGGACACCGTCGTCGAGGGGCAGCCGATGACGCTGGTCGGCGTCGTGGTCGGAGCGCGGACGCATCCGCAGCTCGCCGCCGACATCGAGACACTCATCCCGACGGTCGAATCCGGGTTCCACTCGGTCGCGCTGACCGCCGAGGGCCAGGACTTCGGGTCGTACACCAGCGCGTGGGGCGAGTCGGCGGTCGCCGAGACCCCGGAGGCTCGATCGGTGCTCGTCTGGGGCGGCGTCTCGACGTCGACGACCGTCGCGCTGGACCCCGTCGAGACCGTCGCGGACGCCGAGCGGATCGGCACCGCGACCGTCGACGTGAACGGGACCCCGTACGAGCTGCCGCTCATCGCGGACGGGACGATCGAGGATCCGGGTCTCGGCTGGCGCCTCTCGCACCCGGCCGAGCTGTTCGGCTAGGGGCGGGCGTCGCCGACGGTGCGGATGCCCGCCGTGGCGATGTCCTCGGCGACCTGCTGGGGAGTCGCGTTGCCCTCGACCGCGGTCCCCGGGACGCTCGGGCGCAGGTACGGCTCCGCCGAGGGGCGCTTCGCCGTGATGAAGTCGCCCGACGACTGGTGCCGCACGCGGCGGACCACCCACGGCACGAGGTACTCGCGCGCCCACTGCAGATCCTCGGTGCGCGCGGTGCGCCAGGTCACGTCGTGCAGCGGCTCCGGAGCGAAGGGCTGCAGCGAGTTCTCGACGCCGAGCGCCTCGAGGACCATCCGGGCGACCTCGTGGTGCCCGTGCGGATTGAGGTGCAGGCGGTCCGGCGCCCACATCCGCGCGTCCTGGATCTCGTCCAGCGACCAGAGGTCGGCCACGATGCAGTCGTAGCGCTTCGCGAGGGCGCGGAGGTTCTCGTTGTAGATCGCGACCTTGCCGCGGATCCGGCTGAACACCGGTGAGAAGCCGACGTCGACACCGGTGAACAGGACCACGGTGGCGCCGCCCGAGCGCAGCCGCGCGAGCCCCGCCTCGAACCGCGCCGTGATGTCGTCGGGGTCCGTCCGCGGGCGGATGACGTCGTTGCCCCCGGCGGAGATCGTGATCAGGTCGGGCTTCAGGGCCAGGGCGGGTTCGATCTGCTCGTCCAGGATCTGCTGGAGCAGCCGGCCGCGGACCGCGAGATTGGCGTACGTGAAGTCGTCGTCGGTGCTCCCGAGGACCTCGGCGACCCGGTCGGCCCAGCCGCGGTGCCCACCCGGGCTCCCGGGCGCGGGGTCGCCGATGCCCTCGGTGAAGGAGTCGCCCAGGGCGACGAAGCGGGACCAGGTGTGAGGGGACTCGACCATCCCTCCATTCTGCTCCGGCCCGGGGCCGAGGGGATCCGCCGGGCGACCGATCGCGACACGCCGAGGCTGCCCCGGAGGGGCGCGGAGGCCGACCCGGTGTCGGTGCCGTCGCGTAGCCTTGGCCCACGTGAACAGTCCCTCGAGCTTCGGTCATCAGGTCGGCACCTCCGCGGCCGAGCACCTGTCCCCGTCGTTCCCGGGCCGGGCTCCGTGGGGCACCGCGAACAAGCTCCGCGCCTGGCAGGCGGAGGCGCTCGAGTCGTACTTCGAGCACGAGCCGCGCGACTTCCTCGCGGCCGCGACCCCGGGCGCCGGCAAGACGACCTTCGCCCTCCGGCTCGCCGCCGAGCTGCTGCACAACCGCACCGTCGACCGCATCACCGTCGTCGCTCCGACCGAGCACCTCAAGCGCCAGTGGGCCGAGGCGGCGCACCGGGTCGGCATCCGTCTCGACCCCACCTTCACCAACCGGATGGGCCGGCACGCCCGGCACTACCACGGTGTCGCGGTGACCTACGCCCAGGTGGCGGTCCGCGCCGAGCTGCACCGCGAGCTGACCCTCTCGGGGCGCACGCTCGTCATCCTCGACGAGGTGCACCACGCCGGCGACGCGATGAGCTGGGGCGACGCGGTCCGCGAGGCGTTCGAGCCCGCGGTGCGCCGGCTCTCGCTCACGGGGACGCCCTTCCGCTCCGACACGGCTCCCATCCCGTTCGTCAGCTACCTCGCCGACGAGGAGGGGATCCGCACCTCGCTCACCGACTACTCCTACGGCTACGGCCGTGCGCTCGCCGACGGCGTCGTGCGCCCGGTGCTGTTCATGGTCTACGCCGGCCAGATGCGCTGGAAGTCGAAGGCCGGCGACGAGATGGAGGCGCGCCTCGGCGAGGGCAACACCAAGGACATCACCTCGCAGGCGTGGCGGACGGCGCTCGACCCGAAGGGCGACTGGATCCCCTCGGTCCTGCGCGCCGCGAACACCCGGCTGACCGAGGTGCGGCGCGCGATCCCCGATGCGGGCGGGCTCGTGATCGCCACCGACCACTACACCGCGCGGGCCTACGCCGCGATGCTCCGCGAGATCAGCGGCGAACCCGTCACCGTCGTCCTCTCGGACGAGAAGGAGGCGAGCGACCGGATCGAGGGGTTCGCGAAGGACACCTCGCGCTGGATGGTCGCCGTCCGCATGGTGTCGGAGGGGGTCGACGTGCCGCGCCTGGCCGTGGGCGTCTATGCCACCTCCGCCTCCACCCCGCTGTTCTTCGCCCAGGCGATCGGCCGCTTCGTGCGGGCCCGGCGGCGCGGCGAGACCGCCTCGGTGTTCCTCCCCAACGTGCCGGGGCTGCTCGCGCTGGCGAGCACGATGGAGCTGCAGCGCGACCACGCGCTCGACCGCCGCTCCTCGGACGACGAGGAGTACCCCGAGGCCGATCTGATGGCCGACGCGGAGCGCAGCGAGAAGGCCTCCTCCGAGCTGCTGGAGGAGGGGCGGTTCGAATCGCTCGGCTCCGCGGCGACCTTCGACCGGGTCGTCTACGAGGGCGCCGAGTTCGGGATGGAGGTCGAGGTCGAGAGCGAGGAGGAGCTCGACTTCATCGGGCTGCCGGGGCTGCTCGAGCCCGACCAGGTGCGCGAGCTGCTGCAGCACCGGCAGCAGCGGCAGGCGAAGCGCGCCGGCGGGCGCACGGCGGCGCAGGCGGCTCCGGAGGCGAAGACGGCCGAGATCCCGGCGCCGCTCTACCGCACGCTCAAGGAGCAGCGCAGCCTGCTCAACTCCCTCGTCGGGCTCTGGGCCCGCAACACCGGCGAGACGCACGGCGCGGTGCACACCGAGCTCCGGCGCCTGTGCGGCGGGCCCGCGGTCGCCCAGGCGAGCGTGACCCAGCTCCAGGCGCGGATCGACCTCCTGCGCCGCCGGATGGGATCGCACTGACCGGACGGCACTACCGGATCCACTCGACGCGGCGCCAGCCCTCCCGCCGGGTGGAGGGCGGCCGTACTGTTCGAGCGTGACCTCCACCGCCGCGCCCGTCCGCTCGTGCGCGGGTGCCGGAGCGTGAGCGCAACCACCCCGGTGACCACGCAGGCGCCCCTCGCTAAGGTGGACAGTCGGTCCGTCGCGAAGGTGATGGACCATCACCCCCGACGTCGGGCATCCGCAGACCGCACGACGGCCTCTCCCGGAATGCCCGAGACCAGAACTCAGAGGAGTCTCGTGGAGACCTGGCCCGGAACCGCCTACCCCTTGGGCGCCACTTTCGACGGAAGCGGCACGAACTTCGCACTGTTCAGCGAGATCGCAGAGCGCGTCGAGCTGTGCCTCTTCGACGAGGACGGCACCGAGACCCGCGTCGACGTGCTCGAGTCGGACGCCTACGTCTGGCACTGCTACCTGCCGCAGGTGCAGCCCGGCCAGAAGTACGGCTACCGGATCCACGGCCCGTACGACCCGGCCGCCGGTCGTCGCTGCAACCCGAACAAGCTGCTGCTCGACCCCTACGCCAAGGCGGTCGCGGGCGAGATCGACTGGGACCAGTCGCTCTTCTCGTACACGTTCGGCGACCCCGACTCGATCAACGACGAGGACTCGGCGTCGCACATGATGATGGGCGTCGTCATCAACCCGTTCTTCGACTGGGCCGGTGACCGCCGCCCGCGCACCTCGTACGACAGCACCGTGATCTACGAGGCGCACGTCAAGGGCCTCACCAAGACGCACCCCGACATCCCGGAGGAGCTGCGCGGCACCTACGCCGGCGTCGCGCACCCCGCGGTCATCGCGCACCTCAAGCACCTGGGCATCACGGCGATCGAGCTGATGCCGGTCCACCAGTTCGTGAACGACTCCACGCTGATCGACAAGGGCCTCTCGAACTACTGGGGCTACAACACGATCGGCTTCTTCGCTCCGCAGAACACCTACTCGTCGACGGGCGACCAGGGCCAGCAGGTGCAGGAGTTCAAGAGCATGGTCAGGGCGCTGCACGCGGCCGGCATCGAGGTCATCCTCGACGTGGTCTACAACCACACGGCGGAGGGCAACCACCTCGGACCGTCGCTGTCCTTCCGCGGGATCGACAACGAGGCCTACTACCGCCTCGTCGACGACGACAAGCGCTACTACATGGACTACACGGGCACCGGCAACACGCTGAACGTCCGCCACCCCCACTCGCTGCAGCTGATCATGGACTCGCTGCGCTACTGGGTGACCGAGATGCGCGTCGACGGCTTCCGCTTCGACCTCGCCTCGGCCCTGGCCCGCGAGTTCTACGACGTCGACCGGCTGTCGACCTTCTTCGAGCTCGTGCAGCAGGACCCCGTGGTGTCGCAGGTCAAGCTCATCGCCGAGCCGTGGGACGTCGGACCCGGCGGCTACCAGGTCGGCAACTTCCCGCCCCAGTGGACCGAGTGGAACGGCAAGTACCGCGACACGGTCCGCGACTTCTGGCGCGGCGAGCCCTCGACGCTGGGCGAGTTCGCCTCCCGCCTGACCGGTTCGGCCGACCTCTACGCGCGCTCCGGCCGCCGCCCGGTCGCCTCGATCAACTTCGTCACCGCGCACGACGGCTTCACCCTCCGCGACCTCGTCTCGTACAACGAGAAGCACAACGACGCGAACGGCGAGGACGGCAACGACGGAGAGTCGCACAACCGCTCCTGGAACCACGGCGTCGAGGGTCCGACCGACGACGCCACGGTGCTCGGCCTCCGCGCCCGCCAGCAGCGCAACTTCCTCGCGACGATGCTCATCTCGCAGGGCGTGCCGATGATCCTGCACGGCGACGAGCTCGGCCGCACGCAGAACGGCAACAACAACACCTACGCGCAGGACAGCGAGCTGACCTGGATCGACTGGGCGAGCGCCGACCGCCCCCTGCTCGAGTTCACCGCTGCGCTCATCCGCCTGCGGGCCGAGCACCCGACCTTCCGCCGCGGGCGCTTCTTCGACGGGCGCCCCGTGCTGCGCGGCTCCGGCGAGCCCCTGCCCGACATCGTCTGGTTCAAGGCCGACGGCACCGAGATGACGCCGTCGGACTGGGACTCGGGCCTGGACCGCTCGGTCGGCATCTACCTCAACGGCAACGGGATCCGCGAACGCGACGAGCGCGGCCAGGCCGTGATGGACGACAGCTTCCTCCTCTACTTCAACGCCGACGACGTCGACGTCGAGTTCACGATCCCGAGCGACGAGTACGCGCTCGAGTGGGCCGTCCTCGTCGACACCGCAGGAGCGGAGGCCGATTCGATCCCGCGACCGGCCGGCGCGATCCTGACGGTGCAGGCGAAGTCGCTCGTGATCCTCCAGGAGCACAGTGCCCCCGAGCCCGAGGTCGACCACTCGGTCGCCGCGTCGCTCGCCTCGCAGGCCGCCACCTCGGCGATCCCGATCATCACCACCACCGGCCACACGAGCCCCCACGCGGAGTCGACCGACGCCGCCACTGCCCCCTCGACAGGAGACTGACGTGCGACTGCCCGCTTCGACCTACCGACTCCAGATCCGCTCCGGCTTCGATCTCGACGAGGCGGCGCAGATCGCCGACTACGTGCGCTCGCTCGGCGCCGACTGGCTCTACTTCTCGCCGCTGCTGACCGCCGAGCCCGGATCGGACCACGGCTACGACGTCGTCGACCACGATGCCGTCGACCCCGCTCGCGGCGGAGCCGAGGGGCTCGCGCACGCCTCGGCCGCGGCTCGCAAGGAGGGGCTCGGCGTCCTGATCGACATCGTGCCCAACCACATGGGCGTCGCGACTCCGGTCGAGAACGCGTGGTGGTGGGATCTGCTGAAGCACGGGCGGTCGTCGCGGTACTCGACCGCGTTCGACATCGACTGGGAGGCGGGCGGCGGCCGCCTGCGCGTGCCGATCCTCGGCGACGGGGCGGCGGAGGGCGACAGCGACTCCGAGCTCGACGCGCTGGAGGTCGTCGGCGACGAACTGCACTACTACGAGAACCGGCTGCCGATCGCCCCCGGGACCGCCGAGCCCGGCGACTCCGGCCGCACGGTGCACGCGCGGCAGAGCTACGAGCTCGTCAACTGGCGCCGGGCCGACGCCGAGCTCAACTACCGGCGCTTCTTCGCCGTGAACACGCTCGCCGCGATCACGGTCGAGCGCCCCGAGGTGTTCGACGCGTCGCACCGCGAGATCGTCCGCTGGTTCACCGAGGGACTCGCCGACGGCCTCCGGGTCGACCACCCGGACGGACTCGCCGACCCGGGCGGATACCTCGACGACCTGGCGCGCGCCATCGGCGGCGCGCCGGTCTGGGTCGAGAAGATCCTCGAGGGCGACGAGCAGCTGCCCGCGCACTGGGCGACCGTCGGCACGACCGGGTACGACGCGCTGGCCGACGTGGACCGCATCCTCGTCGACCCGGACGCGCGTCCCGTGCTCGAAGGCCTCGACGCGGAGCTCGGCGGCGGCGGATCGCCGGTCGTCTGGGCCGACCTCATCCACGACACGAAGCGCGGGATCGCCGACGGCATCCTCCGCTCCGAGGTGCTCCGGCTCGCCCGCCTGATCCCCGAGGTCGACGGAGCCGACGACGCCCTCGCGGAGCTGCTCGCGACCTTCCCCGTCTACCGCAGCTACCTCCCGGTGGGTGCGGAGCACCTCGAGCACGCTCGACGCGACGCCGTGCACCGCCGTCCCGAGATCGCGCCGGTCATCGACCGCGTCGCGGAGCTCCTCGGCGAGACCGGGACCCCGGTCTCGGTGCGGTTCCAGCAGACCTCGGGGATGGTCATGGCCAAGGGCGTCGAGGACACGGCGTTCTACCGCTACAGCCGGCTCACGTCGCTGAACGAGGTCGGCGCCGACCCCGACGAGTTCTCGATCGAGCTCGACGAGTTCCACCGCCGCCAGTCCGTCCGCCAGGCCTCCTTCCCCGCCTCGCTGACGACGCTCTCGACGCACGACACCAAGCGCGGCGAGGACACCCGCGCGCGCATCACCGCGCTGGCCGAGGACCCCGAGGCGTGGGCGGAGACCCTCCGTTCGCTGCACGAGCTGGTCGGCTTCGGCGACGGACCGATCGAGCACCTGCTCTGGGAGGCCGTCGTCGGCACCTGGCCCGCGACCCGCGAGCGTCTGCACGCGTACGCCGAGAAGGCGTCGCGCGAGGCCGACAGCTCGACGCACTGGACGGCGCCGGACGAGGCGTTCGAGAAGCGGATGCACGCGGCGATCGATGCGGCCTTCGACGAGCCGGCCGTGCGCCGCCTCGTCGAGGAGACGGTCGCGCGGGTGCAGGCGGCCGGATGGTCGAACGGACTCGCGGCGAAGCTGGTGCAGCTGACGGCCCCCGGCATCCCCGACGTGTACCAGGGCAGCGAGCTCTGGGAGACCTCGCTCGTCGATCCCGACAACCGGCGCCCGGTCGACTTCGCCGAGCGGCGCGCGCTGCTCGAGCGGATCGACGGCGGCTGGCTGCCTCCGATCGATCAGGAGGGAGCGGCCAAGCTGCTCGTCACGTCGCGTGCCCTCCGGCTGCGCCGCGACCGGCCTGAGCTGTTCACCCGCTACGTCCCGGTCTCGGTCGTCGGTCCGGCCTCCGATCACGCGATCGCCTTCGACCGCGGCGGCGCGGTGACGGTCGCGACGAGGCTCCCCGCGGGCCTGGCCTCGGCCGGCGGCTGGGACGACACCGTGATCGTCCTGCCCGGGCACCCGGTCGAGGACGTCCTGACCGGACGCACCTTCGCGGGCGGTCCGACGCCGGTCGCCGAGATCCTCGCCGATCTCCCGGTCGCCCTCCTCGCCCCGGTCGTCTGACCGGCGCATCCTCCCCGTTCCTCTCTCGATCGACTCTGGAGACACCCGTGACCAGCACGACTCCCTACCGCTACGCCCTGCCCACGACGGGGCCCGAGCGCTTCGACGTGTGGGCGCCCGACGCCTCCTCGGTCGAGCTCGTGATCGGCGGCGGCTCCGCCGTGCCGATGGCGGCGACCGGCGACGGCGGCTGGTGGCGCGTGTCGGGCACCGTCGCGGCGACCGGTGAGGTCGACTACGGCTACCGGATCGACGGGTCGGGCCCCTTCCCCGACCCGAGGTCGCGACGTCAGCCGAGCGGCGTGCACGAGCTGTCGCGCACCTTCGACCCGGCGGACCACGAGTGGGGCGATGCGGGCTGGACCGGACGCCAGCTCGCGGGTGCCGTGATCTACGAGCTGCACATCGGCACCTTCACGCCCGAGGGGACGCTCGACGCCGCGGCCGGCAAGCTCGAGCACCTGCGGTCGATCGGCGTCGACTTCGTCGAGATCCTGCCGGTCAACGCGGTGAACGGGACGCATAACTGGGGCTATGACGGAGTGCTCTGGTACGCCGTGCACGAGCCGTACGGCGGACCGGAGGCGTACCAGCGCTTCGTCGACGCGGCGCACCGCGCGGGCATCGGCGTGGTCCAGGACGTGGTCTACAACCACCTCGGACCGAGCGGGAACTACCTCCCCGAGTTCGGTCCGTACCTCAAGAGCGAGAAGGCCAACACCTGGGGCAGCTCGATCAACCTCGACGGCTCGGGAGCCGACGTCGTGCGCGGCTACATCATCGACAACGCGCTGATGTGGCTCCGCGACTACCACGTCGACGCCCTGCGGCTCGACGCGGTGCACGCCCTCTCGGACGAGAGCGCCGTGCACGTGCTCGAGGAGATGGCGGCCGAGGTCGCCGTGCTGTCGGCGCACGTCGGGCGCCCCCTGACGCTGATCGCGGAGTCCGACCTCAACGACCCGAAGCTGATCACGCCGCGCGAGGCGGGCGGCTACGGCCTCGACGCCCAGTGGAGCGACGACTTCCACCACGCCGTGCACGTGGCGCTCACCGGAGAGACGACGGGCTACTACGAGGACTTCGCCCCGCTCGGCGCTCTGGCGAAGGTGCTGACGCGCGGCTTCTTCCACGACGGCACGCTCTCGACCTTCCGCGGCCGTCACCACGGCCGCCCCGTCGACGTGGAGCACATGCCGGCCTGGAGGCTCGTCGTCTGCAGCCAGAACCACGACCAGATCGGCAACCGCGCCATCGGCGACCGCCTGACCGCGACCCTCGACGAGGGCCGGCTGGCGATCGCCGCGGCGCTGACGCTGCTCGGCCCCTTCACGCCGATGCTGTTCATGGGCGAGGAGTGGGCCGCCTCGACGCCGTGGCAGTTCTTCACCTCGCACCCCGAGAAGGATCTGGGCGAGGCCACGGCCAAGGGCCGCATCGAGGAGTTCGCGCGGATGGGGTGGGACCCGGAGGTCGTCCCCGACCCGCAGGACCCCGAGACCTTCACCCGCTCGCGTCTCGACTGGTCGGAGGTCGAGGAGGGCCGCCACGCGCGGATCCTGGACGTGTACCGCGAGCTCGCCGCGCTCCGCCGCCGCTTCCCCGAGCTGACCGATCCGCGCTTCGGCTCGGTCCGGGTCTCCCTCGACGAGGAGCAGCGCTGGCTGACGCTCGGCCGCGGCCGTGTGACGATCGCGATCAACGTGGGTGACGCCGCGGCGCGGGTCCCGCTGCCCGAGGTGGCGGAGTCGCTGCTCGGCGTGGGCGAGTACGCCGTGCAGCCGGGGGACACCGAGGTCGACCTCGGCGCCTCCTCGCTGCTGATCACCCTGGCCGCATCCGCCTGAGGCGCGGACGCCGGCACCGCTGCCGTCACCGCGCCGCCGCCCCGTACTCTCCCGCCGCGATGATCCGCACCCCCTCGTCGTGCACGAGCAGGAGGGCGCGGAGGGGGATGGCGCGGCGGTGGCAGGCGGCGGCGAGGTGACGGGCCAGCACCCGGTCGGACTCGCCGAGGAAGGCCCTCCCGGGGCGTTCGAGGGCGAAGGCGAGCGCGCCGACGTCCTGGTGGGCGACGGCCTTCGCGAGCGTCGCGACGATGCGCTCGGTCCTCTCCTCGTCGGGGTGCACGGGCAGCCCGTCGACCGGGTAGAGGATCGGCAGCTGGTAGCCCTCCCGGTCGAGGAAGAGCGGCCAGAGGGCCCTGCGGTAGGCGGGCCCGATCAGCGAGGAGACGCGGTCGCGCAGCTCGCGATCCTCGACGAGGGGCGCATCGAGCGGGGCGGTGGGGACGTGATCGGTGTGCGTCATGGTGTCGCTTCCTCGTGGGTCGAGCGGTGGTCGGTGCGGTCGTCGGTGCGGCCGTGGCGTGCGAGCGGTCATCGGAAGTTGCGGGAGGTGGTGCGGGCGCCGACCGTGAGCGCCTCGAAGCGGTCGGCGAGGAGGTTGGTCACTCCCTCGTCCGAGCGCTCGAGGATCCCTCTGACGAGCAGAGCGGGCGCCTCCCTGGCGGTGCGCCGGTAGCGGTTCCATACTCCGACGGAGCAGATCACGTTGAGGATCCCGTGCTCGTCCTCGAGGTTCATGAAGGTCACTCCGCCGGCTGTGGAGGGACGTTGACGGTGGATGACGACCCCGCCGACCTCCACGCGGGTGCCGGAGGGGGTGCCGGGGAGGTCCGCCGTGGAGCGGGATCCGCGATCGCGCAGACTCGCTCGCAGGTGCCGGAGGGGGTGGTCGTCGGGGGAGATCCCCGTGGCCCAGAAGTCGAAGACGACGCGCTCCTGCGCCGAGAGCATCGGGAGCAGGGGAGGCTGCACGGCGACCACGGAGTCGGGCAGGAACTCCTCGCGGTCGGCCGATGCGGTCCCCGCCTCCCACAGCGCCTGGCGCCGGTCGAGTCCGAGCGAGTCGAACGCCCCCGCCGCCCCGAGCGCCTCGAGCTGGCTCGCGGTGAGGCCCGCTCGTCGTGAGAGATCGGCCATGCTCGCGTACGGACCGCCGCGCTGCCGTTCGGCGACGACGTGCTCGGCGAGCGCCGCTCCGATGCCCTTCACCTCGGCGAGCCCCAGCCGCACCAGGAACCCGCCGTCCCGGCGGTGGTCGTCGGTGTCGAACGGCTCGGAGCGGTCGAAGAGGCCCGTCGGCGGCTGGTCCTGCGCGAGGCAGTCGTCGTGACCGAGTGGTGCGCCGTTCCGGCGGGGGGAGGGCCCGTCGGCGATCGCTTCGAGACCGGGGTGGGAGAGCGACAGGTTGACGTCGGGGGAGCCGATGCGCACTCCGTGCCGACGGGCGTCCGCGACCAGCGTGTGCGGCGCGTAGAAGCCCATCGGCTGCGCGCGCAGCAGCGCGGCGGTGAAGGCGGCCGGGTAGTGCAGGCGCAGCCAGGCGCTGGCGTAGACGAGCAGCGCGAAGCTGATCGCGTGGCTCTCGGCGAAGCCGAAGTTGGCGAACGCCTGGATCCGTCGGTAGATGTCGTCCGCGACCTCGCCGGTGATCCCGTTGCGCTCCATGCCCTCGTAGAGGCGTCCGCGCAGGGTCTCGATCTTCTCCGTTCCCCGTTTGGAGCCCATGGCACGGCGGAGCAGGTCGGCGTCCTCCGCGCTGCAGTCGCCGACCGCGACCGCGACCTGCATCAGCTGCTCCTGGAACAGCGGCACCCCGAGGGTGCGCTTGAGGGGCGTGACGAGGAGGGGGTGCTGGTAGGTGACCGGCTCCTCGCCGAGCTTGCGCCGGATGTAGGGGTGCACCGCGCCGCCCTGGATGGGACCGGGGCGGATCAGGGCGACCTCGATCACCAGGTCGTAGAAGCGCCGTGGCTGGAGTCGGGGGAGCGTGCCCATCTGGGCCCGGCTCTCGACCTGGAACACTCCGATGGAGTCGGCCCGGCAGAGCTGGTCGTACACGCCCTTCTCCTCGCGCGGGATCGTCGAGAGGTCCCACTTCTCGCCCACGTGCTCGGCGACGAGGTCGAAGGTGTACTGGAGGGCGGCGAGCATCCCGAGGCCCAGGAGGTCGAACTTGACGAGCCCCATCCAGGCGCAGTCGTCCTTGTCCCACTGCAGGACCGTCCGCTTCTCCATCCGCGCGGGCTCGATCGGGCACACCTCGCCGACGGGCCGGTCGGTGAGCACCATCCCGCCCGAGTGGATGCCCAGGTGGCGGGGCGCCCCGAGGACGCGGGTGGACAGGGCCACGACGTCGTCCGGGATGTCGTGGTCGGCGCTGCTCTCGGTGATCGCCCCCCACCTCTCCACCTGCTTCGACCAGCCGTCCTGCTGCCCGGCGCTGTAGCCGAGCGCCTTCGCCATGTCGCGCACCGCGAACTTGGGGCGGTAGGTGATCACGTTCGCCACCTGGGCGGCGTTCAGCCGGCCGTACTTCTCGTAGACGTGCTGGATGACCTCCTCGCGCCGCTCGGAGTCGAAGTCGACGTCGATGTCGGGCTCCTCGTCGCGGATGCTCGAGAGGAAGCGCTCGAAGGGGAGGTCGTAGAAGATCGAGTCCACCGCCGTGATGCCCAGGACGTAGCAGACCGCGGAGTTGGCGGCGGATCCCCGCCCCTGGCAGAGGATCCCCCTGCCCTTGGCGAAGTGGACGATGTCGTGCACGATCAGGAAGTAGCCGGGGAAGTCCTTGGCCTCGATGACCGCGAGCTCCTTCTCGAGGCGGTCGAGCACATCGGAGTCGGCCCGGGGGTACTTCCGGGGCACGGCCTCGCGCACCAGCTCGCGCAGCCAGCTCATCGGGGTGTGCCCCTCGGGGACCTCCTGCCGGGGCAGCCGGGGCCGCACCCGGCTCAGCTCGAAGGCGATCTCGTCCGCGACGCGGACCGTGTTCTCGACCGCCCCGGGATAGCGGGCGAAGCGCTCGGCCATCTCGGCTCCGGAGCGCAGGTGCGCGCCCCCGGCGGCGGGGAGCCAGCCGTCCATCTCGTCCAGGCTCCGCCGGGCGCGGACGGCCGCCAGGGCGGTCTGCAGCGGGCGGTCCTCCGGGCGGGCGTAGTGCACGTTCCCGGTGGCGACGACGCGGAGGCGGAGGCGGCCGGCGATCTCGGCGAGGAGGTCGTTGTGCAGCGAGGCGAGCGGATCGCCGTGGTCGACGAGCTCCACGAGGACGTTGGAGGCGCCGAACAGGCGCACCAGCTCGCGCACCTCGTCCTCGGCCGCCCTCGCCCCCTCGGAGACGAGGGCCTGGCGCACTCGGCCCTTCCGGCATCCGGTGAGCACGATCCAGTGCCCGTCGGCCGCACGTGCGAGCTCGTCGAGGTCGTAGCTCGGCTTGCCCTTCTCCGCTCCGGCGAGCTGGGCGGTCGTGATCGCCCGGGCCAGCCGGTGGTAGCCCTCCTCGCGGCGGGCCAGGACGAGCAGGTGCGATCCCTCCGGGTCGGCGACGCCGTTCTGCGGGGCGCGCAGCCCGAGCGAGAGCTCGGCGCCGAACGCGGTCCGCACCTCGTTGCCGAGGGCTCTCTGCCCCTGCGCCGCCTCCGCCATCCGCACGATGCCGTAGAGGCCGTCGTGATCGGTCAGGGCGAGGGTGTCGATCCCGAGGCGGACCGCCTCCTCGATCAGCTGCTCCGGGCGGCTGGCGCCGTCGAGGAAGCTGAAGTGGGAGTGGGCGTGCAGCTCGGCGTAGGGGACCTTCTCGTCGGGCGCCGTGACGTCGTCGCCGGGGGAGTAGGCGCCGCGCTTGTGCGACCAGGCCGGGCTGTCGCCGCCGTCGCCGCGGACCACGGTGCCGTCGGAGCGGCGCCCGGTGGACAGGCGCCGTTCGAACTCCGACCAGGGGATCGGCGGGTTGTTCCAGCCCATGGGGCTCCTTCGTCGGGATCGGGAGTGCGGGTGGGTCAGTCGTAGCGGGCCTCGGCCGCCCACTCGCCGTCGAGGCAGAGCAGCAGCCAGGCGACGCCTCCGGAGTCGACCACCTGGAAGCGGTCGTAGCGGACGGCCGTGCGCGCGTCCCACCACCGCTCGTCGATCGGCCAGGGGCCGGCCCAGCCCGTCACCGGCTCGAGCCGGGCCTGCGAGCTGCCGGGGGTGAAGTAGGCGGGGACGGAGGTGAGGGTGCCGCGGTCGTCGACCGAGACCGGTTCGCCGCGCGGGCCGCGCACCAGGACCGCCGCCGGCTCGGGGAAGACCGTGGGCGGCAGCGGCGGCGGGAGCGAGCCCGGCCACGGCAGGCCGCGCGGGCGGGCGTCACCCGGCTCGCGGTCGCCCCACGGGACCAGGTGCTGGCGGTCGCGCAGGGCCCGCCCGCCGCCGACCGACGCGGTGAGCACCGCCTCGTGGCCCAGCACGCTCTGCACCCGGCTCAGACCGTGGTGCACGCGTTCTTCGGGAGCCGTGCCCCACAGCCCCTGCTCGTGGTGGCCGATCGCGTCGACGGCCTCCGGCTCGACGTGGATGCGGGAGATGGGGGAGCGCAGCCCCGCGTCGATCGCGCCGCTGCCCTGCAGCTGCCAGCGCACGCGGTCGAGGACGTCGGCGGGCGTGAACCAGCGCGGGTGCAGCCAGCTCCGCGACGAGAGCTCTCCTCGATCGCTGGTGACCTCGATCCGGATCGCCGTGGCGACCAGCATCGAGCGGGTCAGTCCGTCCACGAACTCCTCGGCGGGGACGCGGAACGCGAAGGCCGCCTGGTCGATCCGATCGAGCGGCGGCTCGAACTCGAGCGCTCTGTCGAGGCGCTCGGGAGGCAGCCGGGGGACCACCGTCTCGGTCTCGGCGCCCGAGGCCAGGAGGTGCGCGCGGGCTCCGTCCGGGCCGAACCTGGCCGTCACGTCCTCTCGCGGCAGGCCGGCGAAGGCGCCGAGCGTCCGCACTCCGAGTCGACGCAGGAGGGTCACCAGGTCCTCTCCTCTGACGGGGGCTCGCGAGCGCATCGCGACGGCCTCCGTCTCGAGGGCGTCGAGGGGGAGGGGGGAGAGGAAGCCCGCGGTCTCGCCGGCCGGCACGATGGCGACGGGCTCGCCGGAGTGCTTCGCCGCGAGCTCGGAGGCGAAGAGCCCGTCGGCGATCCCGATGCGCGCCCGCGCCACTCCCAGCTCGGCGAGCCGGCGCAGCACCGCCTCCGCCGCGGACCGCTCGCTCCCGTAGTACCGCCGCGGCCCTCTGGCCCTGATCGCGCAGAGTCCGGGACGGATCAGCTGGACACCCGGAGTGATCTCCTCGAGCGCCTGGACGAGAGGCTCGAAGGCGCGGTGGTCGAGCACCGGATCGTAGGGCAGGACCGTGAGGCCCGTGCAGCGCGACTGCGCCTCGCGGATCCGCATCCCCCGGCGCACACCCTCGGCACGGGCCGAGGGCGAGCAGGCGAAGACCCGGCTCTTCTCGGTCAGGACCAGCGGGGCCTCCGCGGCGAGACCGGCGTCGGCGGCCGCCGCGAGCAGGGGCCAGTCGGGGCACCAGACCAGGATGGTCCGGCGCAGCTCGGGGGTGCTCGTCATCTCACACCGCCCGCTCGTGCAGGCGCGAGCGCTCGTGGAGGACCCCGAAGGACCCGCCCGTGCCCGGCATGCTCATCCGCACCGTGCGCACCCGCGTCCCCGCGCGGCCGACGACGTCGACGAGCGCCTCGCGGGAGCGGAGGTAGCCGTGCCCGGAGCCCAGGCCCTCCCACCGGCTGCTGCGCAGGCTGAGCCGCGCCTCGGCCTGGGGCCACTCGCCGAGGACGACGAGGGCGGCCCCCCGCTGCCTCAGCCGGGCGCCCAGCCGGGAGACGTCGGCCGAGGACACGGAGGCGGGCGGACGGGTGAGGACGACCGTCAGGACGTCGACCAGCGCCGCGGTGACGGTGAGCCAGTGCTCGGCCGGCGAGGGCACGAGGACCAGCCTCTCGAGATCGATGCCGATGCCGGCCGCCGCCTCGGCCCCGAACTCGGGCACGCCGACGACCCCGCACCAGGCGCCCTCGGCGGAGGGGCCGGCGAGCAGCCCCATCGCGAGGCTCATCGAGCCCTCGACCGAGTAGGCCGCGCCCTGCTTCAGCGAGCCGCCGGGGAGGGCCGCGGCGAACGCCGGCAGGGTCGCCAGGCTCTTCGTCTCGAGCGTGGTCGCCTGCATGTCGCGGATCCGCGACTGCAGCTCCTTCACCGACGCGAGCTGCCGCAGAAGGGGTTCTGCGGCCTCGGTCGTCCCTGCGGAGAGGGGGCGGGAAGGGGTACTCATCTGCCCATGTTCGAACATGTGTTCGAGTATGTCAATCGCCACCGACATCGCGGCGGGTCGTGCTCCGAACCGCGGGAGAACCCCGTTCCGCGGCCCTGTGGAGGAGCGTTCCCGACCGGTGCGGGGCGGCCCCCGAGCCCCCCTCTCCCGGAGGGGAGACCCCCTCTAGAGAGTGAGCCCGTGACCGAAGCGGAACAGCGGATCCGCCGTGTCGAACGGCACGTCGGGGCGCCGAGCCTCCGCCGCGGCCATCGACCGCGGAAGGTCCATCGGCAGCCTGCCACGTGCCTCCGACATCCCGAACACCACGTCGAGCAGGGCCGCCCCCGAGGCGCCGAAGTCGCCCAGAAGCGCGGCGACCGTCCCGGCGAACGGCGTCAGGATCGCCGGCCGGTCCAGGAACACGTCGACGACAGTGGGGACCCTCCCCGCCACCGACACGACGTGCTCCACCACCTCCGCAGGGAAGTCGAGCGACCCCGCGTGGAAGAAGTTCTCGAACGCCGTCGCCCGCTGCTCGAACGGGGCCTGGAGCCGGATCACCGCGAGGTCGGCCTCCTCCGGTGAGTCGACGACCGTCCCGTAGGACGCGGCCACCGCCTCGTCCAGCCCCTCCACGTACAGCCGCAGCCCGCGCTGCGCCGGGAGAACGCTGTCGTGCGCCAGCACGGTGATCGCCGCGCGCTGAGCCTCCTCGCCCGCCGCCCGGAACTCCGCCGATCCGACGACGGACTCCGCGGCCGCGGGGTCGACCGCCCGCTGGTCGAACAGCCCCAGCACGAACTTCTCGCGCAGCAGCCGGCGCGCCGAGACGTCGAGCCGCTCCTCGCTGATCGCCCCCTCCTCGACCAGCGCGACCAGCACCTCGGGGATCGCCTCGCCGCCGAACTGGTCGACTCCCGCCTCGATCGCCTTCCGCATCCGCTCGGGCACCGACAGGTGCTCGACGCCCCAGGCGCGCGCGGGGTGGAGGTCGCCCATGATGTGCGCGTCCGAGAGGAGGCCCCAGTCGGTGCAGACGATCCCGTCGAACCCGAACCGCTCGCGCAGCAGCCCCGTGATCACCGATCGGTTGAAGCCGAAGCCGACCTCCTCGAGCGGCGTCCCGACGGGCATCCCGTAGTACGGCATGATCTGGCTCGTACCGGCCTCGAACGCCCGCTCGAACGGCCGGAGGTGGTACTCGGCGTTGCCGCCGGGGTAGACCTGCTCGCGGCCGTAGGCGAAGTGCGGGTCCTCTCCGTCCTTCTGCGGTCCGCCGCCGGGGAAGTGCTTGGTCATCGTCGCCACCGACTCCGATCCGAGCACCTCGCCCTGGAAGCCGCGGATGTACGCCGCCCCGAGCCGTCCGGTGAGCTCGGCGTCCTCGCCGAAGGTGCCCACCTGCCTGGCCCAGCGCGACTCGGTGGCGAGGTCGATCTGCGGGTGCAGCGCGACGCGAAGCCCCACGGCCAGGTACTCCCGGCGGGCGATGTCGCCGAAGCGCCTCACCAGCTCCTCGTCGCCGATCGCGCCGAGGCCGAGCGGCTCCGGCCACTGCGAGAACGCGGCCGCCTGAGCGCCCGTCCCCGGGTTGTCGGTGAAGGAGTGCCGCGGGTCGGTCGACAGGGTCACCGGGATGCCGAGGCGGGTGCTCGAGGCGAGCTCCTGCAGGCGGTTGTGCCACTCGGCGATCTCGCGCGCCGTCGCGCTCCCGCCGCCCAGGAGGTTGAAGTGGGTCATCCGCTTCTCGAGCACCATCGACGAGGTCGAGGGCAGACCGAAGGCCCCGTCGGCCTCGGCCAGCGCGCCGCCCTCGCCCATCACGATCATGGTCTGGAAGAAGAGGCCCGCCTTCTCCTCCACGGTCATCTGCGCGAGGAGGATCTCGACCCGCTCCTCCACCGGGCGGAGCGCGTCGAGGTAGCGGCGGTCGACGTTCGCGGGAGTTGACGACGGTGTCACGGGAGGTCCTTCCGAAGGGGGAGCCCTCTTCGGCTCCTCTCGCAGGCTACCCGCAGAAACCGATCAACAGTAGGTAATCATCGCTCCTGCCGTGCCCGAGCGCGCCTCTACCATGGGAGCCATGCCCGACGCCCTGCCCGATTCCGCCGAGCCCTCGACCGACTCCCGGAGGCGGACCCTCGTGGTCAAGATGGGCTCCAGCTCGGTGACGAAGCAGTCCGGCCCGGATCCCGTGCTGCTGGCGAGCGCTCTCGAGAGCGCGTTCGCCGCTCGCGCCGCCGGCTGGGACGTGGTCCTCGTCTCCTCCGGGGCCGTCTCGTCGGGGCGGGCCCTCTTCGCCCGCTCGCAGGACGCCCCGATCAGCCCCCGCCTCGCGGCCGCCGTCGGTCAGACCGTCCTGATGGGCTTCTACCGCTCGGTGGCGGAGCTCTCGGGCTCCCTCGTCGCGCAGATCCTGATCGGCGAGTCCGATCTCGCGTCCCCGTCGCAGATGGCGCACGTGGCGGAGGCGATCCGCCACGCTCTCGACGCCGGCGTCGTCCCCGTGGTCAACGGCAACGACACCATCGACTCGGCCGGCTCCGACAACGACGGCGTGGCCGGCGCTCTGGCCATGCTCCTCGGCGCCGACCTGCTCCTGCTGCTCACCGATGTGCCGGGCGTCTTCGCCGGGAGCATCGCCGAGGGCGTCCACCTCGACGAGCTGGGCATCGCCGAGCTGCGCGGCATCGGCGTCCAGAAGGGCGGCACCGGCCGCGGCGGGATCCGCTCGAAGCTCCGGGCGGCCGAGCTGGCCGCGCACAACGGCGTCTCGACCCGGATCGCCGGCTCCCGCACACCCGAGGTGATCCTGAGCGCGCTGAGCGACCCGGGCCCCGGCACCCTCGTCCGCGCGGTCCACGCGCATCCCGTCGTCGAGCAGCGCTGGATCTCCGGAGTCGCGACCGCCCGCGGACGCGTCGAGATCAACCTCGAGGCCGAGCGCAGCATCGACGCCGGCTCGAGCCTGTTCGCCTCGGGGATCAAGCGCGTCTCGGGCGACTTCGTCGGCGGGGACGTCATCGAGGTGCGCGCACTCAGCGGCGAGCTCCTCGCCCGGGGGGTCTCCCGCGTCTCGTCCCGTCTCCTGACCCTGGTCCGGGCCCTGCGGGTCGACGAGATCGCGCGCGTGTTCGTCGCCGTCCTGGCCCATGCCGCCGATCCGGGATCGGCGTCCGGGCCGTCCGCGGGCGAACGGCCCCAGCTCGCACGGGCGCTGGAGTACGCGCACGCCCTCTCGTTCGAGCACGCCCGCGCGGTCGCGATGGAGATCGTCGGACTGTTCCCCGCCGAGAGCATCTCGGCCCTGCTCGGTCAGGGGTCGGAGGAGGCGGCGCTGGTCGAGCGCTACACGCGGCTGGTGCGCACCCTCGCGATCATCGGGAACGAGCAGCTCTCGGTCTTCCGGGGCTGACGAAGCCCGCGGGCACTTCGCGCCACTTTGGCGGTGCATTCCGCGCCACTGCGTCATCGTCGACGGTTCTGCGTGTCTCCCTGGGGACGGCGCCGCTGACGGGCGCCCCGATGGATCGGATCACCATGAGCACCTCCGCCCGCACCACCCGCCACCCGAACGAGGACCGGATCTCCGCCGAGACCTTCGAGTCGGACCGTCTCGCCCACCGACTCGAGCTCCTCGAGGAGTCGATCGCCGAGGGGGAGCGCACCCTGCGCGGTTTCGTCGATCCCCGCTCCGGCGAGGTCGTCCCGCCCGCCCGCGGCGGGCATCGCGAGCAGGTGCTCAGCAACCTCGCCGTCGAGCGGGCCCTCGCCGAGCGGATCCGGAGGGCGGATCCCCTCCGGACGTGACGACGCCGGATGCGGCACGATGGGGCGATGGCCACCATCACCGTCGCTGGGAACGCTCAGCACTTCCTGCCCGCCGAGCGAGGCACCGTCCGTCTCGAGATCCGGCGCGAGTCGCGGTCGCGGTCGCAGGCGCTGTCCGAGGTGACCTCGGTGCACGCGAGGGTCCGCGAGGAGGCGGTCGCCGAGCAGGCGGCGGGTGTCGCGACCTGGTGGTCCGCCGACCAGGTCTCCGTCTCGACGGTGCACCGCTACCTCAAGGACTCCGACGTCACCGAGCTCTTCCACGTCGCCGCGGCGAGCGTCCGGGTGAAGTACCGCGACTTCGACGCGCTCGGACGCTGGGTGGCGTCGGTGTCGGAGCTGCCGGGTGTGGTGGTGTCGGGTGTCGACTGGGACGTGACGGCCGCGCATCGGGCGACGGCCGAGCGCGAGGTCCGGATCGCGGCGGTGCGCGACGCCCGTGAGCGCGCCGCGGCCTACGCCTCCGCACTCGGCCTCGGCGAGATCCGTGTGCTGACGCTCTTCGAGCCCGGCCTCCGGCCGCACACCCGCAGCGAAGGGGGCTCCGCCCTGATGAGCCGAGCGGCGAAGTTCGGCGGTCAGGAGGAGCCCCTCGCCCTCAAGCCGGAGGACATCGAGGTCTCGGCGTCTGTCTCCGCCGACTTCGAGGCGGTCTGAGCGCTGCCGTTCACACGCCGTGCGCCTGTGCCCAGGTGCGGCCCGGCAGCCCGAAGAGGTCGATGAATCCGATCGCACTGCTCTGGTCGAAGGTGGAGCCCTCGCCGTAGGTGACCAGGTCGCGTCGGTACAGAGGATTGGGCGCCTCGCGCCCGACGACCGTCGCCGACCCCTTGAACAGGCGCAGCCGGATGGTGCCGTCGACGTACTGCTGGGTGGAGGCGACGAACGCGTCGAGCGCCGACCGGAGTGGGCCGTGCCACAGTCCGTCGTAGACGAGCTTCCCGTAGGCGCCGTCGAGGCCGCGCTTGTGGTGGAGCACATCCGGTGGCAGGACCAGCATCTCGAGTTCGAGGTGCGCGCGGAGGAGGACGGTCAGCGCGGGTGCCTCATAGAGCTC
This sequence comes from Rathayibacter sp. VKM Ac-2759, assembly GCF_009834225.1. Taxonomy (NCBI): domain Bacteria; kingdom Bacillati; phylum Actinomycetota; class Actinomycetes; order Micrococcales; family Microbacteriaceae; genus Rathayibacter; species Rathayibacter sp. VKM Ac-2759. The sequence goes on from NZ_CP047176.1 coordinate 1,907,380, forward strand.
TCGCGAGAGGACGCCGACCACGCGGTTCTCGAGCATGTCGATGCGCCCGACGCCGTGCGCTCCCGCCCGAGCGTTCAGCGCTTCCACCAGCGAGAGCGGGTCGAGGCGCTGTCCATCGAGGGCGACCGGTCGGCCGTTCTCGAAGGTCACGTCGACGTAGTCGGCCTCGTCGGGGGCATCGGAGGGCGCCGTCGTCAGCGCCCAGACATCCTCGGACGGCTCCCAGTCGAGATCCTCGATCGGACCCGCCTCGATGTTGCGGCCGAGGATGTTCAGATCGATCGCCCAGGGCCGGTCAGGAGTGACATGGGGCGGAACGCCGAACGACTCGGAGTAGGCGATCGTCTGTGCGCGCGTGAAGCCCCACTCGCGGGCCGGAGCGAGGACGACGAGGTCCGAGTCGCGCAGCGCGACGCCGAGGTCCATCCGCACCTGGTCGTTGCCCTTGCCCGTCGCGCCGTGAGCGACGGCCTCGCAGCGGTACGCCCGGGCGGTCTCGACCAGCAGCTCGGCGATCAGCGGTCGTCCGAGCGCTGACGCGAGCGGGTAATGCAGGTCATGGACGGCGTTGGCGGCGAGCGCGGCGAACCCGTACTGATCGACGAAGCGCTCCTTCGCGTCGAGGACGATCGCCTCGTCGGCTCCTGCGAGGAGCGCCTTCTGGCGAATCGGCTCCAGCTCGTCGCCCTGCCCCAGATCCACCGCCATCGCGACGATGTAGTCGCAGCCCATCTCGTGCCGGAGGTAGGGGATGCACGCGGTGGTGTCCACGCCTCCGGAGTAGGCGAGGACGACGCGGTACCCCGATCCGGTCATCGGATGCTCCGCTCTCCGGCAGGCGTCCTCGTCGGATCCTCCGCGGCGAGGGCTCGGAAGGCGGACACCGCCAATCGCACCCGGTCGGGCGCGGTTCCTCCGGTCGAGTCGCGGCGGTGAAGAGCGCTGTCGACACTGAGCACGGTGGCGGGGAGGTCGCGGAAGTGATCCGAGTACTCGACGAGGAGGTCCGGATCGGCGTCGCGCAGCTCCAGCCCGCGGGTCTCGAGCGCGCGGATCGCGGCGCCGACGACGCCGTGCGCGTCGCGGAACGGCAGTCCACGCTTCTGCACCAGCCAGTCGGCGAGCTCCGTGGCGAGCGAGCCGCCCCGAGAGGCGTCGTCTCGGGTGCGATCGGTGTCGAAGGTCAGTCCGCGGACGATCGCCGTCATCGTGCGGAGACAGATCTCGAGAGTGTCGGAGGCGTCGAAGACCGCGGACTTGTCCTCCTGCATGTCCCGGCTGTAGGCGAGTGGCAGGCCCTTCATCACGACGAGCAGGGACACCAGATCGCCGACCAGCCGTCCGGACTTCGCCCGCACGAGTTCGGCCGCGTCCGGATTGCGCTTCTGCGGCATGATCGAGGATCCCGCCGTCAATCCGTCGGGCAGCGTGACATAACCGAACTGGGGAGTGCTCCAGATCACCAGCTCCTCGCAGATCCGCGAGAGGTGGATGCCGAGCATCGCTCCGGCCGCGAGGAAGTCGAGCAGGAAGTCCCGGTCCGAGACCGCGTCGATCGAGTTGCGCATGGGTCGGCTGAAGCCGAGGGCCGCTGCGGTGGCGGTGGGGTCGATCGGGAAGCCCGTGCCTGCCAGAGCGGCTGCACCGAGCGGGGACTCGTCCGCCCGGGCGTTCGCGCAGAGGAAGCGGTCGCGATCGCGCTGGAACATCTCGGCGTAGGCGAGGAGGTGGTGCCCGATCGTCACCGGCTGCGCGACCTGCAGGTGGGTGAAGCCGGGCATCGCCGAGCCTGCCTCCGTCTCGGCACGGTCGAGGAGCGCGTCGATCAGCCCTTCGAGCAGCTGATCGGCTCGTGTCGCCGCGTCGCGGACCCAGAGGCGCGAATCGAGAGCCACCTGATCGTTCCGTGATCGAGCGGTGTGGAGCCTCCCCGCGACGGGTCCGACGAGTGTCTGCAGTCGGGCCTCGATGTTCATGTGGATGTCCTCGAGGGAGCGGTCGACGGGGAACGTCCCTGTCCGGATCTCCTCCTCGACCGTCCGAAGACCGTCGGCCAGGATGTCTGCCTCGTCCTCCTGGAGGATGCCGCAGCGCCGGAGCATGTCGAGGTGGGCGAGCGAGCCGCGGACGTCGACGGAGGCCAATCGGACGTCGACGTCGATCGATGCATTGATCTCGACGAGCAGGTCGTCCGCCTCTCCCTCGAAGCGGTGTTCGCGCAGTCGGTCGAGCGGGGTGTCGGTGGAGTTCATGGCAGGTCCTTCGTGATCGGGTGGTCTCGGCGGTCGAGTGTGGCGAGGGAGAAGTCGAACGAGCAGCCGTACCGCTCGCGCTTGCGCCTCATCTCCGACCGCCGGTAGGCGTCTGCACGCCACTGGAGCGGGTAGAGGATCGAGAAGAAGACACGATCGGCCCACGACCTGCGGGTGATGTCTGAGGGATCCGCGTGGACGGTGAACCCGGCCTCCGTGGCGAGACGGGCCATCCGGTCCTCGCAGAAGTAGAGGAGGAGCCTGTCCGAGGGAAGTTGCCGCACGACTTCGGCGAGCAGGCCGGCACCGGTGCCCACGCCGCGGTGAGGCTCTCGGACGAACAGCACGGCCACTTCGCTCCAGCCGCCGATCAGGCGGTGGACGAGTGCCGCGCCGACGAGCGCGCCGGACGCGGAGTCTCGCGCGGAGAAGACGATCCTGCGACCGCTCCACTCCGCCCGGCTGTATCCCGTGATCGTCAAGGAGGAGCGGATCTCCTCCATCAGATCGTGAGCCTCCGGCAGAGTGAGCGCCTCCCGCTCGAAGACGACCCGGGAACCGGCCGGTCTCCGGTGCCCTGCCGGAGAGGTCTCCCCGACGGTGCGCGGCGCGCTCATCCCGCCACCGCGATCGTGACGACGGCGCCGGTCGCGAGCGCCATGCCCAGCCACTGGCCCGGACCGAGGCGTTCGCGCAGCACGGCGACGGCGAGTCCCACGGTGACGGCGGGGTAGAGCGCGATGAGGACGCTCACGAGCGAGAGCATGCCGTCGCGGAAGGCGTAGAGCATGCCGATGTTCGCGACGACGTCGAGGAGCCCGACGCCGACGGCGAGCACGAGGAGCCGTCCGCGGAGCGGTGCCGTGCGCGTCGTCCGCGTCGCCGCGACCGCGACGAGGCAGGAGGCGACCACACGCGCGGCCACGAGCGCCCAGAGCCCGGAGCCGCCGTCGATGCGGTCGGTGAAGACGAAGCTCAGCGCGAAGCAGGTACCCGCTCCGAGGGTGAGTCGTGCCACCCTCGGCGTGAAGCGGCGCCCCTGCCCCGATGCCGCTGCTTCGCGGCTCACGAGGACGATCGCGGCGACGGCCAGGAGGATGCCGACCAGCGAGACCGGGGACGGCCGCTCGCCGAGTGCGACTCCGACGACCACTGGCACTCCGGCCACCATCACGGCCGTCACCGGCGAGACGATGCTCATCGGGCCCTCGGCGAGCGCCAGGTAGAAGCACCACATGGCCACGGCCATCACGGCGCCGGACGCCGCTCCCCACAGCAGGGACGCCGTGTCGAGGCGCCCTCCGGCGAACGGCGCCAGGGCGGCGATCACGAAGGCGGACACGGGGTACGAGACCAGGACGACCCGGAGCGCGGCGACCCTCCTGGAGGCGAGCCCGCCGAGGAAGTCGCTGACTCCGTAGGCGACGGCGGAGAGGAGGGCGAGCAGGAGAGCGGCCATGGGGTTCGATCCGATCGTTCGACCCGCGGAGCGCGGCTGGTCGGGGAGGGAGGCGGGGTCCGGACACCATACGGGTATCGAACGGGCCTCGGCCGGTCTGTCACGGAGCGTCTGCATGCGGAAGACCCTAGGAACGGCGGGGGAGCGTCCAGGGTCGAGAACAGCGATCTGTGGACAACTCGCGCGTCATCGCCTCTGTGGAGGAGCGTCCGAGGGAATAGCGCGGGCCACTCCGACGCTGAGGACGACATGGTCTCGCGCATCGGCTTCCTCTCCTTCGGCCACTACCAGGCGGTGCAGGGCTCGCTGACGCACACCGCGCGCGACGTCCTGCTCCAGACCATCGAGCTCGCCGAGGCGGCGGAGGAGATCGGCATCGACGGCGCCTACGTCCGCGTCCACCACTTCGCCCCGCAGCTGGCCTCGCCGTTCCCGCTGCTGTCGGCCATCGCCGCCCGTACCCGCCGCATCGAGATCGGCACCGGCGTCATCGACATGCGCTACGAGAACCCGCTCTACATGGCGGAGGAGGCCGCGGCCACCGACCTCATCTCGGGCGGCAGGCTCGAGCTCGGCGTGAGCCGGGGATCACCCGAGACTGCGCTGCGCGGCTCCGAGGCGTTCGGCTACGTGCCCCAGGAGGGCACGACGGACGCCGATCTCGCCCGTCGCAAGGTGCAGCTCTTCCGCGAGGCGCTCGCCGGAGCCCCCGTGGCCGAGTCCGACCCCTCCCGCACCGGGGTCTCGGCCCCGCTCGCGATCGAGCCGCGCTCCCCGGGCCTCGAGGACCGCATCTGGTGGGGTGCCGGCAGCTTCGCGACGGCGCGCTGGGCGGCCGAGCAGGGCATGAACCTGCAGTCGTCCACGCTGCTGCTCGAGGAGGAGGGGATCCCCTTCGACGAGCTGCAGGCCCGCCAGATCCGCGAGTACCGCTCGGCGTGGGCCGACGCCGGCTGGGAGCGCACTCCGCGCGTCTCCGTCTCGCGGAGCGTCCTCCCGATCACGAGCGACCTCGACCGCCTCTACTTCGGCGGCCGCGGCGAGCGCGACCAGGTCGCCTCCCTCGAGGGAGTGCGAGCGCGCTTCGGCCGCAGCTACACCGGCGAGCCCGACGTGATCGCCGCCGAGCTCGCGGCCGACGTCGCGGTGCAGGAGGCGGACACGCTCCTGCTCACCGTCCCCAACCAGCTCGGCGTCGAGTACAACGCCCGCCTGCTGCAGACCGTCGCCGACTCCATCGCCCCGGCGCTCGGCTGGTCGTCGGCAGCGCTCACGCCCGCCTCCTGAGCACCGGGGAACCGGTTCCCGGCGAGACACCGGCGTCAGCACGGTGTCTCGCGAGGATCCGGTTCCCCGGCGAGGGGAGTCCGTCAGGCGCGACGCCGTCGAGCGAGCAGCAGCGCACCGCCGGCGGCGAGCAGCATCGCCGCCGTTCCGAGGGGCAGGGAGGCGGAGGCGCCGGTCTCGGCCAGCGCGCCTCGGTGCGGTCCTGAGCCCGCGGCAGGAGCGGCGGTCGGCGCGGTCGTCGGAGACGATGCGGTCGGCTCGGGAGTCGCGGTCGGAGAAGCGGTGGCGGTGGGCTCGGGAGTCGCGGTCGGCTCGGGGGTCGCGGTGACGGTGGGCTCCGGAGTCGCGGTGGCGGTCGGCTCGGGGCTCGGCTCCGACGTCCGCGCGTGTGCTGCGAAGAAGTCCCACATGATCTCGGAGGCGCTGATGCTGCGGTTCACCACGCCCAGGCCCGAGGCCTCCAGATCGACGGCCGTCCCGGGCCAGGTGTGCCCGCCGCCCTCGATCGCGTAGGCCTCCACGCTCGTGCCGTCGGCGCAGTCGTCCAGGACGGCGCGACCGACCTCGGCGGTGACGGCCGTCGTGACCGGCTCGCCCCCGCAGTCGTCGAGCGACGCCCAGCCGGCCGTCGCTGTCGCGACGCTGTACCCCCAGCGCGGATCCTCGTTGCCGTCGAACGGATTCACGGCGTCGGCGGTGCCGTGGAAGGTGAGCACCGACACCGGCCGGGCGGGTGCGCAGGATCCGGCCTCGATGGTGGTGAGGTCGTCGAGGTCCGCTCGTCCGGCGCGGAGCCCTGCGACGGGTGCGACGGCGGCGAAGAGGTCCGCGCGGGTGCAGGCGAGCGCGGACGCCATCCGGCCGCCGCCCGAGAACCCGGTCGCGAAGACGCTGCCGGGGTCGACGCAGCCCTGGGCCGAGAGGGTCTCGACGACGCTCGAGAGGAAGGCCACGTCGTCGCGGGATCCCTCGGGCGGGAAGGTGCCGGAGGTGAGGGGGACTCCCGGGACGTTCCAGGCCCAGTTGCCGTCCTCGAGCGTCTTCTCGAACTCGATCGCCCCGGTCGGATTCGCGACGATGAAGTCCTTCTGGTCGGCGACCGATGCCAGGTCGGAGATGCCGGCCTGGACGCCTCCGTTGCTGTTCGACCCGTGCAGATCGAGGACCAGGGGGAGCGCGCCGTCGCCGGCGTCGGCGGGCACGTGCACGAGCACGTCGTAGGTCGTCCCGCCGAAGGGGACGCCGACGGTGGAGTCGCCCGCCGGGAGCGAGCGGACGCAGTCGGCGACGGTGGCCGCGGAGGCGGATCCGGCGGCGACCAGTCCTCCTGCGCCGAGCGCGGAGGCGGCGAGGAGCGAGAGCAGGCCCAGGCGCGTGCGCCGGGCGGAGGGAGAGAGTGACACAGAACGTCCTTACTCGTCGTTGAGCGGTGTGCGTTCCGAACCCTAGCGTTCTTCGGTTTTGGTGAGAAGAGCGGATCGACCGCCCGACACGAAGAAACCCCCGCACCTTCTCACGAAGATGCGGGGGTTCTGATCGGTGTCCGAGGGGGGACTTGAACCCCCACGCCCTATACGGGCACTAGCACCTCAAGCTAGCGCGTCTGCCATTTCCGCCACCCGGACGAGTGTTGTTTCCAGCCTGCGTTTCCGCGGCCGAAGAAGACATTAGCACGGTTTGAGGGGCCCGTACGCCACCGTCCGGGCGCCCGCGTCCGACCCCCGCGGTACCGTTGCTCGCATGACGACGCCCCACCGCGACGACCTGCCCGCGCCCACCGAGATCGCCCTCGACGAGGCCGGCCTCGACGAGACCGCGCGGATCGCACGCGACCTCATCCGCTTCGACACGAGCAACTACGGCGACGGCCGGGCCGAGCCCGAGCGCGAGGCGGCCGAGTACGTGGCCGCGCACCTGCGCGATCTCGGTCTCGAGCCGGTCCTGATCGACTCCGATCCCGGTCGCACGAGCGTCGTCGCGCGAGTCGCGGGGGAGGACCGCGAGCGAGGCGCTCTCGTCGTGCACGGCCACCTCGACGTGGTGCCCGCGATCGCGGACAACTGGAGCGTCGATCCGTTCGGCGGGGTGGTCAAGGACGGCATGCTCTGGGGCCGGGGTGCCGTCGACATGAAGAACATGGACGCGATGATCCTCGCCTCCCTCGGCGACATCCTCCGCTCGGGCAGGAAGCCCTCGCGCGATCTCGTCGTGGCCTTCTTCGCCGACGAGGAGGCGGGCGGAGTCCGCGGCTCCGCGCACCTCGTGAAGACGCAGCCCGAGCTCTTCGCGGGAGCGACCGAGGCCATCAGCGAGGTCGGCGGCTACTCGATCGAGCTCGACGGGAAGCGCGCCTACCTCGTGCAGACCGGCGAGAAGGCCCTGATGTGGCTGACCCTCCGCGCCCACGGCACTGCGGGGCACGGCTCGCAGATCAACCGCGAGAACCCGGTGACCCGCCTGGCCGAGGCGATCGCGCGCATCGGCAGCGAGGAGTGGCCGACGCGCCTCACCGACACGACCCGCCAGCTGCTCGACGAGGTCGCGCGCATCCTCGGCCACGACCCTCAGCGCAGCACTCCGGAGGAGCTCGCTCTCGCCACCGGCACCGCCTCGCGCTTCATCGCGGCGACCCTGCGCACGACGGCCAATCCGTCGATGCTGTCGGCCGGCTACAAGGCGAACGTGATCCCCGACACCGCCGAGGCGACGATCGACGTCCGGGTGCTCCCGGGGGAGGAGGACGTCGTGCTCGAGCGCATCAGGGTCCTCGCCGGCGAGCACGTCGAGATCCTGGTCCAGCACCGCGACATCGGGCTCGAGGTGCCCTTCGCCGGTCCGCTCGTCGAGAGCATGGCCGCCTCCCTCCGCCGCTTCGACCCCGGCGCCGAGGTGCTGCCCTATCTGCTGTCGGGAGGCACCGACAACAAGGCCCTCTCGCTGCTCGGGATCACCGGGTACGGGTTCGCTCCGCTCCAGCTCCCGGGCTCGCTCGACTTCCCGGCGCTGTTCCACGGGGTCGATGAGCGGGTCCCACTCGACGCACTAGTGTTTGGCAGGAAGGTCCTGACCGATCTCCTCCTGCGATCCTGAGGTCAGATCCGACCGCCACCGACCGCCTGCTGGCCGACGACGCCCCAGCCCTCCTCGAAAGTGACGCATGGGCCTGCTCGACGCGCTGATCCTGGGACTCGTCCAGGGTCTGACCGAATTCCTCCCCATCTCCTCCAGCGCCCACCTGCGGATCGTCAGCGAGCTGCTGCCGGGTCTCGACGGGCGGGACACCGGAGCGGCGTTCACCGCCATCACGCAGCTGGGCACCGAGACCGCGGTCATCATCTACTTCTGGCGCGACATCGTGAAGATCGTGTCGAACTGGTGCCGCTCGCTCGTCGGACGGGTCCCGCGCACCGACGCCAACGCCCGCATGGGCTGGCTGATCATCATCGGCAGCATCCCGATCATCGTCCTCGGTCTGCTCTTCCAGGACGCGATCGAGACCACGCTCCGCTCGCTCTGGGTCGTCGCGACGACGCTGATCGTCTTCGGCATCCTGCTCGGCATCGCCGACGCCGTCGGCGCGAAGAAGCGCCGCCTCCGCGATCTGAACGTGCGCGACGGCCTCATCTACGGAGGCGCGCAGGCGCTCGCTCTCGTCCCGGGCGTCTCGCGGTCGGGCGGCACCATCACCGCCGGCCTGTTCATGGGCTACGAGCGCAAGGCGGCGGCGCGCTACTCGTTCCTCCTGGCGATCCCCGCCGTCTTCGGCAGCGGTCTCTACCAGCTCTACAAGAGCCTCAGCGACCCCGAGGTCCTGCCGAACCAGATCCAGGTCGGCGGGCTCGAGACCCTCGTCGCGACCGTGGTCGCGTTCGTGGTCGGCTTCGTGGTCATCGCGTTCTTCATGGGCTACATCTCGCGCCGCAGCTTCCTGCCGTTCGTGATCTACCGCATCCTCCTCGGCGTCGCCCTCATGATCGCGCTGTCCACCGGCGCCATCGCCGCCTAGTGCGCGCCTGGACCGCCGCGGCCGTCCCCGTCCTCCCGGGGCGGGGCAGCGCTCCCCGCGTGCACGACACCGCGACCGGCGGCCTCGTCGAGGCGGCGGGCACCGACGGAGTCGCCCGCCTCTACGTCTGCGGGATCACGCCGTACGACGCCACCCACCTCGGCCACGCCTCCACGTACCTCGCCTTCGACACCCTTCAGCGGGTGTGGCTCGACGCCGGCAGCACGGTCGAGTACGCGCAGAACGTCACCGACGTCGACGACCCGCTGCTCGAGCGCGCCGCGGCGACCGGAGTCGACTGGCGAGAGCTCGCCGAGCAGCAGGTGGAGCTGTTCCGCGGCGACATGGCCGCGCTGCGCATCCTGCCGCCCGCGCACTACGTCGGCGTCACCGAGACGATCGAGCCGATCGCGGAGGCGGTGGCGCGTCTCGAGCGCGACGGTGTCGCCTACCGCGTGCCGACTCCCGACTCGGCCGTCGACGGAGGCGAGGACGTCTACTACGACATCGCGGCCGCCGAGGGCGCGGTCTGGCACCTCGGCGCCGAGAGCCGGCTCGATCGCGGGACGATGTCCCGCCTGTTCGCCCAGCGCGGCGGCGATCCCGTTCGCGCAGGCAAGCGCGACCCCCTCGATCCGCTGCTCTGGCGCGCCGAGCGCACGGGCGAGCCGGCCTGGGACTCGCCGGTGGGACGCGGCCGCCCCGGCTGGCACATCGAGTGCTCGGTGATCGCGCTCGACCGCCTCGGCGCCGACTTCACCGTGCAGGGCGGCGGGAGCGACCTCGTCTTCCCGCACCACGAGTTCAGTGCCGCGCACGCCGCCTCCCTGTCCGGCCGGCCCCTCGCCGGCGCCTACGCGCATGCCGGGATGGTCGCCTACCAGGGCGAGAAGATGAGCAAGTCGCTCGGCAACCTCGTGCTGGTCTCCCGCCTGCGGGCCGAGGGCGCCGATGCCCGCGCGATCCGGCTGGCCCTGCTCGCGCACCACTACCGCTCCGACTGGGAGTGGCTCGCCGGCGACCTGCCGAGCGCTGTCGACCGCCTCGCGCGATGGGAGGCGTCGCTCGAGCGGCCCGGACCCGTCTCGGCTCTCGACACGCTCGCGAGCCTCCGCGCGGCTCTGGCCGACGACCTCGACACCCCGGCGGCCCTCGCCGTGGTCGACGAGGCGGCCCTCGGCGGAGTCGACGACCCGGCGCTCCTGCGCGCCGCGGTCGACGCCCTGCTGGGCGTCAGACTCGCCTGATCGCGGCGGAGGCGCCCCGGCCGGAGTGAACCGCCCTCAGGAGCGCCAGGGCTCCTCGCCGGAGCGGCCGTCGCCGCGGCGGCGGAGGTAGCGCTCGAACTCCTGCGCGATCGCCTCGCCGCTCGCCTCGGGGGAGTCGACGGTGTCGCGCGCCTGCTCGAGCTGCGCGATGTAGGCGGCCATCTCCTCGTCGTCGGCGGCGAGCGCGTCGATGCCGTGCTCCCACTCCTGGGCCTCCTCGACGAGGTCGCCGCGCGGGATCGCTATTCCGACGACCTCCTCGAGCTTCTCGAGCAGGGCGAGCATCGCCTTGGGCGACGGCGCGTTGTGCACGTAGTGCGGCACGGAGGCCCAGACCGAGACGGCGGGGATGCCCACCTTCGCGGCGGCCTCGCCGATCACGCTGAGGATCCCGACCGGGCCCTCGTAGCTCGAGCGCTCGAGCTCGAACTCGGTGCGCAGCTCGGCGTTCTCGCTCGAGGCGAAGATCGAGATCGGCCGGGTGTGCGGCACGTCGGCGAGCATCGCGCCGAGGAAGACGACGGTGGAGATGTCGATCGCGAGCATCGCGTCGACGACCTCGGCGGCGAAGCTCTTCCAGCTGCGCGAGGGCTCGGTGCCGATCATCACGTAGAGGGCGCTCTCGGCGTCGACCGAGGTGTCGGCGGGGCCGAAGATCTGGGTGCCGGGCCACGAGAGGGTGCGCCGGCCGTCCTCGCCGATCGAGAGCATCGGACGGGTGTACTGGAAGTCGTAGTACTGCTCGGCGTCGACGGCGAACAGGGGGACGTAGTCGCCGTCGTCCTTGACGAGGCGCACGGCTCCGCTGGCGGCGTCGCCCGCGTCGTTCCAGCCCTCGAAGGCCACGACCAGGACGTTCCCCTTGATCACGTTCATAGGTGAGGTCTCCGCGTTCGGCTCGTCGTCCGGGGCGCGCAGGCTGCGCCGGTCCCCGTCCGACCAGGATAGGACCCGGCCTCCGACCGCTCCGCCGCCCCCGGGGCTTTCCGCTGTCCGCGTACCGGGACCGCCCCACGGCCGCCCGGTACCATGGACGCTCGTGACTGCCGACACCACCGCCCCGACGTCCCCCGGCCGGACCCCCGCCTCCGTGGACGCCCCGGCCGCCGTCCTCTGGGACATGGACGGCACGCTCGTCGACACCGAGCCCTACTGGATGGCGTCCGAGCACGCCCTCGTCGCCTCCTTCGGCGGCGTCTGGACCCACGAGGACGCGATGAGCCTCGTCGGCTCCGGCCTGCCCGCCTCCGCCCGCATCCTGCAGGGCAAGGGCGTCGATCTGCCGATCGAGGCGATCATCGACCGCATGACCGACGAGGTGATCGCCCGCCTCGCGGAGAGCATCCCGTGGCGCCCCGGCGCCCTCGAGCTCCTCGGGGCCGTCCGCGGCGCCGGAGTCCCGCAGGCGCTCGTCACGATGTCGATCGGACGCATGGCGCACGCGGTCGTCGACCGCCTCCCGTTCGCCGCCTTCGACACGGTCGTCAGCGGCGACATGGTCGAGCAGAGCAAGCCGCACCCGGAGGCGTACCTCCTCGCTGCGCAGACGCTCGGCGTCGAGGTGGCGCACTGCGTCGCCATCGAGGACTCGCACGCGGGTCTCGCGTCGGCCGTCGCCTCGGGTGCCGCCGCCATCGGAGTCCCGCACCAGCTCGACCTCGACGTCGACGCCCCCTACGCCCTCTGGCCCACCCTCGTGGGCCGCACTCTCGCGGACCTCGCGCAGGTGTCCACCGAGCACCGCGGCACCCCGCCGCGCCCCACCGAGACGGAGGCCCGCCGATGACCGGTGAGGCACTGCAGCATTCCGGACCCTTCCGCGCGGGCGACCGCGTCCAGCTGACCGGCCCCAAGGGCCGCATGAACACGATCACCCTCGTGCCGGGCAAGGTCTTCCACACGCACCGCGGAGGCATCGAGCACGACACGGTGATCGGGCTGCCCGACGGCTCGGTGGTCACCAACACCGTCGGGGTGGAGCACCTGGCGCTGCGGCCCCTCCTGGCCGACTTCGTCATGTCGATGCCGCGCGGAGCCGCGATCGTCTACCCGAAGGACGCCGCGCAGATCCTCGCCCTGGCCGATGTCTTCCCCGGCGCCCGCGTGGTCGAGGCCGGGGTCGGATCGGGTGCGCTCTCGCTCTGGCTGCTGCGCGCCGTCGGCCCGACCGGCCGTCTGTCGTCGTTCGAGCGGCGCGAGGAGTTCGCAGAGGTGGCCCGCGGCAACGTCGAGACCTTCCTCGGCTACACGCCCGACAACTGGAGCGTCACCGTCGGCGACCTCGTCGACGCGCTCCCCGAGGCGGTGGCGCCCGGCGAGGCCGACCGCGTGGTCCTCGACATGCTCGCCCCCTGGGAGTGCCTCGACGTCGCCGCCGACGCCCTCACCCCGGGCGGAGTGCTGCTCTGCTACGTCGCCACCGTGACGCAGCTCTCGCGCACGGCCGAGGCGATCCGCGCCTCCGGACTGTTCACCAACCCGGCCTCGAACGAGACGATGGTGCGCGGCTGGCACGTCGAGGGCCTCGCCGTCCGACCCGACCACCGGATGATCGGCCACACCGGCTTCCTCATCACCGCGCGCCGCCTCGCGCCGGGTGCGGTCCTCCCGGAGCTCAAGCGCCGGCCGTCCAAGACCGACTTCAGCGACGAGGACGTCGAGGCGTGGACGCCCGGCGCCCTGGGGGAGCGGGTGGTCAGCCCGAAGAGCCTGCGCAAGCGCGTCCGCGAGTCGGCGACCAGCGCCGAGCTCTCGCGCGCCCGCGGCTTCGGCGAGGACGCGGCCGAGCCCGGTGACGACGAGGGCATCGTCTAAGCTGAGTGCGGCTTCTCGGCCCCTCCCGATCGTCTCGCACTCGGGCATCACCACTCCCACCCCGACGAATAGAGGACCCGTGCGCAGGACCGTCGCGCTCATCGCCAGCATCGGCATCGTCGCCGCTCTCACGGGATGCACCGCGTCCTCGTCGTCGGCCGACTGCGACGCGCCGTTCGGCTCGGGCGACTCGTCCTCGGCCGTCGCCGCGAGCGGTGACTTCGGCACCGCTCCCGAGGTGACGGTCCCCACTCCGCTGAAGGCGAGCAGCTCGCAGGTCAGCACCCTCATCGAGGGCTCGGGCGACCGGATCGAGAAGGGCCAGCTGATCACCCTCGACTACACGCTGGTCAACGGAGCCGACGGCTCGGTGCTCGAGGCCTCGCCCTACGACGGCGAGAGCCGCGCCAGCTTCGTCGCCGGAGGCGCGGGCCTCGTCGGCCTCAACGAGGGCCTGCTCTGCACCCAGGTCGGCTCGCGGGTCGCCATCGCGATCGCCCCCGAGGACGGCTTCGGCGACTCCTCCGCCCAGCTGGGCATCTCGGCCGACGACACCCTCGTGCTCGTCGCCGACATCCAGACCGCCGCGCTCGCCCGCGCCGACGGCGAGGCCCAGCCCGCGCCGAACGGCTTCCCGACGGTCACCCTCGGCGAGGACGGCACGCCCGGGCTCGCGAAGCCCTCGGGCGACGCCCCCACCGAGCTGGAGATCGCGCAGCTGAAGAAGGGCGACGGCGCCGTCGTCGAGGAGGGCGACCAGGTCGTCGTCCACTACACCGGATGGCTCTGGAGCACCGGCGAGATCTTCGACTCCAGCTGGGAGAAGGGCTCGCCCGCGACCTTCACCGCGGCGGAGGGCTCCGTCATCCCCGGGTTCGCCCAGGCGCTGATCGGCCAGCCCGTCGGCTCGCAGGTCATCGCGGTCATCCCGCCCGACGAGGGCTACGGCGACACGGAGCAGCAGGGCATCCCCGCCGGGTCGACCCTCGTCTTCGTCGCCGACGTGCTCGCGATCAGCTGAACGGGCCCGCCCCTAGACTGGAGGGCGTGCCTGCCGACGTCTCGTCCTCGAGCCGCATCCCGGCCGAGGAGCGTCTCTTCAATCTCGTGCTCGCGCTCGTCGCGGCCGAGAACGGTCTGACGAAGTCCGACGTGCTCTCGACGGTGCAGGGCTACCGGCAGCGCTCCGACGCCGGCGATCGTGCCGCTCTCGAGCGGCAGTTCGAGCGCGACAAGGACGACCTGCGCGAGCTCGGCATCCCGATCGAGACCGTCGACGCGCCCGGCGACCCCGGGAACACGCAGACCGTGCGCTACCGGATCGCCAAGCGCAGCTACGACCTGCCGGCCGACATCTCGTTCGACCCCGAGGAGGTCGCCCTGCTGCGCCTGGCCGGCGCGGTCTGGCGCGAGGGGACGCTGTCGGCCGAGTCCCGGCGCGCGCTGATCAAGCTCCGCTCGATCGGGGTGGAGTCCGTCGACCCGGTGATCGGCGTCAGCCCGTCGATCCGCGTGCGGGAGGCGTCGTTCGAGCCCCTCAGCGCCGCGCTCGACCGCGGGCAGGTCGTCCGGTTCCCGTACCTCAAGCCGGGTGCGGACGAGCCGCGGCTCCGCACCGTCCGTCCGCGCGCCCTGGTGAACCACCAGGGTCGCTGGCACCTGCACGCCTGGGACGAGGCGGCCGAGGGCACGCGCACCTTCCTCCTCGCCCGCATCGTCGGCCCGGTCGCCTCGGCGGGGCGGACCGCGCCGGTCGAGGAGGGCGACCACGCGGCGACGGCGCTCGCGCAGCTCGACGAGATCCTGCGGCGCAACACCGCCCTCGTGCGGGTCGCCGCCGACTCCGACGCCGCCCTCCGCCTCGGCCGTCGCGCCGAGTCCGAGGGGGAGGGAGCAGCCACGCTGCGCCTCCACTTCACCGATCCCGACATCCTCGCCGACGAGCTGGCCGGCTACGGTCCGGAGGTGCTCGTGCTGGAGCCGGCGGAGCTCCGCCGGAAGGTCGTCGATCGTCTGCGCCGCTCCCTCGCCGATCACGGTGGTGCCCTCGATGGCTAGGCCCCGCACCCTGCAGGCGCGCGATCGGCTCGCCGTGCTGCTCTCCCTCGTCCCCTACCTCCTCGACCGCGGCCGCGTGAGCGTCGAGGAGGTGGCGCAGCACTTCGACATCGCCCAGGAGGAGGTCCGCCGCGCCGTGCGGCTCATCGCCGTCTCCGGCGTGCCGGGGGAGACCTCGCAGTACCAGGCCAACGACCTGTTCGACATCAGCTGGGACGACCTCGAGGAGAACGACCACATCGTCCTGACCCAGCAGGTCGCCATCGACGACTCGCCGCGCTTCTCGGCCCGCGAGGCGGCGGCGCTCATCGCCGGGATGCAGTACCTGGCCGCTCTGCCCGAGAACCAGGGCAACGACCGGATCGCCGCGCTGATGGGGAAGCTCGCGCGCGGCGCCTCCTCCGCCCCGAGCGCGGTCGCGGTGGCGCGGGGGACGGGTGCCGACGCCGCGGTCTCGACGATCCGCACCGCTCTGGCGACGGGGACGCAGCTCGCCTTCGACTACCGCAACGCGCGCGGCGAGACGGAGTCGCGCGTCGTCGACCCCTTCCTGCTCGAGTCGGTCGACCGCGACTGGTACCTCCGGGGCTGGTGCCACCTGCGCGAGGGAGTCCGCACCTTCCGCGTCGACCGGATGCGCTCGCTGACCGACACCGGGTCCCCGATCGTGCGCAGGCGCAACGAGGTCACCCTGTCCGAGCGGCTCTTCGAGGCCTCGGCCTCGGACCTCGTCGTCGACCTGCGGATGGCGCCCGGCTCCGTGGCGCTCCTGGGTGACTACGCGGTCGACGCCGAGTTCCCCGACCCACCGGCGGGGGAGGCGGGCGGCGGAGTCGTCGTCCGCATCCGAGTCGCCCACCTCGAGGGGCTCACGCGGCTCGTCGCCTCGCTGCCCGGGCTCGTCGCGGTCGTCGCCCCGGACACCGCCCGTCGAGCGGTGGCCGACTGGACCCGCGCGGCACTGCGCGCCTACGACGAGGAGTCGACGTGACCTGGTGGTCCTGGATCCTGATCTGGCTCGGACTCGCCCTGCTCGCCCTCGGCGTGCTGGTGCTCTTCGCGCTCTCCTACTGGCGCAAGGGCCGGGAGCTCCTCGGGCGGATCGACGAGCTCACGGCGAAGCTCGACGCGCTGTCGCCCGACGGCGCGGACACCGCCGAGGCGAGGCCGCCCTCGTCGCTCTTCGCGAACCGCGACGCCGTCCGGCGTGCTCACGAGACACGTCGCGACGCTCGCCGCGACAGGGCTGAGGATCGACGGTCAGCGCGCATCGAACGGGGTAAGCTCCTGGTACACCGCAACCGACAAGTGAAGTGAGTCTGCAATGTTCGCTGGCCTCCAGGGGTGGCACCTCCTCATCATCCTCGCCGTGATCCTCCTCCTGTTCGGTGCGCCCAAGCTCCCGCAGCTCGCCCGCAGTGTCGGGCAGTCGATGCGGATCTTCAAGAGCGAGGTCAAGACCATGAAGGACGAGGACGGCACTGAGCGTCCCGCCGACGGCACCGTCCCCGGCTCGACCGCGACCGGCACCACCAGCGCCGGCACGACCACGCCGCCCGAGACCCCGATCAAGTAATGACGTCTGTGGCAGCGAAGAAGCCACGGACGAAGCGCTCGAAGAAGAACCCCGAGGGACGCATGTCCCTCGGGTCTCATCTGATCGAGCTTCGGAACAGGCTCTTCATCGCGGCTATCGCGATCGCAGTGTGCTGCATCGCCGGCTGGTTCCTCTCCGACTGGGTGCTCGAGGCGCTCAAGGCGCCCATCGCCGAGGTGGCGCGCGATCAGAACAAGACGGCGGTCCTCAACTTCGAGACGATCACCGGCGCGTTCGACCTCAAGCTGCAGATCGCGATGACCATCGGCATCGTGATCGCGAGCCCGATCTGGCTCTACCAGATCTGGGCCTTCCTGGTCCCCGGTCTCACCGGCAAGGAGATGCGCTACGGTCTCGGCTTCATCCTGACCGCGATCCCGCTGTTCTTCGCCGGCTGCGCCTCCGGATGGTTCGTGTTCCCGCACATCGTCGAGCTCCTGACGAGCTTCACCGGCTCCGATGCGGCCAGCGTGCTGAGCGCGAAGACCTACTACGACTTCGTGCTCAAGCTGGTGCTCGTGGTGGGCGTCGCCTTCGTGCTGCCGGTGTTCCTGGTGCTGCTCAACTTCGTCGGCATCCTGCCCGGCATGGTGCTCATCAAGTCGTGGCGCATCGCGATCATGGTCATCGTCCTGTTCACCGCCATCGCGACCCCGGCCGCCGACCCGATCTCGATGTTCCTGCTGGCGATCCCGATCACCATCCTGTTCTTCGCCGCCTGCGGCATCGCGATCCTGCACGACAAGCGCGTCGCCAAGCGCCAGGTGGTCTTCGACGGCAGCCCGTCCGACCTCCCCGCGTGACCGAGCCGTCTCCGGCGGAGCGCTTCGCGGCGTTCCGGACACGACAGGGCCACGCCAGGGTCGAGACGTTCCGCTCGACCCTGGCGTTCGACCTGGACCCCTTCCAGTACGAGGCCTGCAGCGCCCTGGACGAGGGCCGCAGCGTCCTCGTGGCCGCGCCGACCGGCGCCGGCAAGACGGCCGTCGCCGAGTTCGCGATCCACCTGGCGATGCAGGACCCGGTCGCGAAGGTCTTCTACACGACGCCGATGAAGGCGCTCAGCAATCAGAAGTTCCAGGAGTTCGTCGCCGAGTACGGAGCGTCCGAGGTCGGTCTGCTGACCGGCGACTCGAACGTGAACGCCCGGGCACGGATCGTCGTGATGACGACCGAGGTCCTGCGGAACATGCTCTACGCCGACTCCGACCTCCTGCGCGATCTCGCCTACGTCGTGATGGACGAGGTGCACTACCTCGCCGACCGCTTCCGCGGCGCCGTGTGGGAGGAGGTCATCATCCACCTCCCGCAGCGGGTGCGGCTCGTCTCGCTCAGCGCCACGGTGTCGAACGCCGAGGAGTTCGGCGACTGGCTGCAGACCGTCCGGGGCGAGACCGAGGTCATCGTCTCCGAGGAGCGTCCCGTCCCGCTCGATCAGCACGTGCTGGTGGGCGGCAAGCTCCTCGACCTCTTCGACTCCTCGGGGCGCGCGGCGACCAACCGCGTCAATCCCGAGCTCGCCCGTCTGGCGCAGGGCGGCTCCCGGGTCGAGCGCGGCGGCCGCGGCTCGCAGCGCGGAGGCCGTGGGCGCTACGCGGAGTCGCGCACCGAGGATCTCGTCCCGCGCTCCGAGGTCGTCGAGATCCTCCGCGGCAAGAACCTGCTGCCCGCCATCTTCTTCGTCTTCAGTCGCGCCGGCTGCGACCAGGCCGTCCGCCAGGTCCTCCGCTCGGGAGTGCGGCTGACCGAGCGCCACGAGCGCGACGAGATCCGCGAGATCGTCGAGGAGCGCTGCCGGACCATCCGTGACGAGGACCTCGCCGTGCTCGGCTACTGGGAGTGGCTCGACGGTCTGCAGCGCGGAGTCGCCGCGCACCACGCGGGGATGCTGCCGGCGTTCAAGGAGGTCGTCGAGGAGCTGTTCCTCCGCCGCCTCGTCCGGGTCGTCTTCGCGACCGAGACGCTGGCGCTCGGCATCAACATGCCCGCCCGCACGGTCGTGCTCGAGAAGCTCGAGAAGTTCAACGGCGAGGCGCGGGTCCCGATCACCCCGGGGGAGTACACGCAGCTCACGGGGCGGGCCGGCCGGCGCGGGATCGACGTCGAGGGCCACTCCGTCATCCAGTGGCGCGGAGGGATGAATCCGCAGGCGGTCGCCTCGCTCGCCTCCCGCCGCACCTACCCGCTCAACTCGAGCTTCCGGCCCAGCTACAACATGGCGGCGAACCTCATCGAGCAGTTCGGCCGGACCCGCACGCGGGAGATCCTCGAGTCCTCGTTCGCGCAGTTCCAGGCCGACCGCTCCGTCGTCGACCTCGCGCGCCGCGTGCGGCAGCAGGAGCAGTCGATGGAGGGGTACGTCACCGCGATGCAGTGCCACCTCGGCGACTTCGAGCAGTACGCGGCGATCCGCCGTGAGATCGGCGAGCTCGAGCGCAGGGGTGCGGTCCGCAAGGAGTCGGCCTCCCACAGCGAGCGCGAGAAGCGCCAGGGTCAGCTCAACGTCCTTCGCAAGCGGATGAAGGCGCACCCGTGCCACGCCTGCTCGGACCGGGAGCAGCACGCCCGCTGGGCCGAGCGCTGGTGGAAGCTCCGCAAGGAGACCGATGAGATCGAGCGCCAGATCCGCTCGCGGACCGGGGCCGTCGCGCGGATCTTCGACCGCATCACCGAGGTCCTGCTGGAGCTCGGCTACTTCCGCCGGGACGACTCCGGCGAGCTCTCGCTCACCCCGAACGGGCGCACCCTGCGCCGGATATACGGCGAGCGCGACCTCCTGATCGCGGAGTGCCTTCGCAAGCAGGCCTGGACCGAGCTCGATCCCGCCGGACTCGCCGCCATGGCCTGCTGCCTCGTCTTCGAGCCGCGGCGCGAGGAGGGGACGCTCGGGGAGAAGCACCTGCCCCGCGGCACCTTCCCCGAGGCGCTCGAGAAGACCCAGCTGCTCTGGGCGCGACTCGACGACGTCGAGCGCGAGCACCGCCTGCCCGGCAGCAACCCGATCTCGACCAGCCTCGCGCTGGCGATGAACATGTGGGCCCGGGGGATGCCGCTCGACGCGGTGCTGCGCGAGGCCGACATGGCGGCGGGCGACTTCGTCCGCTGGTCGAAGCAGACCATCGACCTCCTCGACCAGCTCTCCGTCGTCGCCGAGGGCAAGGTCGGGCGTGCCGCTCGCACCGCGCTCGAATCCGTCCGCCGGGGGATCGTCGCCTACTCCTCGGTCGCATGAGGGACGCGATGACGCCGCCCGCGGGGCGGACCGCTCCGCTGTGGCTGGCGCTGCCGCTGGCGGCACTCGGCGGCGCCGTGCTCGACCAGGGCTTCCCCGACGCCGACGTCTGGCCGCTCGCGATCGTCGGCGCCGCCGCGATCCTCCTCGCCCTCGCGGGGCGCGGCTTCTGGAGCGGCGCTCTCGTCGGCCTCGTCGGCGGCGGCGTGTTCTGGGGCGTCCACATCTCGTGGCTCACGCTCTACCTCGGCCTCGTCCCGTGGGCGGCCCTCGCGGGCCTCCAGGCGATCTTCTTCGCGCTCTCGGCCGGCCTGATGGCGGTGGTCTCGACGCGGGGTCACCGCGTGTGGACCGGACCCCTCGGGCGGATGGTCGGGCTCCCCGCGCTGCTGGCCGCGCTGTGGGCGGGCCGCGAGACGATCACGAACGTGTGGCCCTACGGCGGGTTCGCCTGGGGGAGGCTCGCCCTCTCGCAGTCGACGGGCCCGCTCGCGGAGCTCGCGGCCTGGGTCGGCTTCGCCGGTCTCAGCTTCGTCGTCGCGTTCCTCGCCGCCACGCTCGCCCAGGCGGTGCGCGAGGTCGCGGTACCGGCCACCGGCCGGGTCGCCGTCGTCGCCGGCTTCGCGATCGTCGCCCTCGTCTTCCCGGCGTGGCCCGCGCCGACGGAGGGCACGGCACGGATCGCCGCGATCCAGGGTGACTCGGACGCCGGCCTCTTCTCGCAGAGCTACCGCGGGCAGATCCTCGAGGATCACACCTCGGCGACCCTGCCCATCCTCGACGAGGACGTCGACATGGTCGTCTGGCCCGAGAACGGCGTCGACATCGACCCGACGAGGAACGCGCAGTCGGCGGCCGTGCTCGACTACCTGAGCCGCACGATGGACGCGCCCTTCATCGTGGGCACGATCACGAACCCCGAGGACGACGTCTTCTACAACAGCTCGCTGCTCTGGAAGGCGGGGGAGGGGGCGACCCAGATCTACGACAAGGTGCACCCCGTGCCGTTCGCGGAGTACATGCCCGACCGGGCGTTCTGGCGGATGTTCGCCCCGGACCTCGTCGACCTGGTCAGTCGCGACTACTCGATCGGCACCCGCTCCAACGTCTTCGACATCGACGGCATCCTCGCCGGCATCGCGATCTGCTTCGACATCTCGGACGACGCGCTCACCGACGCGATGGTCGACGGCGGCGCGCAGGTCATCCTCGCGCAGACGAACAACGCCGACTTCGGCCGGACCGACGAGAGCGTCCAGCAGCTGGCGATCGCGCGCCTGCGGGCCATCGAGACGGGCCGGAGCGTCGTCAACATCTCGACGGTCGGCACCAGTGCCATCATCGGCCCCGACGGGGAGACGATCGACTCCCTGACATGGTTCGAGCCGGGTGCCATGGTGGACGAGGTTCCCCTCGCCTCCACCACGACCCCGGCTCTGGTGTGGGCCCGCGACCTCGGCTGGTACTTCCTGGCCGCCGGTCTGATCGCCCTGGTCTCGTTCGTCCTGCGGACGCGCGAGCCCCGGCGACGGGCCCGGGACCGGCGCTAAGCGCCGATCTTGTGCTCGCCGCGCCGAGCACGGAGGAAGGCGAGCCGCTCCTCGAGCAGCTCCTCCAGCTCCGCGCGGGTGCGACGTTCGAGCAGCATGTCCCAGTGGGTCCGGACGGCCTTCTGCTCGCCCCGATCCACGACGACGGGCTTCGAGTCCACCATCAGGACGGCCTCGTGGCCGCAGGAGCGGCACTCCCAGGTCTCCGGCGCTTCGGCGTCGGCCGAGAACACCATGTCGGTGTCGTAGCCGCAATTCGAGCAGTGGTACTCGTACGTCGAACGCGGTGAGAAGACGACGCCTTCTTCGCTCTGCAGGCTCTGGGATCCGAGCCTCATGCCGCGCAAGCTTCGATCTGCCATTGTGTGGTCTCCTCTCGCTGTGCTCCGACCAGTGTCGACCGCCTACCTGGGGGTGGTCCGGCGGTGCCCGCCTTTGCCAGAGAACAGTCAGGTGGGAGCGGATTTCCGCGGTCGTCAGGAGCGCTGCGCCGGGCCCCGGAGATACGCGTCGACGGCGTCGCGCGCGAGATCGGTCCGGTCGGTGACGAGGCCGTCGACTCCGAGCGCGAGCAGCTCGGTCATCCGGTCGGGATCGTCGATCGTCCACAGGTGGATCTCGCATCCGGAGGAGTGCAGATGCGCCAGGATGCGCGGTGTCGCGACGCGCAGACCGAGGGCGCTCTCGGGGACCTGGAGGGCGTCGATCCCGGCGAGCACGCGCCGCACGAGCCACGGCGCGTTCGCGTGGGCGGACACGAGGGCGGCCACGAACAGGGGAGCGGAGGCGGAGGTCGCCGACCCGGGGAGAGAGCGGCGAGTGCGTCGACGGCGCGATTCGGAGAACGAGGTGACGAGGACGCGTCTCTCGGCGCCGGCGGCGCGGACGGCCGCGATCGTCGGGCCGATCGCGTCGCGCGCCTTCACGTCCAGGTTGAAGCGCGCCTCGGGGAGGCGTTCGAGCGCCTCGGTGAGGGTGGCCGGATGCTCGCCGCCCTCGAGGGTCAGCAGCGAGAGCTCCTCGGCGCGGGTCCGGTCGACCCGGTGCCGCCCTCCGGCCCGGTCGACGATCTCGGCGTCATGCTGCAGGAACGCCACCCCGTCGAGCGAGGCCCGGACATCGGTCTCGAGCAGATCCGCGCCGGCGTCGAGGGCCCGCTCGAACGCGGCGAGGGTGTTGCCCGGACCGTGCCGGCCGAAGCCGCGGTGGGCGATGACGCGGGGCCGCGGGCCCTCGAGGAAGGGCGCGCGGCCCCGGACGTCCACAGCGGGGAGGCGGATCAGACCGTCGGGCTCGGGGGAGTAGAGCCCGCATCACGCGAGCGATCGCCCCGTGCGGCGTTCTGCCCGAAGGCCTGGCCGACGCCCTTGAGCGCCTCGGTCAGCTCGCTCGGCACGACCCAGAGCTTGTTCGCGCTGCCCTCGGCGATCTTGGGCAGCGTCTGCAGGTACTGGTAGGCGAGGAGCTCGGCGTCGGGGCGTCCGTCGTGGATCGCCTGGAACACCGTGGTGATGGCCTTCGCCTCACCCTCCGCGCGCAGGACGGCGGCCTTGGCCTGACCCTCCGCCGCGAGGATGGCGGCCTGGCGCTGTCCCTCCGCGTTGAGGATCTGCGACTGCTTGGTGCCCTCAGCGGTGAGGATCACGGCGCGGCGGTCGCGCTCGGCGCGCATCTGCTTCTCCATCGAGTCCTGGATGGACAGGGGCGGATCGATCGCCTTGAGCTCCACGCGTCCGACGCGGATGCCCCACTTGCCGGTGGCCTCGTCGAGGACGATGCGCAGCTGCCCGTTGATGTTGTCGCGGGAGGTCAGCGCCTCCTCGAGGTTCAGGCCGCCGACCACGTTGCGGAGGGTGGTCGTCGTCAGCTGCTCGACGGCACCGAGGTAGTTCGCGATCTCGTACGTCGCGGCGCGAGCGTCGTTGACCTGGAAGTAGACGACCGTGTCGATCGACACGACCAGGTTGTCCTCGGTGATGACCGGCTGCGGCGGGAAAGAAACGACCTGCTCGCGGAGGTCGATCAGCGGGCGGACCCGGTCGACGAAGGGCACGACGAGGTTCAGACCCGGCAGCAGCGTCTTGTGGTACTTGCCGAGCCGCTCGACGACTCCCGCGGTCGCCTGCGGGATGATCCGGATCGACCGGAAGAGGACGACCAGGACGAAGAGGACGATGACGGCGACGATCACCGTCGTCACGATGGCGGAGGTGTTCACGAGGAGCTCCTTTCGGCGGGGACGACGACAGCCGTCGCGCCTTCGATGGCGGTGACGACGACACGTTCGCCGACACCGAGCGGGCGGTTCTCGACGAGGGGGGACAGGCGGGCCGTCCACGTCTCGCCGTTGGCGAGCTTGACCTGGCCCGGGCCCGAGCCCGCGACGACGACGCTGCCCGCGAGGCCGAGCAGGGCGTCAGAGCCGGACGGCGTCGGATCGCCACCGCGCTTGAGGAGTCTCAGCAGCGGTGGGCGGACCGTGAACAGGAGCAGCGCTGCGAGGACGGCGGCGACCGGGACCTGCACCCAGAAGGGCGCCCCGACGAGACCGGCCAGGAGACCGCCGACACTGCCCACTGCGAGCATCAGGAAGGTGAATTCGAGAGTGATCATCTCGACGATCACGAAGATCAGAATGAGCGCGAGCCAGAGGATCCACGCGTACTGGGTGACAGCATCCATTGCCGTTGCTCCTTCCCCACGATGAGCGCTCTCACGGTATCAAGGCCCCCCGTCAACGGGCTGGGAGGGGGTTGGTAGGGTTTCGTCGGGCCCTGGCGCCCGTCATCGTGCCCGATCCGGCCCCGCGTCGGCGTCCTGGAGGATCTCCTCGTGTCCAACCCCCTCGCTCCCGGTTCGCTCGACGGCAAGCGCATCCTCGTGACCGGCTCGTCCCGCGGCATCGGCGCCGACACGATCCGCTACTTCGCCGAGGCCGGCGCGCGCGTCGTCGTCAACTACCGCTCGAAGGCGCCCCGCGCCACGAAGCTCGTCGACCAGATCACCGCCGCGGGCGGCTCAGCCTTCGCCGTGGGTGCCGACCTCACGGACACCGAGTCGCGCACGGCGCTCTTCGCGCGCATCGAGGAGGAGCTCGGCGGACTCGATGTCCTCGTGCTCAACGCCTCGGGCGGCATGGAGAGCAACATGGGGGAGGACTACGCGATGGTCCTCAACCGCGACTCCCAGGTCGCTACCCTCGAGGCGGCGCTCCCGCTCCTCGGCGCCGGATCCCGCATCGTCTTCGTGACGAGCCACCAGGCGCACTTCATCCGCACCACCCCGACCATGCCCGAGTACGAGCCGGTCGCGCTGTCCAAGCGCGCCGGTGAGGACGCGCTGCGCTCGCGGATCGCGGAGCTCGCCGAGCGGGGCGTGGAGTTCGTCGTCGTCTCGGGCGACATGATCGAGGGCACGATCACCGCGACGCTGCTCGAGCGCTCGAACCCGGGCGCGATCAGCTCGCGCCGCGAGTCGGCCGGGAAGCTGTACAACGTGGGGGAGTTCGCGGCGGAGGTCGCTCTGGCCGCGGTCGAGCCGATCCCGGCGGACAACACGCGTCTCGTCGGCGACACGTCGGACTTCGCCGCGGAGTGACGGCGGCGGCTCGCGGAGCCGTCTTTCCTGAGTGTTCGCTGGACACGTCTGTGACCGCCGACCGCTGAACGGCTCGCGCGCTGACGCCGGTGGGACTCGCTGCGCGCGCTGCTCGATCAGCAGGTGAGCGGCGCCTGCGGAAGCCGCAGCGCAGAGACGCCTGGGCGAGCAGCCGGGCAGCAGGAATGCAGCCTGCGGGACCGGCTCGATCAGCCGTCATCGGCGACGAAGCCGTTATCCGATAATGCACATTATGTCAGTTCACTGTGCGGAAGATGCACGGACGGGCTCTCCTGCGACGAGTCAGCGAGTGGGACGCTCTCGACGGAGTGAAAGCCTCCTGCCGGGCCGTTCTTGCGTGGACGCGCGCGAACACGATGCCCCCACCGGCGCCGTGGAAGCTTCGCGCTCCTCGATCAGCGAGAGGACATAAGCTCGCACACATGGCAGCCGGCGCAGTGATGTACACCTTCGCGTTGCAGCTGGCTGATGTGGACCGCGGGGTCTACGAAGACATCACGCTGCGGGCCGCTCGGCACCCTTCCGAGACCGACGCGTACATGATGACGCGCGTGCTCGCGTACTGCCTCGAATACGTGGAGGGAATCACCTTCAGCGAGGGGATCTCGTCGACGGCGACCGAGCCGGCGGTGCTGGTCCGCGATCTCACCGGCAGGCTCACCACGTGGATCGAGGTGGGCGCGCCGGATGCCGAGCGACTGCACTTCGGGAGCAGGCTGGCCGACCGCACGACGGTCTACACGCATCGCAACCCGGAGAAGGTGATCGCGGCGTGGTCCGGCAAGCGCGTCCACCAGCTCGAGAAGATCACCGTGCAGAGCTTCGACCAGGGATTCCTGGATGCCGCGGTCGCGGTACTCGAGCGCCGCAACACGCTGACCGTGTCGGTCGTCGAGGGGCAGCTGTATCTCGAGTTCAACGGCGTGACGTTGAACAGCGACATCCACGTGCATCAGCCGGGCTGAGCCGGCGCCGAGTGTCACTGGGTTCGTGTCCAGAAGACCTGTCGCGAGCGTGCACGTCCGGGCGGTTGTGACCTGGCTGGCGATCTTTCCTCTGGTCACCATCGGGATGACGGTGCTGGCCCTCGTCGCCGACCAGTGGCCTCCTGTCTTGCGAGCCTTCGTCCTGACCGCCGTCGTGGTGCCGCTCGCCGTCTACCAGATCGTGCCGCGGCTGCTCGGACTGCACGGCCGGATCGTCGCCTTCCGCGGACGTCGCCGAGCGGCCCGTGGCTGAAGTCGGACGCTGACGGCTCCGGGTGCTGGGGGGCTCGAGGTCTCTGCTGGCGATCCTCACGCAGATCGGAGCCGTGCCGGACCCGGCAGCGAGCTAGCCGCGGTCCGAGCACCGGCGCTCAGCTCGAGCTGCGCTGGATCAGGATCGGCCCACCCGGCCGGACGGCGGCGTGCCTCCCCTGCTCAGGGTGTCGCGCGACGGTGCTCGAGCTCCAGCACCGCCGCCTGGGTGCGCCGCTCGAGGCCGAGCTTGGCGAGGAGGCTCGAGACGTAGTTCTTGACGGTCTTCTCGGCGAGGCCGAGCTCGACGCCGATCTGCCGGTTCGTCATCCCCTCGGCGATGTGCCCGAGGATCTGCCGTTCGCGGAGGCCGAGCCCGGCGAGGCGCGGGTCGGTCGACTGCGTGTCGGTCAGCGCGGTGGTGGCGGCTCGTCGGAGGGTCGGATCGAGGAGGCGGCGGCCGGCGGCCACGGCGCGCACCGCGTCGACCAGTCCTGTCCCGCGGATGTCCTTGAGCACGTATCCGGCGGCGCCGGCGAGGACCGCGGCGTAGACCGCCTCCTCGTCGTCGTAGGCGGTGAGCATGATGCACTGCACTCCCCCGACGTTCTGGAGCACGTCGCGGCAGACGTCGATGCCGCTGCCGTCGGGGAGGCGCACATCGAGCAGCGCGATCGCAGGGCGGACCGCCCGGATGCGGGTCATCGCCTGCGCAGCGGTGCCGGCCTCCCCCACGACCTCGATGTCGTCGTTCGCCGAGAGCAGGTCGGACACCCCGCGGCGGACGATCTCGTGGTCGTCGAGGAGGAAGACGGTGATCGGTGTCATCTCGGGGATCCGTTCGGTGGGAGGGGGGCGGCGAGGGGCGCGCTCCAGCGGATCGTCGTGCCGGAGGGGTCCGTCTCGATCGAGAGGGACCCCTCCCGACGGTCCGCCCGGTCGGCCATGTTCTGGAGCCCGCTGCGGCGAGTCGAATCGCGGGGCATCCCGTGGCCGTCGTCGCTCACCTCGAGGTGCACGGCGTCCTCGGCCAGCGAGACGGAGACGCGGGCGCTCCCGGCGTCGGCGTGGCGGGCGATGTTGGTGAGCGCCTCCCGCGCGACCGCGACGACGTCGTCGGCGAGCGAGCCGCGCACGAGCAGATCGAGAGGACCGGAGAAGGCGATCGCCGGGGTCGAGGAGAGCCCGGTCGCGCCCGGCTCGGCGAGGGCGAGGAGGCGCTGGCGCAGCGACTCCCCCGCCTGGTGCCCGCGAGAGCTGAGGGCGAAGATCGCAGTGCGGATCTGCGCGATGCTGCGGTCCAGCCGGTCGACGGCCCGGAGCACCCGCGCCGCGGAGGCGGGCGGCAGCACGGACGTGGCGTTCTGCAGGTCGAGCCCCGTGGCGAACAGCTCCTGGATCACGTGGTCGTGCAGATCGCGGGCGATGCGTCCGCGATCCTCCAGGACCAGCATCCGCTGCTGGGCGGAGCGGGCCGAGGCGAGCTCCATCGCGACCGTCACCTGTCCGGCGAGGTCCGCGGCCCGGTCGACGTCGGAGGGCCGGTACACGGGCCGGCCCGGGGCCCGGGCGATGAAGAGGACGCCGAGCCGGCGGTCCTCGGCGCGCAGGGGCAGGGCCATCACCGAGCCGATGTTCCTCCCCGTCCAGAGCGGTTCGTCGGTGGTGAGCCGCGCATCGGCGAGGGGGTCGAGGAGTGTCGGCTGACCCGACTCGAGGACGGTCGCGGCGAGGCTGTGGGCGTCGAGTCGGGTCCCCTCGACGCTCTCCGCGCCGAGGCCGCGCGCCACCGCCACGACGAGTCCGTCGATCGGCCCCGCCGCGGCGTCGTCCGGGTTCTCGGGAAGGACCAGCGACACCAGGTCGGCGGCCGCCACCTCGCGGATCCGGTCGGCCAGGCCACCCAGCCGGTCGACCTCGTCGAGCGAGAGGACGCGGGCGGTCAGATCCGCCGACGCGGCCATCCAGGCCTCCCTCTCCCGCGTCTCGTCGAAGAGGCGGGCGTTCTCGATCGCGATGCCGGCGGTCGCGGCGAGCGCCACCACGAGCTCCTCGTCCTCGGCACTGAACGCGCCGTGACGCGACTCGGTCAGGTAGAGGTTGCCGAAGACCTCGTCGCGGACGCGGATCGGCACCCCGAGGAAGGACTCCATGACGGGGTGGTGAGCCGGGAACCCCGCGGAACCGGGACTCCCGGCGAGGTGCGCGCGACGGATGGGCCGCGGATCGTCGATCAGCGCTCCGAGGAGCCCGTGGCCCTCGGGCAGGTGACCGATCTCCTCCACCGCCGCCGGATCCATCCCCACGTGGATGAACTGCTCGAGCCCGCCGTGGGGAGAGATCACTCCGAGAGCGCCGTAGCGGGCGCCGACGAGGACGACGGCGGCCTCGGCGATGCGGCGCAGAACGACGGGGAGGTCGATCTGCTCGACCACGGAGGCGTTCGCATGCAGGAGGGCGCGCAAGCGCTCCTCCGTGCCCACCGGACCGCCGGGGGACGGCGGAGCGGAAGCACGGAGCGGCGCGTCGGGCGACGTCGGCGGATCGTCTGCAGCCACGAGGGCCTCCCAGGTCACGGGCGATGCTACTCCCGCGCGGCGTCGACGGGACCTTCGCCTCTGCATCCCGTCGACACCGCGGCGCAGGCTGACGGGAGGGAGGGCGCCATGACACCCCATCTCCTCGTAGGAGTCGACGGGTCGAGCCCGAGCCGGGCGGCGGCGCGCTGGGCGGGCGAGCGCGCCGCCGCTCTCGGACGGGGCGTCCTCCTCCTGCACGTGCTCGACGACGAGTGGGGCGGGGTCGGGCACGACGTCGCCGAGGATCTGCAGCGCCGTGCGGAGGCGACCCTGGAGGAGGAGCGCGGACGTCTGCTCGCGCTCCACCCCGGACTCGCGGTGGAGGTGCGCTCGGTGCACGGGAACCCGATGGACGAGCTGGCCGAGTGCTCGCGTTCCGCAGCGATGGTCGTGGTCGGCACGCATCGGACCGGTTTCGTCCGAGGCCGGGTCGTCGGCTCCCGGAGCCTGCAGCTCGCGGCGGCGGCCGACGTCCCCGTCGCAGTCGTTCCGGAGCTGCTCGGCCGCCACCGCCACGGCGTGGTCGTCGGCCTGGACGAGAGTGCGGCGTCCCGCGCCGCGCTCGAGTTCGCCCTCGACGAGTGCCTCCGCGCACGCGGGGAGCTGACCCTCCTGCGTGCCGAGCCGAGGGACGCACCGAGCGGCGACCTGGTCTCCGACCCCGTCCTGCTCGCGGCCGTCGCGACCGCGCGGGCGGAGCTCCCCGACGGTGTGTTCCTCCGCGCCCGGCTGACACGACGCGATCCCGCCGAATCACTGCTCGACGCGGGCCGCGGAGCGGACATCCTGGTCGTCGGCAGCTCCCGGCGCGTCGGAGCCGCGCGGTGGACGCTCGGTCATGTGAGCCACGACGTCCTCCTGAACCTCACCGGACCGACGGTGGTCGTCCACGCTCCGCAGTGACCCGGGCGCGGGCCTCCCGCGGTCGGCGGCAGCGGTCACCTGCTCGCGAGCTCGGCGGGGGCACTCGCACGATCCCGGCCGTGCCGGCCCTCGGCGGGCACCACGAGGACCGGACGGAAGGCGCCCAGCACCACGTCGTGGCTGACGGAGCCGAGCATCAGCCGCTTCAGGCCTGTCCGCCCGCCGGCCCCGACCACGACGAGCCCCGCCCCGGGGTCGGCCTCGACGAGCACCGCCGCCGGTTCGCCCCTCAGCAGATCACTCCGGACCTCGAGCCCGGGGTGCGCGAGGCGCACGGCGGCGACGGCCTCGTCGAGGACTCTCCGGTGCGCGCGGCGGAGCGCCGTCAGCGTCTCGGGATCGATCGCGGAGGAGTCGTCGGGCAGCAGGGGCTCCTGCCAGACGTGGACGAGGTGGAGGACCTCCCTGCGCCGGGACGCCTCCCGCGCCGCGAGGTCCAGCGCCGTCGAGACGCCGGGAGAGTCGTCGACGCCCACGACGACCCGGCCGGGAGGCAGGGACTGAGCCGCCTCCGGGACGACGGCGAGGGGACCGCGCGTCGCACCGGCGAGGCGGACGCCGAGCGACCAGCCGAAGCGCGGGAGGAAGCCGCCCCGATCGTGAGTGCCGAGGACGAGCAGCGTGTCGGGGGCGCTCTCCGAGCACAGCACGGTGATCAGATCGCCGAGGACCACCCGGGCCGAGATGCGGGCGTTCGGAGTGGACTCCCGGGCTGCGGCGGCCGCTCGCTCCACCGCGGCTCGTGCGTTCGAGATCAGGGCGGCATCGACGGTCAGACCGGGAGCCGTGCGGGTCTCGTCGAGGACGGCGACCAGGGCGACGTCGCCCTGCGGATCACGGTCCAGAGCCCAGCGGAGCGCCGCGCGTCCGGGGCCGGTGTCCTCCCACGCGACGACGGTCCGGACGATGCCGGTCATCAGGTCTCCTTCAGGTCGGCGACCGCTCGGAGAGGAGCGGAGTGCCGGAGGTCGCGGGTGCTCTCGCCACGACGGTCCCCCACCGGGTCGCCCGGGACGATGATCGTGGGCGTCAGGATCCTGGTCAGCAGCTCCTGGCTCACGGACCCCAGCAGCAGACGCTGGAGACCGCGGGTGCTGCGAGTGCCGGCGACGACCAGGGCCGGTGTCGGATGCGCGTTCAGCAGCGCTCGACCCGCTGTGGACCGGACGGCCTCGCCGCGCACGCGGAGCATCGGGTACAGGGCGCGGATCTCCTCGACGAGGCGATGGACGATGTGCTCGTGCGCGCGCTCGAGCTCGTCGAGGAGTGTGCTGTCGTGGGCCAGGCCGTCGGCCCAGACCGGCGGAGGCTGCCAGGCGTTCACGAGCCACAGCGGCTCCTCCTGCAGCACGGCCTCGGACGCGGCGACGAGTGCTGCCGTGCGGGAGACCGGAGTGTCGTCGACCCCGACCAGGATGCCGGTGGGTGCGTCCGGGGGCTCGCGCGGCTCCGGGATCACCGCCACCGGCCCGCTCGCACGCGCCGCCAGCCGGGCACCGAGGGACCAGCCGTAGCGTCGTCGCGGGCCCTGCCGAGGACCGGTGCCGACGACGAGGAGCGTGGACGGGCCGGTGAGAGCGGTGAGCTCGTGGAGGGCGTCGCCCACTCGGAGCTCGGTCTCGACCCCGATCTCCGGGGACGACTCGACGACGTCGGCGGCCGCGATCTCGAGAGCGGCGGCGGTCCCCCCGCCGGCACTGCCGATGGAACGACGTGCCGTGAGGGTGGTCCCGTCGAGGACCGCGACCAGCCGGACCACGCCCGCGCGACGCCGCTCCCTCGCGACGGCCCACTCGAGAGCCCGCCTCGACGGTCCGGATCCGTTCCAGGCGACGATCGTCGACTCCATCGGCGTCTCCTCCCTCAGCGCGGCGCCACGACTCCGCTGCCCCACCCTGACCGGGGAGGACACCCGCACTCCGGGTCGAAGGTCCCGGCAGTGGCGGAAGGGAGGACCAAAGACCTGGAGTGGCGACGAGCGAGGGGGCATCCTCGGGGTGACGATCGCGACACTGCCGTCGCCGTCGGACGGGACGCCGTTCGCGCCGTCGGGGAGGCTCCCCTCCTCCCCGGCGGCGCCCGCCGCCGCCCCTCCCCGCATCAGGAAGGACACACCGCCATGTGGACCAGTGAGAGCCCGGTCGCCGAACTCGACTCAGCGGAGTGCCGTGCGCTGCTGCGCTCGGCGGGCGTCGCGCGCCTCGCCGTGGCAGTGCGCGACGAGGTCGAGATCTTCCCCGTGACGATCGCCGCCGACCAGGAGGGCCGTTACGTCTTCCGCACGGCTCCCGGGACGAAGCTGCTCGAGCTCACGATCAACGCGGGTGTGGCGCTCGAGATCGACGGCGCCACCGAGGACGAGGTGTGGAGTGTGGTCGTGAAGGGCCGCGCGGCCGAGGTGGAGAGTCAGCGGGAGATCGACGAGGTCGACCGGCTCCCGCTGACCTCGTGGACGGCGACGCCGAAGTACCGCGTCGTCCGGGTGACTCCCGAGTCGATCACCGGCCGCCGGTTCCAGCGTCGGCCGGAGGTGGACCGCTACAGCTGAGCAGGGCCGGCGGCGAGGCGCGAGGCGTCGTCCGACGCGCGCCGGAGGGCCGTGGCGGCGAGGTCCGATCCCCAGGCCCGGGCACGCTCGAGCTCGCCGGGGAGGAGCCGGTTGCCGGTCGAGACGTGGAAGCTGACCGGCTCGGTCACCGCGGTGCCCGCGCGCCGGGCGAGGAGGCGGGCGGCCGCGCGACCGGCGGAGCCCGTGACGACCGGGTCGGTCCCCATGCAGGTGTCGAACACCGCCATCAGAGCACGGTCGTCCCAGCCGCCCTCGCCGAGCAGATCGCGCAGACCGCGGCCCGGGGCGTCGCGGTCCAGGCGCAGCGAGTCGCCGTGCGCCCGCGCCCACGCCTCCGCCTGCAGGCGCGAGCTCCGATCGGAGAGACCGTGCTTGTGCGTCGGTCCGCCGAAGACCACGAGATCGGCCGCTCGGAAGCTCGTCCCGGTGATCGCGTCGACGTCGAGCAGATCGACGGAGGCGAGATCCGAGATCCCGTCGGCCACCGCCTCCGCGACCGCGTGGGTGTTGCCGAACAGTGACTCGTAGGCGACGACCGCTCTCATGCGGTCAGCATGGGAGGCGGCCGACGTGCTCGGCGGGACCAACGTCCCGCGGCGATCACGGCTCGAGGCGGAGGCGGTCCTTCCCGTCGCGGGCGTGCGGCGGGCCCTTCGTCCCGTGGACGTGCGATCGCTCGCCGGAGGGTGGAGGTGGCGCCGTGGCGGTCGCGGCCGCGGGCGAGAGGACAGGACATGGCTCCGGACAGGATCGTGGTCGGCGCGGCGAGTACTCGCGAGGGCCGGTTCGCCGTCGACTGGGCGCTCCGGCGCGCGGAGCGGCTCGGGCTGCTGGTGGTGACCGTGCACATCCAGGAGGACCTCGCCTCCCGCCATCGACAAGATTCACCCGAGCAGGATCTCGTGCCCTCGGCGAGCGCCTTCTCGGCCGACGTGATCGCACCTCATGTCAGTGTCACGACGCACATCCGGCGGGGGCGCGTCGTCGACCAGCTCGTCGAGGAGTCCCGCACCGCGCGACTGGTCGTCGTCGGCCGCCACTCGCGCGACGACGGGACGCACGAGATGAGGCACTCCCCCGGTCTCGAGCTCGCCCTGCGTGCCGAGTGCCCCGTCGTGATCGTGCCGGCACCCCGCCCGGGCCACCACTCGGGCGTGGTCGTCGGAGTGGACGGATCCGAGCGCTCGGCGGCTGCCCTGCGCCTCGCGGCGGAGGACGCGGTCGCCCTCGACGAGGAGCTCACCGTGGTCACCGCGTGGTCGCCCGTGGACATGGGTGTCCCCGGCCTGATGCCCGAGCTCTCCTCCTCCGATCGCCTCGCCGCAGCGAGCCGGGAGCTCGTCGACCGCGCGCTGCTCCCGGTGCAGGCGGCCCACCCGGGGCTGCGCGTCCGCGTGGTCGTCGACCGGGGTTTCCCCGCGGCCGTGCTCTCCCGCGCATCGGAGCACGCATCGGAGCTCGTCGTGGGGAGCCGCGGTCTGCACGGGATCACCGAGCTCGTGCTGGGCTCGGTGTCCCACGAGCTCGTCGTCGCGCCGCCGTGCCCGGTGGTCGTGCTGCCGTCGAGGATCACCGCTGCCGTCACGGCCTGACGCCGCCCTCGGCCCCGTCGCGGGACCGGGGTCTCGGACACCCCTCAGGAGACCGCCATGCCGTCCTCCACTCTCGTCGCCTGGAATCCCTCGCATCCTCCGACCGCCGCGCTCGACTGGGCGCTCCGCCGCGCCCGGGCGCTCCACGGCCCGGTCGAGCTCGTCCAGGTCCTCGACGACGTGCTGACCGCCGACGGAGACGTCCCCTCGGGGCCCGTCGCGGCGCTCGAGGGCGCGATCGAGCGGATCAGGGAGGAGCATCCGGGCATCCCGATCAGCGGGCGGGTCGTCCACGGCTTCGTGGTCCCCGCTCTGGCCCGCGAGACCGCGATGGACCGGCTCCTCGTCATCGGACGTCCCGAGCGGGCGTTCCGCCTGGGTTCCCGCTGGTCGTTCGGGTCCGAGGTCTCGGCGGTCGCCCACGGTCCTGTCTCGGTGGTGCCGGCCGCGAGCGCGCCCGATCGCTCCGGTGTGGTGGTCGGGGTCGACGGGTCCCCCGGATCGTGGGCGGCCGTCGTGTTCGCCGCCGAGGAGGCCGAGCGGACGGGGCAGCCCCTCCGGATCGTGCACGGCGGAGAGGACCGCGGCAGCGGAGAGGTCGTCCGGGCCCGGCTCGCGGACCACGAGCACACGATCCGCGACATCGCCCGCCGTCTGCGGACCGCGATCCCGGGATCGACTCTGCAGCCCGAGCTCGTCCTGTCGTCGGAACCGCCGGCGCGTGCACTGCTGCGCGGCGAGCCCGCTCCGGCGCTCGTGGTGATCGGGAGCCGCCGCCTGACGGGGCTCTCGAGGCTCCTCCTCGGCTCCGTGAGTGACGACCTGCTCGCAGCCCTCGAGACCGCCCTCGTCGTGGTGTGCCCACCGGAACGGCAGCATCCGTCGCCCGTCCGCGAGGTCGCGCGGACAGGATCCGTCAGGGGGCCGGAGGGTGCACTGCACGTCCTGGGCGCACCGCGTGGTCGCGCGGAGCCGGCCGGAGGGCACGAGTGACGGAGGCTCCGACCGCGGCGGTGATCGGGCCGGTCGGAGGGGCGCTGTCGACCGGGGGCGCCGTCACCGCCTGAGGCGTCGCGGCAGCACGTCGAGGGGCGCTCCCCTCGACCCGAGCCGCTCGACCGAGGCGGCGGCTGCTCGGTGCGCGCCTCAGGGCTCGAACCGCAGGCGCCGGGCGACCACGTCCGTGGCGGTCTCCCTGACGCTGCGGCCCGACTCCGCTGCGCGGCTGCGGAGGAGGATCATGGCCTCCTCGACTCCGATCGACATCTGGACCGCGATCATCCCCGCCGCGTGGTGCATCTCGCGCAGTCCTGTCGACTCGGTCTCCGTCTCCTCGCCGAAGCTCTTCACCGCGATCGCCAGCTCGGTCCTGCTCCGCACGGCCAGGCGGCGCAGGACCACGGTGACGTGGCTCTTCACCGTGGCGTGGCTGACGAACAGCCGGGCCGCGATCTCGCCGTTGGTCATCCCCTCGGCGACGAGGTGGGCCACGGCCCGCTGGCGCTCGGTCAGCCGGTTGAGCGGGGTCGGACCCGATCCGGCCTCCGCGACGGTCGTCGGGGCGGTGCTCAGGAACTGCACGAGGTGCGGGGCGAACAGGCGGTCGAGGACGAGCTCGTCCTGCGACAGGGCCCGGATGCCGTCGAGCAGCCTCGGCGCGGCGACCGAGTGGGGCAGGCAGCCCCTCACTCCGGCCCGCATCATGCCGACCAGGTCGAACTCCGCCTCGATCCCCGCGAGGATCAGCACCGCTCGGTTGCGGCTGCACAGCTCGCCGAGCGGTTCCCCCCGCGTCTGGTCGAGCAGGCCCAGCCGGACGATGACGACGTGCGGGTCCAGCTGCTCCGCGATCGAGCACGCCGATTCGACGTCCGCCGCCTCCCCCACTACCGAGAGGCCGGCCTCGGGATCGATGAGCGCGCGCAGCCCGACACGGGAGATCTCGTGGTCGTCGCAGAGCAGCACCCGCACGTTCTCCGCCGGAGGACCGGCGTCGACGGGCTGCGGGGCCCGGACACCGCGAGCACGGGACGCGCCCGCCGCGGCCTGCACGGTCATCGGGCACCGCTCGCCGTCGCGGGAGCGGTGCAGCAGTCGAGCACCGGGAGCCGGAGGCTCCGTCCGGTCGTCCTCGGTCCTCCGGCGCTCGCGCCTGCGTCATCCCCCATGCGGTGATCCTGGCCGTCGCAGCGGTCGGGCACGGGCCGAAGGTCCCGTGGGACGGACCGATCGGCCCGGACGGTCCGAGCGACCGGGGCCGGAGGGACGCCCCCTCCGGTCGCGGACTCCCGGTCCGATGCCCGTCACGCGGACTGCGACCTCCGGACGCCGGCAGTCGACCCGGGCGGGGGTCCGCCCCCGTCGGCCGGATGAGGGGCGGTCCAGGAGGAGGTGCCCGGCTCCTCCGTCCGGCCGGTGTGGGGGTCCACCGAGTCCCGCTCTCCGGCGGATGCCCGCACCTATGAGGCGTCTTAGCGTTCTCTATGTCCGAGCGGCCAGGTCGCCCGGCACTGTCGCCGGCGACACCCGCTCGGCCGACATCGTCCGAGTGAAGGGGAGCCAGTGATGCAGCAGGTCATGATCGTCGCGAAGATGCGTCCGGAGGACGCACCCGATGTGGCCGACATCTTCAGCCGGTCCGATGCGACAACGATGCCCGAGGAGATCGGGGTGGTCGGCAGGTCGCTCTACCGCTTCCACGGGATCTACGTGCACCTCATCGACTTCGCGGTCCCGGCCGGCGACGCCATGCGGGTCGCCCAGCGGCTGCCCGCGTTCCGAGCGGTCAGCGACGAGCTGCGTCCGCACATCGAGGCGTACGACCCGGATTGGGCGTCGCCGCTCGATGCGATGGCCGAGCGCTTCTACCACTGGTCGGCGCCGAGTCGTCGAGCCTGACCCGGTCCTCCCCCGTCGGCCTCGCGTCGACGGTGGGGTACCGGGAGCCGCCGGACACGCGGTGCTCCGAGGTCTGCGGACCGGACGTGTCCGCTGTGAACACACGAGGACGTGCGAGAAGGGGATGCGATGATGCACACGACGGAGTCGACGGCACCGGCCGCCGGACAGGCCGAGTGGACGAAGTGCCCGGGCTGCGGGAGTCTGCTCTACCGCAAGCGGCTCGACAGGAATCTGTCGGTCTGCCCGGAGTGCGAGCACCACGTGCGGATGGGGGCGCGGGCCCGGATCGACTCGCTGGTCGATCGGGACAGCTTCAGAGAGTCGGTCTTCGACGACGTCCTGCCGGATCCGCTCGAGTTCGTCGACTCCCGCTCGTACTCGGATCGGCTGGTCTCCGCGCACCGCGCGTCCCGCGAGTCCGAGGCGGTCGTCGTCGGCACGGCGCTCCTCGGCGGGCGCCGAGTGGTTCTCGCTGTCATGGAGTTCTCCTTCATGGGCGGAAGCATGGGCCTGGAGGTCGGCCGACGCGTGAGCGAGGCGGCCGAGCTGGCGCTCCGCTCGCACGACCCGCTGATCGTCGTCTGCGCCAGCGGCGGGGCGCGCATGCAGGAGGGCGTCTTCTCGCTGCTGCAGATGGCCCGCACGGCGGTCGCGTTCGCCCGGCTCCGGGAAGCCGGCGTCCTGTCGGTGTGCGTCCTCACCGACCCGACCTACGGAGGCGTCTCCGCCTCCTTCGCGAGCCTGGGCTCGGTCGTGATCGCGGAGCGGGGCGCCCACGTCGGATTCGCCGGCCCCCGGGTCGTCCGCGAGACGATCCACGCCGCCCTTCCCGCCGACTTCCAGGCTGCGGAGTCGCAGCTGCGGCACGGCCTGATCGACCGGGTCGAGGACAGGGCCGATCTGCGGTCCCTCCTGCAGCGGCTGGCCGCCCTGCACTCCCCCCGGAGCGCGTTCCCCACGGTGGATCCCGATTCCGAGCCCGAGCCCGACATCGCGGTGGCGACCGGGTCGAGCGCTCCGCGGGACCCGTGGGAGGTCGTCCAGGCCGCGCGCTGCGTCGACCGTCCGACCGCGTCCGACTACCTCCGGCTCGTCTTCGACGACGTCGTCGAGCTGCACGGCGACCGCGCCTCCGCCGACGACCCCGCCGTCATCGGCGGAGTGGCGTCGATCGGGGGGCGGTCGGTCGTCGTCATCGGGACCCAGAAGGGCCACACGGTCAAGGAGCTCGTCGCGCACAACTTCGGCATGGCCCACCCCGAGGGCTACCGCAAGGCCATGCGGTTGATGGCGCACGCCGAGTCGTTCGGGCTGCCGGTCGTGACCTTCGTCGACACCCCCGGCGCCCACCCCGGCCCCGAGGCGGAGGAGCACGGGCAGTCGACGGCGATCGCCGAGACCATCCTCCGCAGCTCCCGCCTGCGGGTACCGGTGGTCGCCGTGATCACGGGCGAGGGCGGCAGCGGGGGCGCGCTCGCCCTCTCCACCTCCGATCGGCTGCTGGTGCTCGAGAACGCGTTCCTCTCGGTGATCAGCCCCGAGGGCTGCGCGGCCATCCTCTGGCGCAGCGCGGCGTCCGCACCGGACGCGGCACGCGCGCTGCGGCTCGGGGCCGGGCATCTGCTCGAGAGCGGAGTCGCCACCTCGGTGGTCCCCGAGCCCTCGGGCGGCGCGGGGGCGGACCCCGCCGCCTGCGCTCGGACGCTCCGCGCGGCCGTCGTCCGAGAGCTGGACGAGCTGCGGGGCGTCTCCCCGGCCGATCTGCTCGCGAGCCGGGAGGAGCGGTTCCGCCGCCTCGACGGCTCGGTGCTCACGGCTCCGCTCCTGGACGACCTGGCCGTCTGAGGGGTGCCGAGATGACGATGGACGGCTCGACCGCGACTCCGGAGGACGGCGTCCCCGCGGAGCCGACTCCGGACACGGGTGCCGCCGACTCGATGGGCGGACTCCGGCAGGAACTGGCGGAGCTCGCCCGGATCCTGCCCGGCGACCTCCGCAGGCTCCGCGTGCGCGGCGGCGACCGCGAGATCGAGGTCGAGTGGGCCGACCGGGCTGCTCCGAGCGATCCGCTCGCCGAGAGGCAGTGGGCGCCGCGACCGGAGGATCCGACCACCGCGGTCCCGTCACCGGCGCAGGACGAGACGCTCGCGGCGGTGCGGGCGCCGCTCGTGGGCTCCTACTTCTCCGCCCCGTCGCCGGGCGCCGAGCCGTTCGTGCAGGTCGGCGACCGGGTGGAGGCGGACACGACGGTGGCGATCATCGAGGCGATGAAGCTGATGAATCCGATCCCGGCCGGCCGGGCCGGCATCGTGGCCGAGCTGCCGGTGGGCAACGGCGACGCCGTCGAGTACGACCAGGTCATCCTCCGCCTCCGTCCGACGGGGCAGACGCCGTGATCCGCCGGCTGCTCATCGCCAATCGCGGCGAGATCGCCCTCCGGATCCTCAGGACCTGCCGAGAGCTCGGCATCGAGGTCGTCGCCGTGCACAGCTCCGCCGACTCCGACTCCGAGGTGGTCCGTCTCGCCGACATCGCCGTGAACATCGGGCCCCCGGCACCGCGCCGGAGCTACCTCAACATCCCCAACATCGTCGAGGCGGCCCTGCAGACCGGTGCCGACGCCGTCCACCCCGGCTACGGATTCCTCTCCGAGGACCCGGACTTCGCGGAGATCTGCGAGGCGGCGGGACTCGTGTTCATCGGGCCTCCGTCCTCGGTGATGCAGAGCATGGGGAACAAGGCCACCGCACGCGGGCTGATGCGTGCGGCGGGGCTGCCGATGCTGCCGGGAGTGGTGGAGCCGGTCCGCTCGGTCCGCGAGGGCCAGCAGATCGCCGACGCCATCGGCTATCCGGTCATCATCAAGGCCGCTGCCGGCGGCGGAGGTCGGGGGATGACCGTCGTCCGCACCCGCGAGCAGTTCAGCGACGCGTACCTCACCACTCGCGAGGTCGCCAGGGCGGTGTTCAGCGACCCGGCGGTCTACGTGGAGCGCTTCCTCCCCGGCGCCCGTCACGTCGAGGTGCAGGTGCTCTGCGACCAGCACGGCAACGGAGTCTCCCTCGGCGAGCGCGACTGCTCGCTGCAGCGCCGCCACCAGAAGCTCCTGGAGGAGGCGCCCGCCGCCCGCCTGACCCCCGCCCGGCGGGAGCGCCTCGGGGCGCTGGCCGTCCTCGGTGCGCTGTCGGTCGGCTACACGGGGGCGGGAACCGTGGAGTTCCTCATCGACGGAGCCGACGAGCCGTACTTCATGGAGATGAACGCCAGGATCCAGGTCGAGCACCCGGTCACCGAGCTGGTGACGGGCATCGACCTCGTCCGCGAGCAGATCCTGATCGCGGACGGAGTACCGCTGTCCTTCGGGCAGGAGGACGTCCGCTGCCTCGGCACCGCCATCGAGTGCCGCATCAACGCGGAGGACCCGGCCCGCGGCTTCGCGCCCGCCCCTGGTCGACTCGAGGACTTCCGGGCACCGGGCGGGCCGTGGACGCGCCTGGACACCGGGTACCGGGAAGGGGATCGGGTGAGCCCGCACTACGACTCCCTGATCGCCAAGCTCATCGTCTGGGCCCCGACCCGCGATCAGGCGCTGGACCGCATGGACCGGGCGCTCGCCGAGATGACGCTGGAGGGTCCGGGCCTGACGACCACGGCCGACCTGCACCGCGCCCTGGTGAGCCACCCCGACATCCGCGCCGACCGCCACGACATCCAGTTCCTCGACCGGGAGATGCCTGACCTCATCGTCCGCGCCGCCGAGATCCACTCGAGGGAGCTCGGCTCCCCTCCCCCTGCAGTCGGCCTCCGTGCCGGCGGACCGGCGCACGAGGGGCCGCCGGCCGTCGCCCTCCCACCCACTCCCCTCACGACGGAGGTCCTACCGATATGAACGACACCTTCACCCTCGACGCCCTGATGACGCTGCTGACCCGGAAAGCGGGTCTGCCGCTCTCGGCGCACACCGACGACCCGGACGCACGGTTCTCGGACGTCGACCTCGACTCTCTGGCCTTCCTCGAGATGCAGACCGCTCTCGCGGAGACCTACGGTGTCGAGCTGCCCGACGACCAGACGGAGCGGTACACGTTCGGCGAGATCGTCGACCTGGTGCAGGACCGACTGGCGGAGCGCTCCGTCGAGCGGGCCCGGTGACCGGCGTGTCCACGACGAGCAGCGGCCCGACGAGCGCCGACCGGGCGACCGGATCGGCACCTCCGGACGCCTCGACCGCGGGACCCGCCGACGAGTCCGTCGACACCGAGGGCCACACGGACAACTCCGTGGTCATCGAGGCGCCGCTCGAGCTGGTCTGGCGGATGACCAACGACCTCTCCACGTGGCCGACGCTCTTCACCGAGTACTCCTCGGTCGACGTCCTCGAGAGCCGGGACGGGAGCTGGTTCCTGTTCCGGCTGGCCCTGCACCCCGATGCCGACGGGACCGTGTGGAGCTGGATCTCGGAGCGGACGCTCGATCCGATCGCCCACCGGGTCACGGCCCGGCGGGTCGAGCCCGGCCCGTTCGAGTTCATGGACATCGAGTGGACGTTCCGCTCCCTCCCGGGCGGGACGGTCATGCGATGGGTGCAGGACTTCCGCATGCGGGACGACGCGCCGATCGACACCGCCGCGATGACCCGGCGCATCAACGGCACCAGCCGTCAGCAGATGGCCGTCATCGCCGAGAAGGTGCGCGACGCCGCCGACCGCGTCTCATGACCGCTCCGGCGCACCCGCGCCCCCTCCCCTCCGAATCCCGCACTGCCGAGGAGTCCCGATGACCATCACTGCGCACCCCGTCACCCCCGTCGCCTGCGGCCCCGTCGTGCACCGCGACGACGCCCCGTCCAACCGCCGACGCGGTGGCGACATCCGCACTCTGCTCTCGCCCGCCAGCGTCGGCGCCACGGCGGGATTCCTGGGGACGCTCACCCTCGAGCCGGGTGAGATCGTGACCGAGCACTGGCATCCGTACTCCGAGGAGTTCCTCTACTGCGTCCGCGGCGACGTCTCGATCACCGTCGACGCCGAGGAGCGCCGGCTGACCGAGGAGTCGGCGATCCACATCCCGGTGGGGGTGCGGCACCGCATCGTCAACGACGGCGCGGAGCCCGCCTTCTTCGTCTTCACCTGCGGGCCGCTGGCGCCTCGCCCCGAGCTGGGCCACGTCGACACCGAGGTGCCGCCGGGAGCCGGTGGCGCGCGATGAGCGCGGGACGACGGGTCGTGGTCACCGGGGTCGGTGTCGTCGCACCGGGCGGCATCGGGAAGCAGGCCTTCTGGGGCATGCTGACGGAGGGGCGCACGGCCACCGCCAGGATCAGCTTCTTCGACGCCTCCCGGTTCCGGTCGCAGATCGCCGCGGAGGTCGACTTCGATCCGCTCGCCTGCGGCCTGACTCCGCAGGAGGTCCACCGGAACGACCGCTTCGTCCAGTTCGCCCTCGTCGCGGCCGATGAAGCCGTCGCCGACAGCGGGCTCGACCTGCAGTCGGGGGAAGGAGTCGATCACGACCGGCTCGCCGTGAGCCTCGGCAGCGCCGTCGGCGCGACGACCCGCCTC
This sequence comes from Rathayibacter sp. VKM Ac-2759, assembly GCF_009834225.1. NCBI lineage: Bacteria > Bacillati > Actinomycetota > Actinomycetes > Micrococcales > Microbacteriaceae > Rathayibacter > Rathayibacter sp. VKM Ac-2759. Next base: position 1,949,885 of record NZ_CP047176.1, read on the forward strand.
GAGGACGAGTACGTCGACGTCAGCAACCACGGCAGGGACTGGCTGGTCGATCCCGCCTACGGCTCGAGGTTCCTCTACAACGCCCTGGTGCCCAGCAGCGCCGCGACCGAGCTCGCGGTCCGCTTCCACGCTCACGGGCCGGCGTCCGTCATGTCGACCGGATGCACCTCGGGCCTGGACGCCGTCGGCTACGGCGCCCAGCTGATCGAGGACGGCGACGCCGACATCGTCATCGCCGGGGCGAGCGACGCGCCCATCTCGCCGATCTCGCTCGCGTGCTTCGACACGATCCACGCCACCTCGGCCCGCAACGACGATCCCGAGCACGCGTCCCGTCCGTTCGACGCCACCCGGGACGGATTCGTCATGGGAGAGGGCGGTGCCGTGCTGATCCTGGAGGAGTACTCGCACGCTCGAGCCCGCGGCGCCCACGTGTACTGCGAGGTCGGCGGCTTCGCGAACAGGTGCAACGCGTTCCACATGACCGGACTCCGGCCCGACGGCGCGGAGATGAGCGCGGCGATCGACGCGGCGCTGCGGCAGGCGGAGCTCGACCCCTCCTCCGTCGACTACGTGAACGCCCACGGCTCCGGCACCAAGCAGAACGACCGGCACGAGACCGCAGCGGTGAAGCGCAGCCTGGGCCGCCACGCCTACGAGACCCCGATGAGCTCGATCAAGTCGATGGTCGGGCACTCGCTCGGCGCGATCGGCTCGATCGAGCTGGTCGCCTGCAGCCTCGCCATCGAGCACGGTGTCGTCCCGCCCACGGCGAACCTCGAGCAGCGCGACCCGGAGTGCGATCTGGACTACGTGCCCAAGACCGCGCGGGACATGCCGGTCGACGTCGTCCTCTCGGTGGGCAGCGGCTTCGGAGGCTTCCAGTCGGCTGTCGTGCTCGCGAAGCCCGGGGTGACGGCATGACCCGCGCGGTGATCACCGGCCTCGGTGTGATCGCTCCGAGCGGAGTCGGCGCGGACGCCCACTGGCGCAGCACCATCGCCGGCGACCTGAGGGTCCGCCGCATCACGGCCTTCGATCCGACGCGCTACTCCACGACCCTCGCGGGGCAGGTCGACGACTTCGAGGTCACCGACCACGTCGACCCGCGGCTGGTGGTGCAGACCGACCGCTGGACCTGGATGTCCCTGGCCGCGACCCGGATGGCCCTCGACGACGCCGGGTACGACCCGGCCGACCACGACCCGTTCGCGACGTCGGTGGCTCTGGCCGCCGGCTCCGGCGGCAACGAGTTCGGTCAGCGGGAGCTGACCGGCCTCTACACCCGAGGACCTCGAGCGGTCGGCGCGTACCAGTCCATCGCGTGGTTCTACGCGGCGAGCACCGGGCAGTCCTCCATCCGCCACGCCACGAAGGGCCCGGCGAGCGTGCTGGTCTCCGAGGGGGCCGGCGGTCTGGACAGCCTCGGGCACGCGAGGCGGGTGATCCGCCGGGGCACCCCCGCGGTGATCGCCGGCGGAACCGAAGCTCCGCTGACGCCCTACGGCCTGACCTGCCACACCAGCAGCGGTCGCACGACCTCCGCCGCGGATCCCCGTGACGGGTACAAGCCGTTCGACGAGCGCGCCGGCGGCTACGCACCGGGCGAGGGCGGTGCCGTGCTCCTCGTCGAGGATCTGCAGACCGCGCTCACCCGCGGGAGCCCGCAGATCTACGGCGAGATCGCCGGCTACGCCGCGACCCACGACGCGTTCGACTCCAACACTCCCTCGCCCGAGCCGACGCAGCTCGCCCGGGCGATGAGGCTCGCGATCGCGGACGCGGGACTGGAGGCCGAGGACATCGATCTCGTGGTGGCGGACGGCGCAGGAGTGGCCGAGCTGGACGCTCTCGAGGTCGCCGCGCTGCGCCTGGTCTTCGGCGATCGGATCGACGCCGTGCCGGTCACCGCTCCCCAGGGCTTCGTCGGCCGGCTGAGTGCCGGCGGGTCGGCGCTCAGCGCGGCGACGGCGCTCCAGGCCATCCGCGAGGGTCTGGCGCCCGCCGTCGGCAACCTCGACCGGCCCGACCCGGCCTACGGGCTCGACTTCGTGCGGGCACCACGCGAGCTCGATCTCGAGAACGTGCTGGTCAACGCCCGCGGGTTCGGCGGCTTCAACAGCTCGATGGTGCTGCGCCGGGTCACCGCATCCGATCTCGACCACCGCACCGAGGAGCCCCGCTCATGAGCAGTCCCGCGATCAGAACAGTGCTGCGCATGCGCGCCCGCGAAGGGAGGGAGACGGAGTTCCAGGAGGCCTGGGCGCGGGCCGCGGCCGACATCAGCCACGTGCCCGGCAACGTGAGTCAGGAGCTCACGCGTGATCTCGACGACCCGCGGACCTTCGTGATCACGAGTGAGTGGATCGACAGGGCGGCGGTCGACGCGTTCGGCCGCAGCGAGCAGCGGGAGGGCCTGACCGCGAGCCTGCGCGATCTGCGCGACGACGCCTCCCGGAGCACCTACGAGCTGCTGAGCGTCGTCCCCGCGACGACGACTCCGCACGTGCGCATCGACCTGACCACGCGGGTCGCGCCGGGCGAGGAGGAGGCGTTCGAGCGCGCCTACCGGATCGTCGCCTCGCGGCTGCTGGGCACCCCCGGGCTCGTGCGGGAGGAGCTCCTCACCGAGCCCGGCTCGCTCGTCTACCACATCTTCGCGGAGTGGGAGTCGGAGCAGTACTTCATCGACTGGGTGGAGGATCCGTCCCACGCCGATCAGAGCGGTCCGCTCGCGCGGTGGCTGTCGGTCGAGTTCGCCCGGCGCGTGCTCGAGATCCGCTTCCGCCCGCCGGAGCGCCTCGGCGCGGCGGGTGCGCAGGAGTTCGGCGCGGCGTCCCCGCCGCCGAGGCTCCCGGCACGGACACGTCCCGTGCCGGCCGCCTCCGCGCCAGCCACCGCCGCGCGGACCGCTCCTGCGCCGACCGCCTCTGCGCCGGCCGCCGCCGCGCCGATCGCTCCTGCGCCGACCGCCCCCGTTACCGTCCCGTCCGAGCCGGCGAGCGCCGAGAGACCAGAGCACTCCTCGGAGGCGCAGCCGCCGGCCGTGGCGCCGGTCGCACCGCCGTCCGCGGCGGGCGGCCGAGCCTCGAGCCGAGCCGCCCGCAGGACCGGCGATCCCGACGTCCTGATCATCGGCGGTGGCCCGGTCGGGCTCACCTGCGCCATCGAGCTCGCGCGGAGGGGCGTGGCCGTCCGCATCGTCGACAAGCGCTCCGGACCGGCCGACCGCGCCGACAAGGCGATCGGCATCCACTGCCGCACCATGGAGATCTGGGAGGACCAGGGCGTCGTCGCCGACGCGATCCGCGCCGGCATCTGGCTGCACGGTCAGACGGTCTACGTGAACGGGAAGAGGACCCACCAGGTCGACTGGTCGGGGCTCGACGAGCTGCCCTTCGCCCACCTCGGACTGCCGCAGTACGACACCGAGCGGATCCTCACCGAGCGGCTCGCAGGCCTCGGAGTGACGGTGGAGCGCGGTGTCGAACTGCTGTCCTTCGAGCAGGACGCCGAGGGAGTGGACGCGACGCTGGGCAGCGCCGACGGCACGACGACGGCACGAGCGCGGTTCCTGGTCGGCTGCGACGGCGGGCACAGCGCGGTCCGTGCCGGGCTGGGGCTCACGTTCGAGGGCGGCCTGTCGATGTTCCCGCAGCTGTTCATGCTCGGGGACGTCCGACTGGACTGGTCGATGCCGCCGGGCCACCTCCTGCGCTTCGTGCGGATCGAGGACGACGGCGACTTCACGGGCATGCTCGTCTGCGTCCCCCTCCCGGGTGCCGGGCGCTATCGCGTGGCGACCCTCGCCCCGCGGTCGCTGCAGAAGACCATCGGGGCGGGAGTGGTTCCCGCCGGGTTCTGGAGGGAGTACGCACCGCCCACGCTCGCCGACATCCAGGCGGTCCTCGACGACCTCGCGCCGGAGCCGACGAGAGCCAGCGACCTGCGGTGGTCCTCGACCTTCCGGGTCAAGCACGGCATCGTCGACCACTACCGCGTGGGCAGTGTCTTCGTCGCCGGGGACGCCGCGCACCTGCATCCCCCCGCCGGTGGTCAGGGGATGAACACCGGGATCCAGGACGCCTGGAATCTGGGGTGGAAGCTCGCGCTCGCCGTCCAGGACAACGCCGCACCCGATCTGCTGGACAGCTACGAGGCCGAGCGCCGACCCGCCGGCCGGGCGATCGTCGACCGCGCCGTCTCGCTGGCCTTCACCGACGAGATGGACATGGAGGACGAGAAGGCGCAGTTCCTGCTCGACATGCAGATGACCACGAGCTACGCCGGCAGCGCCCTCGTCGGTGAGGACGTCGCCGTCGAGGGAGCGCTGCGCGGACCGGCGCCGGGCGAGCGGGCGCCCGACGTGCACGGCCTCACGGCGTTCGGGGTCGGCCACGACCTCCGTCTCTTCGACCTCACCCGCGGAACGAGATCCACGCTGCTGCTCCACGCCGACGACTCCGTCGACGAGAACGGACTCGTCGAGGCCGGCGCGCTGGCCCGGACGGCGCGGCACCGGTCCTCGGGCGAGGTCGACGCCTTCCTGATCACCGGTCCGGAGTCGCGGATCCCGGCGGATCTGGGCGTGCCCGTCCTGCGGGACGGCTCGGGCGAGTTCGCGAGGACCTACGGCGGGCCGGGTCTCACGGTCCACCTGATCCGTCCGGACGGCCACGTCGGGTACCGCAGCGCCGGTGCGGTCCCCGACGGCCTCGACGCTCACCTCCGGCAGCTCTTCGGCGACATCTCGCCGATCGACCGACCCTCCGAGAGAAATGAGAAGCCATGACCTTCCGTCCGTTCCGCAACGTCATCGTCTGCCGTATGGCCCCGGGAAGCGAGGACACGGTGGGAGCCGTCTTCGACCACTACGACCGGATCACGCGACCCCAGGACCTCGGCGTCGTCGGGCGCACTCTGCTCTCGCACGACGACCTCTACCTCCACGTGCTCGACCGCAAGCAGGATCCCGCGATCTCGGGTCAACGGCGCGGGCTGCCTGCTTTCGAGAAGATCGCCGAGGAGATCGGTCCGTTCGTCACGCCGTACCCGAGCTACTGGGAGAACCCGTCGCACTCGGTCGCCAAGCAGTTCTACAGCTGGGTCCCCGAGGGGGACGTCCCCGAGGACCGGACGCTGACGGTCATCGTCCAGCGGATGAAGCCGGACTCTGAGGCCGACATCGCCCGGGTCTTCGCCGAGTCGGACGCCGGTCCCCTTCCCGTGGCGACCGGGGTCGCCGGCCGCTGGCTCTTCTCCATCGAGGACGTCTTCGTGCACCTCCTGGAGCAGGACAGCGCGCAGGCGGCCGCGGTGCGGCAGAACCACGAGTCGCTCCGGCCCGCCTTCGCGCGCGTGATGACGGATCTGAAGCCGTACGTCTCGCCGTACAGGCCGGAGGGATGGCAGACGCCGAGGGACTCGGTCGCCGCTTCCTTCTACCGGTGGGAGGCCGACGACTGGACGCCGCCGACCGACGCGTGACCGGCGTGCTCGCGCTCCGAGGCCGCCCCCGCGTGCATCCTGCCCGCGGCCGGTGGAGGGCGGACGCGGCCGATGAGCAGAGGAGAGGAGGCCCGTGATCACCGGGATCGGGGTGGACGTCGTGGGGATCCCGCGCTTCGAGCGCGTGCTGGAGCGCTCCCCCGGCCTGCTGCTGCGGCTCTTCGCGCCCGACGAGCGGACCCTCGCTCCCCGATCCCTGGCCGCGCGCTTCGCCGCCAAGGAGGCCCTCGTCAAGGCTCTCGGCGGGCCGAACGGCATGCGGTGGACCGATGTCGAGGTGGTCGGGGAGCCCTCGGGACGCCCGGCCTTCTCTCTCCGCGGTCCGACGGCCGACGTCGTCACGGCACTCGGGATCACCGCTCTGCACCTCTCGATCACGCGCGACGGCGGAGTCGCCGTCGCCTCCGTGATCGCGGAAGCCGGAGGGCCGGACATCGATCGACGGCAGAGGTGACCGAGGGAGCTGCTCGCGAGAGGCAGTGGTCCGTCACCGCCGTGGGCGCGGGAGGATCCCCAGGCAGAGCACGGTGAGCGCGAGCTGGAGCACCGAGGCCGCGAAGATCGCCGGCTGCAGGAGCGAGTACTCCTGGAGGACCAGGACCTGGACGAAGATCCAGATCAGCAGTCCGAAGCCCGCGACCGCGGCCGCGGCGAGGTACCAGACGCTGTTCCGCAGCTGGAGCACGACGGCCAGCGCCTGAGTGCCGCCGACGACGATCGCGAGGATGAGGCCGGGGCCGACGAAGGAGTCGAAGGGGCTCGTCTCGAGTGCGGACAGCGACAGGCCGAGACCGCCGGTCGCGATGAGCCCGATCCCCCTCCGATCGCCGCGAGGGCGAGCAGCGACTGCAGCACGACGAGCGATGTCCACGCTCCGTCGGCCGCCTCGCGCCACGCCGCCTTCCGGGTCGTGACCCGGTCCTCCCGCGCAGCTGCGGCCGTTCCGGTGGCGGTGCCTGATCTCATGAGGAGGTCTCCTCTCCTGGTTCTCGTGCAGGGGATCCTCCCTCGCGCCGGAGCGTCGCGGCGGGGCCTTGGTCCTCCGGGTCTCGGGCGCGGGATCGGTCGGAGGGGTCCCGCGAAGGTGCTGCCCGCGCCCTCGGCCCCCGTGTGACCTTCGGCCCCTCCCGGTGCGCTCCGGCGAGCGAGCGTCGTCGCATGACACCTTCATCGTCACCCACCGCCTCGGGCACCGTCGTCCGTCCGTCGCACCCTCGCATCGTCGTGGGGGTGGACGGCTCCGAGCACTCCCGCGCCGCGCTCCGCTCCGCCGACCGCCTCGCGCACGCGTTCGACGCCTCCATCGAGGCCGTCGCGGTCTGGCACTACCCGGTCAGCTACACGCCGCTCCCCGTCACCTGGTCTCCTCGGGACGACGCGGAGTCGCTGGGCCGGGCCGCGCTCGACGACGTCTTCGGGCCGACTCCGCCCGACTCGGTGACGCTGACGGTCCGGGAAGGAGCGACCGCCCGGGTGCTGATCGAGGAGGCCGCGGGCGCCGACTACCTCGTCGTCGGCAGCCGCGGTCACGGCGGCTTCGCCGGGCTGCTCCTCGGCTCCGTCAGCGCGCAGTGCGCCGAGCACGCCCCGTGCCCGGTCCTGGTGGTCCACGAGAGCGAGGCGGCCGCGCCGGCTCGGCACTGACCTCCTGCGCGGCGGTCGGAGCAGCGCCCCGATGGCCGGTCGCGGGCACGGTCGTGAGCACCCGGGCTCGATGGGGGGACGTAGGACCCCCGCTCCTGCCGGACCGTCCGGTCGACTGGGAGCGCACCGCACCGCGGTGCCGGAGGGAGAGCAGGATGACAGGCAGCCACGACACCCGGCTCCGCGCTGATCGGGTCGTCGACGGTGCTCCCGCCCGGCATCGCGTCTCCGAGCAGCCCGGCCGGACAGCCCTCCTGCGCCGGTCCCCGTGGTTGACGCTGGCCGTCAGCGCCCTCGCCGTCGCAGGACTCTGGTGGCTGGTCGTGCCCGACCCGGATCTGCGCGCGGCCGGCGGCGCCGCTCTCGCCGGCGCGACCGCGGCGGCCGTCGCCACCCGGTCCGTCGTGCGCATGATCGTCCGGCTCCGCGCCGGGGCGTTCGGCGTCGACCTGCTGGCGGTGCTCGCGATCGGAGCGACGCTCGCCGTGGGCGAGCACCTCGCGGCGCTGATCGTCGCGGTGATGCTGACGGGGGGCGAAGCGCTCGAGAGCGGCGCGGAGGCGCGGGCCCGGCGTGCGCTCGATGCGCTGCTGAACGGCGCTCCTCGGCTCGCCCACCGGCTCGGCGGGGCGGGGGTCTACGAGGACGTGCGGGCGGAGGAGATCGCCGTCCGAGACATCGTGCTCGTCCGTCCGGGCGAGCTGGTTCCGGTCGACGCGACCCTCCTCGGCCCGGCCGCCGCCTTCGACGAGTCGTCGCTGACCGGCGAGAGCCTGCCGGTCGAGCACCTGCCGGGCGATCCGCTGCTGAGCGGGTCGGTGAACGGCACCGTCGCCGTCACGGCGACCGCGACAGCGGCGGCCGCGGCGAGCCAGTACCAGGTGATCGTCGCTCTCGTGTCGGAGGCGCAGCGAGCGCAGGCTCCCGTCGTGCGGCTCGCGGACCGCTTCGCCCTCCCCTTCACCGTCGTCTCCGTCGCGATAGCGGCCACCGCCTGGGCGATGTCGGGAGAGGCGGTCCGCTTCGCCGAGGTCCTCGTGCTGGCGACGCCCTGCCCGCTGCTGATCGCGGCTCCGGTCGCCTACATCGGCGGTCTCGGGCGCGCCGCCCGCCGCGGTGTCATCGTCAAGGGAGGCGCGGTGCTCGAGACGCTGTCCCGCGCCCGGACGGTCGTCTTCGACAAGACCGGGACGCTCAGCGCGGGCCGGCCGGCGGTGGAGCGCGTCGAGCCGCGACCCGGCGTCGATGCCGACGAGCTGCTGGCGGTGGCCGCCGCGGCGGAGCAGTACTCGACCCACGCCTACGCGCAGAGCATCCTCGAGCGCGCCCGTGCCGCCCGGCTCCCGGTCCCGGCCGCGACCGGAGCCTCGGAGTCCGGCTCCGACGGTGTGGGCGCCCTCGTCGACGGCGCCACCGTCTTCGTCGGCAAGCCCGGCATCGCGGAACGCACCAGCACCGGCTACCGGCCGGCGACCCTGCGCGCCGGTGAGAGCTCGATCGCCGTGACCCGCGACGGTCGCTTCGCAGGCTCCATCGTCGTCACCGATCCGGTCAGGACCGAGGCGGCGAGCACGATCGCGCGGCTGCGGCGAGCCGGCGTCGAGCGGATCCTCCTGCTCAGCGGAGACGCCGAGCGCACGGTCGCACGGGTCGCCGCCGAGCTCGCCGTCGACGACTTCCGCAGCGGTTGCCGCCCGGCGGAGAAGGTCGCGGCGCTGCACGACGTGCGCGAGCGGCCCGCGATCATGGTGGGCGACGGCGTGAACGACGCACCCGCCCTCGCCGCCGCGGACGTGGGCGTCGCGATGGGCGCACGCGGTTCGACCGCCGCAGGCGAGGCCGCCGATGTCGTCGTCCTGATCGACGATCTGTCCCGGGTCGCCGACGCGGTCGAGATCGGCCGGCGGACCACCCGCATCGCCCTCCAGAGCATCGCCGTCGGCATCGGGCTCAGCACGGCGCTGATGCTGATCGCGACGACGGGGGTCGTCCCCGCTGTCGCGGGCGCGCTGCTGCAGGAGGCCGTCGACGTCGCCACGATCCTCGGCGCTCTCCGCGCCTCCGCCGCTCCCCTCTCGTGGCGACCCACTCTCCGAGCACGAAGGACGGCGTCATGACGACCGACATCCCCCACCGCAGCGCACGACCCACTCCGGCGGCGACCTGGCACGAGCGGCTCGGAGCCTCGCTGTCGCCCGGCGAGCGCGCCGCGGATCTGCTGCGGAACGGCATGGGCAGCTGGCGCTTCGTCGGCGCCTTCGTGCTCTTCATGCTCCTCTGGGCGCTCGCCAACACCTTCTGGGTGGGCTGGGACGACTACCCGTTCATCCTGCTGAACCTCTTCCTCAGCATGCTCGCCGGCCTCCAGGGCGCGATCCTGCTGATCGCCGCGAAGCGCCAGGACGCCATCTCCGCGGCCCTCGCCCAGCACGACTTCGACACGAACCTCGCCGCGAAGACCGACATCGAGGTCCTCCTCGAGATCAACCGGCGGCAGCTGCTGCTCCTCGCCGAGCTCCAGGAGGCGCTCGCGCTCCTGGGCGATCCCGCGGCGGGGATCCCGGGGTCGCGCGGCGCGGTCCTGCAGGCCGAGGCGGTGCGGACATGACCACAGGCCCCGAAGGCCGTCGCGGACGCCGCAGCGCAGGCGCGCCGAGCCGCTCCGGAGATCGCCGTCACCGCGGTGCTCGACTCCGTGGTGCGGGCGGCCCGACTCCGCGAGGTGCCGGCAGTGCCCGGCCCGCGGAGTAGCTCCACGGTCGTGGACGCCGTCACGATCCGGGGACTCCGGAAGTCCTACGGCAGGGTCGTCGCGCTGGACGGGCTCGACCTGAGCGTCGCGGCCGGCGAGATCCACGGCTTCCTGGGGCCGAACGGCGCCGGCAAGTCGACCACGATCCGCATCCTCCTCGGTCTCGCGCGTGCGACCGGAGGCGTGGCGACGGTGCTCGGCGGCGACCCGTGGCGGCAGGCGGTCGCGCTGCACCGGCGCATCGCCTCCGTGCCCGGCGATGTCAGCGTCTGGCCCAACCTGTCGGGCGGCGAGGCGATCGACCTGCTCGCCCGGCTGCGCGGCGCCGGCGCGCTCGGCGACTCCTACCGGCGCGAGCGCGCCCGCCTGCTCGAGGCGTTCGACCTCGACCCGCGGAAGAAGGGCCGCGCCTACTCGAAGGGGAACCGGCAGAAGGTGGCGCTCGTCGCCGCTCTCGCCGTGCCCGCCGAGCTCTACCTGCTCGACGAGCCGACCAGCGGGCTCGATCCCCTGATGGAGCTCGTGTTCCAGCGGGAGCTGCGGCGGGTGCGCGAGAGCGGAGCGACGGTCCTGCTCTCGAGCCACCTCCTGTCGGAGGTCGAGCAGCTCTGCGACCGGGTCAGCATCGTCCGCGCGGGCCGGGTCGTCGAGTCGGGGACGCTCGCGGACCTGCGGCATCTCACGCGCACCGAGGTGTCGTTCGCCGGCAGCGTCGTGCCCGAGCTGGCGGGCGTGCACGACGCCGCGGTGGTCGACGGGCGGGTGCGGTTCACGGTCGACAGCGACGCGGTGGCCGGCCTGCTGCCGGTGCTCGGGCGGTGGGGGGTCGAGGGGCTGCGGGTGCAGCCTCCGTCGCTCGAGGAGCTGTTCCTGCGGAACTACGGCGCCCCGTGAGCGCCGTCGCGGCGCTGCTGCGCCTGCGCCTGCGCCGCGACGCGGTGCAGCTCGCCGTCTGGATCCTCGGCACGGCCTCCCTCGCCGGGGCCGCCCACGCCGGCGTCACCGCCTCCTACGGAACGCAGGCCGACCGGTCCGCGCTGCTCGCGACCGCCGCCGCGAACCCCGTGATCCTGCTCTTCCGGGGGCTGCCCTCCGGTCCGGGTGAGGGTGCGTTCCTCGCGTTCCTGATCGTGCCGTTCCTCGCGATGACCGCCGCCTTCATGAGCAGCTTCCTCGCCGTCCGGCACACCCGGGCGGAGGAGGAGACCGGTCGCGCGGATCTCGTCGGCGCCACGTCCGCCGGCCGCTCGGCACCGCTGGCCGCGACGATCGTGCACGCGGTGCTCGCGAACGCGGTGCTGGCCCTGCTGTGCACCGCGGTGCTGCTGCCGACCGGGCTCGGAGCGCGCGGCGCGGTGACCACGGGGCTCGGCGCGGGGGCTTCGGGTCTGGTCTTCTTCGGCCTCACCCTCCTCGCTGCGCAGCTCGTGCGCGGCTCGCGTGCGGCGAACGCGGCGGGTGTGTGGATCATCCTCGGCACCTTCGTCCTGTGCGGTGTCGGCAACGCGGTCGGGACGCCGAGCGCCGATGCGCTGCGGATCGAGAGCGCGTGGCCGGCGTGGCTCTCGCCGTTCGGCTGGGTCGAGAACACGAGGCCGTACGACGTCGACGACCTGCGCCCGCTGCTGCTCTGCGCGGTGGTCGCGATCGCCGCGACGGGAGGAGCGTTCGCGCTGCACGCGAGCCGCGACTCCGGTGCGGGGCTGCTGCCCGAGCGGCGGGGTCGAGCGTCCGCGGGTGCCCTGCTGGGCGGCCCGCTCGGGCTCGCCTGGCGGCTCGGCCGCGGCGCCGTGCTCGGCTGGGCGGTCGGCGGGGTGCTGACGGGGCTGCTGGCCACGCGCCTCGCGGCGGTGCTCGGCGAGGTCAGCGCGCAGATCCCCTCCGTGCAGGAGCTGACCCGCGCCCTCGCGGAGAACGGCTCGCTCGAGCAGGGCGCGGTCGTGATCTTCTTCACCCTGCTCGGCGTTCTCGCGTCGTGCTGCGCGGTGCAGACGGTCTGCCGCGCGCGTCAGGAGGAGGCCCGCGGCACGGCCGAGCCGGTGCTCTCGGGTGCGGTGGGGCGGCTCCGCTGGCTCGCGTCGTTCGCGGGGGTGGCGTCGGCCGGCGTCGTGCTCACCATGTCGGGCGGAGTCGTGGGAGCCGCACTCGGACTCGCCTCCCTCCCGGATCCCGACTGGTCGCTGATGGCGACCGTGCTGGTCACCGGCGCCGGTCAGGCCGTCGCCGCGGCGGTCCTCCTCGTGGCGACGGCCCTGCTGGTCGTCGCGGTGCCGAGACTCACGATCCCGGGCGGCTGGACGCTCGTCGCGCTCGCGACGGTGCTCGGCCTCTTCGGTCCGCTGTTCGCCGCGCCGCAGTGGCTGGTCGACGTCTCGCCGATCGCGGTGGCGCCGACCCTCGCGGGAGACAGCGTGGAGGCGCGCGGGCTGGTGTGGCTGGTCGTCGCCGTCGCCGCCGGCGCGACCGCAGTGGTGCTCCTCCTGCGGCGGAGGGAACTGACCCCGGACGAGTGACCCCGGAGTTCGGATCGCCGGCGTCGTCGGCAGCGCGGGGAAGAGCCCTGCACCCGTCGAGCGGGGTGCAGGGCTCTCGCTGATCGCCTCGGGCGGGTCCGGTCGATCAGCCGCTGGTGCGACCTCCCCCCTCGCGGTCGGCCGCTTCTCCCGCGACAGCCGGTCCGGGCGTCGTCGCGGTCGAGATGCGGGTGCACCAGGTCAGGGAGTCCGGGTTGTCGGCCGGTCCGATCAGGTACTCCTCCCAGGTCGTCTCCGAGCTCTGGAGTCCGTGGGAGTGTGCCCACGACTCGAGCCGGTCGTAACTCCGGGCGAGAGTGGCGTAGTCGCCGTAGTGCTTCGTCGTCACGGCGGTGCAGGCGGGGAGGACGTCGGCGAGGAGGTCTCCCCTGCCTCCGGCCGCCGCGCGCGCGTCGGCGAGGGTCGTCGCAGGCAGCGCGGCGGTCACGTCGACGATCCCCTCGGAGTCGGGGCCGCCGTGGTAGATCGCGGTCGGTTCGCCTGCGACGGCGTCCTCCTCGAGGGCCTCGTGCAGCCGCGCGAAGCCGATCGCGAGGAAGTCGCTGAGGTGCGCGAGGGGAACCCTCCGCCGCTCCCCCAGGTAGGGGAAGCCGGAGAAGGCGGCGCGGCGGACGTCGCCGCGGGTCCAGCGGGCGTTCGCCAGCGTCGTCATCGGCTCGCTCCGATCGGGGCGGCCGCGACGACCTCGATCGGCACGGTGTAGGTGGTGCACCGGCTGTACGCGTCGATCAGAGCCGGATCGCCGACCGCTCGACGGCCGTCCACCGACAGCACCCGTCCGACGACGGCGAGCGTGTCGTCGGTGACCACGGCGACGGCGCACGACTCGGCGGGAAGCCGCCAGAGGTCGTCGTTCTCCTCGAGCCACCGCACACCCCGGGATCCGGCGTCCTGCTCGATCCCGTTGCACAGCTCCCGCACCGCGGGCGCCACAGGCTCGGTGAGCAGGATCGCGACGGTATTGCCGGCACTCCTCGCGGCAGCGACATGGGCGAGGACGGTCTCGCGCGCCGGGTCCGGTCCGAAGGCGAGGACGACGGTTCCGATGGGAGCGAGGACGTCGACGCACGCGCCTCCTGCGCCGTACTCGATCCGCCCGTGCGCGCTTCTCGCGAACGATCTCATCGCCGCGAGGTAGTCGGCCGTCGCGGCCGTCCGGCCTCGTGCGTGTGCTGTCCGCTCCCCCGAGACGGCGGGGAGAGGAGCCGTGTGCTGCAGCAGCATGGTCAGCGCAGACGGTTCGTGGGGTCGTCGTCGACCCGCGGATGCCGGGCGAGCTCCTGCTCGACGCAGTCGCGGACGGCACTGTCCGTGCGGCGCTCTGCCGTGATCGTCATGATCATGACCTTTCTTCTGTTCGGGGTCCGACGCCCTGTGGCGCCGGACTCGAGTGTCCGTCCTGCTCGGGCGGCCCAGGTGGGTCCAAGGTCCCCTCGGCCGGAGCGCGGCCGGCGGGGCGTGCGAGCCGCGGGCAGAGTCGACGGGAGCCCGCCGCGATCACCCGGCACTGCGGACGCCGTGCCGGCCGTGCGCACCCGTCAGCGCGGGCCCACGCGCTCCCCGCCCGCGACCGCCGCCCTGATCGCGTGCGCCGGTGGGATGCTGCCCGGCCCGATCCGCCGCCGGAAGACCCAGTAGGTCCACGCCTGGTACGCGATCACGAGCGGGAGCCCGAACGCCGTCACGACGCTCATGACCGCGAGCGTGTAGTCACCGCTCGACGCGTTCGCCACGGTGAGGTCGTACGCCGGATCGAGGGTCGACGGCAGGACGACGGGGTACACGGCGGCGAAGATCGAGGCCGTCCCGAGGAGGAGGAAGACCCCGAACCCGGCGAACGCGCGGCCCTCCCGTCCCGCTCTCGCCGACGACCAGGCCGCGACCACGGCGACGACCGCGAGGGCGACGAGCGCCCAGGTGAGCCACGAGCCGGTGCGCAGCTGCACCAGCAGCACCCAGCCGACGATCGGGAGCAGCGCCACGGGCGACCACCGCCAGGCGAAGGACCCTGCGGCGCGGCGGACGGGACCCTCGGTCTTCAGCGCCAGGAACGCTGCCGCGTGCACGAGGCAGAAGCCGACCACGGCGAGACCGCCCAGGACCGCGGTGCCGGTGAACCAGACGAAGGGCCCGCCGACGCGGTCGCCGTTCGCATCCAGCGGCAGCCCGGTGGTGGTCAGCGCCAGCGCCGCTCCGACCCCGAAGGCGGCGAGGAACGCCCCGATGCCGTGCAGGAGGTCCCAGGTGAGGATCCATGCGCGCGAGCGCCCCTTGCCCCGGTACTCGATCGACACCGCCCGCACGATCAGCCCGAGCAGCACCACGACCAGAGGGACGTAGAGGGTCGAGAAGAGGGAGGCGTACCAGAACGGGAACGCGGCGAACGTGGCGGCACCGGCCGTCAGCAGCCAGACCTCGTTGCCGTCCCAGACCGGGCCGATGGTGTTCAGCATCACGCGGCGGTCGGAGTCGTTCCGGGCGGTGAGGAGCAGGTGCATCCCGACCCCGAGGTCGAAGCCCTCGAGGAACAGGTAGCCGGTCCACAGCGCCGCGATGGCGACGAACCAGACGGTGGGGAGGAAGTCCACGGGCGGCCCTTCAGTAGGCGAAGGCGAGCACGTCGCCGTCGCGGTGGTCGTCGGAGTCGTCGAGCTCCGGCATCACGCCGGACACGCCTGCCCGCACGAAGCGCACCAGCAGCGTCACCTCGACGACCATCAGCGCGCCGTACACGAGGCCGAGGCTGATCAGCGAGAACAGGAGCTCCCCCGTGGTCACCCCCGGTGAGACGGCGGCCTGCGTGAAGAGGTAGACGCCGTCGACCCCGGACGGGTTCGGAGCGACCGCGAACGGCTGCCGCCCCATCTCGGTGAAGATCCAGCCCGCCGAGTTGGCGGCGAACGGCGCCGCGATCCCGAGGAGCGCCAGGCGCATGAGCCAGGCCGACCGCGGCACCGTCCCCCTGCGCGTGATCCAGAGCGCGACCACCGCCGCGAAGGCGGCGAGGGCGCCGAAGCCGATCATGATGCGGAAGCCCCAGTAGGTGACCGCCATCACCGGCACGTACTGGACGGGCGTGCCCGCCGCGTCGCCGTAGGCGGGGTCGTCGGGGACGGTCGTGCCGTACTCGGCCTGGTACCGGGGAACGAGCTCGTTCACCCCGGCGACGGGTGTGTCGACGTCTCCGTTGGCGAGGAAGGAGAGCAGCCCCGGCACCTCGATCACGTTCACGACCTGATCGCAGTCCTGCGCTCCGACGTCGCCGATCGCGAAGAACGAGAAGGAGGTGCCCGACTCGCAGGCCGCCTCCGCCGCGGCCATCTTCATCGGCTGCTGCTCGAACATCAGCTTCGCCTGGAGGTCGCCGGTGACGGCGACTCCGGCGAAGCCGATGACCGCGACGACGGCACCGATGCGCAGCGAGCGGATCCACACACTGTGGTCGGTCGCGTCCCTGCCCGGGATCGAGGGGTTCTCGCCGACGATCACGCGCTTGTCCGCGCCGACCGTGTCGATCCCGTCGCGGCGGCGCTGCCAGAGCTGGTACCAGGCGATGCCGATCAGGAACGCCGCCCCGACGCCGAGCGACCCGAAGAGGGTGTGCGTGTAGGCACCGACCGCGGTGCTGTTGAACAGGACCGCCCCGATGTCGACGAGGACCGGTCGACCGTCGACGAGCTCGACTCCGACGGGGTGCTGCATCCACGAGTTGGCGACGATGATGAAGAACGCCGAGACGATCGAGCCGGCCACCGCGATCCAGAGAGCGGCGAGGTGCAGGCGCTTGGGCAGCCGGTCCCAGCCGAAGATCCAGAGCCCCAGGAACGTGGACTCGAAGAAGAACGCGAGCAGCCCCTCCATCGCGAGCGGAGCGCCGAAGACGTCGCCGACGAAGCGGGAGTAGGTGCTCCACGCCATCCCGAACTGGAACTCCTGGACGATGCCGGTGACGACGCCCATCACGAAGTTGATCAGGTAGAGCTTCCCCCAGAACTTCGTCATCCGCAGGTAGCGGTCCTGGCCGGTTCGCACCCACAGGGTCTGCATGATCGCGACGACGGGACCGAGCCCGAGGGTCAGCGGGACCATCCAGAAGTGGTAGACGGTGAGAACGCCGAACTGCCATCGGGCGATGTCGACGGGATCCATCAGGACCTTCCTTCTCGAGGAGAGCGGGGCGGGCAGCAGCGGGGTGATGCGCCCCGGCCATGGTCGGGGAGGCGCGGGAGGGGGGACCGGGACGAAGGTCCCGTGCCGTTGCGCGGAGGATCACCTCCGTCCCGGCCGGCTCGGGACTTTCGTCCCTTGACTCCGCTCCGCGCACCGAGGACAGTTCCCCGCGTGTTCCTCCGGGGTTTCCCGGCACACCGGTGGGACACGGCACATCGTCGAAGGAGCGCGTCGTGGAAGTCCCGAGAACAGACGCTCGCGCCGAGCAGCGACGCGCCGTGCGAGTGGCAGCGCCTGCCGTGACGACGAGCCGACTCCCCGCGGTGACGGACGAGGGGCCCGGCCCCGGGGAGTCGGTGTGACCGGCGCGTAGTCGCGTCGGCTCGCGACTCGTCCGGGCTGAAGAGTGAGACCGGCGACGACGCACGACGGCACGCACCCGGTCGACGACGCGGACGCGCGGCTGCTCGAGAGTGACGACGAGGTCCCGCCGCGAGCGGCGGACGAGGGGTGGCCCCCGTCGGCCTCGGTCCTCAGCCGGCCCGCGACGCGTCTCCGATCGATCACGGGAGGGTGCAGCTGCTGCGCCCGGAGAGGCCGGCATGGGCCGCTTGCACTACGGCTCGTCCCTCGAGGCGGACTTCGACGATCGCCTGCTCGCCCACCTGCAGATCGTCATCGGCGTGAAGCTGGGCAGGAGCGAGTCCTTCTACTTCTCGTGGAGGAATGCGCGCGGCGGTGGGAACGGGCGCACGAGCATCTGGATGCACCCCTCGATCCCGCTGCGGTTCGAGTACGGGGCCGCCCCTGCGCCCGGCATCAATCCGACCTGGATCCGCCGGCTCCTCATCGACTCCCACACCGCGTCCGGCCTGCGCATCACTGCCGAACCGGAGTGTCTCCCCGACCGCGACGACGCGGCCTGATCCCTCCGATCACCGTGCTCCTGCTCCCCTCGGCCCTGACGGCAGGGCGCAGATGCTGGTGCCGGCGGCGAACCCGGTGATCGCCGCTCCGGGCATCGACCTCGCCGGACTGCCGTCCCCCGCTGGGAGCCCGCGGGCCCGGCCCCGGACGCCGTCGGTGACGGCGGCTCGCCCTGCGAGAACCACTCCTCGATAGCCCCGTGACCACCTGTGCTGCGGCGACGAGCGATCCTCTGCTCGACTACCCCCCGAGCGAGGCAGGGGGCCGTAGCCGGTACTCCCTACTCTCGGAGGAGGCGCAGGACCTCTTCGCCGACCGAGTGCTGTGCGCTGGTTCCGACCCTCGTGGTGACGCGAGCACGGTCGTCCCGCACGTCACCGGTGCTGCCGGCGGCGTCGGCGCCAGCGCCTCGACCCTGCTGACCGGCAGACGCTGATCCCGACCGCCTCCACTGCACGGCCGTGCGACCTGCTCCCGCAGCAGGACGGCGGCTACTCCCCGCACCACCCCGCCCGGAACGCAGTGACGCGTGCACCGAGGCTCCTCCCGCCGGAGAAGCCTCGATCCGCCGACCGCTGCGATCCTTCCGCCGCGATGCGCTCCGGGCGTCCCACTCCCGCACGAGCCGATCGGACGACACCCCCATGGCAAGACCCGCACGCACCAGGACCTCGCCTCAACGTCCCCTCCGCTGGGCGGAGAGGATCCTCCTGCGGGTACTGGCGGCAGCGGTCGTCGCGGGTCTCGCCGTGACGGCGACGTCGATCCTCCCGGCACAGGCCGCCTCGGCCGCCGTGAGCGGCACGACCTACGGGCCGGACGGCACGCACTACCCCTCGGACACGCCCGACATCCGCTCCGGGTTCTCCGACTACACGGTGGTGGAGGTCCCGGCGTCGGGCACGGCGATCCGCAAGGCCCTCGACGCTCTGAAGCCCGCCGAGATCGCGGCCGGGGCCGTCGTCCGGGTGGCGCCGGGGCACATCGCCGATCTGTCGGCACTCAACGGCTACACGAACAAGGGACGCGTCAAGGTGCTGATCACGGCGCGCGACGGCTTCCGCTCGGTCACTGGCGGCAGCTGGGCTCTGCGGGCGGTGACGGGGATCACGCTCATGCGCTTCGACATCGCCTCGATCGATGTGAAGGGCGCGACGCACGCGTCGTTCGCCTGGCTGCGGGTCAGTGAGAACTGGGTCGGCCTCGCCGCCTCGTCGGGCGTTCCCGTGCGCGACGTGGAGCTCATCGAGGTCGTCGAGCCCGAGTCGAGCCTGAAGAGCAGCGACTCGGCGCAGATCAAGTCGTTCGCTCCGCAGGTGATGAGCGACGTGCTGATCGAGGGCGGCTACATCGCCCCGTCCTACTACGTCGACGCGCCGTACGGAGGCGTGAACGCCGCGCGGCCCCACACCGACAGCCTCCAGATCGAGGGCAGCGGCGTGACCGGCCAGGTCACGGTCAGGGACACCGTCGTGTTCAGCTCGAACAACAGCGCCGTCATCATCGGAGGCGTGAAGCACGTCGCGTTCGAGGAGGCGTTCATCGTCGGCGGCGCCGTCACTGCGGCGCGCTACCCGTTCCTCCCCGGCGGGGCCGGACACGAGGGAGCCCTCAACGGCGCCGGCAGCCTGAGCGCCGTCCAGGGCTCGGGCGGCGGCAACGTCGACGCGTCCGACTCGACCTTCATCGGCTCCCTCCAGCCGACGTGGGACACGGTCTCGAACTCGTGGACGAGTCTCCCCGGGAAGGTCGCCCGGTCGGGCGCCTTCGCCGTCGACGCGGCCCTCGCCTCGATGACCGCCGCCGACCTCGACGCGGTGAGCACCCGGCCCACCACGGCCTACCTCGAGGCCATCTGGGACGACGTCGCGACTCCCCCGGAGCTCCCCACCGGTGAGGCCACCTCCGCGCCCACCGCGACCCCCGTGCCGACCGTCACCGCGGCACCCACCGCGGCACCCACCGCCGCACCGACCGTCGCCCCCACGGCAGAGCCCACGGCAGAGCCCACCGCT